>JAYRVO010000097.1:0-45232 GCA_041918515.1 Chloroflexota bacterium | reverse complement strand
GCCTTCACCCGCGGCGCATCCCGATTCCCTTTCCCCAGCGACGCCGCCACCGCCGCCCGCAGCGCCTCCTCCGGCGGTAGGGTCGGCGTCGCCGTCGCCGTTGGCTCTGGTGTAAAAGTTGGTCCCGGTGTGGAGGTCGGCTCTGGCGTAGCAGTCGGCACCGGCGTGTCCGTAGGCGCCGGCGTCGAAGTCGGCTCAGGCGCCGCTTCCGTCGCCGGCGCTACCTCCACAACTTCCGTCGCCTTCGCCAGGGTAGCAACTGCCACCGCAGCCGGTGTGCCTTCCCCCTTTTCATCTGGTTCGCCTATCAGGGTCGCCCCCACTCCACACAACATACAGCCAAACAGAAAACCAGCCACAATGATCAGCTTGCCGGCGATTCCGGAGCGCCAGCGATTTCGTAGAGCGTTCATGACGCCTCCTGGGGAAAGAACGAAGGGGAAAACTCAGAACGACAGATCCAACTCATTCACCAGATGCGGCAGCACTCCCTGCGGATACGTCGCCCGCAGATAGCCCTCCACATCCACCCCCGGCAGCACCCACGGCGAATTCTGGATATACGCCCGCTCCCGCCTGGCGTTCGGAAAATACCCCCGATCCCTCGCCGTATGCAACCACACGTGCAACTTCTGCCGGCCCGGCACATGCCCCACATACGCTTCCAGAATGTGACCCAGTTCGGTCGTGGAATACGTAGGCTTGGACAACAACACGTGACGAGGTTCGGCCATTTCTCGACTCATAACAGCGTTCCGATTCGTCAATAGTATACCGTCTTGTCAAACGCACGTCAACCGCTTGACATCCCCGCTCGACCCCATTACAATCCCCTCATTCACCTGGGTCGCTCTAGCGTGAATACAAGAGCTGGCGAGGGGTCGCCGGCTCTTTTTATTCTCTGGCCAGAGCGTTGCGCAACGAGCGCAGCAACAAAAAATCAGACAGCGCCACCCCCAGCCGCCGCCCCTCCCAGCGGCTCAGCGCCAACGAAAGCGTCGTCAACCCATCTTCGGGCCGCATCCCCTCCGGCCCCGGACGCCCCGCGCCCTGGCGCACCTTCACCACCAGCGGAAACCTCGCCCCCTCCCCCTTCTCCTCCACCACCAACGCCGTAAACACCCCTCCCCGTCCTCCATAATCGTAAAACGGCTCCTCCAACCGTCCCCCCGCCAGCGCCAACCCCAACACCCGCCCATCCCCATGCGGCAACACATGCGCCACCGCCACCATCTCCGACACCAGCATCAACCTCACCCCCTCTTCATCCACATCCACCAACAACCCCACCTCACCCCCTTCCGCCGTCCACACCCGGTCCCCTCGCACACCCCTATCCGGCGGTGCAACCGGTGGCGGCGCCTCACCCTTCGTCGCCAAAAAAGCTTGAGCCTGCCCCGCCACGAACTCCGTCAACGCACTTCGCTCCGAAGCCCCCCACGCCAACCCTCGCACATACTCCTCGTTCACATCCCACACCTCCTCTAGCGTCCACCCCCCATACTCACCCGCGGCCAAAACCATCGCTGCCGGGTCCACTACATCGCGTCCCCGCGCCGGCGCCAACCGTGAGGGCCGTCCGCCTTTGGGATTAGGCGGCGTAAACTCCGTCAACACCGCCTCTGGCACACGCCACTCCAAAGCAATGATCCCACCCCCTCGCTGCACCGGCGTTCGATAGGCATGCACCAAGTGCCCCTTCCTACACCAATTCCCCACAGCGATCACGCTCACCCCATAACGCTCTGCAATCTCTTGCGTCGTCAAATCCTGCTCCGGGTCGCGTTCATAAACCGGCCCGGCTGGGGTAGAGTAGACAGACATAAAGACTCGCTTCGTGAACGATAAGTGCAAATCTCTTACATTATATCACGAAGTAAACCAAGAAAAATGAGCGTTTGATTAAAAAGTGGCTATCACCTGATTTTTTCATAAACAAGCGGAATAATTCCCTTGACATAGCGAAAAAATATGCTACACTAGCATTGTACACGCCGTCAGCGTTCACTTGTGAGCGCCGACATGCCAAAAATCAACCCCTCTATGCCACCAGACCAACTTTTACGTTACAAAGCTCAACTCGAGCTGGCGACCAGTCGCCAGTGGTCATGGACCGCTCTCGCTGAAGGTCTGGGAATCGACGCCAGCACCCTGCGCAACATTCGTTTTACCCCCGACAGCGTGAACGTCGGCACCTTGCGCAAGGTGGAAACCTTTCTGCGCAGTCACGGCGTTGACTTCACCGTCAGCGCCTACCTGCACGATTCCCACCCCCTCTCTGACCTCGTCCTCGCTTGACAACCCTCTCTCTCCCTGCTGGCGGCGTCACAAAAAACGCCGCCAGCCTTGAGAGGGCCAGCGGCATCTTCCAAACAAGCACCTTACCAATAGACCAGCAAAGCGCCTTGGCGCAGTAGGTGACGGCCTACTACGCCCAAAACCCGTGAGGGAATCGAACCCTCACCCGCCGAGCGGGTCAAAAACCATCTAACGGATCGGGCAAAAACATCCACCAGGCCACAGCATCCAGGCTGACACGAACGACATTCTCACCCTGATCGGCTGCTACACGCACCGTCAGCGCTTGAGCGAAATTCGTCTCATCGTCATCTAACAACGCCGTGGCCAAACCAATATGCGCTTCAGCGACGACCTGCAACGCAAAAGGGGATGGAACCAACTTCCCCGCCACCGTCTCTCCGCTTATCAGATGCAACGTCACCCGGACATCATCGAACCCCTCATCCTCGACGAGTTCGACAATCCGCAATAACAAAGCATCCATAAGACGGGAACGGTAGCCAGAGAAGTCAAAAAATCCTAAAACTCCTCGGCCACGACTCGAACGTGGAACCAACCGGTTAGACAGAACCAACGGACTCGAACCGCTGTAGGGGCCTGCCCTGTTCCGACAGCCGGTCGCTCTGCCGAATTGAGCTACCGAGGATCGTTTGCAACGACCCCATTCTACGATCACGGCGCGGGACTGTCAAAATCTGCATGGCGTATGAAGGCGGAGCACCATCGAGGCCACTTCGATTACAATACCCCTATGCCCTTCGACCTCCCCGCGCCTTTTCGCGCCCGCATGGAAACACTGCTCGGCCCCGAAGCTGCGGCCTTCTTTGCCAGCTATAGCGATCCCCCGCGCCTGGGTTTGCGCGTCAACACCCTGAAGATCACACCCGACGAGCTCCGCACACGCACCGGCTGGGAGATGTCGCCCGTCCCCTGGCTCCCCGTAGCCTTTCTGCTCCCCCGCGACGACGCCCGTCCTGGTCGCCACCCCTACCATGCTGCTGGACTCTACTATTTGCAGGACCCCAGCGCCATGGCTGCCGCCGCCCTGCTCGATCCCCAACCCGGCGAACTCGTCCTCGACCTCTGCGCCGCCCCTGGCGGCAAATCCACCCACCTGGCCGCGCTGTTGGGGAACGAGGGGCTGCTGGTGGCCAACGAGCAGGTGGGGGGACGCCTCTCGGCGCTGATCGACAACCTGGAACGCTTCGGCGCGCGCAACATCCTGGTTGCCAATGAAACGCCGGAACGATTGGCCGCACATTGGCCGGGGGTGTTCGACCGCGTCCTGGTCGATGCTCCCTGTTCGGGCGAGGGCATGTTCCGCAAGACGCCAGCCGCGCGGCGAGATTGGCGGCCGGCGGTCGTCGCCGGCTGTTCACTTCGGCAAATTGCCATCCTGGCTGCCGCCGCCCATTTGGTGCGCCCCGGCGGCCATCTGGTCTATGCCACCTGCACCTTCGCCCCCGAGGAAAACGAGGCCACGGTCGCCCGTTTCTTGCGCGCTCACCCCGATTTCACCCTGTTGGCGCCGCCCCCGCTGCCGGGCTGCGATAGCGGCCGGCCGGATTGGATTCCCGCCAGCCTGTCCGCCGGCCTGCCGCTCGAACGCTGCGTGCGCATCTGGCCGCATCGAGCGCCGGGCGAAGGGCACTTTCTGGCCCTGATGCAACGCGCCGGCGAAGCCTCCTCTTTCGCAGCGACGCCAGCGGAGGACGATTTATCAACCGCCAGCGCCGAATCTCTGCGCTCTTTCGAGGCCGCAACGCTGCGGCGCCCCTTGCCCGCGGCAGGCTGGGCGCAGTATGGCGAGCACCTGCACCTGTTGCCGACCGCTCCCGCCTTCTGGCAGGGATTACGCGTCGTGCGGGCGGGGCTGCGCGTCGGTCGCGCGTCCGCCGGACGCTTCGAGCCTGATCATGCCCTGGCGTTGGCGCTGACCCCCGCCGATGTGCTGCTCGACCTTGATCTGCCGCCCGCCTCGCCCCAGGTTGCCGCTTACCTGCGTGGCGAAACGCTGCCCTCGCCAGGGCCAGATGGCTGGGTGCTGGTGACGGTGGACGGATTTACGTTGGGGTGGGGGAAGCGAACGCAGGGCGTCCTCAAGAATCACTACCCCCGCCATCTCCGGCGCCCGACTTGAACGAATGACCGGCTCCACTCTCAGAGTGGAGCCGGTCGCGGAAAGGGTGGCGAGTTGGTTGCGCGAGGATCGCTAAGAGATCGGGTCGAGCACCTCGACATCGGTGATTTCGATGGCGGCGGGATCGTCCTCCGGCATGATGATGGCGGCGATCACGTAGATGATCACACCGGCGCCGAGGCTGCCCAGACTGAACAAGGCCCACAGCAGGCGGACGACAGTGGCATCGACTTTGAAGGTGCGGGCCAAGCCGCCGCAGACGCCCAACAAGATGCGGTTCTCACGGCTGCGCTTGAGCGGGATGCGCTGGCGAGCGTCGTTCAGGCTTTGTTTGATCGAGTCGGCGTCAGGTAAGCGCTCTTTTACGTCCTGGGTCAGCGAGCGACCATGACGGCTGCTGCGCAGGATGACGATGCCAACAGCGACCAGCACCACCGGCCAGAAGAGGATGCGAAGCACCGTCCAAGCGCCGGCCCAGAGCGGAGCCAGGATGCCGATGTTGGCGAGCAGCCAGACGACGCCCAGACCGATCAGAATCCAGGCGGCCCAGCGCATATTCCCCTCGCGCAAGGAGACAGGCGCCGCTTCTCGTTGGCCCTGGGCTTGTGTGCCCACCGGCAGCAGCAGCCAAAGTAGGCCGTACACGGCGAGCGAACCGCCGAAAGTGACGAAGGCAGCGACGACGCAGAGGATGCGCACGAGCATGGGATCGGCCGCGAAATAATCGGCGATGCCGCCGCAGACGCCGCCCAAGCGTTTCTCGGTGGGGTGGCGGAAAAGGCTGCGCGGCGCCGTGGGCGTGGCGGTGGCAATTCCGCTGGCGGGGAGCAGGTTGGGAAGTGGGTTGATAGGGGTGGATGAATTAGTAGCCATGGGAAACCTCCTGTGGTGTGGCTCTTTTCATTCGGTTCTACGCAAGGAGGTTGGGGCGGGTTTCAGGCGCCCGCCGTCAGTTCTCCTAACAACGTTCATAAAGCGCCACTTGCCACAACCAGGTCTTATGGTGGAAACGCTGGCGCAAGCCGTGAGTACGAATAAGGGCATCCACCGCCTGTGTGGGATGGGCGAAGATGCGGAAAGAACGACGGGAAAGACGCAAGAACAAATTGCCGGCGCGGGCGCCGAACCGCGTCCACCACTCATCGCGCGGGTAAACGAGGCCGTACAACCGCCGCGCGCGGGCGACCGATTGCCCCACCAGGCCCGGCATGTCATGATAGCAGCAGATCACCCGGTCGAGTGTGACGATGTCGGCGGGCGCTATGTCTGGCGCCAGAGTCACGAAGTCGCCATGCTGAAAACGAATGCGCTCATGCAAATGGCGACGCTCCGCCTCCTTCCTGGCCGCTTCCAAATAAGCCGACGAGGCATCGATATGCGTGGCGCTGACCACTCCGGCCTTTAACAGAGCGTGTTGGATGCCGCCGATGCCGCCGCCGATATCGAGTAGCGTGGCTCCTGTCACGCCCGCGGCGAGAAGCGCATCCACCAATGCCCGCGAAGTGTCGCGCAATCCCTCGCGCTGGTACTCCTCCAACATGGCTTCGGCTTCGGCCTCGTCGAATTCCTGTTCAATGCCTTCACACTGGCAACAATTCATGCTTGTCCTCTCCACTCTCACGCACGCTGGCTTGGCTGGTCGTTAAAAATCGCCCGATCATAGCCCAGAGACGAACAAATGGAAAGTAGCCCATTGTCGCCGACAGGAAAAATCGTTACCTTGTCGGGACAAGGCGCTGACGCCTGCCCGCCTCCATCTCCTTCCCATCCTTCGTCCTTCACTGCTCATGCCCTCTCCTGACGACGCCCCCAGCCAGGCCCCCTACGCCCGCCACATCTTTATCTGTATCGGCGAATACTGCGACAAGCAACGCCGCAGCCCCGCCGTCTATCGCGCTCTCAGCCGCGAATTGGGCGAGCTTGGCGAATACGACAATCCTTTGCGCGTCAAGCGCGGCGTTACCTCCTGCCTGGGCGTGTGCTACGGTGGGCCGCTTCTGGTGGTCTATCCCGAAGGCATCTGGTACCACAGCGTGGACGAGGCTCTGGTCAAGCGCATCGTGGTGGAGCATCTGCAGGGAGGCCGGCCGGTGGAGGAATACGTCTTTCATCGCCTTGAGGACAACCCCTTCCTCTGCGCTTCCGATGATGGCGACGCCGCTTCGTAAGTTTGCGCCGAGCAGGGATGTTCGGCTATAATCGCCAATTACTGGGTGGTTAGCTCAGGTGGCTAGAGCGCCGCGTTGACATCGCGGAGGTCACAAGTTCAAGTCTTGTACCGCCCACTTTAACGTATACACCCAACGCGTCGATCGGGACGAGTAGCAGGCGTGCAAGCGCCAGAGAGTGGCAGCCGTCGGCTGGAAGCTGTCACCGCCCAGGCCCTGCAAAAACCCCCCGTGAGTGGAGAAGGGAACGGCGTTCACTCGCTCAGTATCCTCTCCCGGATGGCCCCGTTAGCGGCCCCCAGAGATGATCGGCCAAGGCCGGTCGAATTGGGTGGAACCACGCGGCCCCGCGTCCCAATGGACGGCGGGGTTTTTGTTTGCCCATAGTTCCGAACCTTATCAACCGCATACACCGTCACAAACAACTTGACTTTTGTCGCATGGTTTGGTACGATAGCTTACGGACTTCGCCTCCGATACCTCCGTCATTTACGGCGGAGGGCATTCCCCAGCATCGTCTCGATCTGACCGGGCCAGTCATCTGGCCTTCTCGCACGGTTTGTGGTCGCGGATAGGCTTGGGGTATTTGGTGCTGCACCAGGAGTGCGAGTTGTCGCTTTTTCTGCGAAGAGATGTTTTTCCAGCTTGTCCAGAAACGAATCGATTCCCGATGAACGTTCCCCCAGTCGGTTCATCTCACTCGGCGGCATCGTTGGCGACGCGACGGGCTTATCTGGCGGCGCGTTCTCGCCCCAGGGCTTTGGCATCCAGCCGGGTGCGTGTCTGGCGGGATAGGCGGCGTTGCGCGAGTCGAAGGTGGGGCTTTCCAGTTGTACGCCGGCCTGCAACAGCAGGTATTCGGCCCAGCGCGCCTGCCGTTTCTTGACATGGAAGTACATGCAACGCGCATCGTGCGTGCGACCAAAGATCGGAATGCCGTACCTGGCTAGCAGCGCCTCCACTTCGTTCAGGGTGTGATTTCCTGAACGCGACATGGCAAAACTGTGCGTGTTTGCCATGACCAGGCTGCTGACCACCTCGGCGGCGACGCCAGGCAAGCCATGCTTGCGAGCCTCGTTATAGTCGCCATGCCGCAAAGACATGATCAAACCTTCGATACGATCGACGTAGTTCAGGTTTCCGAGGATGTCATCGATGATGCCGCTCATGTTGGTCTCCGGGATGAAAGGTATTGCAGAACAAGTATATAGAACATATGTTCTATTCTGCAAATTTCATTTCGTCCCTCAGCCCTTCGTCTTTGCTCAGCCATTGATCTTCGACGGAGAAGTGGCTGTGGTCTGATCAACGCTGGTACAGGAGGTATTCGGTGGAAGATGCACTCAGAGCGTTTGGCGAACGCATATTCGATTTGCCTGGCTATATCGTACTTGGTCTGGTGCTCCTGGGCTTTGCTGGTTATTTGCAGCGTGTTTACATCAGCGGCAAGAAGGACTATGAAAAGATGTTTGCGCCGGTGGCGCCTACGTTGGAAGCGAGGCCGTCGCCGGTCGATCAGGTCTTCAAGGGTTCGATGGGATGTTTGCGAGCAATCATCGCTTTCGTTTTATTGCTTGTTTTTCTATTTTTAGCATTCGATGCTCTTTTCAATGAATTTGACTTTCTTTTCACTATTCTTAATGGAAATCCGTAGGTGCAGCACATCCTTTCTTCTGTAGGTGAATCATCATGTCAACGTCAGCAGGTCAATCCCCCCAGGAGCGGTACGACGATTACTACCGCATCCGCCACTCCACGGCCCACGTCATGGCCCAGGCTGTGCGCGAGCGCTTCCCCCAGGCCAAGATCGCTATCGGCCCGCCGATCAAGGACGGGTTCTACTACGATTTCGATCTGGGCCGCAATGCCGACGGCTCTTTGCGCACGTTTGCGCCGGAAGACATCGAGGCCATCGAAAAGCGCATGCGCCAGATCGTGGCCGGACGCCATCCTTTTACCAAGCGCGTGGTCAGCGCCGACGAGGCGCGCCACCTTTTCGACGATCAGCCGTACAAGATCGAGTTGATCGACGGCCTGGCCGCGGGCGGCGTCGACGAGTACGGCGAGAAGACCGAAGGCGCCGTCGAGATATCGACCTACCGGCAGGATACGTTCGAGGACCTCTGTCGCGGGCCGCATGTCGAGCATACGGGCCAGATTCCGCCGGATGGGTTCAGGCTGCTGCAAGTGGCTGGCGCCTATTGGCGGGGCGACGAGAAGCGCCCCATGCTCCAACGTATCTATGGCACGGCCTGGAAGAGCAAAAAGGAGCTGGATGCCTATCTCCAACGGCTGGAAGATGCCCGGCAGCGCGACCATCGCAAGCTGGGGAAGGAGCTCGATCTATTCAGCACGAACCACGAGATGGTGGGCGGCGGGCTGATCCTCTGGCACCCCAAGGGCGCGCTCATGCGGCATCTGGCCGAGGAGCACGCTAAGAACATGCATCTGGAGGGCGGCTATGACTTCGTCTATACGCCGCACATCGGCCGTTCGGTGTTGTGGGAGACGAGCGGGCATTTGGGCTTCTACAAGGAGAATATGTACTCGCCCATCGATATCGAGGGGCAGGAGTACTATCTCAAGCCGATGAACTGCCCCTTCCACATCCATATCTACAAGAGCAATGTGCGGTCGTACCGGGATTTGCCCATGCGCCTGGCCGAGTGGGGCACGGTCTATCGCTTCGAGCGGTCGGGCGTGCTGCACGGGCTGACGCGGGTGCGCGGGTTCACGCAAGATGACGCCCATCTCTTTTGTACGCCCGAACAGATGCCATCCGAGATCGACAAAGTGCTGGCCTTCAGTCTGGGCTTGTTGCGCGATTTCGGTTTCGAGAAGTTCCAGATGTACCTGAGCACGCGCCCGGCCAAGCGCGTGGGCGAAGAGGCAAGCTGGGACGCAGCCGAGGGCGCCTTGTTGGGCGCGATCCAGCGCACGGGCTTGCCCTATGCCATCCATGAGGGCGACGGCGCCTTCTACGGCCCTAAGATCGACATCTATGTCACCGACGCGCTCGACCGCCCCTGGCAGTTGAGTACGATCCAGTTCGATTTCAACATGTCGGAACGTTTCGAACTAGCCTATATCGGCGCCGATGGCGTCCAGCATCGCCCCTACATGATCCATCGCGCCCTGATGGGCAGCCTGGAGCGCTTCTTCGGCGTCTTGATCGAGCATTATGGCGGCAACTTCCCCGTCTGGCTCACCCCCGTGCAGGTCAAGGTCATCCCCATCACCGCCGAGCAGAACGATTACGCCCACCAGGTGGCGGGGAATCTGAAGGCGGCCGGGCTACGCGCCGAGGTGGACGATGGCGACGAGCGTATGAATGCCAAGATCCGCAATGCTCAGTTGCAGAAAATCCCCTTCATGCTGGTGTTGGGCGGGCAGGAGATGGAGGCTGGCGCCGTGAATGTGCGTTTGCGCACGGGCGAGCGACTGGGCACGATGAGCGCGGGTGATTTCATCGCCCGCGTGCAGGAGGCGGTGGCGCAGCGTATCGCCATTTGATCGGGATGGTGGGTTCGTCGTTGCGGCGTGAAACGTGCGGCGTGAAACGTGAGGTCAAGTCAGCCGGCTCTCACGTTTCACGCCTCACGGCGATAGCGTCTCAGCATTCGCTATAGCCGCAGTTGTGGCACTTCTTGCAGCCTTCGATGTAGAGCATCGATGCCTGGCCACAGTCGGGACAGAGGTCGCCGATGTGGCTGAGGGGAAGCTCCATCTGTTCGACGGCGGGGACGGGGGCGCGGATGAGGGCTTCGGTTTCGCTCTCGTTCAGATATTCACTGAGCACCTGAGCGACGGCGTCGGGGAGGGAGCGGACGCGCTGGGGGCCGAAGCCGAGGGGTCGGCCGCCGCCGATGCCGCCGAGCTGGTAGACGATCTGTTGCAAGCGTTCGCGGGCGTCGAGGGGGCTGGGCATGCGCAGGGTATAGCTGATCAGCCGGCCCAGGGCTTCAGAGACGGCCGCCACGTCCGAACCGGCTTTGCCGACGTTGAGGAAGATCTCGAACGGTTCGGCGTTTTCGTCGCTGTTGACGGTGATGTAAGCGGTGCCGAGGGGGGTGGGTTGGCGATAGGTGACACCGTGAAGCCGGGTGGGGCGACGCTTGCGCGGGGGGACATGGGGGACGGTGGGTTCAGGCTCGTGCGCGGCTGTCGCCACCACGCTGGCGCCGTTTTGCTTGTTTTTGGTTTCGGCGGTGGCTTTGGTCTCCAAGACGACTTCCTGGCGGCTGCCGGTGACGTAAACGGTGATGCCTTTGCAGCCCAGTTCCCAGGCAAGGCGGTAGGCGGTCTTGACCTCTTCGACCGTGGCGCCTTCGGGGAAGTTGATCGTTTTGGAGATGCTGTTATCGACGAAACGCTGCAGGGCGGCCTGCATGTGCACGTGTTCTGCAGGGGTGATGTCCTGACTGACCACGAAGGCGTGGAGGATGTTGTCGGGCAGCTCGCCGATGTGTTGGCAGGTGCCAACATGGAGAATTTCGTCGATGATGCGCTGGCGATTGTCACCGACGATGCCGGCTTCATCCAGGGCTTTGACAAAGAGCGGGCTGGTATAGGTCAGCGACACATCGCCCCCGCTTTCCTTGACATAACGTGTATAGGCCAGGGCAAAGACCGGTTCGCAGCCATAGCCTTCGCAACCAGTGACGGTGCCGATGGTGCCGGTGGGGGCGATGGTGGTTTGAGCGCCGTTGCGGATGCCGTGCGCCTTGATGCCGGCGATGATGGCGTCCCAGTTCAGGTGGGGACGACGAAAATCACGGGTGTAGGGTTGCAGAGGGGTGGGCGGGGTCCACTTCAGGTTGGTAGGATCGTAGATGGAGCCACGGATGGCGGCAAAGGGGTCGCGGCTGCGGGCGAGATCGATCGAGGCGCGCATGGCGTGGTAGCGTACGAACTCCATGATCTGCGCCGCCAGCTCCTGGGCTTCGTCCGAGCCATAGCGCACACCGAGGGCATACATCACATCGGCAAGACCCATGATGCCCAGGCCGATGCGCCGCACGCGGTAGGCGGCTTCTTTCAGTTCTGGTACGGCGGGGACGTAGGCGTTGGCCTGGACGACGTTATCGAGGAAGTGGGTGGAGGTTGCAATCGTCTCTTCGAGCAATTCCCAATCGATTTCACCCGCATCGGTCAGGTGCTGGGCGAGATTGATGGAGCCAAGACAGCAGTTTTCGTAAGGTCCCAGGTATTGCTCGCCGCAAGGGTTGGTCGCTTCCAGCTCATAGAGATGGGGCACAGGATTTGTGCGGTTCGCCTCGTCCAGGAAGAGTACGCCCGGCTCGCCGTTGTGGTGGGCGTAGGTAGCGATTTTGTCGAAGAGATCGTTGGCGCGAACCGTGCGCCAGACGCGTTCATCGCGCGGGTTCACGAGGTCGAAGTCCCGATCCTCGCGCACGGCCTGCATGAAGGCGTCGGTGACGCCCACGGAAATATTGAAGTTGGCGATCTTGCCTTCTTCCGCCTTGCAGGTGATGAATTCTTCGATATCGGGGTGATGGACGGGCAAAACAGCCATGTTGGCGCCGCGGCGCGTGCCGCCTTGTGCGATCACGCCGAATGCCTTGTCGTAGGCTTCGAGGAATCCAACGGGGCCTGTCGCTACGCCCGCCGAAGTCATCACCTTGTCGCTACGAGGGCGCAAGCGTCCAAACCCAAAGCCGTTGCCGCCGCCGGTTTGCTGAATGAGCGCAGCATTGCGTAAGGTCTGAAAGATGCCATCAGGGTGTTTGCCCATGTCGTCTTCGACGGGGAGGACAAAACAAGCGGCAAGTTGGCCCAAGGGGGTGCCGGCGCCCGTGAAGGTGGGTGAATTGGGGAAAAAGCGCAGACTGGTCAGGAGATCATAGAAGGCTTTCGTGGCCTGCTCGATGCTGCCGCCAAAATCGGTTTCCACAGCACCCAAATGGCTGGCCACGCGATAGAACATGCCTGCTGGCGTCTCCGTCGCTTTGCCATCCAACCCTTTGCGCAGATAGCGGCGTTTGAGCACTTCCAGGCTATTGGGCGACAGATGAATGCGATCATCGCGAACATAGTCAGGAAGGGCCGGCTTTTTCAGGGATGGCGCGGGGCGTTCGCTCACCGCTGGCATCGTTTTGATGGTTGTATACTCCGTCATACTGCTCGAACTCCTCTATGAGTTAAGGAATGGCTAAGTTGGCGCGGATCAACCTGGCAGCGACAGGCGCGGCGGCGTTATCGCCGGCCTCGAGTCGGTGCGGTGCGGCGGCGTTGCTTTGGGGTTTAGTTCTGCCCCATCAATCGTTTCATCTCGGCCTGCACCGCTTCCAGGTCGGGCAATTCCAGGTAGACGGTGGCGAAACGGATGTAGGCGACCGGGTCGATGGCTTTGAGCCGGTCGAGCACCATGTTGCCGATTACCTTGCTGGGGATTTCGGCCTTGCCCGTGCCGTGGACGTACTCTTCGATTTGGTCGGCGATGCCCTCGAGATCAGCCATGGCGATGGGGCGTTTGGCGCAGGAAATGCGGATGCCGTTGAGCAATTTGGTGCGGTCGAAAGGCTCGCGACGACCGTCGGCTTTGATCACATGGATGGCGGTGCTGACCTGTTCGTAAGTCGTGAAGCGCTTGCCGCAATTCGCGCAGGCACGGCGACGACGGATGCCATCGCCGGATTCGCGCGTATCGAGCACGCGCGATTGATCTTGTCCACAATGAGGGCATTTCATGGTTGCCAGTTTGGTTCGAAATGCAGGTTTTCGGTGGCTCAAACAAAGCCCTGCGCTACATATAGTAGTCATAATATGTGAGGCTACTATAAGTAGTACCGAAGGGGGATGGAGTGTATCACATCTCCTTCCCGATCTCCAACCACGCCCCCAACCCTCAGACGCCACGACGCCATGCTACTGGCAGGGTTTGCCCCTGACAGATGGGCTAAATCCAGCCCAAACCCCCGCCGCAACCTACGCAAGAATTTTAAGGTTGTATATTGATTGACGGTGCGACGCACTCTTGCTTGCGGCTCAAGTCACACAGTACGCACTACGCACTACGCAACGAACATCGCATGGCGTGGCCAAAGTGCGTCGCACCGAAACACGCTATTGTTGGCCCCGTCGTCGCAGGAAGGGCGGGATTTCATGCGAGCTTCCCCCGCTCACACTGCCACTGCCCATGGAGGTGGGCACAGACGGCGGGCGCGGGAGAGGGATGGGGATGCCGCCCTGCTGGGCGGGGCGGGTGTGTGTGGCTTCGAAGCCGGTGGCAATGACGGTGATGCGCAGCTCGTCCTTCAGAGAAGGATCGATGACGGCGCCGAAGATGATGTTGGCGTCGGGATGGGCTGTGCGCCGGATGATCTCCGCCGCCTCGTTGACCTCGAACAAGCTCATGTCCGTGCCGCCGGTGATGTTGAAGAGGATGCCGCGCGCGCCTTCGATGCTGATGTCCAGCAATTGCGAGTGGATGGCGGCTTCGGCGGCATCCTGCGCCCGGTTCTCGCCCTTGCCCACGCCAATGGCCATGAGCGCGGCCCCGCCTTCGCTCATGATGGCGCGCACGTCAGCGAAGTCGAGGTTGATCAAGCCAGGGATGGTGATCAGTTCGCTGATGCCCTGGATGCCCTGGCGCAAGACATCGTCGGCGGTGGCAAAAGCTTGTTGGACACTGGCGCGCTTATCGACGATTTGCAGTAGTCGGTCGTTGGGGATGACGATGAGGGTGTCGACATGTTGCGAGAGGGCGCTGGCGCCTTCTTCGGCCATCTGGCGGCGTTTGGAGCCTTCGAAGGTGAAGGGTTTGGTGACGACGCCGATGGTCAGAGCGCCGGTTTCACGCGCCAAACGAGCGATGACGGGCGCGGCGCCGGTGCCAGTGCCGCCGCCCAAACCGGCGGTGATGAAGATCATATCGGCGCCTTTCATCAATTCTTTCAGCTCTTCGGCAGATTCTTCGGCTGCTTTCTGGCCGATGTCGGGGCTGCCGCCAGAGCCTAAGCCTTTGGTCAGCTTATCGCCAATGCGCACGCGCACCGGCGCTTCTGCCAGCATCAGGGCCTGGCCATCGGTGTTTACGGCTACAAATTCGACGCCCTGAATGCCCTCCTGGATCATGCGATTGACGGCATTGCCGCCGCCACCGCCGATGCCGATCACTTTGATCTGGGCAAGGTTTTCCACATAGGGTTTAGAAGATCGAGACGACATAGAGGGTTCTCCTCAAAACAAGGTCAAAGGCTTGGCTCGTGGGAATACACCCGACCGGTGGCGGAATGATACTCACAAGACGACGAAAACTCAAAGCGCCGTGCGGGGCGCAGTTCTCAACCAGGCAATAAGTTGCGCAGCCAGCTGCGCAGGCGCGGCATCAGCGGTGAAGATCGATGCCCGGTTTCGGAGGGGCCATGGCGCTGGCCCCAGAGCAACAGACCAAGCCCGGTGGCGTAGGCCGGGGCCAGCCACTGGCGCTGGGCGTTGCTGATGCTGTTGGGGACGCCGGTGCGCACCGGGAGTTGCAGGAGATGGCGGCCCATCTCTTTCAATCCTTGCAGTTGTGCTGTCCCGCCCGTCAGCACCACGCCCGCCGGGAGCAAGCCATCGTAGCCAGAGCGTTTGATCTCGCGCAAGATCATTTGCAGAACATCTTCCCCGCGCGCTTCCAGGATTTCGGCGACGTAGCGTCGGGGGATGGCCTGCATCTGTGCATCACCAAAGGCGCGGGTGTTGATCATCTCGTCGGCGGCCACCCAGTCCGGGAGCACATGCCCATACTTGAGTTTGACAGCTTCGGCGGCCTCGAACGGCGCGCGCAGCCCGATCGCCAGGTCGCGTGTGAAGTTGTCGCCGCCCACTTCCAGGACGGTGGTGTGCCAGACCGATCCGCCGAGAAAGATGGCGATGTCGGCGGTGCCGCCGCCCATGTCGATGATGGCCACCCCCATGTCGCGCTCTTCGTCTGTCAGCACGGCCTCGGCGCTGGCCAGTGGCTCCAGCACCAGTTCTTCGATGGTGATGCCATTGCTTTGAATGCACTTGACCAGGTTGTGGATGGCCGTGGCGGCGCCGGTGATAATGTGGGCGTTGACTTCCAGCCGATAAGCGTGCATGCCAATGGGTTCCTGCACGCCTTCCTGTTCGTCCACGGTGAAGTTGCGGGCGATGGTGTGGATGACTTCGCGGTCTGTGGGGATGGGGATGGCGCGGGCGGCGTCGAGGGCGCGGTCGACGTCGTGCCGGGTGATGCTGCGCCCGCGCGGGATGGCAACAGCGCCTGTGCCGTTGTGGGAGCTGATATGCCCGCCCACGATGCCCACATAGGCGTTGCGGATGGTCATGCCGGCGTCGTGTTCGGCTTGCTCGATGGCTTCGGCGATAGCCTGCGTGGCGGCGGCGACGTTGACCACCACGCCTTTGCGCAAGCCCTGGCTGCGCGCCTGGCCCGCGCCCAGCAGCCGCAAGCGACCTTCCGGCGTAATTTCAGCGATAAAGGTGCAGATTTTGGTGGTGCCTACATCGATGGCAGTGATAACGTCGGACACGGTGCTCAACGGCTGTTAGCGCCAATAGGGGCGTTGAAAACGGAGATCGACTTCTTCGACCGGCGAAGTCGCAGTGGCTTGATTTTGCAGGATCTGGGTGCGGATGGCTTGCCAGGTGCTCAGTTTGGCGTCCATCCGATCGGCGTCGCCCAAATAGACGCGCCATCCTTCGGGACTGAAAAAGAAGAGGCCATAGGGGGCCTGGTAGCGGAAGGTGTTGACTTGGGGCAGGTCGTGGCTGATGCGACGGATGGCTTGGAGGATGTTGGGGTCGAGATGGCGGTCGTCGATCTGGGTGG
This sequence comes from Chloroflexota bacterium, assembly GCA_041918515.1. Lineage (GTDB taxonomy): Bacteria > Chloroflexota > Anaerolineae > J102 > J102 > SSF26. The sequence goes on along the minus strand of JAYRVO010000097.1, from coordinate 28,803 downwards.
CGGCGGTGTCATCGATGAATTTGATCAAGTTTTGGCGGTCATCGGCAGCGGGCGAGATGACGCCCTCGTCGTCAACCCAGCGCGGTTGCGCTTGCACCTGGTAGAGAATGGCTGGCTCGCGCTCGGTGACGCGGATGCTCACACGGTTGGGGAGTCGAACCTGGACGGAGGCGCTGCGTATGTGGGGGAGTTGAGCCACTCTGGCCGCCACGGCGACCGGATCGATGTAGAAGACATTGAATTTGTAAATGCCGGCCTGCTGATAGATGTCGGCGGTGGTGGTGTAGCGGGCTTCGACGATGTCGGCATTATAAATGTAGAAATCCAGGCTGATGAAACCGTAGAGCAGGCCCGCAAGCGCCGCCGCCAAGATCAGGCCGGCGCCGGCATGGCTCCAGTTCCAGGCGCGCGTAGTGAGGGCGCCAATCCAGCGGCGGGTGCGGGCGCGGAAGGGAGTGCGGGTGGGGGCGGCGGCGGGCCGGCGTCGCGAGCCAACCAACGCGCCCAGCACAAGGGGCGAGGTGAGGTCGAAGCGATGTCGCTTTTCGCGGACCCGCGGCTCGGACGAGGGGCGGCGGGGGCTGCTGCGGTAGTAGCTGGGCATGGGGGAGGGGAGAGGGCGGAGGACGGAGGGCGGAGGACGGAGGGCTGAGGACGGAGGACGGAGGGCGGAGGGCAGGGGGCGGAGGGCGGAGGGCAGGGGGCGGAGGGCAGAGGGCGGAGGGCAGAGGGCAGAGGGCAGGGGGCGGAGGGCAGAGGGCAGAGGGCTGGCAAGGGAGGGCTGTCAGTCGCCAATGGTTGTGCGGTTGCGGGAGCGGTCGGCGTGGCGTTCGAGGGCGAGTTCGATCAGGCGGTCGATAAGCTGGGGGTAGGGAAGGCCGCTGGCAGCCCAGAGTTTGGGGTACATGCTGATGCTGGTGAAGCCCGGCAAGGTGTTGATTTCGTTGAGGAAGATGGCGCCGGTCTCGTCATCGACGAGGAAGTCCACGCGGCTGAGGCCGCTGGCATCGACGGCGCGAAAGGCGCGAACGGCCATTTCCTGTATGGCGGCAGTTTGATCGGGGCTGAGAGGGGCGGGGATGCGCTCGCGGCTGGCGCCATCCAGATATTTGGCGGCGTAGTCGTAGAAGTTGTTGCTGGGGATGATTTCGCCCGGCGTCGAGGCGATGGGGTCGTCGTTGCCCAGCACGGCGACTTCGATTTCGCGCGCATGGGGGACGCCCTGCTCGACGACGATCTTGCGGTCGTAGAGGGCGGCCTCGCTCAGCCCGGCCATCAAGTCGGCCCGACCGTTGACTTTGCGGATGCCGACGCTGGAGCCGAGGTTGGCCGGTTTGGTGAACATGGGGTAGCTGAGCGCGGCTTCCAGCCGGTCGAGCACGGCCTGGGGATGGTTTTCCCATTCCTGGCGCAGGACCAGCTGCCAGGGGACTTGGGGCAGGCCATGGGCGGCGAAGACGGCTTTGGCCACGGCTTTGTCCATGGCCAGGGCCGAGCCGAGGACGCCACAGCCGACGTAGGGGATGCCGGTCAGGTCGAGTAGGCCTTGCAGGGTGCCATCTTCGCCATAGGTGCCGTGAAGGACGGGCACGATGACGTCGATGTCGGCGAGATGTTGGGGGCCAGGCCAGAGGGGGGCCTCGTCTCCGGCGCTGCCGCCGCAGATGAGTTGTTCGAGGGGGTCGCCGTCGAATAGCCAGCGGCCTTGTTTGTCGATGCCGATGGGGACGATCGTGTAGCGGTCTTTGTCGATGGCAGCCAGGACGGATTGAACGCTCATCAGGCTAACGTCATGTTCGCCGGAGCGACCGCCGAAGAGGATGGCGACGCGGAGTTTGGGCATGGGGCAGAGGGTGGAGGACGGAGGGCGGAGATCAGAGGGCCTGTGCTGAGCTTGGCGAAGGAGCTTGCCCTGAGCTTGGCGAAGGGCCAGGCCATTCGCCGAGGAGTTGGATTTCCGGTTCGAGGAGGATGCCGGAGTGTTCGTGGACGACGCCGCGGATGTGGTTCATGAGGCGGAGGACGTCGTTGGCGGTGGCGTGGCCGTGGTTGATGATGAAGTTGGCGTGGAGGGTGCTGACGCTGGCGCCGCCGATGGTGTAGCCTTTGAGTCCGGCGGCTTCGATGAGATAGCCGGACGAGAAGGGCGTCAGTTCGCGCGGTGGGTTTTTGAAGATGGAGCCGGCGCTTTTGTCGACCGGCTGGGTGCGGCGACGATGCTCGATGAAGCGTTCGGCGCGGGCGGCGTCTTCGCTGTGGGGGTCGGGTTCGAGGCGGAAGGTGGCGGTGAGGACGACGGCTGTTTTGTCTGTGCTGGTTTTCAGGCGGCTGTGGCGGTAGGTGAGTTCGAGTTGATCGGCTGCCACGGTCTGCGCCCGCCCATTTTGCCACAGTTCGATGCTGACCAGGTTGTCGGCGATGCAACCGCTGTGGGCGCCGGCGTTGCCGACGACGGCGCCGCCGATAGTGCCCGGCACGCTGACGGCCCAGGCCAGTCCGGCCATCTGATGTTTGATGGCGGCGCGAGCCAAGCCGGCCAGGGCGGCCCCGCTTTCCGCGCGCACGAGCAGGGTGGCGTCGGTGGATGCAGGCCAGATAATATGACGGCACTGGTTGAGGATGACGAGTCCCGGTACGCCGGCGTCGCTGATGAGGACGTTGGAGCCGCCGCCGAGCAGCAGGAAGGGCGTCTGCCAGCGCCAGAGGGTTTCCAGGGCGCTGAGGAGGTGGCTGAGGCGTGTGACGGTGAGCAGGGCCTCGGCAGGGCCGCCGATGCGGAAGCTGGTGTGCGGGGCCAACGGCGCCTTGGTTTCGATGCCGTAGCGGCCGTAGGGTGCGAGTTCAGTGAGGAGGGCGGGGGGGAGAGACACTTGGTTATTGGTTATTGGTGGTTCGGTTATCGGTAAGTCCTTGTAACAGCGCGGGGCCGAGTTCGGTGGCGCTGCCGGCGCTGAGGATGAGGATAAGGCTGCCGGGGTTGATGTGGGCGAGGAGGTGGGCGAGGGTGGCGGAGAGGTCGCCGGTGGCGCGGGCGTCGGGGTGACGGCTGGCAGCGATGACTTGGGCAGGGGTGATGGAGGGGTCTTCTGGTTCGCGGGCGGCGTAGATGTTAGTGATGAGGACGTGGTCGGCGGCAGCGAAGATGCCGTCGAAGCGATCGAGGAGGGTGCGGGTGCGGCTGTAGGTGTGGGGCTGGTAGACGGCCCAGATTTCGCGATCAGGATAGGCGGCGCGGGCGGCGGCCAGGGTGGTGCGGATTTCGGTGGGGTGGTGGGCGTAGTCGTCTACCACCAGGATGTCGCTGACTGTACCCTTGACCTCGAAGCGCCGGCCTGCGCCGCGGAAGGTGGCCAGAAGGGGGGCTGCCTGGTCGAGCGGAATGCCGATCAGGTGGGCGGTGATGAGGGCGGCGGCGCTGTTGAGGACGTTGTGCAGGCCGGGGACAGCCAGGCGGACGGGTTGGCTGTTGCCGTCGGGGGAGCGGAGGTCGTAGTCCGTGCGCCCTGGTCCGATCTCGATGTGTTGGGCGCACCAGGGCGAGCCGACGCGGCTGCCGTAGCCATGCCAGTGGTTGTCGGCGGCGAGGAGGCGGAGGGTGGGATCGTCGTAGCAGTAGACGATGTGGCCGCCGGGTCGGAGGTTGGCGACGAAGCGACGAAACGAGGTTTCGTAGGCGGCGGCGGTGGGGAAGTAATCGGGGTGGTCCCAGTCGATGTTGGTGAGGACGATGAGGCGGGGATGCAGGCCCAAGAAGGCGTCGTCGTATTCGTCGGCTTCGATGACGAATTCTGTCCCCCGACCGGCGGCGCTGGCTCCGAGATCGGGCAGGGTGCTGCCGATGATGTAGCCGGGCGCGCGGCCGCTGTGGACGAGGATGTGGGCGATCATGCCGGTGGTGGTGGTTTTGCCGTGTGTGCCGGCGATGGCGATGACGTCGCGTCCAGCTGTGAGGGGGCCGAGTAGTTCCTGGCGTTTGATGACGGGGATCTGGGCCGCCGCTGCGGCGCGGATTTCCGGGTTTTCGGTGGGGATGGCGGAGGAGATGAGGATGAGGTCGGGCAGGGCCGGGGCGGTGGGGCTGGCGAGGTGGGTGGCGTCGTGGCCCAGGCAGATGCGGGCGCCGGCGCGCGCCAGGGCTTCGGTGCGGGGCGACGAGGATTGATCGCTGCCGCTGACTTGGAAGCCCATTTCCAGGAGGACGCTGGCGATGGGTGCGAGGCCGGTTCCGCCGATGCCGATGAGGTGGAAGCGGTGGCGCGGGCGCTGGTCAGGGGGGAGGGTGAAGAGGGAGGGCCAGGTCATGGGGAAGATGGGGTATTGGGTATTGGAGATTCTGAGAGACGCTCCAATACCCAATCTCTACCTGCGGACGCGGGCAAGGAGCATGAGCATGAGCAGGGCGCCCCAGAAATAGCCAGGTACGGCTTTGAGGGGGAGGAGGGTGCTCAGCCATTGCGCCAGGGCTGTGAGGGGCAGTTTGAGGAGGAGGGGCTGGCCGGCTGCGTTTTTGAGGTCGGTGATGGGGTAGTTGAATTTGTCTTGAAAATACCAGAGGGCGCCGGCCACCAGGCAGCCGTTGAGGAGGCCCACCAGTAAGTTGATGGTGGCGCCCTCCGCGCCTTTGCGCTCGGAAGCCTGGAAGGCGAAGGTCTGGCCGGCGTAGGCGGAGAAGAGGATGAGCAGGAAGATGGCGGAATAGAACAAGGAGTAGAAATGCTCGAGGCCGCGCGCTGAGGGGTTCATCCCCAGTGTTTTGCTCAAGAGTTTGACGAGCTGAGGCAGGTAGCGTTCCAGGAAAAAGGCGATCAAGAAGAGAGCGGTGAAGATGACGGCGGTTACGCCCAGTTCTTTGGGATAGCCGCGCACCAGGGCAATGAAGATGAAGAAAACGACGATGGCAAGCCAGAGGATTTCGATGGGACCCACAGCGGCGACTCCTGGCGTCTAGCCTTTGCCTTTTCTGGCTGGCCGCATACTGAACAGGCCAATGAGGACGATGATCACGATGAGCAAGGGGACGATCCAGGTGTCGACAACGCCATACAGCCACGACAGGGGCCTGAAGAAGATGTCGAAGGCGTTGCCGAAGATTTCGAGGATGCGGCCCATGACCGTTTGGGCTTTGATGGGCGTGAGCAAGGGGGTGCCGGAGAGGTAGGGGTAGAAGATGTAGGTGAGGGTGAGGCCGTTGACCAGGCCCATGAAGAGGCCGAGCAGGTGGCTCGATTTTTTTCTGATCCGGGCGCTGAGGATGAAGGCCAGGATGAAGCTGGCGACCATGAGCAGGAGGAGGAATTCTTCGGCGTGGTCTTGGGGGATGAGATCTCCTTTTGCCTTTGCAGCTGCGACTGCCGGTTTTAGTTTGTCGAGGTCGAGGCCGCTGGAAAGGAGCGCGCTGATGCCGCCGTTAAGGAGGACTTGCAGCAGAAGCCAGAAGAGGTTGATGATTTTGAGGACGCGACCGCCGAGGAAGTTTTGTTCGTTGATCAGGTAGCCGACGACGATGAGGCCGAATTTGATCATCTCGCCGAAGAAGCCGCGGCGGTAGCCGACGAAGGCGAAGGCGCCGAGGATGAGCAAGAAAATGAGAACGCGCTCGATGTCGTTCATGGTTGGGCAGGGGTGGCGCTGCCCAGGGCGAGCAGGGCGTCGGCGATGTGGTCGGCGGCTGCGGGCTGGGCGAGGGCGGCGCTGGCGGCGCTCATGGCGGCCAGGCGGTCGGGGTGGTCGAAAAGGTCGCGCAGGGTGGGGAGGAGTTGGGTCGGGAGGTCGGCGTCGGCGACGATGATGGCGGCGCCACGGTCGGCCAGGTAGCGGGCGTTGGGGAGTTGGTGTTGGCCAGAGATGGGCAGGGGGATGAGGACGGCGGGGAGGCCGAGGGCGGGGAATTCGCCCAGGGTGGAGGCGCCAGCGCGGGTGACGGCGAGGTCGGCGGCGCAGAGGGCGGCGATCATGTCGTCGTGGAGGTAGGGGAAGGCGCGGTAGTGGGCGCGTTGGTCGGGGGCCAGACGGGATGCGCGTTCTTGGGCTTGGGGCCAGTCTAGCTCGCCGGTGATGTGGATGATCTGGGCGCGAGCGAGAAGATCGGGGAGGATGGCGGCGATGGCCTGGTTGATGGAGCGGGAGCCGCGGGAGCCGCCAAAGACGAGGAGGGTGGGCTGGGTGGGGTCGAGGTCGAATTGGCGGCGGGCGTCGTTTTTGCTCAAGGAGCGTTGGCGCAGTTCGCGACGGATGGGGTAGCCGGTGACGATGGCTTGGCCGGGGAAGCAGGCGGCGACTTCGGGGAAGCTGACGGCGACTTGGGTGGCGTAGCGGGCCAGGCGTTGGACGGCGAGGCCGGGGGTGATGTCGGGGAGGTAGATGAGGATGGGGATGTGTTGGCGGTGAGCGGCCCAGACGACAGGGGCGCAGACATAGCCGCCGGTGACGAAGACGACGGCAGGCGGCCACGTGCGCATGAGGCGGCGGGCTTGCAACGCGCCCCGCAGCAGGCGGAGGCTGTTGCGGGTCAGTTGCCAGGGGTTGCGGATGCGGAGTTGGCCGGCGGAGATGGGGACGAAGTCGAGGCCGGCGCGCTGGGCCATGCTCTTTTCGACGCCATCGGGTGTGCCGGCGTAGCGGGTCTCGATGTGGCGACGACTGTCGCCGTCATTTGCGGGCAAAGCTGGCGCTCGATCCCGCAGGGCGTCTACTACGGCCAGGATGGGGTAGACGTGTCCTCCGGTTCCGCCACCAGAGACGAGGATGCGCAAGGTTGATGCCTCCTCCCCCGCGCGAGATGTTCAGCAGGATGCCAACAGCAGCCAGGTTGATGATGGTGCTGGAGCCGCCGTAACTGAAGAAGGGCAGGGGTAGGCCAGAGAGAGGGAAGGTGGCTGTGATGACAGCGATGTTGATGAAGGCTTGGAGCACCAGCCAGGTGGTGATGCCAAAGGCGAGGAGAGAGCCGAAGCTATCGGGGGCGCGCATGGCGATGCGGGCGCCGCGGTAGGCGAAGAAGAGGAAGAGGGCGACGACCAGCAGGGCGCCCACCAACCCGAATTCTTCGCCCACGACTGCGAAGATGCTGTCGGAATGGACGGCAGGCAGGCCGCCGGGCAGTTTGTGGATGCTGTTGGCCAGGCCCTGGCCAAATACGCCGCCTTGCACCAACGCGTAGATGGCTTCGCGCAGGTGGAAGTTTTGCGTCTGGATGGGGTTGAGGACGGAATCGAAGAAGATCTGCATGCGGGCGCGAGCATGATCCGAGAAGGCGATGACGATGCCGAAGGTGATGGCGCCGAGCACGCCTAAGATGATGATCTGGATGATCTCGGCGCCGGCGATGAAGAACATGGCAATGGCCGTGAAGGTGATCATCATCGAGGTGTCGATGTCGGGTTGCGCCAGGATCAAGGCCACCAACAAGCCGAGCAGCACGGCGAAGGGCGCCAGGCCCAGGCTGATGTGGCGCAGTTCTTTGCCTTTGGAGCTGAGCCAGGCAGCGATGTAGATGACGATGGCGATTTTGGCGATTTCCGAAGGCTGGACAGAGCCATCGAAGTATTGGCGCTTGGCGCCGTATTTGGCGGCGCCGAAGATCAACAGGACGGCCAACAGAATCAGGGTGACGGCCAGGATGGGTAACGCCCATTCGCGCCAGAATTGGTAATCGATGCTGAGCATGATCAGCAGCGCCGCAATGCCCAAGGCTGTCCATAGCAGTTGCTGGGAGAAGAAGTACAAAGCTTTGCCTGTATTGACATAAGCAAAAGCATAGGAGGCGCTGAATACCATGACCAGCCCGTAGCCGACCAGGGCGGCAATGGTGACGAGGAGGGTATAATCCAGGCTGGGAGCGTGCTTGCTGCGATTCATAGGGCGATCCTCAAGAGCGATTCACAAATCATTCACCAAGTCGCGAAAATGTTGGCCGCGGGCGGCGAAATCGACGTAGGCGTCGAAGCTGGTTCCACCAGGGGAGAGGAGGACGACATCACCAGGCCGGGCGAGATCGCGGGCGAGGGCGACGGCGGTCGTCAGGTCTCTACCCGCTCGCACCTCCTCCAGGCGACTGTCGGGCGGAGTCGGGACAAGAGCGGCGGCGATGAGGTCAGCGGCTTCGCCAAAGGTGATGACCTGGCGGGCGCGTTGGTGGACGGCGGCGGCCCAGCTATCCCACGGCAAATGCTTGTCTCGCCCGCCCGCCAGCAAAATGATGGGTTCGTCGAAGCTGTGGAGGGCGGCGCTGGCCCGTTCGGGCGAGGTGGCGATGCTGTCATTGATCCACAGTACGCCGTTCCGGTTGCGGACGACTTCCAGGCGATGCGCCACGCCCGTGAAGGCGCTGGCGATCTCACGCATGGCCGCAGGGGTGGCGCCGGCGGCAGCGGCGAGACAGCAGGCGGCCATGACGTTGGCCAGATTGTGCTCGCCGCGCAATTTCAGGTCCTGGCGGTGAAGGATGGGCTGCGCTTCGCCCTGCCAGCGCAGCCAGATCCGTCCCTCTTCGCTGACCCAAGCGCCCTCGCCGGATGGCAACGTGTGCAAGCCGAAGGTGAGAAGATGAGCCGCCAGTGGGAACGCGACCGGCGCTTGCCCCTCCCCAGCAGCGATGCTCACTCTGCCCGCGGCGGCCCACGCGCCCACCACGGCATCTTCGCGATTAAGGACGGCGACATCGCCCGGTTGCTGATAGGCCAGGATGTGGGCCTTGGCCGCGGCATAGTGCGCCATCGAGGGGTGGCGATCGAGATGGTTCGGGGTGATGTTGAGCACGCCCGCCACACCGGGGCTGATCCCGCGCCGCTCGCTCCAGGGGAGGCCAGCGGGGGACGAGGCCGAATTCTGGTCGGAAGCCCAATACAGCAATTGGAAGCTGGATAATTCCAACACCACCCGGTCGTCCGGCCCGATCTCCTCGGTGCGCCCCAGCAAAGGCTCGCCAATGTTCCCGCCCAGCCACGTGCGCAGCCCGGACGCCTCGATCATCTTAGCGGTGAGCGTGGTGGTGGTCGTTTTCCCGCTGGAGCCGGTGATCCCGACCAATGGCGCCAAATAATTCTGCGCGAACAGCCGCGTCTCGGTAGTGATGGGGATGCCGAGGGCGCGGGCGGCGAGGAAGATGGGCGCATCTTGCGGCACGCCAGGGCTGGCAACGACCACATCCACGCCGAGCAGTAAATCGGGCGTCTGTGGTCCCAACTGGATCTTGACCCCCCACTGTGCCAAATCCCGCGCACTTTCTAGTGCAGCCGCGCGCACATCGCTGGCGATGACCCGCGCGCCGTGCTGGGCCAGCCAGCGCGCGGCCACTGTGCCTTCGCGGGCGAGGCCGACGACGAGAACGGTTTGACCAGAGAGAGAAGGAGGCATTGGGTCTAGAGTAGGGCCAAAGCGATGCCGAGCATGGCGGAGAGGAGGCCGACCAAAAAGAAGCGCTGGGTGACATGGGTTTCCGACCAGCCCAGAAGTTCGAAATGATGGTGGAGCGGGCTCATCTTGAATGGCCGGATGTCGCGGCCCCAAAAACGGCGACTGAGTTTGGCCGAGAGCACCTGGATGACGACCGACAGGGTCTCGGCCACGAATGGCAAGCCAATGATGGGTAACAGCAGCCACTGCCCGGTCATCAGGGCAACTACCGCCAGCGTCCCGCCCAAGGCCATGGCGCCCACGTCGCCCATGAACATCTGGGCGGGATAGGCGTTGAACCAGAGGAAAGCGAAAGTCGCGCCGACGATGGTAAAACAGACGGCAGCCAGCCAGACCTGGCCCTGGAGATAGGCGATGACGCCATAAGCGATGTAACAGACCGCCGCAATCGATCCGGCCAGCCCGTCCAAGCCATCGGTGATGTTGACGGCGTTGGTCATGGCGGTGATGATGAAAACAGCGATTGGAATCCACAAGCCGTCGATGTCGATGCGTTCGGGTACGGTGGGCAGGGCGATGCTGTGGGTGTCCAGACGGAAATACATAATCAGCGCCAACACCATGGCGATGACGACTTGGGCGGGGAATTTCGAGCGCGCCAACATGCCCTGGGCGTCGCCGCGGCGACGCCGGATGCCGGCGATATCATCGAGCATCCCCAACAGACCAAAGCTGAGGAGCGCCAGCACGGGCACCACAACCGATTCGCCGATCAGGGTGAAGCCGAGGAGATTGGCCAGGTTCAGACCGATGGTGATGAGCACGACTGGTAGGATGATGAGGAGGCCGCCCATCGTGGGCGTGCCGGCTTTCACCTGATGCGATTGCGGGCCTTCCATCCGAATCCGTTTGCCCAGTTGTTGGCGTTTCAGATAGCGGATGAGCGGCGCGCCCCAGATCACGGCCAGGAGAAAGGCCAGAGCGCCGAGAACGAGGGGATAGGACATAAGGGGAAGGGGTGCGCGGTGTTTACGCGCTCAAGCTTGCCACCAGGCTCTCCATCCCCAGCGCCCGCGAGCCTTTGATGAGGACGTAGTCGCCGGGTTGGATGAGGGATTGCAGGGCGGGTAGGGCGGCGAGGGCGGTGGGAACGTGATGGACGCGAGCGGGGGGCAAGCCATCGGCGATGGCTTCTTCAGCGATCCAGCGAGATAGCGGGCCAACGGCGACCAGGCTGTGGACGACATCGGCGGCGCGGCCACCAACCAGGCGATGGCCTGTTTCGGCGTAGCTGCCGAGCTCCAGCATGTCGCCGAGAACGGCGATCCGCCGGCCACTGAGGTCGGCGAGGAGGTTGAGGGCGGCGAGGGTGGAGGGTGGGCTGGCGTTGTAGGTGTCGTCGATCAGGGTGCTGCCGTTGATGCCGGGCACGAGTTCGATGCGCAACTGCGCCTTGATATCGCGCAGGCCGTTGATGATGTCTTCCCACGCCATGCCGCAGAGGAGTCCGACAGCGGCGGCGCGCAGAGCCGTATGGACGGCATGGCGACCGAGGAGGGGTAAATGGACGTGAAGTATGTCTTCACGAGAGGGGTCTTTGCTCGCAGGCCGGCGGTGGTGGAAGCGAAAGCGGATGCCCTCCAAGCCTTCGCTCACGATTTGGTCGGCCCATAACTCCGCGTCCGGGTTGAGGCCGTAACGGAAGATAGGGGCCGGGCTGAGCGCGGCCATCTGCCGCACCCGTTCGTCGTCCCAGTTCAACACGGCGACGCCATCGGGCGGCAACGCGCGCACAAGCTCGGATTTGCCGCGGAAAATGGCCTCGATGCTGCCAGCGCGTTCCATGTGGATGGGGCCAATATTGGTGATCACGCCGATGTGCGGGTGTGCCAGGCTGCAGAGCTGGGCGATCTCGCCTTCGACGTAGAAGCCCATTTCCAGGATGGCGTATTGGTGGTGGGCCTCGAGACGCAGGAGGGTGAGTGGCAGGCCGATCTCGTTGTTGAGATTGCCTTCGTTCCATAGCGTGCTGAATCGTCGTCGCAAGACGGCGGCCGTCAGTTCTTTGGTCGAGGTCTTGCCCACGCTGCCGGTGATGCCGATGACGGTGGGGTGATGGCGCGCGCGCCAATAGGCGGCCAGACGTTGGAGGGCGGCCAGGGTGTCATCGACCAGGAAGACAAGGGGCCGTCGCTGCGCGTCCGGCGGGGGCCGTCGCTGCGCGTCCGGCGGGGGGTGATCGATGCGGGCGGGGCCAGGTGCGGCGTCTGGGCGAAGGGCGATGTGTTCGCTGGCCACAGTGTCCAGGCGTTCGGCCAGGATGGCGATGGCCCCGCGTTGGATGGCATCGTCGATGAAACGATGGCCGTCGGTCGTTTCCCCGCGCAGGGCGATAAAGCAGCTTCCGGGTGTGGCCAGTCGCGAATCGATGACGAAGCCGGAAATGGGAGCAGCCGCCAGCATGGGATGGGGGTGTTCCCCTCCCAAACCCAGGTAAACGTCGGCAATTGTCAGGGGCATGGCGGCAAAATCATCAATCGTCAATCGCTTGCCGGTTTTCCGGCTTTCTGGCGCACGTTGTCGGGGGGAAGCGAGTAAAGTTGGATGAGGTCTCCGACGACCCGATGGAAGAGTGGTGCGGCGGTGTAGGTGGCCCAGCGGTTGGTTTTGGCCCGATCTAGCTTGACCAGGACGACGAACTGGGGGTCGTCGGCGGGGAAGAAGCCGGCGAAGGAGGCGATGGTGTAGGGGTCCATGTAGCCGCTGGGCAAGGGGATTTCCGCTGTGCCCGATTTGCCGGCAATGGCGTAGCCTTCGATGGGCACATCGGGCGTGCGTTCGACCGTATCGACCATGAGTCGGGTCAGGGTGTGGGCGGTTTGCGGCGAAATGGTCTTGCTGAGGGGTTGCGCTCCGATGTTGACGATGCGGGTGCCGTCCACGATCTGTTTGACGATGTGGGGCCGATAGAGTACGCCATCCGAGGCAATGGCAGCGACGGCGTTCGCCATCTGCAAGGGTGTGACACTGATGCCCTGGCCAAAGGAGTTGATGGCCAGATCGGCGGGGTACCAATCGCCTTTGCCAGGCTGTTTGACGATGCCAGCGTACTCGTTGGCCAGCTCGACGCCTGTAATCTGACCAAAACCGAAGCGCTGTACCGTCTTGTAGAAGTTGGCCTTGCCCAATTCGACTGCGATTTTAGCGGTGGTGACGTTGAGCGATTCGGCCAGTGCTTCCGCCGCGGTGATGCGACCCCGGCCTTGGCGGTCCCAGTTCTGGATCTTGCGCTCACCATAGATGAACTCGTCGGTGTCTGTGTATTTCTTTTGAGGCGTGATCGTGCCCGCGTCCAGCGCGGCTGCGAAGGTGACGAGCTTGAAGACCGAGCCGGGTTCATAGAGGATGCTGAGGGCCGGGTTGAGATAGGCGTTGTCGTCGGCGACTTTGGTGTGGTCGTTCGGATCGAAGTCGGGCACAGAAGCCAGGGCCAGGATCTCGCTGCCGTGCGGCTTCATGACGATAACCGTCCCTCCCTCGGCTTTGGTCTGTTTGACAGCTTCCTTCAGAGCCTTCTCGACCAGGAATTGGAGATTACGATCGAGGGTGAGCACCAGATCTTGATGGACAGAGGAGGGAACGAAGGGCGAACTGGGAAGAGGAAGCGCACCCACGACCGGTTGCGGGGCCTCTTGCTGGAACGGCGTCATCACTTTGGCGCGCAAGAAGTTATCGTAATAGCCTTCCAGTCCGTAATAGCCTCGCCGGTCGCCAGCGACGAAGCCCAAGATGTGAGAGGCCAGGCGTCCTTCAGGATAGTAGCGCTTGGGCATTGGCTCGGCCGTTATCGTGAACACATCCATGGCGATGATTTGCTCGCCGATGACCGGCCCGGCCGTAGTCAGGAAGAGATAAGGCGCCTTCTTGTTCTCCTCCAGCTTGCGTTCCAAAGCAATATCATCGATGCCCAGCAAACGTCCGATCGTGCGTGCGTCCTCGCGGCGACTTTTCATCTGATTCGGCGCCACGCTGATTTTGTACTCGTATTCGTCCAGGGCCAGCGGATGGCCAGCAGTGTCGACGATGGCGCCGCGCGGGGCCGCAGGATCTATGTAGAGCGCGGGTGGTTCGTTGCCCACGGTCCAATTCGAAATAGCGTTGGCGCTGAAGACCTGGTAACGCACTAATTGCGCGGCCAGAATCAGCCCGAACAGAGCAAAACCGCTCAGGGCGATTTGTATCCGTCGAATAGACTTCCCCCCATCCGGCAGGGCTGGAGTGGCCAGGTCTTGCTCTGGCGGAAAGGGGGGTGAAAGACGGGGACTATTGGATTCGCCGACGGGATTTGGCGACAGGCGGTAGAGATTGCTTCCAGATTCGCTATTCATAGACTACTTGCAGACGTTGCGCTAAGGCCGAGCCGCCCCGGTCTGCCCTGAGTGCAAGCGAAGGGTGAGGGGAGGGGGATTGGAATATTCCGGCAGGCTGGTCGCGGCCGCTGTCGAACTGGCGTCGCCAAGCTGAAGCCATTGCACATGGGCGGGAGGGGTAAAGCCCGCCGCCTGCGCGCGTTTGGCCATTTCTACAATACTTTGGGCGTGGGCGTAGTTGGCCAGCATGTTGCTATTCTCGCGTTGCAGACGGGCATAGGTTCTTTGCAACTTATTAATGTCGAAGTCTGTGACAGTAATGCGCGAGGCTTGATAAAGATACAGGCAGAGAATGGAAACAAGCCCGGCGATGAGCAAAATGGCCCAGAGCGCTTGTTGGGGGCGCGTACGCGTAGCGCGGTCGGAAACGCCGCTGGCGCCGACAGGCCACAAGGAGGTGAGATAGGAGCGTTGGATCATAGTTTTGCGCCTATGGTGGACTGCGTATTGCGTATTGCGTATTCCGTAGTACGCAATACGCAATATCTAACGAATTCTGCTCACGTTTTCACGTTTTCTAGCAGCGCGAAGGCGGGCGCTACGGCTGCGAGGGTTGCGAGTGATCTCGGCGGCGGTGGGGGTCAAGCCCTTACGGTAGAGTTCGGTAATTTGGGCTTTGTGCCCACACTGACAGATTGGGATGTGAGGAGGGCAAAGGCAATCGCTGCTTTCTTGCCGGAAAAATTGTTTGACGATGCGGTCTTCGAGGCTATGAAACGAGATGACAGCCAAGACGCCGCCGGGTCGGAGGAGGTCGAGGGCTTGGGGGAGCACAGCTTCCAGGCTGTCCAGCTCGCTGTTGATGGCGATGCGTAGTGCCTGAAATGTGCGGGTGGCCGGGTGCAGTCGTTCGCCTTTTCTGCCGCCAACCGCCTGGCTGACGACCTCTGCCAGTTGCGCGGTCGTGACGATGGGGCGGCGAGCGACGATGGCGCGGGCGATGCGGCGGGCGTAGCGGTCTTCGCCGTAACGATGGATGATGTCAGCCAGTTCGCGCTCGCTGATTGTATCGATCCATGCGGCGGCGGTCGCTCCTGTCGTGGGGTCGAGTCGCAGATCCAGCGGCCCCTCTTGTCGCAAACTGAAACCCTGTTCGGGATCATCGAGCTGGTAGGAGGAGACGCCGAGGTCGAGCAGGATGCCATCCACCTGGCCGAATCCGCACCGTCGGGCGATCTCGCCCATCTGGCGAAAATTGGCGTGGACGAGGACGACTCGCTCGGCAAAAGCAGCCAATTCCTCCTGCGCTCGCGCGATGGCCCGCGGGTCGGCATCGAGGCCCAACAGGCGGCCGTCCGGCGCCGTGGCCTGGAGGATGCCTTTGGCATGTCCGCCGCCGCCCAATGTGGCATCGATGAAGAGGCCGCCGGGCTGCGGGTCGAGCGCTACCAGGATTTCTTGGTAAAGAACGGGAGTGTGGGTCAACGTCGCCACTGACTGGTGCTATCCTAGAAGCCAAGCTCATTCCACCATGCCGCATTGTCACCGCTGGCTTCGAATTGGGTATGCATGGCTGCCCAGCGTTCTTTGTTCCAAATTTCGATATAGGTATCGACGCCGGCGACGACGACGACGCCATCCAGCCCGGCATAATCGCGCAAAAAAGGCGGCAAAGTGATGCGTCCCTGCGCGTCGGGCGTGGCGTCCGACGCGCCGGAGAAGAGATGGCGGCGAAGCATGCGGCTCTTCTCTTCGGCGATGGGTAGGGAGCGGATTTTTTCGCGCCAGGTCTCGAACTGACTGCGAGTAAAGAGGAAAAGGCAGCGGTCTAGCCCACGCGTCAGGATGGCCCCCTCTATTCCCATTGCTTCGCGGTGCGACGCGGGGAGCGTAATGCGTCCCTTTGGGTCGATAGGGCGTTCATATTCACTTAAGAACATTTGTTCTATTTTTTGTTCGTTTGCCAATTCAGTTGTCATGATCAGATCAACCACTGTTCTCCACTATCAACCACGATGACCCCCATCCTACCACTAATCGCGCGCGGATGCAAGTCTTGAAACGCGCCCTTTGCGCGCGGATTTCGCGACAGAAACGCTCGATCTCGCCGCGAAAATGGCGATGCCCATCACTACTGCTGTTCGAGATGTGATCCGTCGAGGCCGCCATTCTAAAAATTTTCGCGCGTCGCCCAAATCCGACCCAAAAACTATTGACACTCCGGGAAATCTATGCTAGTCTATAAATTCGCCTTCCTCAAGAACGCTACCCTCAATTATCCCCTCACTTATTTGCCCGTTGCCAGCGAAAGTTCGGAAACTGTTGAGTCGTTCGAGAGCTTTCACTGTTGAGATCAGTCCAAAACGCACGTTAGTATAACCGCACAGCGCCCGCCGGAACCAGTTCGGTGGGCTGTGCGCGCGTTGGGGCGGAGTTGGTCGAGGGTTTGGCGAAGTCTTTCGTTGTGGCAGGCAACAGAACATCTATCTTTATTTTCTTTATTTTCGCCTCATTCTGCGTCGGCCAAACACTGGCAAGGAGTACCCGATCTCATGGCGCCAAGCACCATTTATTCCGGGAGAGCCAAGCGCAAGACATATGCTCGTCTTAGCGCGGTGATGCCACTGCCGCAACTGATCAAGGTCCAGCTCGATTCTTATCGTTGGTTCCAAGAAGAAGGGTTGCGGGAGTTGTTCGACGAGATTTCGCCCATCGTTTCTTACAACAAGAACCTGGAGCTTCACTTCGGCGATTACCGTTTTGGCGAGCCGAAGTATCCCGAAGCCGAATGTCGTGAACGCGATACGACCTTTTTCGCCCCGCTCTATGTGACGGTGAAGCTGGTGAATCGGGAGACTGGTGAAATCCAGGAGCAGGAAGTGTTCATGGGCGATTTTCCGCAGATGACCGCCAACGGCACCTTTGTATACAACGGCGCTGAACGCGTGGTGGTGAGCCAGCTCATTCGCTCACCCGGCGTCTATTTCACGGCCGAGGAAGATCGGCAGACGGGGCGCAAGCTTTGCTTTGCCAAGCTCATTCCCAACCGCGGCGCCTGGTTGGAGTTGGAGACGGCCAAGCGCGATATCATCTCGGTCAAGGTCGATCGCAAACGCAAGTTGCCCGTCACCATCTTGCTGCGGGCGATGGGGTACGGGACGGACGAGGAAATCCTGGCGCTCTTCGCTGATGATGACAACGTACCGGAGCACCAATACATCCTCTCCA
Organism: Chloroflexota bacterium; assembly: GCA_041918515.1. Taxonomy (GTDB): domain Bacteria; phylum Chloroflexota; class Anaerolineae; order J102; family J102; genus SSF26. Next base: position 11,851 of record JAYRVO010000097.1, on the reverse strand, counting down.
CACTCGAACGCGAGGATCCTGACAAGCGCACGCCCGAAGAGGCTTTGTTGGATTTCTATCGACGTTTGCGCCCGGTCGATCCGCCCACTCTGGATAACGCGCGCTCGCATCTGGACAGCTTGCTGTTCAATCCCCGCCGCTATGATCTGGGCAAAGTGGGTCGCTACAAGCTCAACCGCCGGTTGGGACTGAATGTGCCCTTGAACCAGCGTGTTTTGACCAAAGATGACATCATCGCTGTAGTGCGGGCCATGATCCGCATCAATAACGGCGTCGAGAGCGATGACGACATCGATCATTTGGGCAACCGCCGCGTGAAGACGGTGGGCGAGCTGGTGCAAAATCAATTGCGCGTGGGCTTGTTGCGTATGGAGCGTGTGGTGCGCGAGCGCATGAGTATCCGCGACCCCGAAAACGTTAGCCCCCTCTCGCTCGTCAATATCCGACCGGTGGTAGCGGCGGTGCGCGAGTTCTTCGGCGGGTCACAGCTCAGCCAGTTCATGGATCAAACGAATCCTCTGGCGGAATTGACGAACAAACGCCGCCTGTCGTCGCTCGGCCCCGGCGGGTTGCGCCGCGAGCGCGCGGGTTTCGAGGTGCGCGATGTCCATCACTCCCACTATGGCCGCATCTGCCCCATCGAGACGCCGGAAGGCCCGAATATCGGCCTGATCGGCTCGTTGGCCACGTATGCGCGTATCAACGAGTACGGCTTCATCGAGACGCCCTATCGCCGGGTTCTGCACGAGATCCCCAATCGCGCCGATGTCAGTAAGGGCCATATCCTCGTGCAGGATGTGGTGGAGCCGGTGACAGGCGCTGTGCTGGCGAAGGGCGAGGCGGTGATCGACGAAGCTTTGGCCCAGGCACTATCCGAACATGCCGACGCTATCCCGGTTTTGTCCATCGAACCGGTGGCGACGGAAGAAATCATGTACTTGACCGCGGACGAGGAAGATCGTTGGGCCATCGGTCAGGCATCGACGCCGCTCGACCCAATGGGCCATTTCATGCGCAGCCGTATCTCGGTGCGCCGCCATCAAACCTTCGAGCTGGAAGACCCCCATCGGGTGGAGTATATGGATGTGGCTCCGCAGCAGATTGTTTCTGTCTCGACGGCGCTGATCCCGTTCCTGGAGCACGACGACGCCAATCGCGCCCTCATGGGCTCCAATATGCAGCGCCAGGCCGTACCCCTGATCCAGCCCGAAGCGCCCCTGGTGGGCACCGGCATGGAGTTTCCAGCCGCGGTGGATTCGGGTCATGTCGTCATAGCGCTCAAGCCGGGCCGGGTGGTCAGCGCCACCGCGGTGGCTATCGTGGTCGAGGAAGAAGATGGCTACCGGCGCACCTATGATCTGCGCAAGTACAATCGTTCCAATCAGTCGACCTGTATCAACCAGCGCGCGGTGGTCAACAAGGGCGATCATGTGGCGATGGATGATGTACTCGCCGATTCCAGCTCGACCGATGCAGGCGAGATCGCTTTGGGCCGGAATGTGTTGTGCGCCTTCATTTCTTGGGAAGGCGGCAACTATGAGGATGCCATCCTGATCTCCGAGCGTTTGGTGCGCGAGGATGTGTTCAGCTCGATCCACATCGAGAAGTACGAGGTGGAGGCCCGCGACACCAAGCTGGGCGCCGAAGAGATCACGCGCGATATCCCCAATGTGGGCGAGGAGGCGCTCAAGAACCTGGATGAGCATGGCATCATTCGTATTGGCGCCGAAGTTCTCCCTGGCGATATCCTGGTCGGCAAGATCACGCCCAAAGGCGAGACCGAGCTGACGCCGGAAGAGAAGCTGCTGCGCGCGATCTTCGGCGAGAAGGCGCGCGAGGTGAAAGATTCATCGTTGCGTTTGCCCCACGGCGAGCGCGGCAAGGTGGTGGAAGTGCGGCAGTTCGACCGCGACAACCACCACGACCTGTCGCCTGGCGTGGAGGCCATGGTGCGCGTGGGTGTGGCGCAACGCCGCAAGCTGACCGCCGGCGACAAGATGGCCGGTCGCCATGGCAACAAGGGCGTCGTCAGTCGCATCGTGCCCGAAGGCGATATGCCCTTCCTGTCCGACGGCACCCCCGTCGATATCATCCTCAATCCCCTAGGCGTGCCGGCCCGCATGAATATCGGCCAGATCCTGGAGACGCATCTGGGCTGGGCGGCGGCGCGGCTGGGTTTCCGGGTGATGACGCCGGTTTTTGATGGCGCTTCTGAGCGCGAGATCGAGTCCGAATTGGCGCGCGCCTGGCTCATCGACAAGGCCTGGCAGGATGCCACCGAGACTGCCTGGGTTTGGTTGGCTGCGCAGGGCGCCGATCAGCACGATCCCGGCGCCGCCCCCGTCTTCGAGGATGACGATGCCGCACGTCTGGCTTATCTGGAGCATTGGCTGGCCGATGAAGACGATATCGATGGCGAGCGCATGTATTACGAACCAGTCTATGCGCGGCGCATGGTGGTGCGTCGTTGGTTGCGCGAACGCAACTATGATCCCGACTTCGTGATGATTTACGAAGATGATGCTCGCAAGCCGATAGAGCGGGTTAGCGCCGATGAGATGGTCATCGACATTTGTCTGCAGGAGTGGATGAAGCACCTTGGCGGTGATGCTGGCAATCTGACTGGCAGCGCTCTTGAAGAAGAAGCCCACAAGTTCGCCCGACGGTCGGGCTGGCCGGTGCCCACCACTGGCAAGATGACGTTGCACGACGGCAAGACGGGTGAGCCTTTCGAGCAGCCGGTGACGGTCGGCATCATCAACGTGCTGAAGCTCCACCACCTGGTGGAGGATAAGGTGCACGCTCGCTCTACCGGCCCCTACAGCCTCGTCACCCAACAACCGTTGGGCGGCAAGGCCCAGTTCGGCGGCCAGCGTTTCGGCGAGATGGAGGTGTGGGCGTTGGAGGCTTATGGCGTCGCCCATATCTTGCAGGAGATGCTGACGGTCAAGTCGGATGATGTGAACGGCCGCGTGAAGGCGTACGAGGCTATTGTCAAAGGTGATGCCATCGCGCCGCCCGGCGTTCCTGAATCCTTCCGGGTATTGGTGAAGGAATTGCAATCCCTGGCGCTTTCTGTCGAGGTGTTCAACGAGAACGAGGAGAGCATCCAGTTCACGAAGGAAGATGCTGCCGAACAACTGCCCAATCTGGGCTTCAGCCTTTCCACCCCTGGCCCGATGGCCGGACGCGACTGATTCTCTGCCACCGAGGATAAACGATGGAAGTCAATAATTTCGACACCATTCGCATCAACCTGGCTTCGCCCGATAGGATTCTGGAATGGTCTTATGGCGAAGTGTTGAAGCCGGAAACCATCAACTACCGCACGTTGCGCCCCGAACGCGACGGTTTGTTCGATGAGCGTATCTTCGGTCCCACGAAGGATTGGGAATGCTATTGTGGCAAGTACAAACGCATTCGCCACAAGGGCATCATTTGTGACAAGTGCGGCGTCGAGGTCGCTCCAGCGCGGGTGCGTCGCGAGCGCATGGGCCACATTCAACTGGCCACGCCCGTAAGTCACATCTGGTATGTCAAGGGCGTCCCCAGTCGGTTGGGATTGTTGTTGAATATCTCGCCCCGCAACCTCGAGCGCGTGCTGTATTTCGCACAGTACATCATCACCAAGGTGGACGAGGAGCAGCGAGGGCGCGCACTCCAGCGCCTGGAGCGCGAGATGCAGGCGCGTTTCACCCGCACCCAGGCCGAATCCGACGGTCAACTCCGCAGCATCGAGCAGGGCCGTGACGAGGCCAATGCCGTGGTGGATGCCGAGGAGTCCTCGCATCTCGAGGCTGCCGAGGCCGAGTTGGAGCGGAGTATGACCGAATTGACCAAGGTGATCGGCCCGCACCTGCGCGAACGCTTGGCTGGCGAGATGGGCAAGAAACTGGCCGAGCCGATTTTTTTGCCGTGGAGCGCGGAGGCGTTCATCCAGGCAGGTGAAACGATTGCTCCTGAACATCAGGAGATGCTCAACCGGGTCTTGACCGCGCGTGTGGGTGATCTGGACTACTTGCGCAAGCAACAAATCGATGCTGCGCGTATGCTGGCCGCCAGCAAACGCGAGAACCATCGCCGCGAGGCGCAAGAGCTTTTGACCCGCGTTTATGATGTCATCAATGCGCAGAAAGAAGTTGTCCGCCACGCGGTCGAAGCCCAAATGCAAGAGTTGAAGGGCCTGCGCGAAGGCGACCTCCTGGTCGAGAGCGAATATCGGGATTTGGAGAATCGCTGGGGCAATATCTTCAAGGCTGGTATGGGCGCTGAAGCGATTTACGATCTCGTACGGCGCATCAACCTGGACAAGATGGCCGATGAACTGCATCAGAGTATCCGCACCACCCGCTCCAAGCAGCGACGCCGCAAGGATGCCAAAAGGCTGCGCGTGACCGAATCTTTCCGCAAGAGCGGCAATCGACCCGAGTGGATGATCTTGACTGTTCTGCCTGTCATCCCGCCTGATCTGCGCCCGATGGTGCAGCTCGACGGCGGCCGTTTTGCCACGAGCGATCTGAACGATCTCTACCGCCGCGTCATCAACCGCAACAACCGCCTGAACCGGCTGCTGGAATTGGGCGCGCCGGACGTCATCGTGCGCAACGAGAAGCGCATGTTGCAAGAGGCCGTGGACAGCCTGATCGACAACGGGCGCCGGGGCCGCGCTGTCAGTCGCAGCGGCAAGCGCAAACTCAAGTCGCTCAGCGACCTGCTGAAGGGCAAACAGGGGCGCTTCCGCCGCAACCTGTTGGGCAAGCGCGTGGATTACTCTGGCCGCTCGGTCATCGTCGCCGGCCCCGATCTAAAACTTCACCAGTGTGGCCTGCCCAAGAAAATGGCATTGGAACTGTTCAAGCCCTTTGTCATGCGCAAGCTCGTGGAGCACAACTTCGCCCACAATATCAAGAGCGCCAAACGCTTAGTAGATCGCATGGATCCGGCAGTGTGGGATGTATTGGAAGAGATCATCAAATCCCGACCAGTGTTGCTGAACCGCGCGCCCACGCTCCATCGCCTGGGCATCCAGGCTTTCGAAGTGACCCTGATCGAAGGTAGCGCCATCCAACTCCACCCCCTGGTCTGCGCCGCCTTCAATGCTGACTTCGACGGCGACCAGATGGCCGTGCATGTGCCCCTCTCGGACGCTGCCGTGCTGGAAGCGCGCGAGCTGATGCTTTCGACCAAGAACCTGCTCAAGCCGGCTTCTGGCGAGCCGATCGTGGGGCCCTCGAAGGACATGGTGCTGGGCTGCTATTACATGACTGTGCCCGATCCCGACGCCAAAGGCGCCGGCAAGATCTTCGGCGACTATGACGAAGTTATGCTGGCTTATAAATTGGGCCACGTGGGACTACGGGCGCCGATCAAATTCCGCTATCAGAGCTGGCTCAACGAGATCGAACTGGACGAGCTAGACCTCGACGACCGCGTGAAGGACGCGCTGCGCCAGGTCGATGTACAGAGCGCGGGCGGTATCGCCGCCCGCATCCAAAAGAGTGGGCGCCGTGGCATCATCGATGTGCCGGGATTCGAACCGGGCGACTACCGCGACATCTTGCAAGTCCTCAGCCAACGCGGGATCATTCCCGATGAAGAGACCCCCAGCGGCCTCATCGAGACCACGGTAGGCCGGGCGATCTTCAACTTCAGCATGCCGCCAGAACTCCGCTTCATCAACGAGACGTTGGACAAGGGCGCGTTGAACAAATTGGTGGCTTCGTGCTACAAGCGCTTAGGCTCCGATGCCACAGCGATGGTGGTCGATACGATCAAAGACTTGGGCTTCCACTACGCCACCATCTCTGGCACCACCATCGCCGTCAGTGATATCCACGTGCCAGATACGAAAGAAGGCATCATCGAGCGCACCACCGCCGAGGTGGAAAAAGCCGAACGGCAATACCGGCGCGGCCTCATCACCGAGGACGAGAAGTACAATAAAGTGGTGGAGTTGTGGACTCACGCTACCGACACCATCACGCAAGAAGTACAAAAACTGCTCGACCCGCGCGTAGGGCTGGGCGCCATGTCCAGATCGGGCGCCACCAAAGGCGGCGTGCAGCCCATCCGCCAGCTGGCGGGAATGCGCGGGTTGATGGCCGACCCGTCCGGCCGCATCATCGCCCTCCCCATCCGCTCGAACTTCCGCGAGGGTTTGACCGCCCTGGAATACTTCCTGAGCACGCACGGCGCCCGCAAAGGTTTGGCCGACACCGCCTTGCGCACTGCTGACGCCGGCTATCTGACCCGCCGTCTCGTCGATGTAGCCCAAGACGTGATCATCACCCTCGAAGATTGTGAAACCACCGCGGGCATCTGGATTTCGGTCGAGGATGCCAAGTCCGCCGGCATCCCCTTTGGCGAGCGTATCATTGGCCGTGTGACTCTGAGCGATGTCATCGATCCCGAAACCGGCGCTGTCCTGATCCCAACCGGCACCATGCTCCAGGAAGATGACATCACCGAGATCGCCCGCACCAAAGTCGAGGGCGTCTTCGTGCGCTCGCCCCTGACCTGCACGGCCCGTTTCGGCATCTGCCGCCTGTGCTATGGCCGTGATCTGGCCCGCGGCGGTTTGGTCGAACCTGGCGAGGCCGTCGGCATCATCGCCGCCCAATCCATCGGCGAGCCGGGCACCCAGCTCACACTGCGCACCTTCCACACCGGCGGCGTCGCCGCCGGCGGCGACATCACCCAAGGCTTGCCCCGCGTCGAAGAATTGTTCGAGGCGCGTATTCCCAAAGGCGAGGCCGTGATCAGCGAGATCGACGGCGTCTTCGACGTCCATTGGGAGGGTGAAACCCGCCTCATCTCGGTTGTCAACACCCGTCTCCTCCGCCAGGAAGTGGAAATCCCGGCCGGCTACGAACTGCTGGTGGCTGACGCCGACCGCGTACAAGCCGACACCGTTGTCGCTCGCAACGCCGCCAGCGACGAGATCGTTGCGGGGATGCAAGGCCACGCCTACTTCGATGGCGGCGTCCTCACCGTTCGCCGTGAAGATACCGAAGAATGGAAACAGACCATTCCGCCTTCTGCTCGTCTGCGCGTGAACAAGAGCGACCGCGTTCAGGCTGGCGAACAACTCACCGAAGGCGCCAAGAACCCGAAAGAAGTCCTACGCATCCAGGGCCGCGAGGCGTGCCAGCTCTACCTGTTGAACGAGGTTCAGAAAGTCTACCGGTCGCAGGGCGTCAGCATCCACGACAAGCACATCGAAATCATCCTCCGCCAGATGCTGCGCCGTGTGACCATCCAAGAACCCGGTGACACGGAATTCTTGCCGGGTGAATTGGCCGATTCTGTCGAGCTGCAGGACGCAAACGAGGCTGCCGTAGCTGCTGGCGGCCAATCCTCCACCCATGAGTACACCTTGTTGGGTGTGACCAAGGCCTCTCTGAACACGGACAGCTTCCTGGCTGCCGCTTCCTTCCAGGAAACCACCCGCGTGCTGACCGACGCCGCCGTTCGCGGCGCCACCGACAGCTTGCGCGGCCTCAAGGAAAACGTGATCATCGGCAAGCTGATCCCGGTGGGCACCGGCTTTCGCGCCCGCCAACGCGCCGCTCTACAACGCGTCGCTGTGCAAGAAGCCGCCGCCCGCGAGGCTGCGGAACGCATCGATAGCCTGGACGCCTTCTTGGAAACGCCCCTCGACAGCGACGCCATCGCTGAGATGGGGCTTCCGCCCGGCATGGGACTCCCGGCGCCTGATTTCGAAGCCCTCTTGGGCGAAGAAGGCGACATGGGTCTGGAAGGCGCGGACGATCTCGACTGATGGCCCCGGCAGCTCCCCATCAGCCTGATTGCAACCTCCTTGAAGATTTGACCTCTTCTCCCCCTCTCTGCTAAGATAAAAAGTCGCAAGTCGGGCAGCCGCCCGACTTGTGCTTGCTTATCACCCATTGACATTCGCTATTGTTGTTTTTAGTTTTCTCAGGAAGGAGACCAACATTGCCCACGATTAATCAGCTCGTGCGCAAGGGGCGTCAGCCCGTAGCTCGCAAGGAAAAAGCACCCGCTCTGCGCTACACCTACAATGCCTTGACTGGCAAGACGAAAAAGATGTCGCAGGGCAATCCCTTCCGTCGTGGCGTTTGCACCGTCGTGCGCACCACAACGCCCAAGAAGCCGAACTCGGCCCTGCGCAAGATCGCGCGCGTGCGCCTGACCAACGGCATCGAAGTCACCGCCTATATCCCTGGCGAAGGCCACAACCTTCAGGAGCACTCGGTGGTATTGGTGCGCGGGGGCCGCGTGAAGGACCTGCCGGGCGTACGGTATCATATCGTGCGCGGCACCCTGGATAGCGCCGGCGTCGCCAAGCGCCAACAAGGCCGCAGCAAATACGGCGCTAAGAAAGGCGGCAAAGGCCAGGCCGCACCGCAGAAAGGCGCACCGGCCAAGGGCAAGAAGTAACACGCACCTTGCCCCATCTGGTGCACAGACATTTCGCCTTTCACCTTCTCTAACTTTGTATCGACGCCAGCAAGATGCTGGTGGAGACGTACCTCTGGGCTAAAGGCTGATCAGCCGCCGAATGTACCTCTCCACCCGCATCTTGCCTTGTGTCTAGGGCCAGTCACCTCCCCTGTTCTGACCCCCGCCTCCTCTTTCTTCTCTTTGTAGGAGCCTCCTATGCCCCGACGTTATCGGCCCCTCCGCCGGGAAGTGGACCCGGACCCCAAGTACAACAACGAACAGATCGCCCACTTCATTAACCGCATGATGTGGAGCGGCAAAAAAAGCACTGCCCAGGGCGTTCTCTATGGCGCTTTCGAGATCATGGAAGCCAAGGCCAAGCGCAACCCCGTTGAAATCTTCGAAGACGCCGTGCGCAACGCCACTCCCCAGATCGAAGTCAAGCCGCGACGCGTCGGCGGCGCCACCTATCAGGTCCCCGTCGAAATCCGCGCCGACCGGCGCACCGCCCTCGCCCACCGTTGGCTGATCCAGAACGCCCGCAAACGCAATGGCAAATCCATGACCGAGAAACTGGCGGCGGAACTGCTGGACGCGGCCAACAATCAAGGCGCCACCATCCGCAAACGCGACGAGACCCACAAGATGGCCGAAGCCAACCGCGCCTTCGCCCACTATCGCTACTAAATCCGCTACTAAATCGGGCTTGTGAGGGCAATTTCGGCGGCGCCCGCGCGCAATCGCACCCCCGAAGCTTTCCCCCGCCCTGACCATCATGACCGTCAACCGTAACCTCGACCGCATCCGCAATATCGGCATCATCGCCCATATCGATGCCGGTAAAACCACGACCACCGAGCGCGTGCTCTACTACACGGGCCGGACCTATCGTCTGGGCAACGTGGACGAAGGCACCACCGTGACCGACTTCATGGAGCAAGAGCGGGAGCGCGGCATCACCATCCAATCGGCGGCCATCACCTGCGAATGGAAGGGATATCAGATCAATTTGATCGACACCCCTGGCCACATCGACTTCACTGCTGAAGTGCAGCGCAGCCTGCGCGTGTTGGATGGAGGCGTCGTAGTATTCGACGCTGTGGCGGGCGTCGAGCCACAATCGGAAACGGTTTGGCGGCAAGCCGACCGCTATGGCGTCCCCCGCATCTGTTTCGTCAATAAGATGGATCGCACAGGCGCCGACTTCGACCGCACCGTGGCGATGATTCGCGAACGGTTGGGAGCGAATCCGCTCCCTATCCAACTCCCCCTGGGCGCCGAGAGTGGCTTTCGGGGCGCTATCGACTTGTTGACGATGCGCGGTTTGGTCTACACCGACGAATTGGGCGCCAATCCCGAAGAGATCGACGTCCCCGACGAGCTACGCGACGCGGCCGAAAGGGCGCAAGAACACCTGATCGAAGCCATCGCCGAGACCGATGAGGAACTCACACTCAAGTATTTGAATGGCGAAGCGATCACAAACGAAGAACTGATAGCGACTTTGCGCCATGCCACCTTACAGGGAACGTTGGTGCCGGTGCTTTGCGGCTCCTCCTTACGCAACAAGGGTGTGCAACCTCTGTTGGACGCCGTGATCAGTTACCTGCCCTCTCCGCTCGATCGCCCTGCCATTACCGGCCTCATCCCCGGCAGCGACAAGACGACCACCCGCCACCCCTCTTTCGAAGAACCGGTGACGGCGCTCGTCTTCAAAATCCTCGCTGATCCGTTCGTCGGACGCCTGGCCTATGTCCGCGTCTACTCCGGCATCCTGCGCACGGGCGACATGCTTCTCAATGTCACCAAGGACCGCAAGGAGCGCATTGGTCGCCTGATGCGCATCTACGCCGAAAAGCGCGAAGAAGTCAAAGAAATCGGGGCTGGCGACATCGCCGCCATCATCGGTCTACGCCAATCCTTCACTGGCGAAACGCTGGCCGACCCAGACAAACCCGTCCTCTTGGAAGCCATTACCTTCCCGGAACCGGTCATCAGCGTCGCCATCGAACCACGCACCAAAGCCGACCAGGACAAGCTCTCGGAAGCCCTCGGCCGCCTGAGCGACGAAGACCCGACCTTCCGTGTGCGCGTGGATGAGAACACCGGCCAGACCCTCATCTCTGGCATGGGCGAATTACACCTGGAAGTATTGACCGATCGCATGCTGCGCGAATTCCGCGTCAACGCCAACATCGGCAAACCCCAGGTGGCTTATCGTGAAACCATCACCCAACCGGTGCGGTGCGAAGGCCGCTTCGTGCGCCAGACCGGCGGCCGTGGTCAGTATGGCCATGTCAAAGTCACCTTCGAGCCTTTGGCGCCGGGCAGCGGTTTTCAGTTCGAGAATGTCATCGTTGGCGGCGCCGTCCCCAGAGAATACATGGGCGCAGTCGAAGCCGGCATCCGCGAGGCGCTGGAAGGCGGCGTGGTGGGTGGCTATCCCATCGTGGATATCAAAGCTAGTGTCTACGATGGTTCCTACCACGAGGTGGACTCCTCGGAAATGGCTTTTCGCATCGCCGGGTCATTGGCCGTGCGCGAGGGCGTGCCCAAAGCTAAACCCATCCTCCTCGAACCCATCATGAATGTCGAAGTCGTCGTGCCCGAAGAGCAATTGGGCGATGTGATTGGCGACATCAACAGCCGGCGGGGCCAGATCGAGGGCCTGGAAATCCACTCCAAAGGGATGCAGGCGATCCGGGCGAAAGTGCCTCTGGCCGAAATGTTCGGCTATGCCACCCGCCTGCGCTCGCTCACCCAGGGGCGAGCGACTTTTACCATGGAGTTCGTCCACTACGCATCCGTGCCGGAGAGCGTCTCCAAGGCCGTACTGAACGGAGTGCGTTAGTTCTCGTGGAGTGGGTGATCGACAGCTTTGCTCTTGCTCGGTCGCCTCGCAAAAACACTCTCTCCAATTTGGCCTTTACATCATTATCTGATAAGATATTTAAGTTTGCGTGATGGGCAACCAGACAAGCCCTGAACGCCCGGACTTCTGATGAACTCGCCGGTTCGCCGACTTGAGTTCCTCTCAGTTCCAACGAGTTCCTCTGCATTGGCAAGGGTCGAACTCGTGGGAATTCATGGGAACTCAAGGGGGAGAAGTGGGAGCACAGGGCCGGACAATCGTAACGATGTCATCGACGAAGAGCGCGGAGCCGAACGGCAGACGCCAGGCTGGCAAGCCATCGACTCCGGGTTCTTCTTGTTGTCTTCAGACCAAAAGCAATTTTTACCCTGATCTTTCCCGGCCACATAGGCCCGGTAGTCAAAGGAGTTCCAAATGGCTAAGCAAGCATTCGAGCGAAAGAAGCCCCATGCGAACGTGGGGACGATCGGACATATCGACCACGGCAAGACGACGTTGACGGCGGCGATCACGAAAGTATTGGCGCTGAAGGGATGGGCGCAATTTCGGGCGTTC
>JAYRVO010000096.1:0-2876 GCA_041918515.1 Chloroflexota bacterium | reverse complement strand
TCCCGTCGCTGACCGCGACCGTGTACACCCGGTCCAGCGCCGTCGCCCTGCCCGCAAGCGCATAGATGTCGAGATTGCTGGCGACGACCACGCCTTCAAGACTGATGTTCATCTTCCGATCGCCCACCCTGGAGGTCTCGAATTCGGCAAAACGCAGCGTCACTTGATAGGTCCCACTGGGCACGGTGAAGCGATATTCGCCGGGGGCGTCGCGCCATTTCTGGAAGAGGGGATCGTCCACCGTGCCGTTGACTGCCGTCGTGCTCGATTTCGTCGTACCGCCGGTGTAGCCTTGATCCGCACTCCAGCCCTGACCCTGGCTATCGCTGAGAGCCTGCCCGCCGGCATTGATGCGGATAGGCGCGAAAGGCGTGGGTGTGGGCGTGAACGTAGGCGTGATCGTGGGCGTGTCTGTGGGACAGGTCTCGCACATGGTGGGCGTGACGGTGGGCGTCAGCGTCGGCGTCGGCGTGATGGTCGGGGTCGGCGTGGGCGTCGGCGTCGGCGCTGGCATCTGCTTCACCTGGATCGCCGAGACGACCGGCGGCTTGGTGCCGCCATTCTGGGCGAACTGGATGTTGAGCGTGCCATCCGTCAGTTGGATATTGCTGTAGACCTTGTTCAGGGCCGCATAGCGCCCCACCGAACCGTAAATGCTCAACGCGCTCTCCACCACGGCGCCTTCGATGGTGATGCGCATGACGCGATAGTTGGTTTTGCTAACCTCGAATTCGGCGAAGCGCAGCGTCACCTCGTAGTAGCCGTTGGGCGCCACGAACTTGTACTCGCCCGGAGATTCGCGCCAGCGCTGGTAGAGGCCGTCGTCGGTGGTGTTGTTCACGGCCGTGGTCGAGACTTTGGCCGCGCCGCCACTGGCGCCCCAAGAGCCATCGAAGAGTTGGTCGGGCCCCCAGGTGGCGCCCTGGCCATCGAGGAAGGTGGGGCCGCCGCTGTTGACGCGGCGGAGATAATAGGGAGGCGTGGCCGTGGCCGTCGGCGTGAGGGTGGCGGTGGCCGTCGGCGTTCGCGTCGGCGTCACCGTCGGCGTCGGCGTCGAGGTCGGCGTTGGCGTGCGTGTCGGCGTCGAAGTCGGCGTCGAAGTCGGGGGCGGAATGGTGAAGGAGACGTTGCTGGAGTTGTTGTTCGGCGTCGTCTCCGTTTGATCCAAGCCCAACAGCGTAGCAGTGTTGGCGATGGTCAGGCCCACTTCGGGCGTCCACGGCTGCACCATGACCCGGATCACCAACTTCTTGGCGGCGGCGCCGCTCACCAGACTGCCCACTTGCCACAAACCGCTGCCAGGGTCGTACACCCCTTGATCCGGCGTCGCAGAAACGAAGCTGACGCCCGCCGGCAGCACGTCGCGCACCACCACGCCGGTGGCGTTGTTCGCACCAGGACCGCGGTGTTGCACCTGAATGGTGTAGTCGTTGGTCGCTCCTGGCTCGCGGCTGCTGTACCTCACAGTTTTGACGACTTCGATGTCGGTCGCGACCACACTGATCGTCGCTGTTTGCGCATTGTTGACGGCGTTGGTTTCATATTGATCCACCGCCAGCAGCGAAGCGAGGTTGCCAAACGCTTGCCCGGCCACGCCAAGACGGACGCTGGCCTGGATCGTCAATTTCTTGCTGGCGCCCTGAGCCAGATTGCCTACCGTCCACAGACCTGTGCTCGCATTGTAGCCGCCTTGCTCGGCCGCAGCCGAGATGAAACTGACGCCCGCCGGCAACACGTCGCTGACGACGATGTTCGAGGCCAACCCCGCCGGGCCATTGTTCTTGGCGCTCACCGTGTAGACGATAGCCTGGCCCTCGCCCGGCTGGCTGTCATCGACCGTCGCAGTAATGATCATGTCCACGCCGTTCACCGTGACGCTGAGGGAAGCGACGTTATTGGCGAGGTTGATCTGGCTCTGCTCGACCGCCTGCACCTGCACCTGCTCGACCAGCGTCTGCCCAGAAGCGCCAGCATCGACGCGGGCGTTGATCGCCAGACGACTATCGGCGCCGCGGCCCAGGCTGCCCACGGTCCACAGGCCGGTTACAGCGTCGTAGCTGCCCTGCCCGGCCGCGGCCGAAACATAGGTCACGCCCGCAGGCAGGGCGCTCTGCACCACCAGCCCCGAAGCCAAACCGCCGGGGCCAGCGTTGCTGACGTCGATGGTGTAGACGATGCTCTGATTCTCGTCCGGCGTGCTGTCGCTCACGCTGGCGACCACAGCCACATCCACTGCCTTGACCGTGACAGCAGCGCTGCCGCTGTTGTCAGTAGCATCCGTCTCGTACTGATCCACCGCCTGCAACGCTGCCACGTCGATGATCGCTTGCCCCAACGTCCCAAAGTTGATTCTGGCGGTGATCGTCAGGGTCTTGGTGACATCTTTGTTCAGACTGCCCACGCTCCACAGACCGGTGTTCGGGTCATAGCTGCCCTGATTGGCCGCCGCCGAAACGAAGGTCAAGCCTGCGGGCAGCACATCGCGCACCACCACGCCTGTCGCCACGCTGGCCGGGCCTCTATTCTTAGCCGTGATGGTGTAGATCACCGTCTGCCCTTCGCTGGGTTGGTTGTCATCGACCGCCGCCGTGACGACGATGTCCACCCCGTTCACCGCCGCCGAGACGCTGGCGGTATTGTTGCCGGCTACGAAATCCGCCTGATCCATCGCCGCCAGCGTGGCAGTGTTGGCAATGGTCTGCCCACTTGTGCCGGGCTTAGGCCGGGCATCCAGGAACAAGCGTTTCTCGACATCCTTGCCCAGGTTGCCGACGGTCCAGACGCCAGTGACCGGGTTGTACCCACCCTGCTCGGCCGACGCCGCCACGAATTCCAGCGTCGAGGGCAGCAGGTCGCTCACCACCACGCCCGAAGCC
>JAYRVO010000095.1:0-16469 GCA_041918515.1 Chloroflexota bacterium | reverse complement strand
GTGGCCGTTGTTTGCGGAGAAAGGCTCGATGAAGTTGTGGGAGGAGGCGGCGAAGGCTGGCACGGTCAAGTCCATCGCTTTCGACACCCTGCCCATCGAGCTGGAATATCTGCAGGGCGGTTATCTCCAGGGTCTGGTAGGTCAGAAGTACTGGGGCTGGGGCTATGACACCGTCCAGATGATCTATGACAAGATCGTCTCCTGCAAGACTTACGACTCTTTTACCAATTCTGGCATGGACCTGGTCGACAAGTGCAATGTCGACGCCATGGCCGAAGCCTGGAAGAGCCAAGACTTCACTAAATCCTTGCCGGCGCTGTGCAAATGACGACTGGTCGAGGAATCCCCACTTCTCAGCGATTCTAATGCGATACGTATCGCGTATTCCGTAGTGCGTGTCAACAGTTGTGTAGGTGCGCGCCGCGCACCTACACAACTTTCCCAACGACGCCCATCATCTGTTCACAGCAAACATAAGGTTTTCTGATTTGTAGTTTGTTGCCCTAATGTGTTGTTCCGTCCGGTTCTGTGGCGACCGGCTGCTGCCACGGAATACGCAAAACGTATCACGGAGTGTCCGTCTTGAATAACACTCATGCTCAACCCGTCCTGCGAATGACCGGCATCTCCAAAGCTTTTCCTGGTGTTCAGGCCTTGCAGGATGTGGATTTTGAGATCTATCCGGGTGAGGTGGTCGCGCTGGTGGGGGAAAATGGCGCTGGCAAGTCAACGCTGATGAAGATTCTCAGCGGCGCCTATCGCAAGGACACCGGCCATATCTATCTTGGCGACCGCGAGATAGATATCGAGACTCCCCATCACGCCCAACAATTGGGAGTCGCCATCATCTACCAGGAATTCAATCTAACCAAGAATCAGACCGCGGCGGCCAATATTTTCATCGCGCGCGAGCCGAGGGTGCGAGGGGCAGGCGCGGCTTTGGGATTGGTGGATCGCCGCAAGATGGAGACTGACGCGCAGGCGGTGCTCGACCGCATCGGCGCTCGCATCCACGCCGCCACCCGCGTGCGCGACCTCTCTGTCGCCCAACAGCAAATGGTGGAAATTGCCCGCGCCATTGCCTTCGACGCCCGCGTCATCATCATGGACGAGCCGACCGCTACGCTGGGCGAGAACGAGGTCGAGAAGCTGTTCGACATCGTCGCCAATCTGAAGACCCAGGGGATCGCCGTGATCTACATCAGCCACCGTCTCGAGGAGGTTGGCCGCATCGCCGATCGGGTCGTCATCTTGCGTGATGGCCAGCGAGTCGGCGAGCTACCTATTGCCGAGGCAAGCCGGGATCGCATCATTACGCTGATGGTGGGCCGCACCCTGGACGATATGTTCCACAAGGAGGCCGCCGACATCGGGGCGCCAGTGCTGGAGGTCAGAGGATTGCGCCGCGGCAACGTGGTGAAGGATGTGAGTTTCACGCTGAAACGGGGCGAAATTCTGGGCTTTGCGGGGTTGGTGGGCGCGGGGCGCACGGAGACGGCCCGTTTGATTTTTGGCATCGACCGAAAAGATGCGGGCGAGATTCTGGTGGAAGGCCGGTCAGTGACGTTGGCATCGCCAAGCGAGGCTGTACACGCCGGCCTCGGCCTCGTGCCCGAAGATCGCGGCGCCCAGGGGCTGGTGCTCAAACTACCTGTGCTCGAAAACATCAATCTGGCCACGCTGGACCGTCAAAGCAAGACTGGCTGGGTGAATCGCAGTTCGCTACTGCGCACGGCGAATGACTACGTCCACAAGCTCACCATCCGCACACCGCATTTGCGCCAAAAAGCCATGTTTCTCTCCGGCGGCAATCAACAGAAGGTCGTGCTGGCGAAGTGGCTGGCGTCGAATCCGAAAGTGCTGATTCTGGATGAGCCGACGCGCGGCATCGATGTGGGCGCCAAGGCCGAGGTCCATGCCCTCATGAGTCAACTTGCGCGGAGCGGCATGGGCATTATCATGATTTCCTCCGAGCTGCCGGAGATCCTGGGTATGAGCGATCGCATCCTGGTGATGCATGAAGGTCGCGTCGCCGGGATCCTCGATCGGACCGGAGCAACCCAGGAACAGATCATTTCATTGGCAAGCGGGCAGGCGTAGAGCGTACTGCGTATTGCGTATTCCGTTTTCCGGTTTGACGAACCTGAGGGGAGTACGGAGCACCGGGTACGCAATACGAATTTACGAATCACGCTGCGAAAGGAAAGACCCCATGACTTCATCATCGATAGATCAAACTCAATCTGCCCGCAGGCAGTCTTTTTTGCACAATCTCGTGCGCAGCCAAGAGTTCGGCGTCTTCATCATCCTGGTGCTGATGATGGTGCTCCTCAGCGTCTACACCCGCATCCAGACCGGTGAAGACAGGTTCCTTACCCCGACGAACATCTTCAACAACCTGCGTTCTTTCTCCTGGATTGCCATCAGCGCCTTTGGCCAGTGCATGGTGATCATTACCACCGGCATCGATCTTTCTGTCGGCTCGGTGATGGCCTGGGCGGGGCTTATAGCATCCATGCTATTGGTGAATGGCGTCTCGATGCCGATCGCCGTGCTGGCCGGCTTGATCGGCGGCTCGCTGGTAGGTTTCCTCAACGGCCTCATGATCAGCCGGGGGAAACTCCCGCCCTTCATCGCCACCCTGGGCGCCTTGCTGATGGCGCGCGGCGCCGTCACCGGTTTGACCAAAGGACAACCAGTGCGCGGGTTGGGCGATAGTTTTATCAACCTGGGCCGTTATGACATCCCGATCGGGCACTGGGGCGTGCCGCTGCCGCTGATCTTCATGCTCATTCTAGCCGTGCTCGTACACATTTTCCTTACGCGCACCGTTTGGGGATATCGTATTTACGCGCTTGGCGGCAATGAGACAGCAGCAGGACTTTCGGGCATCAACACTGGCCGGGTCAAGATCTTGGTCTATACCCTCTGCGCTTTTTTGACCTCGATCGGCGGCATCCTGATGACTGCTCGCCTAGGGGTGGCAGCGCCCACCGCTGCCCAGGGTTATGAGCTGGATGTGATCGCAGCCACGGTTGTTGGCGGCACCAGCCTGACCGGCGGCGAGGGCAGCATCCTGGGCGTGTTGATCGGCGCCGCCATCATGCAAGTGCTCCGCAGCGGTCTCAACTTGATGGGCGTCTCGGCTTATTGGCTGCAGGCCGTCCAGGGATTGGTCATCGTGGTGGCCATCATGTTCGACCAGTGGCGTAAGCGTCGCCGCTGATCGGGGCGAGGCGGGCGAAGGCACTCGGTTTGGTGGGAACAGAGCCAGAGCCTGTTCCCCCTTGCCTCGCCCCCAGAATTGAATAGTGGAGGGACGAAGCGGGCGAGGGGTCGTTTGGAAACAAGACCAGCATTTGTTACGCTTAACCTGCGCCTGCCATCGACGCTTGGATTGAGAAGTAAATTCGGACGTTTACTTACTGCGTCTGCGTCCGGACGTCTTACGCAGTAAGTAGTACGCAGCAAGCAACGTCGATATGAATGAATCAACCTGGTGATCAGCAGAATTCGAGATGCAAACATCATGAAAACAAAACGCCGCTTCGTCTATTGCACCCTCTCATCCCTGTTCATCCTGCTGGCCTTCGCCATGGTGTCTGTGGCAAGCCGCCAGGAGTCCGGGGCAACCTATGCCGGACCGCATGTGGCCAGACGCCACGCGCCAACGACCACCCTGGTGCTCAGTCAGGGCGTGAGCGGCTATACCGGCACGACCGACGCCTGGCTCAATTCCTTCGCCCCGACGAACAACTATGGCAGCGCCACGACGGTGCAAGTGCGCGGCGGCGGCCAGGCGAACGCGTTGATCCGTTTCGATCTTTCCCCTGTGCCCGCGGGCGTGACCATCCTATCCGCGCGCTTGCAGCTGCAACCGCTCACGCGCTCGAACAGCGCCTCTGTGGATATTGCCGCCTACGGCATGCGACGAGCCTGGGTCGAAAACGAAGCCACCTGGCAACAGGCCGCGGCTGGCTCTCCCTGGGGCGCGGCTGGAGCCAATGACTCCTATGAGGATCACTTCCCCACACCCGCCAGCACGACAACAGTGGCTGCTTTGGGCCAGGTATACGAATGGGATGTGACTGGCTTGGTGCAAACTTGGTATGCGGCGGCGGAGACGAATTTTGGCGCGCTCCTGGTTGGGGTGAGCAGCACGCTGGTGGCCTATGACTTCCAATCTTCCTTCGGCGGCGACTTTCAAAAACGGCCCAAGCTGGTGATCGAATACACCGAAGGCGTCGTCGATACGTCCACCCCCACCCCCACCTTCACCCCCGTTCCCGGCGCCACCTTCACCCCCACCCCCACGCCCACCCCCATCCCCACCGTCTCCCTCACCCTCAGCCAGGGCACCAACGGCTACACCGGCACGACCGACGCCTGGATCAACTCCTTCGACCCGGCGCGCAACTACGGCGCCGCCACCATCTTGGAGGTGCGTGCAGCTGGTCAGGCCAGCACCCTGATCGGCTTCGATCTCTCACCTCTCCCGGCCAGCGCCACCATCCTGCGCGCCCGTTTGCAGATGCAGGCTGTCAACCGCTCGAACGTGTCTCCTGTAGACATAGCCATCCATGGCATGCGCCGCGGCTGGCTCGAAAACGAAACCACCTGGCAACAAGCCGCCAACGGTATGCCCTGGGGAAGCCCCGGCGCCGGCGACGCCGCCATCGATCACTTCCCCGACGCCATAGCCATCACACGCGTGACCGCCCTGAACACACCCTTCGACTGGGAGGTGACGAGCCTGGTCCAGGAGTGGTGGGCGGCGCCGGCGACCAATTACGGCATGATCCTGGTGGGGATCAGCGACACGCTCGTGGCCTACGACTTCCAATCCTCCTTCGGCGGCGACTTTCGGCAACGCCCCAAACTCATCATCGACTACACCCTCGTCGTCACCCCGCCCACCAACACTCCCACGGCAACGTTCACACTGACGCCAAGTTCCACGCCCACCCCCAGCCGCACCCCCACGTTCACACCGACGCCCAGCCGCACCCCAACATTCACACCCACCCCCACGCCAACCCGACCCGCCACCAACACGCCTACGCCCACAGCACCAGCGACCACAAGTTCTGTCAGCGGTGTCGTCTTCGCCGACAGCAACGCCAACGATCAGCCCGACCCCGGCGAAGGGCTCGGCGGCGTCTTTCTGGAACTCTTAGGTCCAGCCAACCGGCAGACGACTTCCTCTGCCGATGGCGCCTACGCCTTTACGAATCTGTTGGCTGGAGGCTACTCGTTAATGGTAAGCACAGAAGGGGTGCTCCGCCTGACAGTTAATTTCAGCCTTCCGCCCGATCACAACAAGACCCTCGACATCGACCTGAGCCATACGATCACCTCGACCCCCACCCGCACCCCCACACCAACACCCTCAGCGACACCGACATCGACGCCATCGCGCACCCCTCCACCCACAGCAACGCCGACGCTCAGCCCTACCGCAACCCACACCCCTTCGTTCACGCCGACGGCCTCGTTCACCCCCACCGCCACCCCCACCCTCACACCCACCCCCATCATAACGCCCACACCCACTTCAACCCCCACCGCCACCCCCACCGCCACCCCCACCATCCCCTCCGTCCCGCCCGACGAATACGAAGACGACGACGCCTGCACCCGTGCCCGCACCATCCCTATCGACGGCTCGCCGCAAACCCACAACTTCAACAAACCTGGGGATGTCGACTGGCTCAAATTCACCGCCGAGGCGCACCGCACCTACGTCATCGAAACCGCCAGCGTCGGCGCCGAACACGATGGCGTCGCCTCGCTCTACCGCACCTGCTCGGCCCCGCCCCTCGCCGCCGAAGAAAACGTCTTCGGCCAAACCCTACACCTGGAATGGAACGCTGTGCAAGCCGGCGTCTACTACCTCAAACTCCAGCAACACGACCCCGCCATCTTTGGCCTGCAGACCAACTACGACCTCAGCGTCACCAAAGACATCACCCCGCCCCTGCCCCCGCCCAGCCTGCGCGCCTCCTCCGTCAATCGGGGCTTGGTCATCCAGTGGCGTCGCAGCCTTGACACCGACGTCGCCGGCTACCACGTCTGGCACGGCACCGCGCCCGGCCTCTACAGCGCCTTCGACGAAGTGGACGGCGCCGACGCCACCTACTTCGAGTTGACCGAACTGCAAAACGGGCAACGTTACTACCTCGTCATCGACAGCTACGACTTCTCCGGCAACGTCAGCAACAAATCCCTCGAGATCAGCGCCGTGCCGGCTCCCTCCGCCGACGCGACCGACCCCACCGTCAGCATCAACCAGCCCACGGCCAGCGCCGCCTACAGCACCACCCTCGGCTCGGTCACGATCAGCGGCGTCGCCAGCGACCCCGGCAGCAACCTCAGCCGCGTGCGCGTGCGCAACCTCACCCGTGCGCAGGAATGGTGGGACTACAGTCTGGAGGGCGGCAGCCACAGCTTCCATGTCGACAACGTCAGCCTGGGGCCAGGCGACAACCAGATCGAAGTGACCGCCTTCGATGCTGTCGGCAACGACGGCGTTGCCAACCTGAAAATCACCCGTCTCACCAGCAGCCCGGGCACGGTCATCGTCCTCTCTGGGCACAACGACACCTTCAGCCTGCAAACCAACATCGACAGCGCCGCCAACCGCGCTTACCGTGTGTTCAGGGGCGCTGGTTTTGGCGACAACGACATCTACTACCTGGCCCCCACAGTCCAGGATCCGGACGGCGACGGCATCTTCGACGAGCGCGACGCGCTTGCCACCGCCGCCAACCTGCAACAAGCCATCACCTCGTGGGCGGCGACAGGTGGCCGCGTCGGCCCCGGCAAACCCCTCTACCTCTACCTCATGGACCACGGCGAGATCGACTACTTCTGCGCCGATGGATGCAGCAGCGCCGGGCGGCTGACGCCGAAAAACCTGGACGCCTGGCTGAGCAGCCTGGAAGCCGCCACCG
Organism: Chloroflexota bacterium; assembly: GCA_041918515.1. GTDB lineage: Bacteria > Chloroflexota > Anaerolineae > J102 > J102 > SSF26. The sequence continues at coordinate 9,516 of JAYRVO010000095.1, read as the reverse complement.
GCGTGGAGCAGGTGACCATCGTCATCGAGGCCTGTCACTCTGGCAGCTTCATCGACCGCGCCGGCGACGTGACCCAAAGCATCTCCAAACCCGGTCGCGTCGTGATCACATCCACCACGCGTGACAACAACGCCTACGCCTCGTCCGAAGGCGCCTACTTCTCCGATGCCTTCTTCTCCTGCGTTGCCAACAGCAACAACCTCAAAGCGTGCTTCGAGCAGGCGCGCAACGCCGTGAGCGCCACCGGCGCCCGGCAGACGCCCTGGATGGACGACAACGGCGATGGCTTGTCCAGCCCGCTCGATGGCAACCAAGCCCAGAGCCGCTACATTGCACGCAACTTTGGCGCCACGGCCCCGCGCTTCATCGACGCCACAGTGACCTTGCAGGGCAGCACGGGCTTGCTGGAGGCGCGCGTGGAGGCAGGCTCGACGACCATCGCTGCGGTCTGGGCGGCGGTGTACGCACCCTCCTTCCAGGAGCCATCCTCGACGACGCTGGAGTTGGGCGTGCCCCTGCTCGCCCTCAGCCCCGTACCGAGCCAGCCCGGCCTCTATCGCGTCACCTACGCCGACGCCTTCATCGAACCAGGCGCCTATCGCGTCGTCTTCTACACCCAAGACCTGGATGGCATCCAAGCCGCACCGCGGCTGGTCATCGTCGGCGGAACCAGGCTCTACTTACCTTTGACATTGCGGTGAACGCCGTCGCCCACAATCATTTCCGTTTCCACCTCGGCGCCGCCGCCATCACCATGTTGCGCAGCGGCGGCTTCCGCGCACCCTTGCGCGAGTTGATGGTCGCGCCGGAAGCCCAGCTAACGCCCGCCCTGATCGCGCTGCTAGAAACGCCACAGCCCTTCCCCTGTTGGAGCATTCACATTGCCCTGGGCGATATTTCCTTGCTGGTCGATCCCGGCCGCTACAACATCCCCCCCGGCGACCCCTGGTCCCTCCCCCCCGACGACATCCCACCCGACCTGGCCTGGCAACTGGCCGAGACTGGCATCCCGCCCGCCTCGATCACCCATGTCGTCATCACGCACCCCCACGACGACCACTACGATGGCGCCGTCCACCCACAGCACCACCGGCCCCGCGCCCACGTTCCCGAACGCGCGCCATTACCTGAGCCGCGCCGACTGGAACGACCCCGACTTTCGCCTATCCCTCGCTGAACCTGACTCATCCGCGCCTCGCGTCCTCGGCCAACTGCAGGCATGGGGCTTGCTCCATCTGGCCGATGGCGCTGCCTCGCTGGCCGAGGGCATCGACCTCCTCCCCGCGCCCGGCGAAACCCCCGGCCACCAGATCGTGCGCATCCACTCGCAGGGCCGCACGCTCTACTGCCTGGGCGACCTTTACCACCATGTCCTCGAGGCTGAGCATCCCGACTGGACCGCAGAATGGTCGGATGCAGCCGCCGCGCGTCAGAGCCGGGAAACACTCGCCACGCGCGCTCTGGCCGAGGACGCCCTCCTGATCGCCACCCACATCCCCGCCCCGGGACGGCTTCGTCGCCTGCCAACAGGTCTGGAGTGGCAGTTCGTAGTAACGACTTGAATCGTTAAGACGACTCAAGTCGTTACTACCTCGCCTTTCTAGCCCCCTAACGTAGCCACCATGATCGCTTTGATGGTGTGCATACGATTCTCGGCCTGATCGAAGACGATCGAACATTCGGACTCGAACACCTCTTCGGTTACTTCCAGCCCCTCCAACCCGGTCTTTTGGTAGATTTCCTCTCCCACCCGCGTCTCGCGATTGTGAAAAGCCGGCAGGCAGTGCATGAACTTGACCTTGGGGTTGCCGGTTTTCGCGATCGCCTCCCCGTTGACCTGGTAGGGTTTGAGCAGCCGGATGCGCTCGTCCCAGACCTCTTTCGATTCACCCATCGAGACCCACACATCGGTGTGCAGATAATCCACGTCGGCCACGCCCTCGGCCACGCTTGCGGTCAGGGTCAGGCGGGCGCCGGTTTCTGCCGCGATCTGCCGGCAAGTCGCGACCAGGCTCTCCTCTGGCCACAGCGACTGCGGCGCGCACAGCCGCACATCCATGCCCAGCTTACAGCCCATGACCATGAGCGAATTGCCCATGTTGTTGCGCGCGTCGCCCAGATAGCAATAGGCGATTTCCCCCAGCGGCTTGTCGCAGTGTTCCATCATCGTCAGGGCGTCGCAAAGCGTCTGGGTGGGATGAAACTGGTCGGTCAGGCCGTTCCACACCGGGACCCCGGCGTATTCAGCCAGGATCTCCACCGTTTCCTGGGCGAAGCCGCGGTACTCGATGCCATCGTACATGCGTCCCAGCACCCGGGCCGTATCTTTCATCGACTCTTTGTGACCGATCTGCGAGCCTTCCGGCCCCAGGTAGGTGACATGCGCTCCCTGATCATAGGCCGCCACCTCAAAGGCGCAACGGGTGCGGGTGGAGGTTTTTTCGAAAATGAGGGCGATGTTCTTGCCCTTGAGTCGCTGCTGCTCGTCGCCGCCATACTTGGCCGCCTTCAGATCGGCGGAAAGCTTGAGCAGAAACTTGAGTTCGGTGGGGGTGAAATCCAGCTCCTTGACGAAGCTGCGATTGCGAAGATTGAAAGCCATAGCTTGCGTCCTTTCTGAAATAAACTAAAATATCCTGGGCCAGGCAGAAACGAAGCAGCGCCCAGCAATGACACGAATAAGATTCTAACATCAGAATGCAATAGCAGGATTATTGCACAGCTACAAGCTGTCTGGTAAAGTCAAGTCACTACGCAGTACGTACTAAGTGCTACGTAGCTCGATGTGATGTTCTACGCAACACGCACAGGTGGTCTCATGGCGCCTTTACAAAATCCTCATCTCAGCGATCCGTCTCCCTTTCTCGACGCGCTCGCTCAGGTCTTCCCTCTCGGCCGCCTCCTCATCCGCCCCGCCCAGGTCGCGCCCTATGAATCGGACGCCCTCACCGCCTACCGCGTCAGCCCCCTGGCCGTCGTCCTGCCCGAAACCCAGGATGAAGTGATCGCGGCGGTGCAGCTGTGCCATGAGTATGGCGTCCCTTTCGTGGCGCGCGGGAGCGGCACCAGCCTGTCGGGTGGCTCGTTGCCGGTGGCGGGCGGCATCGTCATCGCGCTCAATCGCCTGAACCATATTTTGCGTGTGGACCCGAAGCAGCGGCTGGCGGTGGTCGAGCCGGGTGTTGCCAATCTGGCCATTTCGCAAGCGGCTGCTCCCCACGGCCTCTATTTTGCCCCCGACCCTTCCAGCCAGTCCGTTTGCACCATCGGCGGCAATGTCGCCTATAACTCCGGTGGCGCCCACTGTCTGAAATACGGTATGACCAGCAATCATGTTCTCGGTCTCAAGGTCGTGTTGGCCGATGGCGAGGTCGTATCATTGGGCGGGGAGAGTCTGGAGGGTGTCGGCCCCGACCTGGTGGGGATGTTCGTCGGCTGCGAGGGCTTGTTCGGCATCGCCCTTGAGATCACGGTGCGGCTGGTGCCCCGGCCCGAGAAGTATCGCACCGTCCTTGCTGCCTACTCCAGCCTGGCCGCCGCGGGCGAGGCGGTGGGGCAGGTGGTGGCGTCGGGGCTGTTGCCGGGAGCGATCGAGATTATGGATGCGCTCGCCATCCAGGCCGCCGAGGCGTCGGTGAATGCCGGCTATCCCAAAGGCGCGGCGGCGCTGCTCATCGTCGAGCTGGAGGGCGAGACGGTGCAGGTGGAGGTCGAGTTTACGCATCTGCTGGGCGTCATCCAGGCTTCGGGAGCTTACGAAGTGCGCGTGGCCCAGAACGAGGCCGAGCGCATGCGCATCTGGAAGGGGCGCAAAGGCGCGTTCTCGGCGGTCGGCCGTTTGAGTCCCAACTACATCGTCCAGGATGGCGTGGTGCCGCGCAGCCGCCTGGGCGAGGCTTTGGCCACGATTCAGCGCTTGAGCCAACAACACAACCTGCGCGTGGCGAATGTTTTCCATGCCGGCGACGGCAATTTGCACCCGCTCATCCTCTATGATGGCCGTGAAGCCGGCGCCTACGAGCGGGCCGAGACGCTGGCGGGCGAGATCACCCGTATGTGCATCGGCATGGGCGGCTCGATCACGGGCGAGCACGGCGTGGGCATCGAGAAACGCGCTTTCTTGCCCGAGCAATTCAACGAAGATGACATGGAGACGATGCACCGACTGCGGCTGGCGATGGACCCGAAGGAGATCGCTAATCGCGGCAAGATGTTCCCCGGCGACGCCTCTGCTGCCGGCCGCAAGAGCCACGATCCTCATCCGCTGGAACTGGCGGGGGTGATCAGTCGGATGTAGGACGCGCCGGCGATTGCTATAAACATGCCCTCCCCCGAACCCCTCGCCCGCCAACATATCGATGCTCTCCTCACCGCCGCCGGCTGGGAGGTGCAGGATCGCTCGGCCATGAACCTGGGGGCGGGGCTGGGCGTGGCGGTGCGCGAGTTTCCGCTGGCGACCGGTCCTGCCGATTATCTGCTCTTTGTCGATCGGCGGGCGATTGGCGTGGTGGAGGCCAAGCCGGAGGGGACGACGCTGGCCGGGGTGGAAGCGCAGTCGGCCCGATATAGCTGGGGATTGGGACAATATCCATTGGCCTGGCATACCCCGCTGCCGTTTCTGTACGAAAGCACCGGCGTCGAGACCTTTTTCACCAATGGCCTCGACCCTGACCCGCGCAGCCGTCGCGTATTCGCCTTTCATCAACCAGCCACGCTGCATGCCTGGGTGCGACAGCCGCAGCAATTGCGCAGCCGCCTGCAACATTTGCCGCCGCTGATCACCACTGGCCTCTGGCCCGCCCAAATCGAAGCGATTGCCAACCTGGAGCGGTCGTTCGCCCAAAACCGTTCGCGGGCGCTGATCCAAATGGCGACGGGCAGCGGCAAGACTTTCACGGCGGTCAGCTTCATCTATCGGCTGATCAAGTTCGCCAGCGCCAAACGCGTGCTTTTCCTCGTCGATCGCACCAATCTGGGCCGGCAGGCGCACAACGAATTCCGGCAGTACGTCACGCCCGATGATGGCCGCAAGTTCAGCGAGTTGTACAACGTCCAGCGCATGGCCTCGAACGTGCTGGACCCGGTCAGCAATGTCTGCATCACCACCATCCAGCGGCTGTACTCGATGCTGCGTGGCGAGGCAGAGTTCGATCCGGCGCTGGAGGAGAAGTCTCTGTTCGATGCCATGAGCGGATGGGAGCAGCAACGACCGCAGGAGGTCGTCTACAATCGGGCCTTGCCGCCGGAGTTTTTCGATTTCATTGTCGTGGATGAGTGCCATCGCTCCATCTACACCCTGTGGCGGCAAGTGTTGGAATACTTCGACGCCTTTCTCATCGGCCTCACCGCCACGCCCTCCAAACAGACCCTCGGCTTCTTCCAGCGCAATTTGGTGATGGAATACTCGCGGGCGCGGGCCGTGGCCGATAAGGTCAATGTCGATGGCATCGTCTACCAGATCCACACGCGCATCACCGCCGAAGGCAGCCGGGTGGAGGAGGGGAATTGGGTGGGGAAACGCGACCGGCGGACGCGGGCCGAGCACTGGGAACAACTCGATGACGATCTGGAATATGCCGCTGATCAACTCGACCGCGAAGTGGTGGCCGAAGACCAGATCCGCACCATCGTCAAAGCCTTTCGCGACCGCCTCTTCACCGAGTTCTTCCCCGGCCGCACCCACGCGCCCAAGACTATCGTCTTCGCTAAAGATGACAACCACGCCGAGACCATCGTCCGCATCATGCGCGAGGAATTCGGCAAGGGCAATGAGTTCTGCCAGAAGATCACGTATCAAGCCAGGGATCCCGAAGGCCTCATTGCCTCTTTCCGGAACAGCTATTATCCGCGCATCGCCGTGACGGTGGACATGATCTCGACCGGCACCGACATCAAGCCGGTGGAGTGCCTGCTGTTCATGCGGCTGGTGAAGTCCCGCGTGCTGTTCGAGCAGATGATGGGCCGGGGCACGCGCGTGATCAATGCCACCGACCTGACAGCGGTGACGCCCGATGCCGGGCGCAAGGATCACTTCCTCATCGTCGATGCCGTGGGCATCCTCGATCATCCCAAAGTCGATACGCAAGCGCTCGACCGCGAGCCGAGTACGCCCCTGCCGAAATTGCTGGAGCAGATCGCCCTTGGTCGCCGCGACCCCGACGCTCTTTCCTCATTGGCCGGGCGGCTGCTCCGGCTGGAACCGAAGCTCACCGATCGGGACGCGTACAACATTGCCGCCGCCAGCGGCATCACTCTGCGCCAGATCGTCCACGGTCTTTTGGATGCCATCGACCCAGATCAAATCGTAGGGGCGACCGATGTAGGGGCGACCGATGTAGGGGCGACCGATGTAGGGGCGACCGATGTAGGGGCGACCGATGTAGGGGCGACCGATGTAGGGGCGACTCTCGCAGTCGCCCCTGATGGGCAAGATGGGCAAGGGCAAGCCTTGCCCCTACCGGAGGAACAATGGGCGCGGGTCGCCGCCCGCTTGGCCGAAGATGCCTGTCGCGTGTTCGACAATCCCGCCCTGCGCAATCTCCTGATCGACATCCAGAAACACAACGAGATCACTATCGATCAGGTGAGCCAGGATGAACTGAGGGAGGCCGGGCCGAGCTTCGAGACTTCGGCACAGGCGCTGAACACGGTCGAGTCCTTCCGCATGTTCATCGAAGAGCACAAAGACGAGATCACGGCCCTCGATATCCTCTATCGCCAGCCGTATCAGCGCCGCCGCCTGACCTTCGATCAGGTCAAGGAACTGGCGCAGCAATTGGAGCTGCCGCCGCATGCGTGGACAACCGAATCTTTGTGGCGGGCGTATGCGCAGTTGGAGCGGGACAAGGTGCGGGGCGTGGGCGCGAAACGCGTGCTGACGGATCTGGTCTCGTTGGTGCGCCATGCCGTGCAACTGGACGATGAGCTGGCCCCTTACCCGGAGGTGGTGCAGCGCCGCTACCGTGATTGGCTGGCTGCGCAAGAGACGGCGGGGCGCAGTTTTACGTCGGAGCAGCGTTGGTGGCTGGATCGCATCGCCGAGCATGTGGGCGTGAACCTGGACGTGACGCCAGAAGACCTCGACACCGGCGCCTTCCACGACCGCGGCGGCCGCATCGCCGCGCTGCGCGCCTTCGGCTCGGAATGGATGAAGCTGTTGGAGGAGATGAACGCGGCGTTGGCCGTGTGACTCTGTGGGTGCGCCTTTGTCCGAGCCTCGGCCCGATGCTAGAATGATGGCCGTGAGATTTCGCTGACGATGGAGACCAAAATGACGACCTATCCACAAATCATTTCCGAAGCCCGGCGGCTGCCTGTACGCGAACGGCTACAACTGGTCGAAGATGTCATGCGTTCAGTGCGGACTGACTTGGCGGTTACGCCTGTGGCGCCGGCTCCTTCCGCACCCAAATTGACGCGCGGTATGCTCAAGCCAGAAGGGGCGCTGTCTGGAGATGAAGAGCTACGCGAGGCGTACGTAGACTATCTGATCGAGAAATACCAATGATGCGCGTGTTGTTCGACACCAATGTCGTGCTGGATTTTCTTTTAGATCGGGCGCCATTCGCCGAGGCTGCTGCCGTTTTGTGGCAAGCGAATGAAGATGGGCGCATCGAAGCGTATGTCTCGGCAGTGACGCCCGTAAATGTGTTCTACATTGCCCGCAAGCTCAAAGATATCGCAGCGGCGCGCACGATCGTGGCGGGGCTTTTGGCGGCCTGTCGGGCGTGTCCACTCGATCATGACACTTTGCAGACCGCCCTGACCTTGCCCATGTGCGACTTCGAGGATGCCGTGCAGTACGCCTGCGCTGTCGCCGCTGACCTCGATGCCATTGTCACGCGAGATGGCCATGATTATGGTGGCGCAACCCTTCCCGTATTGACGCCTGCTGAACTTTTGCAGCGGCTTGCAATGACGCTATGAACAGGGAAAGGGGGAATAAGGCCAGCCAGGAAAACGGCGCCCTGCCGCCGGGGTGGGCGTGGACGACGTTGGGCAAAGTTCGCGTTGATGATGGCAGGTCACTCGATCCGCGTTCCCATCCCAATGAGATGTTCGAACTCTATAGCGTTCCTGGCTATGCGGATAGAAAACCCGAATTCGTACTCGGTAGAGATGTCGGCTCGAACAAACAGACCGTGGAATCGGAGACCGTGCTCCTGTGCAAGATCAATCCGCACATCAATCGGGTCTGGGTAGTGAGTGAGTTGTCTACCTATCGCAAAATTGCCTCAACAGAATGGATACCATTCTTTCCCGTTGAAGGAATCGCTGCCGAATACCTTGCATATTTCATGCAGAATGAGGATTTCAGGAGCTTTCTGGCAATCAATGTCTCTGGAGTCGGCGGCTCGCTCATGCGCGTTCGCCCGAATTCTGTTGAGGATTACCCCTTCCCCCTCCCGCCCCTCCCCGAACAACACCGCATCGTCGCCGCCATCGAGACACAATTCACCCGCCTGGATGCGGGCGTGGCCGCGCTGAAACGCATCCAGGCCGGGCTGCGTCGCTACAAGGCCAGCGTGCTCAAAGCCGCCTGCGAGGGTCGGCTGGCGCCCACCGAGGCGGAGTTGGCGCGGGTCGAGGGCCGCTCCTACGAACCGGCGGACGCCTTGCTGGCCCGCATCCTGGCCGAGCGCCGTCGCGACTGGGAGGCCGCCCACCCCGGCAAACGCTACGAGGCCCCGCCCGGCCCGGACACCCGCGACCTGCCGGAGTTGGCGAAGGGGTGGGTGTGGGCTGCCCTGCCACAGATTGGGGTACTGGCCCGAGGCAAATCGAAGCATCGCCCGCGAAATGCACCTCATCTTTATGAGGGGCCGTATCCGTTTATTCAGACTGGCGAAATCAAGCAGGCAGATGGAACGATCACGACCTACTCGCAAACCTATAGCGAAGCGGGACTGGCACAAAGTCATCTCTGGCCCAAGGGTACGCTTTGCATCACGATTGCAGCGAATATCGCAGAGACCGCCATCCTCGGATTCGACGCCTGCTTTCCTGACAGTGTGGTAGGATTCATCGGGACAAGAGAAGCGTGTAATGTCCACTTTGTCGAGTACTTCATTCGCACGGCAAAGGATGATCTGGACAGATATGCACCCGCGACAGCACAGAAAAACATCAACCTCGACACGTTGGAGAAATTGGCCATAGCCCTCCCTCCTCTCGCCGAACAACACCGCATCGTCACCGAAGTCGAGCTGCGGCTGTCGGTCGTGGCCGAGGTGGAGGCGGCGATGGCGGCCAACCTGCGCCGGGCGGCGCGGCTGCGGCAGGCCATCCTGCGTCAGGCGTTTGCGGGCAAACTGGCGCCGCAAGACCCGAACGATGAGCCGGCGAGCGCGTTGTTGAAGAGAATTCGGGCCGCGTAGGGGCGGGGCTCGCCCCCGCCCTGACACCGCCCCCGCCCTGACACCGCCCCCGCCCTGACACCGCCCCCGCCCTGACACCGCCCCCGCCCTGACACCGCCCCCGCCCTGACACCGCCCCCGCCCTGACACCGCCCCCGCC
>JAYRVO010000094.1:0-12970 GCA_041918515.1 Chloroflexota bacterium | reverse complement strand
GCCAGTTCGTGCACGATTTGCGTGCCCACCCACAGTTCGCTGCTGTTATCCAGCCAGCCGGCCGGCACCCAGACCTTGTTGTGCAGCGTTGGTGGCGCACAAGGCACGCTGCCCCCGCGACAGATGACCGGGCTGCCGGGCTGCAAGATCATGCGCGTGACCCCGCCCAACAACTCCTGCAACTGAGCCACGCCGCCCGAGAGCGCCTGGCCAAATCTGGCAATGCCCGTTCCCACCTTGGCCTTGCGCTCGAAGGTCCACACGGCATTGAAGGCTTCGAGGGTGATGCCTGCCTCGGCAAAGAGTTCATCGAGAATGCCTTCGTCGGCGAAGACGGCCGTCTCAGAACTGGTCCAGCCGTGACCACGGTCGAACCAGCCATGGGCATTGTACCAGCGGTTCTTCCACTGCCACTCGTTCTGCCAGCAGGCCGTGTCGCCGGCGGAGCATTCGGCGTGCCCGGTCGGGTCGGAATACCGCAGCGGATTGTTGAGCACATACGCATACCGATTCAACCCCTGCGGATTCCCTGGCTGGGGCACAATCGTATCAATCGCCAGGAAGCGGCCGATGACGGGGGTATGTTAGATGATCGCCCTTCGCCTATGGCTATCGGGTCTTCAGTTGGATTGGTTTTCCGTTCTTCTTTTCCCAACGCAAGGAGGCAACGAAAAAATAACAAAGGCCTCCAACAGCACCAGCGCCTCCAGCTGCGACGACAAAAGCGATAATCATGACTGTGATCGTAATTCCTGATGCTGAGAGGCTGCGTACAAATAACATCGATAAACCGGCGGCTAGAGGTGCCCAGCGTAGCAGATACCGGGTCGAGCGCTCCGTTTGCTCGCGCTGAAGTTGTAATGCATGCGGGGAAACAGATGGATCTACATATCCCGTTTTCGGGTTGAGCGTCCCGGACGGTCCATGTGGCATGTTGGCCAGGTAAGGCCTGCGTTGATTTGTTCGATAGATACCAACTGCAAGCGCAATCAGTGTAATACCTATCACGATACCAACTAATAATCTATAGATACTTTCCAGATTTTGCGTTACTATCAGCCAAAATAAGTAACCAAATACAAAAACAGTCGATGAAAACGTAATGATGTAGTAACTTCTGATAATGAGTATTCTCTTGATCTTAATGTGAATAAATAAGCCAAGAATCGGAAGTATGAGCGTGGATAACCATAACCAATTAGGCGGTGTTGTGCCAATTACTGCACAAAGTGCAAGTCCCAAGTAAATGGTTATGGTCATAGAAACACTCATAAGAATTACTGAATCGAACCCACGACGTGAACTCATCAACTGTATCATTTAAGTCATTTCCTCTGCTTCTCGATGGCACAGCGATAGATCGTCGTGCTGTGTAGCGCCTCAGTCAAACCAACTCCGTACCCACGGTCGCACTCGAGGAACAGCCCCCACATCCCACGCGATGCTGGCACCTATGCCACCGGTGAGATAACCGACAACTGCGCCAGCCATCCCACTAGGAGGACCACCAACAGCCGTACCGAACCCGCTTCCAGCAGCGGTTAGCCCTGGTTCTGTGATAAAGGCAGTTAGCGCCCAGCCGCTCGTGTCAACAATCACATCCGTCATCACCTCAGGGCTCGAAACCCTTTCTCCAGCTATCAAGTGATCAACAAGATTAGGGCCGACCGAGGCTGCCAAACCAACACCATAACCGATGACAGGTGATGCATAGTTCGCTGTTCTTCCACCAGCGCGTATTGCCTCGTCAGAGTACTTGGCGACAATCTCGGGTAAGTCCACGTTAAGAGCCCATGCGATGCCCCAATAGGTGGCAGGCTTATTGATCAGTCCTGGCATCCGCACTCGAGGATACGGAGTTGCTGTGGGCGTGCTCGTCGCCAACGACGCCGCTGGCCCCATCCATGGCCCAGCATAGGGTGTGGCATAGACGAACGGTGCAGGTGCGGCTGTAGGTGTAGGTGTGGGCAAGCACACGACACTGACACAAGGGCCGGAATAGGCAGGTGGGCGCGGGTGAAACGAGCGGCCGGTGCGGGGATGGACCCAACTGGTGCATTCCTGGTCCTCGCACTCGCGATGCCCCGTCGGGTCAGTATACCTCACTGGATTGTTCAGCGTGTACGCATACCGATTCAGCGCCTGCGGATTCCCCGGCTCGGGGACGATGGTGTCAGCCTGCGCAAACCGTCCCAACACGGGGTCATAGTAGCGAGCGCCATAGTAGTACAGGCCGATGCTGGCATCCTCGCGCTGGCCTGTAAAGTGATACGTTGTCGGCGTGCTGCCGCTGCTGTAGCGCGTCTCGCCCCAGGGCTTGTACAGCAGCTTGCCGCTCTCGCCGCCGCTGCTGTTCGCCGTCACCGCCGTGCTACCCAAGTGGTCGGTCAGCAGGAAAGAGAGGGTCTCCGCCTCCCGCATGGCCACGCGCTGGCCGCCGGCATCATAATACTTCTTGAAGCGCGACACTTCGATGTCGTCGAAGCTCACCACCGAGCTATCCGTCCGCAACGCCAGATAGCCGCCAGTCGTCAGCCCAGCGCTATCCGTCCAATTCAGCACCTGCACGCCATCGCGCCACAGCACGAAACGCCCCACCAGGTTGTAGCGCAGCACATAGCTGTAGGTCTGCCCCGTCGTCACGCTCGCATTTCCAGCCGCCATCTGCTGCGGCGCACCATTGTTGAGCGCCTTGAACAGCCTCACTTGGCTGCCGTCCTGGCGCTGGCCGCTTTCGCCTCGCCGGCCGCCCTGGTTGGCGTCGCCGTCCCAACCGTCGCCAACCCACCCAAAACCAGGCAGAACACGATCAACCCATTGACAAAGTAGATCAGACTGCGGTGGCGGTGGGTGAACATATGCATCTCGATCAAGCAATGGCGCCAAAGCCTGCCGCCCGGCGGGGGCGAGAGGGTGAAAGCGTGAAAACCACCCATTGCCGTCATTCTATCTCGCCTCCTCCATGACATCTATGATCTCGATCATGTTCCCATTTTTGGCTACGCAAGGCAACCCCGGCTAGAATCCCCTTCAGCCTCACCTCCCAGACTACAGCGAACACAAAAGCGCGAAGGTCACGAAAAATCAAAACCGTCGTCCAGCCAAGGGGGCATTTCCGGCCCCCTTGCCGCGTCTACGACAAAAACCCTCCTGGAGTCAAAACGATGGCTTTTGCCACACCCCCACCCCAACTCATTCCCCCCTACGGCGGCCGCCTGGTCGATTTGCTCGTCTCCCCCACCGAGGCCACTCAACTCCACGCCTACGCCGCCAGCCTACCCTCGCTCAAAATCTCCCCCCGCGCCGAATGCGACCTGGAATTGCTGGCCACGGGCGCCTTTTCGCCGCTCGATCGTTTCATGGGCGAGGCCGACTATCGTCGCGTCTTAGACGACATGCGGCTGGCCGATGGTCGCCTGTTTCCCATCCCCGTCACCCTGCCCGTCGAACCGGCCCCGCATATCCAGATCGGCCGCGACATTGCCCTACGCGCGGCCAACAACGACCTCCTGGCCATCATGACCATCGCCGAGATGTACGAGTGGGATCGCGACGAGGAGGCCCAGAAAGTCTACGGCAGTCTCGACCTGCGGCATCCTCTGGTGGCCGAAATGCACCGTTGGGGAACCATCAACATCTCTGGCCCCCTGCGCGTCCTCCGGCTCCCCGCCCACTACGATTTCAAAGACCTGCGTCTGACCCCGACCCAAGTGCGCTCCCGCCTGGAAACCTACGGCCACCCCAACGTCGTCGCCTTTCAGACTCGCAACCCCCTGCACCGGGTGCACGAGGAACTGACCAAGCGCGCCATCGACGAGGTGGACGGCATCTTGCTCTTGCACCCGGTGGTGGGGCTGACCAAGCCCGGCGATGTCGATCACTACACCCGCGTGCGCACCTACATGGCCCTGGCCCAAAACCACTACGACCCCGACCGCATCCTGTTGGCGCTCCTGCCCCTGGCCATGCGCATGGGCGGCCCGCGCGAAGCCCTGTGGCACGCCATCATCCGCCGCAACTACGGCGCCAACCACCTCATCGTCGGTCGCGACCACGCCGGCCCCGGCAACGATTCCACCGGCAAACCCTTCTACGGCCCTTACGATGCTCAAGACCTGGTCAGCCAATTCAGCGACGAGCTGGGCGTGAGCATGGTCCCCTTCCGCATGTTGGTCTATTTGCCGGACGAAGATCGCTACGAAGAAGAAGACAAGATCGCCAAAGACACGCGCGTCGCCAATATTTCGGGCACGCAAGTGCGCGACAACTACCTTGCCGCCGGCAAAAAGCTGCCGGATTGGTTCACCCGACCGCAGGTCGCCGACATCCTGGCCGAAGCCTATCCCCCCACCCATCGTCAGGGCTTCTGCGTCTGGTTCACCGGCCTCAGCGGGTCGGGCAAATCGGCCACCGCCAACATCCTCACCGAATTGCTGTTGGAACACGGGCGTCAGGTGACGGTGTTGGATGGCAACGTTGTACGCACGACTCTGTCAGAGGGCTTAGGTTATGACAAACACGATCGCGACGTTAATGTGCGCCGCATGGGCTTCGTCGCCTCCGAGATCGTGCGCCACGGTGGCGCCGTCATCTGCGCCGCGGTCAGCCCCTATCGCGCCACGCGCAACGATGTGCGGGCGATGGTAGGCAAGGAGGGATACATCGAGGTGTTCGTGGATACGCCGCTGGCAATCTGCGAGCAGCGCGACGCGCAGGGCATGTACGCTGGCGCGCGCAGCGGCGAGATCAAAGGCTTCACCGGCATCGACGACCCTTACGAACCGCCCCAACACCCCGAAATCCACCTGGATGGCGCCATCCAAACCCCCGAAGCGAACGCCCGCGCCGTCTTCCAGCACCTGCTTGACCGCGGCCTGGTGCGCCCTCTCAGCCAACAAATCAGCGCCAACGGCGCTTGAAAATAAGGAATCCCAAATATCATGGATCGAACATTGCCCAAAGGATTTACCATTTGGTTCACCGGCCTCTCGGGGGCTGGCAAGAGCACATTGAGCGAGCATTTGTACCAGGAATTGCACGACCGCCGCGGCCTGGCCGTGGAAGTCTGGGATGGCGACGTGGTGCGCACGCATTTGAGCAAAGGACTGGGCTTCAGCAAAGAAGACCGGGACACCAACATCCGACGCATCGGCTTCGTCTGCTCCAAACTCACCAAATACGGCGTCATCAACATCGCCGCCGCCATCAGCCCCTACCGCGCCATCCGCGACGAATGTCGGCTGATGGTCGGCCCCGACCAGTTCGTCGAAGTCTACGTCCACGTGCCTCTGGAAACGGCCATCGCCCGCGACACCAAAGGCTTGTACGCCAAAGCCATCGCTGGCGAACTGCCGCAATTCACCGGCATCAGCGATCCCTACGAAGCCCCTCTGAACCCTGAGGTGGTGGTCAACACCGCCGAAGAGACGATCGCTGAGTCGGCGCGGAAAATCATCGACTACTGCGAGCGGGTCGGGCTACTCTAGCCCAAGCGTTCCGCCAACGCTTTCCGGACGATATCGGGATTGGCTTTCCCGCGCGTCTCGCGCATCACCTGGCCCATGAACCAACCCAGCAGCTGCGTCTTGCCCTCGCGATAGCGCGCCACCTCGTCCGGCGCGGCGGCCAGGACGCGGTCGATGGCCTGGATCAGCACGTCGGCGTCGCTCACCTGCGCCAGCCCCTCGCGCTCGACGATGGCCGCCGGCGTCTCGCCCGTGCGGAACATCGTCTCCAGCACCTTCTTGCCCGTGTTGGCGTTGATCGTCCCTGCCGCCACCAGCTTGAGCAAGGCGGCAAAAGCGGCCGGCGCGATGGGGACGCCGCTCAGCGTCGCCCCCGCCTGGTTCATCAGCCGAAAAAGCTCACCTACCAGCCAGTTGGCAACCGTCTTTGGCTCCACCGCTGCGCCCGTCTCGCTGACGACCTGCTCGAAGTAGTCGGCCACCGCCCGCTCGGACACCAACACGTCGGCGTCGTAAAGGGGCAGGCCGTATTGGGCCTGGAAGCGGGCGCGGCGGGCCAGAGGCAGCTCGGGCAGAGACTGGCGCAGTTCTTCGACCCAAGCGCGATCGAGGGCCAGGGGCGGCAGATCGGGTTCGGGGAAATAGCGGTAGTCGTGGGCCGATTCTTTGCTGCGCTGGACATAGGTGCGGCCCTCGGCCTCCAACCAGCCCAGCGTCACTTGCTCCACCACACCACCCGCGTTCAGCAGATCGGTCTGCCGTTTGACTTCGTATTCGAGGGCGTTGCGCACCGCTCGAAAGCTGTTCAGGTTCTTGATCTCGACTTTGACGCCAAGCGTTGGCTCGCCAACAAGTCGCAGCGAGACATTGGCCTCCATACGCATGGCGCCTTTTTCCAGGTCGCCGCTGTTGACGCCGATCTGGACGAGCAATTGGCGTAAACGGGTGAGATACTCGTTGACTTCGTCGATAGAGCGCAGATCGGGTTCGGTCACGATCTCCAGCAAGGGCACGCCGGCGCGGTTGAGATCGACCAGGCTGATCTCGCCGTCGTGGACGAGCTTGCCGGTGTCTTCTTCCAGGTGGGCGCGGGTGATGCCGATGCGCTTGACGCCAGAGGTGGTATCGATGTCGATCCAGCCAGCGATGCAGAATGGCAGTTCGTATTGGCTGATCTGATAGCCTTTGGGTAGGTCGGGATAGGTGTAGTTCTTGCGGGCGAAGACGGCTTCCTCGGCGATGGCGCAGTTCAAGGCCAGGCCGGCGCGAATGGTTTGGGCGACAGCCGCGCGGTTGATCACCGGCAACATGCCGGGCATGGCCAGGCAGACGGGGCAAGTGTGCGAGTTGGGGGGGGCGTCCCAGACGTCGCTGCTGCACGCGCAGAACATCTTCGATTGGGTGAGGAGTTGGGCATGGACTTCCATGCCGACGACGGTCTCGTATTGTGTAGTCATAAGCCGCATGTCGAACTACCCATGTCGCCGCAGGAAGTGTGCCATGTGGTCGAGGGCGATTTCGATCTTGTCCTTGCGTTGGGCGTAGCAACAACGCACGTAGCCGGCGCCGGCGGCGCCGAAGGCCGAGCCGGGGATGACGGCCACATGCTCTTCTTGCAGCAGCGCCTCGGCAAAGGTGTTGTCGTCCAGGCCGCTGGCGGCGATGGATGGGAAGGCGTAGAAGGCGCCGCGCGGGGTGAACGTAGGCAGGCCGATGCTGTTGAGACCGGCGACAATCAGGCGACGGCGCTCGTCGTAGCTCTGGCGCATGGTTTCCACGGCTTCCTCGGCGCGGGGGTCGGTGAGGGCAACGATGGCCGCGACTTGGGCGCTGGTGGGCGCCGACATGATCGTATATTGGTGGATTTTGCGCATCCCGGCCAGCAAGTCGGCAGGCGCGCAGACCCATCCCAATCGCCAGCCGGTCATAGCGTGGCTCTTGCTCAGGCCGCCCAAGAGGATGGTGCGCTCTTTCATGCCGGGCAGGCTGGCGAAGCAGGTGTGCTCGCCGACATAGGTCAGGCGGTCGTAGATTTCATCGGAAATGACGATCAGGTCGCGTTCCTCGGCCAGGCGGGCAATTCCCAACATCTCTGCGCGATCAAGCGCGGCGCCGGTGGGATTGCTTGGATAGCCGATGAGTAGGGCTTTGGTGCGCGGGGTGATGGCGGCGGCGATCTCGGTGGGCGTGACGCGAAAATCGTCTTCGACGAACGTGGCGACGGGGATCTGTACGGCGCCGCTGAAAGCGACTTCGGCGGGGTAGGCGACGTAGCTGGGTTGCGGCACGATGACTTCGTCGCCGGGATCGAGGATGGCGGTGGCGGCTAAATAGAGCGCCTCGGAGGAACCCACCGTGATCAGAATCTCGGTATCGGGGTCATAGGCGACGCCATAGAGCCGGTAGAGGTAGTCGGAAAGGGCGGCGCGTAATTCATAGATGCCGGAATTGGAGGTGTATTGCGTTTGTCCGCGCTGTAAACTGGCGATTCCGGCCTGGAGGATGATGTCGGGCGTGACGAAGTCCGGTTCGCCAATGCTCAGCGAGATGACATCGTCCATCGTGGCGGCGATGTCGAAAAAGCGACGCAGGCCAGAGGGAGGCACGGCGGCCACGCGTTGCGAGATGCGGTTGAGGACGGCGCTGTTGGTTCCGCCTTTGGCTATCACGATGTCGGAGAGAGTGGCAAGGGTCATAGTTGAGGTCGGATGAGACGATGTTGGGTGGCTTGCTCGAAGGCGTGGGCGAGGCGCAGGATGCCGGCCTCGTCGAAGGGTTTGCCGATGATTTGCAGGCCGACAGGCAGGTTTTTGCCGTTTTCGGGGATGAAGCCAGCAGGAACGGAGACGCACGGCACCCCCGCCAGCGCAGTCGGCAAGGTGAGCACATCACTGAGGTAGAGATCGACGGGATCGGCGGGGGCCTGACCGATGGGGAAGGGGAGGAATGGCACGACTGGCGCCACCAGAGCGTCGAAGCGGGCGAAGGCGTGATCGAAATCCTGGCGGATGAGGGTGCGCACTTTTTGCGCCTTCAAATAATAGGCGTCATAGTAGCCGGCCGAGAGTGCGTAGGCGCCGAGGAGGATACGGCGCTTGACCTCTGGCCCGAAGCCCTGGCCGCGCGTCTGGCGGTAGTTCTCCCACATATTGGCGGCGCCCGCGCTGTGGCCGTAGCGCACGCCATCGTAGCGCGCCAGATTTGCGCTCAGCTCGGCGGTCGCCACCAGGTAGTAGACCGGCATGCCGTGGCGCGTATTGGGCAGCGAGGTTTCCTCGATTTCGGCGCCCAAACCCGCCAATACGTCCACCGCCGCCAGGATGGCCGCTTTCATGCCGGGATGCATGCCCTCGACGAAATACTCGCGCGGCAGACCGAGACGCAGACCCTTGATGTCGCCCGTCAGCGCGGCCTGATAGTCGGGCGCGGCGACGGGCATGGTAGTGCTGTCGAGCGGGTCGCGGCCGGCGATGGCCGCCAGCAGCAGGGCGCTATCGCGCACATCTTTGGTGATGGGGCCGATCTGATCGAGCGACGAGGCAAAGGCCACCACACCCCAGCGCGAGACTCGGCCATAGGTGGGGCGCAGGCCGACGGTGTTCGTCCACGAGGCAGGCTGGCGCACACTCCCGCCCGTGTCGGTGCCCAACGCGGCGATGGCCTCGTCCGCGGCCACGGCCGCCGCCGACCCGCCGCTAGAGCCGCCCGGCACGCGCTCCAGATCATAAGGATTGCGCGTGGTGAAGTAGGCCGACGTTTCGGTGCTCCAGCCCATTGCAAACTCGTCCAGGTTGGCCTTGCCCAGGAAGACGGCTCCGGCCTGGCGCAGGCGCGCGCTGACGGTGGCTTCGTAGGGCGACATGAAGCCAGCGAGGATGCGCGATCCGGCCGTGGTCGGCATCCCGCGCACGGTGATCATGTCCTTGATCGCCAGGGGAATGCCGAGGAGGAAGGCGTTGCCATTGTCCTCGCCCGCGGCCCGGCGTCGGTCCGCCTCGGCTGCCTGGGCCAGAGCCAGGTCGGGGGCAACGTGCAAATAGGCTTGCACCTTGCCATCGACCTCCTCGATCCGCTCCAGGTGGGCGCGCGTCAGCTCGACCGATGAAATCTCGCCCCGGCGCAAGAGATCGTGCGCGGCGTGCAAGGTCAGGGCTGTCAACTCGCTCACTGGCTGCCCTCCAAGACGGCGTGGACGCGGAAATAGCCATCGCGCTGGTCGGGCGCGTTGGCCAGGGCTTCGGCCACGGGCAAGCTGGGTCGGGCCATGTCCTCCCGCATTACGTTGCGCAGAGGCAGGACGGTGGCCGTGGGAGGGATGCCGGTCGTGTCCACCTCCTGCAACTGGGCGGCATAGACCAAGACCGCCGACAATTGGGTGGCAAAAAGGGCGATCTCGACCTCGGTAAGCTGCAATTTTGCGAGTTCGGCCACTTGTCGAACTTCGTCGGTGCTCAGACGGGACATCAGGTTGATCTCAAGGGAATTGGCGGCAAAGGGTAAGTGTTCACTTTGCCCAGAAAACAGCTCACGCAAAGCCGCAAAGGCGCCAAGAGAACGGCAGAGCCTTAGAACCTTTGTGTCTTTGCGCCTTTGCGTGAGCACAAACAGGATGGCTGAACAGATACCCTTTAGAGTCTGGGTTGTCAGGCCGGGTGACGGCAAGTGGTGGATTATAGCACAATTGTTGATAGGTGCAGCGATGCCGCGCATGCTTTTGTGGCACACCAACGTCCTACGAAAGCACGCACAGATTTTTTTGGCGGCTTGACCTCCTCCCAACCGAGCCATTACACTCCCTCGCAGAGGAGGGGTCGCCGTTTCTCCGACCCATTTCACCATGCTCGACACCCACCACCGGCGGCGTCTCGGTCCCGTGACCATCGCCGTTTTCGTCAGTCTCTTGCTCGCCCTGGCCGCCAGCAGCCAGACGCCAGCCATGGGCGCGGCTCCCGTGCGTGCGCTGGCCGCGCCCATGGCGCAGACGCCGGCGCCAGCACAGCCCGCCACCCCTTCGGCTACGCTCAGGGCAAGCCCTTCGGCTACGCTCAGGGCAAGCCCTTCGGCTATGCTCAAGGCAAGCTCCCACCCCTTCGGCTACGCTCAGGGCGAGCCTCGCGCCAAAGGCCCCTATCCCGGCATCTACGTCTTCCTCGACAGCCTGAACACCGACCCTGCCCAATTTCCGGCCGTCACAGGCGGACACATGAAATTCTTCTGGTCCGATATCGAGCTGGCCGACGACTACTTCGACTGGTCGTCCGTCGATAAATGGCTGGACGAGCAAACCAGCCTGGGCAAATCGGTGGCGCTGGGATTCACACCGTACGATGGCCGTTGTTGCGGCGGCATGCGCACGCCACGCTGGCTGATGTGGCAGGATGAAAACACCATCGTGCGCTGCGACGCCCTGCACTGGCCCATCCCCCGCTACTGGAACACGCATTATCTGGCCGAATACCGGGAATACATCCAGGCCTACGCTGCTCGCTACGATGGCGACCCGCGCGTAGCCTGGATCGAGCTAGGCACTGGCATCTTCGGCGAAGCCAAACCCGCTGACACCAGCGATTGGCCGTGCTTACTCGCTGCTGGTCTCACCGAAAGCGTCTGGCTCGATGCCACCAAAACCATCCTACGCGACTTCGCCGCCGCCTTCCACCAAACCCCACTGCTGTACCAATTCGCGCCCGTCTACATCCCCCAGGGCGAATCGGTAGCCCAACGCAAAGAACTGACCGATTACGCCGCCTCGCTGGGCATTGGCATCAAACACAACGGCCTCGGCCCCGACGCCGACTTCGCCCTTGTCAACGACCCCGCCAAACCCTACTACAAAGCCGGACAATGGGACCCCTTCTTCAACGTCTGGCAGCAAGTTCCCACCGGTTGGGAAAGCTACGACATCCAGCGTTGCGTCGACGCCAAGACCGGCGCCATCAGCGCTGGCATCACCATGTGGTGCGTCTACGCCGGGCTGAGCGCCCACGCCGACTACTTCATCTTCGCCCGCGGTCTCGTCACCGATCCCGGACGCCAGCCCTACCTGGCCTTTGCCCAACACTACCTCGGCGCCGAGCTTGCCCAATCCGACTCGGTGTGGGTGGCCTTGCGTGAGACCGAATTCGGCTTCTTCCCCGCCCGCGGCAACTACAACTTCGGCCTCTACCAGAACGACGCTGTTCCCGGCGGCAGAAGCACCGCTGTCTGGAACAAAACGACCGCCGCCGAAGGCCGCTACACCCGCCGCACGAACCGCGCCGGCGGCAACCCCAACCTCTACTTCGATATCGAGAATGCCTGGCTCTACCGCAACCCTGACCGCGGCGTCACGGTCGAGATCATGTACCTGGACGAAGGCACAGATACGTGGTCGCTGTACTACGATGCCGTCGCCGCCAACAAACTGGCCGGAACCGTGCGCAAAACCAACACCGGCGCCTGGCTCACCCGCAGCTTCGACCTCACCGACGCCTACTTCGGCGACCGCCTCCCCGGCGGCGGCGACCGGCCCGGCTCTGACTTCTACCTGACCAGCAACGACGCCGACGACTTCTTCCATCGCGTCCGCATCTTCAAGACCGGCGTCGCGCCCACGCCGACCCCGCCGGCCATTGTCACCGCCACCCCCACCCCCACCCCCGACCCCAACCTGCCCCCCACACGCCCCACCTACCTCCTCCTGCGCCCCGGCATCGACGGCTACGACGGCGTCGAAGACACCTGGATCAACCTCAACGACCCCGCCTCCTACGGCGATCAGGCAGAAATCAAACTCCGCAACTCCAACGGCGTCTCCGTCAACACCGGCCTCATCCGCTTCGACCTCACCCTCCTCCCTCCCGGCAGCCACATCGTCGAAGCCCATTTGGTCGTCAAAGGCATCAGCCAGAGCAACGAAGCCCGCCTCTATTTCAACACCTTCGATCTCTACAAACACTGGGTCGGCGCCCAAGCCAACTGGCAACAAGCCCGCGTCGGCCTCCCCTGGAGCGCACCCGGCGCCACCGGCGCCGGCGACCACCCCACCCTGCCCTACGATTTCAGCGTCCTCTCTGGCCCCACCGACAAATTCGGCTGGGCGCGCGCCTACATCACCCCCCTCGTCCAACGCTGGGTGGACAACCCCGGCGCCAACAACGGCGTCCTCCTCCTCGCCCACGGCGACACCAACGTCGGCTGGACCCTCGCTGCCAGCGAACACCCCACCGTCCGCTTCCGTCCGGCCCTCGAAATCCTCTACTATCCCCCCGGCTACCAAACCCCCACCCCTTCGGCTACGCCCAGGGCAAGCCCCACCTTCACCCAGTCTCCCACCCCTTCGGCTACGCTCAGGGCAAGCCCCACCACCACCCCCACTCCCTCCCCCACCTCCACCTTCACCCCCTCACCCACTGCCACCTCCACCCCGACTCCCACCTCCACCCCGGCTCCCACCTCCACACCGACTCCCACCTCCACCCCGGCTCCCACCTCCACACCGACTCCCACCTCCACCTCCATCCCCT
>JAYRVO010000093.1:0-98685 GCA_041918515.1 Chloroflexota bacterium | reverse complement strand
CCGGAAGTGCGCAAGGCGATTGGCTATGTGACGGACATCTGGTTCAACGACAAGTATGTGTACGGCGGACGGGGTGCGATAGCGACGACCTCGTTTGGAGATGCGCCGAAGCCGATGTTCGAGAAGCCGCCGAAGTGCTGGTTGCACAAGCAGGGGAACTTCATCACCACGTTTTTCCCGGAGGGTTTGGTGGCAGGGAAGGATTACGACTTCTTCTACTTGCCAGGGATCGATGCGGCGTACGGCAAGCCGGTGTTGGGCGCTGGCGACATCTACGCCATGTTCAGCGACCGGCCGGAAGTGCGAGCAGTGCTCCAGTACTTCTCGACGGGTGAATCGGTGAAGGGTTGGGTGCAGGCAGGCGGGGCGATTTCGCCGCACAAGGATGCTTCGCTGGACTGGTATCAGGATCCGGTGAGCCGGAAGGTGGCAGAGGTGTTGCAGAATGCCACGGCCTTCCGCTTCGACGGTTCGGACTTGATGCCGGGTGCGGTGGGCGCTGGCTCGTTCTGGAAGTCGATGACCTCGTTCGTGTCTGGCTCCATCAACCTTGACACCGCCCTCAAGGAGATCGACGCTTCCTGGCCCAAGTAATCTGGGTGTGGTAGGGGCGAGGTCATTTCGCCCCTACGTTTCCCTCCGGGCCTCATGCGAGGGGGGAAGTAGCAGAGGCGAGGTCATCTCGCCCCTACTTGCCCCCCTTGTCTCGCCCTTATTCTCCTGGCGTGGTTAGCGCCCCGTCCCTGATAGCAGCAAGGAGGCAATATGGCTGGCTATAAGGCTTCACAAGGCCCTGAAGGACCGCTTGCCTGGCTGGCAACTGGCCTGGGTCGTTTTTTGGCGATTGTTTTCGTTCCTTTTGTTACCTTCATCGTTCTCTGGCAGGGGTTCATCTTCCTGCGAGACAACAAGGCTCCCCAGATTGTGATGGTAGGGGTGGCGATACTGTGGGGTGTGGGCGGGGTGGCGCTGCTCTATGTGGTATCGAACTGGTTGGTGGAGAAGCTGCCCGACACCCTGCGTCGCACCATCCAGCCGTTCATTTTCGTGGGTCCGGCTCTTGCCATTCTGGCTTGGTTCCTGGCCATCCCCACCCTGCGTACGTTGCTGTTGAGCTTCAAGGACGAAACGAGCACCGTTTTCACCGGTCTCAGCAATTACCAGTTTGCTTTGACCGATCGCATCATGCTGGAGGCTTTCCGCAACAACCTGCTGTGGATGATTTTCGGCACCGCTCTCAGCGTCGGCCTTGGGCTGCTCATCGCTGTGCTAGCTGATCGCTCTCGATATGAAAACATCTACAAGGCCATCATTTTTATGCCGATGGCTATTTCTTTCGTGGGCGCAGGCGTGATCTGGAAGTTCATGTATACCTATAAGGGTGAAGGCGTAGGTATCAACGAAATTGGCCTGATCAACGCCATTGTCACGGCATTGGGTGGGCAATCACAGCCGTGGCTATCGCAGCCGCCCTGGAATAACTTCTTCCTGATCATCATCATGGTGTGGCTGCAAACGGGCTATGCCATGGTCATCCTTTCCTCAGCGATCAAAGGCATCCCCGCGGAACTGCTGGAGGCAGCGCGCGTGGATGGAGCCTCGGAGGTGAAGGCATTCTTCCGGATCACCATTCCCTACATCCAGGGCACCCTGCTCACCGTCGTCACGACCATCGTCATCTTCAGCCTGAAGCTTTTCGATATCGTGCGTGTGATGACTGGCGGCAATAACGGCACCAACGTGATCGCCAACGAGTTCTATTTGCAGCGCTTCACCTATGGGCACACAGGTCGCGCCTCCGCCATTGCCATCATCCTGTTATTAGCTGTGGTTCCGGTCATGATCTACAACTTGCGCCAGTTCCGCGAAAGGAAGGCTTTCTCATGAACACACAAGGTAGTCTCAAGAAACAGCAGAGATGGAGCAGCCTGTTCGTCAATGGCGTCCTGATTCTGATCTGTATCATCTGGTTGGTGCCCGCTCTGGGCGTCTTCATCACTTCCTTCCGCCAGAGCGAGGACATCTTCAAATCGGGCTGGTGGACAGTGCTGCCGCACAAAGAAGATGTACAATCGGGCGAGATCAAGTTGGATGCCAGCGTGGATGTCAATGGGCCAATTCAGATCGAAGGCGTCACCACCACCTTCGAGGAACTGCGCAATGGCGTCACCCTGCCGGATGGTCGTAAGCTGACGTGGTATGGCAACCGGCGCACGCGGCAGATCATCGTTTCCGACAAGCAGTGGGTGGGTTTGGGCGCCAATCTCACGTGGGACAACTATAAAAACGTGCTTACCGGCCAGGAAATCAGATTCAAGGATGCTTCTGGGCAAGAGATCATGCGCAAAGGCAATGATCTGAGCAGCGCCTTCCTCAATTCCCTGGCCGTGGCGGTTCCTGCCACCATCATCCCCATCCTGATCGCCGCTTTCTGCGCTTATGGCTTTGCGTGGTTGAACTTCCCCGGCCGCAAATTCTTCTTCACGATTGTGGTCGCCCTGCTGGTTGTGCCCTTGCAGATTGCCCTCGTGCCCATCTTGCAGGATTACACCAAGCTCAACCTCAACGGCACCTTCCTGGCGATCTGGCTGGCGCACACTGGCTTTGGTCTACCTCTGGCCATCTATCTGCTTTTCAACTATATCAGTGGCTTGCCGCGCGAGATTCTCGAATCAGCGTTCATCGATGGCGCCTCCAATTTCACCATCTTCACGCGCCTGATTCTGCCGCTCTCGATACCGGCGCTGGCCTCCTTCGCCATCTTCCAGTTTCTGTGGGTATGGAATGACTACCTGGTGGCGCTGGTCTTCTTGGGTGACAAGAATCGCGTGGTCACCAGCGCACTGGCGGCCATCGTGGGTGAAAAAGGCCAAGACTGGCATCTGCTCACCTCCGGCGCCTTCATCAGTATGTTGCTGCCCCTGGCCGTCTTCTTCGCACTCCAGCGTTTCTTCGTGCGCGGCCTGATGGCGGGGTCGGTGAAAGGCTAAGTCTACTGCGTACTGCGCGCCGCGTAGAAGGTCATGATCCAGTACGACAAAGTTTGGATACACATAATGAGAGATTCACTCTGGTATCGCCACGCCATCTTCTACGAAGTCTTCGTGCGCGCCTTCAGCGACAGCAATGGCGATGGCGTGGGCGACCTGGCCGGGCTGACCTCGAAACTCGACTATCTGCAATGGCTGGGCATCGACGCCCTCTGGATGCTGCCCATCTTTCCCTCGCCCCTGCGCGACGATGGCTACGATGTGGCCGACTACTTCGCCGCCCACCCCGACTATGGCACGCTGGACGATTTCAGAACCCTGGTGGAAGAAGCGCATCGGCGGGGCTTGCGCGTCGTGGTCGAGTTGATTCCCAACCACACCTCCGACCAGAACGCCTGGTTCCAAGCCTCGCGCGACCCCAACCATCCCGAACACACCATCTACCGGGACTGGTATGTGTGGAGCGACAGCGACCGGAAATACCAGGAGGCACGCATCATCTTCCTGGACACCGAGCCATCCAACTGGACCTATGACCCCGTGCGCGGGGCCTATTTCTGGCATCGTTTCTTCCACCACCAGCCCGACCTGAACTACGACAACCCCGCCGTGCAGCGAGCCATGCTGCGCGTGGTGCAATTCTGGCTCGATCTGGGCGTGGATGCCTTCCGTGTGGACGCCACGCCCTACTTGTTCGAGCGCGAGGGCACGAACTGCGAAAACCTGCCCGAAACCCACGCCTATCTGAAACGGCTGCGAGCCTTCGTCGATGCCTACGCGCCGGGGACCATGCTACTCTCCGAAGCCAATCAGTGGCCCGAAGACGTTCGCCCCTACTTCGGCGATGGCGACGAGTTCCACATGAACTTCCATTTCCCGCTGATGCCGCGCATGTTCATGGCCCTGGCCCGTGGCGACCGCACCCCCATCACCGAAATCCTGGCGCGCACGCCGCCCTTGCCCGCAGGCTGCCAATGGGCCACCTTCTTGCGTTGTCACGACGAACTGACACTGGAAATGGTCACGCCCGCAGAACGCCAGTTCATGTGGGACTTCTACGCGCCCGAACCGCGCATGCGTCTGAACATGGGCATTCGCCGGCGGCTGGCCCCCCTGTTGGGTAATGATCGTGCGCGCATCGAACTGGCAAATTCGCTGCTCTTCACCCTACCCGGCTCACCCGTACTCTACTATGGCGACGAGATCGGCATGGGCGACAACATCTGGCTCGATGACCGTGACGGCGTGCGCACACCCATGCAGTGGTCGGCTGAGCCGAACGCCGGGTTTTCAACCGCCCCTGCCTCGGCCCTGACCGACCCGGTAATCGACGACGATATCTATGGCTTTCGCCACGTCAATGTGGCGGCGCAGCAGGGTGATCCCCGTTCGTTGCTGAACCGGATGCGCGAGATGATGCGCGTACGCAAAGCCTACCCGGCCTTCGCTCGCGGCGACCTGCACTTTCTGGATGCGCCCGACTCAGCTGTGTTGGCCTACTTGCGTTCCACGTCCGACGAAATGATTCTGGTCGCACACAATCTGGCCAACGCCGAGCGAGAGGCCGCTATCGATCTGTCTGCCTTCGCTGACCGGTCGCCCCAAGACCTCTTCGATGGCCAACGACTGCCCGCCGTCACCGCCGCTCCCTACCCGTTGACCCTGCCGGCTTACGGCTATCGTTGGCTTCGGCTATGAATGTGAACGAAGAACACACCCCCGCCTGGTTCCAGCGCCAGGCCCAAATCTCGCTGGAGCGTTTGCTGCCGCGCCTGGAAGCGCGTTTTGCAGACGCCGATCCGTCAGCGTGGGCGGTTTTCGAGCATCGTCTGCGGGAATACTTCCCGCGTTTGTTCGGGCTGTTGGTGCGTTTGTATGGCGATCACTATGACTTCTTCTACCATCTCGAACAGATTCTGACCACCGCCGCATCCATGTGGCTAGCCCGACCAGCAGAGTTGAAGGTTTTGGATGCGCAACGCGAGGCCGACGCCGGTTGGTTCCAGTCGCAGGTGATGCTGGGCGGGGTCTGCTATGTCGATCTTTTTGCCGGTGATCTTGCGGGCATCCGCACCCGCATCCCCTACTTCAAGGAACTGGGCCTCACCTACTTGCATCTCATGCCGCTGTTCGCCTGTCCCGAAGATGAGAACGATGGCGGCTACGCTGTCAGCTCCTACCGCGAAGTCAAGCCGGCGCTGGGGACAATGGCCGAGCTACGAAGCCTGGCGGCCGAGTTGCGAGACAGCGGCATCAGCCTGGTGGTGGACTTCGTGTTCAACCACACATCGAATGAGCACGAATGGGCGCGGCGGGCGCTGGCTGGGGAGCAGGACTACCAGGATTTCTACTACATGTTCCCGGACCGGCAACTGCCGGATGCCTACGAGCGCAACCTGCGCGAAATCTTCCCGGACGTCCGGCAGGGCAGCTTCAGCTGGGAGCCTTCAGTCCAACGCTGGGTGTGGACGACGTTTCATAGCTATCAGTGGGATCTCAAATACGCCAACCCGGCTGTCTTTAGGGCGATGCTGGAGGAGATGCTGACGCTGGCCAACGCTGGCGTCGAGATCCTGCGCCTGGATGCCGTGGCTTTCATCTGGAAGCAGATGGGCGCGAATTGCGAAAACTTGCCCGAAGCGCACATGCTGATCCAGGCTTTCAACGCCCTCGCCCGCATCGCCGCCCCCGCCCTGCTCTTCAAATCCGAGGCCATCGTCCATCCTGACGAGGTGGCAAAGTACATCGGCCTCGACGAGTGCCAGCTTTCGTATAACACGCTGCTGATGGCCTTGTTGTGGGAGTCTCTAGCCACGCGCGAGGTCAAGTTGCTGCGGCGTTCGCTGAGCGATCGCTTCAAGATCAGGCCGGGTTGCGCCTGGGTGAATTACGTGCGTTGTCACGATGACATCGGCTGGACGTTCGACGATGGAGACGCTGCTCAAGTGGGCATCGATGGCTATTGGCATCGCCAGTTTCTCAACCAGTTCTACACCGGCCGTTTCGGGGGCAGTTTCGCCCGCGGCTTGCCCTTCCAGGAAAATCCCAAGACAGGCGATTGCCGCATCTCCGGCGCCTGCGCCTCGTTGGCCGGGCTGGAAAAGGCCCTGCGCGAGGAAGGCGAGGCCGAAGTCAACCTGGCCATCCGGCGCATCCTGCTCATCCACAGCATCATCCTGGCGATTGGTGGCATCCCACTCATCTATCTGGGCGACGAGATCGGCATGCTCAATGACTACGGTTATCGCACCGACCCCAGTAAAGCCGCCGACAGCCGTTGGGTGCATCGGCCCTACACCGACTGGGGCAAGATGGCCAATCGGGACCTGCCTGACACCCTGGAGGGCCGTGTCTTTGGCGCCTTGCAGCACCTGATCGCCTTGCGCAAACAAATGGAGGCATTCGCTGGCGCCGAGATGTCGGTGATCGACGTTGACAACCCGCATGTCTTTGGCTTCGTCCGTCATCATGCCGGCGAACGCGTCCTGGTGCTGGCCAATTTCAGCGAAGCCGAGCAGCCGGTTTCTGCCAACATCATCCGCACGCATGGGCTTGCTTATGATTTCGTCGATTTGGCAAGCGGCCAGGCCATCTCACTCGGAAACGAGCTGAGGCTGGAGCCATGCGCTTTTGTGTGGTTGGCGGCTAGTTCCTTGACGACATCACGCCCAGGTGCTTCATGATCTCCTCTTCCGAGAACATGCCGGTGGGGTCGGTGTAGGGCAGGGGGTTGTTGAGCACATAGGCATAGCTCTGAGTGGCGACTGGCGTCGCTTGGCGAAGGGTCAGCGCCTGCGGGTTGCCCGGTTGGGGCACAATCGTATCCGCCTGAATGAACCTCGCCAGCGACGCATCATACCACCTGGCCCCATAGAAATACAACCCCCGATCCAACCCGCCCACCGGACTCAGCGCACCCACGCCCACCTCCAGGCGTTGGCTAGTGTAGCGATACGGCGTCTGGGTGGCAATGGCCGGCGTGCCGCTGCGCCACTGATAGCGCACGTCGCCATAGGGCCGGTACAACTCCTTGCTGATCGTGGCGCCGCCGCCGTTGACAAGCACGCTGGTGGAACCCCAATGGTCGCGAAAGACATAGCGATTGCCGTAACCGGCTACGGGGCCGTACCCGCTCGACCGCGTAAAAGCAACCAGGTCGCCGCCAGCATGATAGTACTTGGTGTAGGTCGTGCTATTGACGTACTCGTAATGCTTGCCCGGATACAGCGTCGTCACCCCGCCCACCGTGGCCTTCACGCGGTTGCCATCCCCGTCGTAGACAAACGTTGCCGTCGTCGCTCCGCTCACGCCCACCAGCCGATTCTCGGCGTCGTAGGCGTAGTTCACATTCAGGCCGAAGTTGATGCGCCGGGTCACGTTTCCATTAGCGTCCCTTCGCCTTCGCTCAGGGCAGGCTCTGAGCGGAGTGAAGCCTGTGAATCGATCCAAACCAGATCAAAACTGATAAGCAGGAATACTGCTGTTAAATCCAGGCCAGGGAATGAACTCATTGGCATAGGCTTGCGCAGCTTCATTTGACACAAAGTTCTGGACATCTTTGAGATAGGTGACAAGATCCATGGGTTGGAAATATATCGTTTCGATGATACGGATTCCAGGTCCAATGACTGCTCTATCCACCTGTTCACGCTCTAGTCTTCCCACCACTATCAAGCCTTTCTCTGGATAGAAAAACTGATACCAGTGAAAGGGTGATTCGCCATCGAATGAGGCCCTAACCAAGCTAGGAGTTCCACATTCGGTGATTGCTTGACTAAGTAGAACTTCGGTGGGAACAGGAGCTTGAACAGATATTACAATACCATTCTGAATTTGCATGAGACCATGACGCCGCGCCGGCATTCCTTTTTGTTGCCAGACAATACTCGGTTCTCGATTCGTCGCCCGCTCAGGTATTTGTGCAATAGTTCCAGCGTCAATGAATGATATATCCTTAAGGATCTTAGTGGCCTTATCGATGTCGGTTTTGCCTGGCATAATACCGTGCCACCCTGCTAAACCACAGATATTCGCATCATTTTCAGGTGTGGGCACAGGAGGTGTGCAGGCGCCAACCATGACCACCATGATCAACAAACATCTAAGCAGATGCCAATACGAGAACTTTGTCGCTCGATGCTTCATCATTTACTCATACCATTCACAACTAAACTTGAAATAAAACTGAGACGCTGTTGTCCCGCAACTGTAGTCCCAAACCGTGATGGATCGTAGACCCAGAGTGCCCAACTTTCGGCAAAGTCCTCCAGTCGGTCGGTTTTCCCATAGGCTGTAGGAGAACTACCTGGCGACACCATTTTGGTCATTTGCGCAGATGCAGACTGACTACTGTAATCGATAATATGTCCTAGCTCATGCACAGGAGTCCCCTCCCACATGTCGTCGAAGAAGTGGATAGTAGGGTTAGAGAACAGCTTTCCGGACTTAGGGAAAGCGACGCCAGCAGGGGCTTCGGTCGTCTGATGATAGATTTGATACGCAGTAATGGCAGGATGTACCTTAAAATAGAGCCGGTTAACCCCATCATCATATGAAAATGGCGCATCATTGGGCCAACGTTGAAACACTGTACCGCCCAAATTCTTCTGAATCCAGCTATCACCGGTTAGAGCGTCTCCCCCCAGATGATTCCCTACCCGTTCAGAAATGCTCCGTACGCCCTCGTATACCATCCAAGCCTTCTCGGCCTCCCACGATCCAGCCATGAAAATGCCCCATTTCTGGCGCATACCGATTGGTTGTTTGGTCTTGGGATGCACCCGAACCACGCAGTCTTCACTTGCACACTCTGCCTGCCCCGTCGGATCCGTATACCTCACCGGATTGTTCAGCGTGTACGCATACCGATTTAGGCTCTGCGGATTCCCCGGCTCAGGCACGATGGTGTCGGGTTGGATGAAGCGGCCACGGCGGTTATCATACCAGCGGGCGCCGTAATCGTACAACATCGTCTCCGGTTGGTGGCGCTGGCCGGTGAAACGATAGGTCGTCTGCAAGGGAATGGTGGCCGGGTTCTCCCAAGTGTGATGCCAGCCGCCATAGGGTGTGAAATAGTCCGCCCACAGCTTCGTCCCGGCGCCGTTGATCACCAAATTGGTCGAGCCAAGATGGTCGCTGAACACAAAGCGTTGACCATTGTTCGATAGATAGTTGTTACGGAAGAACCCGACCAGCCGTCCGCCCACAAAGTAGTAGCGCGTGTCGCATTTGTTGCTGTTGGCGCTGGCGCAAACGGAGGAGCCGACGCTGTGCTCATAGTGCTTGCCCACATAGTGGGTGGTTGCGCCATTCACTACCGCCTTTACTCGCTGACCGTCGCCATCATAGAGGTAGTCGGCCACCGTGCTCCAGACGCCGCCGTTAGGCTGCTTTTCCACCTTGGTCAGATGGTTTTCGGCGTCGTAGGTCAGCCGCCAGGTCTCGGCGCTGAACTTGCGCGTGATCTGGTTGCCGTTCTTGTCGTAACAATACAACTCGCCATTATAGCCCACCAGGGCGTGCGGCTTGTCTGACGCCACACTGCTGTTTCCGCACAGGGCGTCGTCCTGATTGCCATAGGTCGCCGCCAAACCCTTGAACGAAATCATGTTGCCGTTGGCGGCATAGTCGTAGCTCTCGTTGTAGCCCCGGAAGCCGCCTGCTGTGACCCCGCTCTTCAGCCGGTTGAGGTCATCGTAGACAAAGGTGTGCGTTTGCGTCGTCGTCTGCCAGGTCGGACCGGATTCCAGATTGGCAAAGGCCCGGTCGATCAAAGTGATGACGTTGCCAGCATTGTCGTAGACATATTCACGGTCGAATTCATTGGCGGCGCTGCTCAGGATGCGCTGTAAGCGAAAGCTCTTGCTCTCGCCGGCGTCATCGTAGTAGTCGAACGAGAGCGTACGCAGCGCGCCGTTGGTCTGATAAGAACTGAGTTGGCCCAAAGCGGTGTATTGCATGGCGCTGGCATAGCTGTACGTCCCCACAGCTTGTTGCTCCAGTCCCTGAGCGTTGTAACCGTAGGTCACCGTCTCAGCCGTCGTCCCGCCGCCAACGTGCAGGGGATATGTCATCGTCTGCACCCGGTCGGCGGCGTCGTACGTCCATTGCGTCACGAAGCTGGTCGCGCCAATGGTCTTCGTCTCCTTCGTCGCCCGGCCGCGGGCGTCATACTCCCACACCGTACTCCCCGACCCATCCACCAGACGATTACGCCGGCCGATGCCATTCGGCGGCGTGGTATTGAAGTTGAGCGTGTCATACTCATGGGTAACTCGCCAGGCCAAGGTCCCCGCGCAGTCTTTGGGCGTGGTCTGGTCTTCGCGCACATAGCGCAGGCGGTTGAGGGCGTCGTATTCGTAGCACAACGTCACCCCTGTTGTCGCGATGGTTCGTAGACGAAGCCCCAGGCGCTGCCCGCCACATACACCAGCCCCGCCGGCAAATCGTCGGTCACGACCGCCCCTGTCAGCGGCCCCGGCAGGGGATTGGCCAGGGTGACGGTGAAGGTGACAATCTGGCCCGGTTCCACCTCGGACGGCTCGACTTGCAGCGTCAGACCCTCGGCAGCGTCGCCGCTGGTTGTCAGTTGTCCTTCTCCTCGTCTTTCGCCGCTGCCCCGGTCAACGTTTTCAACAGCGCCGGCCGTTGAGATGGCGCCGACCGTTTTCGTTGCGTTGACTGATGCCGCCTGCGCCCTTCGCGCAGGCGCCAACCCACCCAAAACCAAACAGAACACGATCAACCCATTGACAATGTAAACCAGACTACGATGGGGGGGGGGGTGAACATATGCACCTCGTGAAAGCAATCATATGCGCCAAAGCCGGGGGCGCAGCAGGAGCGAGAGAGAGGAAAAGCCAAACCGAAGGGGTGTAATGCTCTTTTCAATCACTCTAATCAGATCTGTGCAGAAGAATATGATCCAGATCATATTCGACGCCATTTCTTCTCCCTCTCCCTGCGTCCCACCCTCCCCACTGAAGGCCGCTTGCAGCCTCGCCTGCCAAAGGCCAAAATAGGGAAATGAAAGGAGATGACCTCATGACCTTCACCACGACCGGCGCGCCCCATTTCTTAGGCCTCGATCTCGGCACCTCCAGCCTCAAGGCCGTGGTCATCGATGGGGCGGGGCAGGTGTTGGCCAGGGCGGCGGACGAATACGGCATCGACGCCCCCCTCCCTGGCTGGGCCGAGCAAGACCCGGAGATGTGGCTGCGGGCGACCTTCGCCTGCACACGGTGGGCGCTCGACCAGGCCGGGGTTTCGCCGGACAGCATCGACGCCATCGGTCTTTCCGGCCAGATGCACGGGATCGTCTGCCTGGATCGCCCCGGCCGCGCCCTGCGCCCCGCCATTATTTGGGCCGACCAGCGCAGCAGCGAGCAGGTCGCTCAGGTCTACAAGACGGTTGGGCGGGCGCAGTATGCCGCCTGGATTCGCAACCCGCTGGCCACAGGTTTTCAATTGGCATCCTGGCTGTGGCTGCGCCAGCACGAACCCGACCTCGCCCGTCGCACGACCTGCCTCCTCCTGCCCAAAGACTATCTGCGCTACCGGCTGACCGGCGAGCTGGGGACAGAACCAAGCGACGCCTGCGCCACCGGCATGTTCGATCCCGGCCATCGCCAATGGTGCGAGCCGCTGCTGATGAAGCTGAACATCGAACCCGGCTTGCTGCCGCCTGTCTCGGCCTCGCATGCAATTGCGGGGGGCCTGCGACCCGAAACGGCAGCAGAGATGGGCCTGCGTCCCGGCATCCCCGTCGTCTTCGGCGGCGGCGACCAGCCCTGCCAGGCGCTGGGGAACGGGATCATCGCGCCGGGCGTGTTGTCTTGCACCATCGGCACGGGCGGGCAATTGCTGGCGCCCCTGCTGGCGCCCGCCTTCGACCCCGGCCTGCGGCTGCACCTCTATTGTCACGCCATCCCCGACCGCTGGTACAGCATGGGCGCCATCCTGGCCGCGGGATTGGCTCTGCGCTGGCTGCGGGATAGCATTTTTCCGGGCGAGACCTATCAGACGCTGGCCGACCGCGCCTCGCTCGTCCCGCCGGGCGCTGAGGGGCTGCTGTTTCTGCCTCACCTGGCCGGCGAGCGCACCCCGCACATGGACCCGCACGCGACCGGCGTCTTCTGCGGCCTGACTTTGCGTCACACGGGCGACCACCTGGCGCGGGCGGTGATGGAAGGCGTGGTCATGGCCTTGCGCCAGGCCCTGGAACTGATGCTGGAATGCGGTGCTCAGGCCGAACGCGTCATCGCTTCGGGCGGCGGGACGCGGCACCCGCTCTGGCTACGGCTCCAGGCCGACATCCTCGGCCGCCCGATCACGCTTAGCCGGACGGTCGAGGCGGCGGCGACCGGGGCGGCGATGCTGGCCGGGGTGGGGGCAGGATATTGGCCGGATGTAGCCGCGGCCTGTTCGCAAGTTGTACGCTGGTCGGATGAAGTGATCGAGCCGGATCTCGACAATGTCCGACGTTATGACGAAGTCTATGCCCGTTTTCGGCAGCTTTACCCGGCGCTGCGGCCGGTTTTGGCCGCGCGCCAGGTTTGAATTCCCAGCCCAACCTTGAGTAGGCCGCCCGCAGCCAGGAGGCCCGCGCCGAGGCCGAGCAGGAACATGGCCGAGCCGGGCGCGACGGGCTGGTTGTAGAGCGCGGTCAGGGCGGGGAGCAGGCGTTGGAAGGCGGCGATGGCCGGGAAGGGGAGATAGGCCAGGAGCAGGAGGAGGAGGCCGCGCGCCCAATCGGGCAAGAAACGACGCCAAAGCGGGGCGAGAAGGATGGCGGCGAGCAAGAGCAGGATGGCGACGCTTTGCTGGCGGAATTCGGGTGTGCGCAGGAGGGCGGGCGTCCAGGCGGGCGGGAGCATGGCCAGGGCGGGCGGGATGGCCAGGGCGAGGAGGATCAGCCGCAACGCCCGCGACAGGCGAGGTCGCCGAATCGTGGCCAGGAGGACGAGGCCGAAGGAGAGGCTGACCAGCGGGGCGTAGAAGATCTCCCGGCGTAGCGCAATCTGCCCAGATCGCACTTCGGGCACGAATTTGACGTATTCGGCCAGGTCGATGCCCAGGATGTTCAGCCCGGCGGCGGGGTGCGGCAGCCACGCTTCCCAGTAGCCGAGCGCAATCAGGCCCAGGCCGAGGGCGACGAGGGCAAAGGCCAGATGAGGCAGCCAGGCAGCAGTGCGGCGTCTCATGTCCGCTGTAGCCGATAGACCTCGAAAGTGCCTTCCAGACCTTTCAGCGTGGTGCGCAAGGTTTCGATGTCGTGGAGATGGCCGCGCTCTTGCAGCCAGGCTGTCACTTCGGGGTCGTCGCGGACGACGCCGGAGAAGACGATGTCCTCGCCCACAGCCAGATTTTGGATACGTGCCGCGACGTTCACGGTCGAGCCGAAGTAATCCAGCCGGCCGTTCAGGGTGACGGCGATGCAGGGGCCGTGGTGCAGGCCGGCTTTGAGCACGAGGGGGGCATCGGACGCTGTTTGCGAGGCCAAGAGGTCTTGGGCGCGGAGGATGGCCCTCAGCCCGGCGAGGGGGCGGCGAAACGCGGCCATGACTGAATCGCCGATGGTTTTGACAATGGCGCCTTGTTCTTCGGCGATGACCTGGCGCAGGATGTCGAAATGGCTCATGACGCGGCCAAAGGCGGGGGCGTCGCCGATGGTCTGGTAGAGGCGGGTGGAGTCGCGCAGGTCGGTGAAGACGATGGTGAGGCTGCCCACCGAGATTCGCTCGCCCGGCCGCAGGGCTTCGCTGGAGAAGAGATCGCGGAAGGCTTGCAAAGTCGTCACCTCAGCGGCGGTGACGGCCTGATCGCTCCAGGCCATGCGTTCGAGCAAAAGAAGTTGCTCGCGGTCGGTGTCGTTGACGAGATGGAGGGTGGGGGTCAGTCCTAGCTTGAGTTCATGGCCCGGCCAGCCGTCTGCGTTCGCCCGCAAGATTGCCTCTGCCCCGCCGTCGCCTGCGACCTGTATGTACTGGCCGCCTGGCAGATCGATGCCGCGCAGTCGGTGGCGGCCAGGTTCGAGCGGGAGGCTGAGGTCGCGCGTGGTGTGGGGCGGCAGCAGTTGTTGGGCGAGGATGTGGGGTGTGACCTGTGGGCCGCCGACGCAGTAGGGGTGGAGTTCGAGGGGACGGATGGCGGGGTTGGGGCGAAAGGTGAGTTCCACGGCCTGGTCGAAGTTGGCTCCCAGGTCGATGTGACAGACTTCGCAATGGGCGCGCGTCGTCATTTGGTTCAGGCTGGCGGTGGTCTCTTTGTCGCCGCGGCAGAGCGGGCAGAGGATGTGCCATTGCAGGTCGAACAGTCCGGCGCGGGTGGCATGCAAGAAGGCTTCGAGGATGCTGCGCCGCGGCTGGCGCCAGTAATCGGCCAGGGCGTAGGGGCGTAGCCGGGAGAGGGTGATGTCGTCGGCCTGCTCGATGAGGTCGATCAGGCGTCCGGCCAACTCTGGCGAGACGCCCCGGTTCTGTAGCTCAGCGCGGGCGGTTTGCAGACGCTGGCTGCTGCCGGGGGCGAGGGCGGGTTGTTCGGACGGCAGGTCGGGCGGTTTGCCCTGCATGGCCAGGTCGTCGTAGCGATGGAAGGCGGCGGCAAAGCTGCGGGCGCTGATGCGACCGATCTGCAAGGGGATGGTGATGTAGCCCAGGGGGTTGCGCGGCCGCGTCCATACCTGGTAGACCAGCCGGGTTCCGCCCTGCGGCCGGGCGCTCAGCTCGGCCAGGGTGCGCATCTCGGCCATTGGTCCGCTGCTGTACGTTCGCCTGACGCCGAAACGATAGGGTCGCACCCACTCGAATGGCTCTTCTTCCCACTCGATCAACATGCCCATGCGCCGCAAGCGCAGATGGCGGCGGGCGTTGATCAGATCGGCGCCTGCCGGTCGCATGTCCTCGACGTGCGGCACGCCGGTCTCCTGGTTGAAGCGGTTGGTATCGGAGACATACGGCCACAGCGCCTCGGGGCTGGATTGCAGGTCGTATTGCCAGCGATAGTGGAATTCGTCGGGCATGAGTGATGATTCGAACGGCCGGAAGTGTGCTAAAATGTTCTCCGACAATCATTTTTCTTCCCGCACGGAGGCGCATCCATGCAGCAGTTTACGGCTGTTTACGAGAAGTCTGGCGACTGGTGGCTTGGTTTCATCGAAGAGCTTCCAGGCGCAAATACCCAAGGGCATACACTCGATGAAGCGCGTGAGAACTTACGTGAGGCCGTGCAATTGGTGATCGAGGCCAATCGTACGTTGGCGCGCAGGGAGACGGTAGGTCATGAGGTCGTCCGCGAAGCCTTACTGGTTGCCGCCTGATGAAACGGAAGGAATTACTCGATCATTTGAGCAGGCATGGATGTGATTTGCTGCGCGAGGGCAAGAAGCACTCGGTTTTCTGGAATCCTGCCAATCGGATGGTGTCAACAGTGCCACGTCATGTCGAAATCGCCGACAATTTGGCTCGTAAGATATGCAAAGACTTGGGGATTCCGAGTGTGAAAGGGTGAACCGAGGCGTTTGGGCATCAATGCGTTTCAAACCAGGCTACGATAAACCTCGACCAGGCGCCTTGCTGCCGCTTCCCATGTCCACGGTGCGGCCTGGGCGGGGCCGCGGCGGGCGAGTTCAGAGCGGGCGGCTTCGTCGCTGAGGAGTTCGGCCAGGGCGTCGGTCAGGGCGGTTTCGTCACCGGTGGGGATGAGGCGGGCGGCATCGCCGGCGATTTCGGGCAGGCTGCTGGTGTCGGTGCAGAGGACGGGCGTCCCGCAGGCCAGGGCCTCGAGTACAGGCAGGCCGAAGCCTTCGTAGTGGCTGGGGAAGGCGAAAAGGTCGGCCAGGTTGTAGAGGGCGGGCAGGTCGGCGTCATCGACGAAGCCGAGGAAGTGGACGAAGGCGCCTGCTCGTTGGCGTTCGACTTCGGCGAAGATGTTTTCGTAGAGCCAGCCTTTGCCGCCAGCGATGACCAGGTGGTGGGGGAAGTGGGCGTGTTGGCGGGCGGCGGCGAAGGCGCGGATGAGGCCGTCGAAGTTTTTGCGGGGTTCGAGGGTGCTGAGAGAGAAGACGAGAGGGGCGGCGGGAAGGCTGTATTTTTGTCTGGCTTCGTTTAGTAATTGGTAATTGGTAATTGGCTGGAATCGGGTTTCGACGCCGGCCCCGACCACGGTGATGCGTGCTGGCGGCAGGTGAAAGAGGCGGATGGCGTCCTGCCGGCTGGCTTCGGAGTCGGCGAGGATGTGGTCGGCGCGGGCGAGGGAGTGGGGGACGGCCCGCGTGAGGAAGCGTTGCAGGTCGGGGTAGGCGTATTGCGGGCGGACGAGGAAGGCCAGATCGTGGATGGTGACGAGGGTGCGGGCGCGGCGGACAGGCGGGAGCAGGAAGTTGGGGGCGTGGAAGATGTCGAGTGGGCCGGTGAGGAGTTCGAGAGGGAGGGGGAGGTGCAGCCGGTGCCAGAGGATGGTCTGGTAGCGGTCGGGCAGGGGGAGGCGGCGGTGGGCGACGGTGGCCGGCCAGTCTGAGCGAGTCGGGGCGACGCGCTCGCGCGGGTGCAGGAGGGTCAGATGGTCTTCAGGGCCGAGCAGGGGGATGAGGGCATCGACCAGGCCGCGGGTGTAACGGCCAATGCCGGCGCCCTGGAGGATGGCGGCGGTGTAGTCGATGCCGATGGTTGTCACTGGCTGGATATGGTGATGGAGGTCAGTGTGACGCTATCGGCGCCGTCGGGCGCCAGTAGACGTTGACCGGTGGCTGGGTCGTAAAGACCGGCGATGAGCTGCAGCTTACCAGGAGGCGTCTGTGGTGGCAAGGCGAGGGTGATGCGTTCGTCCACCGGGATGTCTGGTTGCCAGGAGGTGGTGGGGGCGAAACCGGTCTGCGGTACGCCGGCCCAATCCGCAACGAGGTTTCCTCGCTGATCGAGCAATTGCAGAAAGGTGTGCAGCGAAGTTTCGTCCCGAGGGGTTGGTGAGGCGGCAAGGGGCTGCCAGCGCAGGTGGACTTGCACGGTATTGGGTGCGGCTGCCGGCCAGGTTATATCCCATGCTTCCAGACTAGCTACGTTTCCTAAAGGCTGCCCCGGTGTGCCGGAGAGGGTGGGCGGCTGGGGCGCGGCGAAGAGCGTTAGCCGGAAGCCGTCTTCGAGCCAGGTCGTGTCGGCGATGGCGCCCATCTGAGCGAGTTGCCGCTCGGTGGTGCTGTCGGGAGCGCCGGGGGCGACGCCTTCGGTCAACAGCCAAAGCCGCGCCTGCTTTTCGAAAAGACGGTGGATGCGCTCCGGGCTTTGTCCAAGCTCGCCGGGAACTTCGCGGATGAGGCCATAGAGGGGCAGGCGTAGGTGAGGGCGGTCCCAGAACCAGGCGACTTGGCCGTGGGTGGATTGGTAGGGAGCCGGGTTGACCACGAGGGCGTCGCCAGGGCGAGCATCGCGCTCCAGTCGGGCCAGGACGCTGGCGTAAGCTGGACGATAATTGATCGTGAAGTTGCTTGTTCCCAGCCAACTGAGCAAGAGCGTCGAGACGATGAAGCTGACAACAACAGCGAGGAGCAGAAGTCGCGGTCGTGGCCGGCGCAAGGTTATCAGCGCCAGCAATAGTAGAAGGGTGCAGAGCGCAGCCGCTGTCCAGTGTTCTGTACGCAACCAGGCCAAGTCGAGCCAAGCCGCGCGTGGGCGCAGAAGCCAGACGGGGAAGCGCTGGCCTAGCGTCTGTGTTGCCGGCAATGGATTCCAAATGACGGCAGGCAATTGGATGACAACGCCCACAAGGGCCAGAAGCGCCAGCGCCCATCGCTGCCAGCTGTTACTCTGCCAGGCGCGCGCAACCAGAGGGGCGAGCAAGAGCATGAGGAGCGGTACGGTAGGCAGGAGATAGCGCGGTCCCCACACCGGTCCTCCCCAGAACACCGGCCACAGGCTGTAAAGCAGCAGGCTGCCGATCGCCAGTGCGAGAATGGTCCAGCCGAGACGTCCATGGCGACGCAGGAAAGCGGGCGCCGCCCATGGTAAGAGCAAGAGCGGTGGCGCGAAGATGAAGATGCTACGATCAAGGCTGAAGAGAAAGCCCAATAATCCGGCATTGAGCGAGCCTTCGAAGTGTTCGGAGTAGCCGAATTGTAAGGGGTGGCCGAAGCGCCAGTGGTTGAAGGCCAGCAAGTCGATAGTTGCCACGACGATGGGGAGGAGGAAAATACCAGCGTGGGATAGAAAGGCGCGGGGTCTTCCTTGCCACAGGCCTATGGCGAAAGCGGGCGCGAGTGCTATCAAGGCCGGGCGTACGGTGATGGTGAGAGCAACAGCCATTCCCGCCAGAAACGCTCGTTTCCAGTCGACGTCGCGCGCGAGCAGCCAGATGGCGATGACCCAACCCAGGGCAACCAACGGCTCGCCGAACAGGGTGCGGGCGTAGACCCACGCGAAGGTTGCCAAACCGTAGAGTAGTGCGATGGCACCCCCCACGCGTTCACTGTAGTCCAAATGTCCGGCGATCAACACCAGCAGGCCGCCAGTAAACGCTGTTGCTCCCGCCGCCAGCAGCATCGCCGTGCTCACAGCCCCGGCGCCAGGGACAAATCGCGCCAGCACCACCAGCCCGGCTACCAGGATGGAATGACCAAGACCGTACTTAGAGTAGAGTTCGCCAGCACGTCCCAATTGCGCCGGATCTCCGTACCCCTCGCCCCAGTACAAGTCGCTTTGGTGTGTGGCGCGGCTGACGACGAGGTTGCGGCTGACCGCAAATACGGAGTGCTCATCGACAGAGTGAAAGACCCCGCTCACTGTCAACCAGTAGATCGCCAGGAGCAAGAGTGCCGTGGCCATTGCTCGTATGCGTAAAGAAGACAGATAACGTCTTGCGCATGCACCGGATGCACCCCACCACCTGGCTAACCTACTGCCTGGCCGATCCACTATGCCACCTTGCGGTAGGTCCATAGCCGGTTGGCCCCGAAGTTCCAGAAGAGCACGACCAGAATAGCGAAGGCTTTGCCGATGTTCAAGGACATGGCCTGGCTGAGGCCGAGGCCGAGCAGGAAGCGGTCGGCAAAGTAGAGGACGACGGTGTTGATGCCGAGGCCGACGATGCTGACGAGGACGAACTGCGGGATTTGCTGGCGCTTGCGAAACTGGCGGCTTTCGGGGTAGGTCCACAGCCGGTTCCAGGTGAAGTTGCTGATCACGGCGCAGGTGAAGGAGATGGCGTTGGCGATCAGGTCGGGTACGCCAAAACCCAGGGCCAGGAGGTTGAGGATGGCGAAATCGACGAGGGCGCCGATGGCGCCGACGGCGGCGAATTTGAGAAAGCGACTGAGTTCTTTGGGATGCAAAGGTGTGATGGCAGCAATGCGCGCGATCAAGGGGTTAACCTCTGAGGGTGGGGTGGGCATAACCAAAGGCTGGGACTATGTTAGAGCGCGCTGGGCAGGAAGAAGAAAGCCAGTGACAGGATGGCATAGACGGCCAGCAGCATCGCTCCTTCCAACCAGTTGGAGCGGCCATCGACCGAGATGAAGGCGGCGATGACGGCGGCGGCAGTGAGGGCGATCATCTCGAAGTTGTTGAATTCGAGCGTCATCGGGTGGCCCATTGCCAGAGAGATGAAGACGAGGATGGGGGCGACAAAGAGGGCAATCTGCAGGCTGGAGCCGATGGCGATGTTCAGGCTCAGGTCCATCTGGTTCTTCACGGCTACTTGCACAGCCACCAAATGCTCGGCGACGTTGCCGATGATGGGGACGACGATGATGCCAACGAAGAAGGCGCTTAGCCCCAGCGATTCGGTCACATGTTCGACCGAACCCACCAGGAACTCGCTCATGACGGCGATGCCAACCACCGTGGCCAGAAGGACGCCCATGGCAACGCTGGTGTTCCAACGTGGGCCGTGATGCGTGATCTGCACGGTCGGTCCCGCCTCGCGTTCGGGTGTGCGCGAGCGCAGGATGAAGACGATGGCCAGGACATAGATGATGAGCATCACCGCAGCCGTCGTGAGGCTGAATTCTTCGACAGCGAGTGTGTTCGGTTCGATGGCGGCATTGAAGATGGAGGGAATGCTGATGGCGATGACGGCCAGGATGAGCAGGGTGGCGTCCAGTCCTACACTAGCACGATCGAAACGTTGGATGCCGTTCTTGACGCCGCCAAAGACGAGGCTTAGCCCCAAAACTAGCAGCAGATTACCCAACATCGAGCCAATGATCGAGGCTTTGACCAGCTCGATTTGAGCGGCCCGAATGGCGATCAGCGTGATGATGAGTTCGGCGGCGTTGCCCAGGGTGGCATTCAGCAGGCCGCCGATGCGCGGGCCGGTCTTCTCGGCCAGCACTTCGGTGGCCTCGCCCAGATAGCCGGCCAGCGGGATGACAGCCAGGGCTGAAGTGAGAAAGACCACCAGCGGCGGCCAGTGCAGGACTTCGGCCAGGATGGCGACGGGGAAGAGGAGGAGGAGCCAGCGGAAGTAGCGCATAGAATTGAGGTCAGAAATCGGAGATCAGAGAGCGGAAGTTGAGAACAGTCAACAATCAATAATCAACAATCAGCAGTCAACAATCAACAGTCAACGCGCAGCAGACGCCGTCACTTATCTACTTGTCTACTTGTCTACTTGTTTCCTTGTCTACTTGTTTCCTTGTCTACTTGTTTCCTTGTCTACTTGTTTCCTTGTCTACTTCCCGCGGGAGCAAAGCAAGGGCAAGGGCGACGACAAGAGGCATTCCCTGGACGAAGAGATTATCGAACTGATTGTGGACGGAGAGGTGAACAAGGAGGCCAAAGACGCCGATGGCAATGGCCCGATCCAGTCCCCGGTGGCGGAGCACAGCCAGGAGTGCTGCGGCCAGGCTGCCGAGCCAGAACCAGAGATAGCATGCGGCGCCGATCAGTCCCGCTTCGGCAGCGAAATGAAAGAGCACATTGTGGGCGTGACCCATGGGGTTGGTCCATTGGCCAATGGCGTAGCGAGGATAGGCCACGCTCCAGTTGCCGACGCCGACGCCGAGCCAGGGATGGTCGGCGAACATCTCCCAGGCCGCTTGCCAGTGAGCGACGCGTTCGAGGATGGCGAAGTTGGCATCGTTCACCGGCACGCCGCGGGCGTTCCATGTCCCGAAGTAATGGCCGAGATCGGCGAGGCGAGCGGTCACGCCAGATGGCAAGACGGGAGAGGTGAGAAAGGCCATGGCGGCGGCGAGAGCGATCAAAAGGCGGCTGAGGGGCGAAACCAGGAGAAGGACGGCGATAGCGGCGGCAGCCATCCCCAGCCAACCCCCGCGCGACCAGCTGGCGATCAGG
Organism: Chloroflexota bacterium; assembly: GCA_041918515.1. Taxonomy (GTDB): domain Bacteria; phylum Chloroflexota; class Anaerolineae; order J102; family J102; genus SSF26. The sequence continues at coordinate 77,411 of JAYRVO010000093.1, read as the reverse complement.
CCGGCGCCGATCAAGGCCGTGGCGCCGAGGCAAAAGGCGGCGAGGGCGAAGAGGCCAAGGCGTTGGCGCGCTTGTGGTCTCTGCTGCCAGATGGCGACCGCCGCCCACAAACCCACGGCCAGGGCCAGGGGGAGATGGAGACCGAGATAGCCGGCGTAGGGATTGGGTTGGCCGAAGGTGCCATAGGCGCGTAGGAAGGCGCCGATTTGAAAAGATTCGGGGCCGATCCGAAACCAGAATTGGTAGAGACCAACGAGACTTTCGGCAGCAGCGGCGAGGATGAGGACCAAGACGAAAGGGAGTCGCTGACGTTGGGTCAACAACTGGCAGCCCAAGAAGTAGACCACGGCGACCTCAGCCCATTTGATTAACTCCGGCGCTGCTTCTTCCAGCGATTGCGCCGCCACCGTGGAGAACAACAAGGCCAGAGCGAAAGGGAGGATGAGCCAAAGCAGGGGGGCGGGGCGCAAAGCGTCCCTGCGCACGACTTGGCGCAAGAACCAGAATAGGGTGGTGACTCCCACCAACAGGTCGGTGACGCCGAGGGCGCCCGGGCCGAAGGGCAGATGTAGTTGGGGATTGAGTGGAACGGCCAGGGTCAGCAGGTAAAGCCCACTCACCGGCTGCAGCAGGATGGCCAGGCCCATGATGCCAGCGAAGATCAGCGAAGCGGCGAGCGCCGAAGGCAGCCATGCCAGCCCCAGCGCCACGAGCGCGAGAATGAGCCCAAGTTTTGCCCACTCTCGCAGCGAGGGAGAGAGAGCCTTTGCGGGTGTGAGGACAGAGAAATGAAGGCGTCGCACCAGGGACATAGCAAACGCCTATTTTAGTCTGCGTCGCAAGGAGTGGCAAAAGCCAGCCCGCCTGTGGTATACTCGCTGCCGCGTCAGCAACCTGAGACGGGCAGGCGCTCAACTTTTTCATCACCAAGGATGCTTTCATGACCAAGAAGACCGAAACTGCAACGCCGCGCAAGAGCAGCCGGCCTGTCGGCGAAACACCCAAGCAGAAGAATAGTCGGCGTTGGATGTGGGTGGCGGTGGGAGCAGCCATCGCCTTGCTCGTCATTCTGGCGGGCGTTGCCTTGTGGAACAACCGCAGCACGGCGCCGGTGACGCCTGCTGGCAGCACCGTGGCCGAACGCGTTGGCCAACCCGTGGATCGCCGCACCATCGGCAAACCTGACGCCCCTGTGACCATCGTCGCTTACGAGGACTTCCAGTGCCCCCATTGCCAGGATTTCACAGCGGCGCTGGAAAAGACCATCCTCGATGATTTGGTGGCTTCTGGTGCGGCCCGTTTCGAGTTCAAACCTCGCTTTGTCATCGGTCCGGAATCGACGACAGCCGCCATGGCCGCCGAGTGCGCCGCCGATCAGGGCCGTTTCTGGGAATACCACGACATACTCTTCGATAGCTTGCGCAAGAACCCGCGCGCCAATCAAATCTCGGATTTCGAAAAGCTGGCCGTCACCATCGGCCTCGACGCCTCCACCTTCGACAAGTGCCTGGAAAGTCAGAAGCACAAAGAAAGCCTGCTGCGAGAAGACGTGGAAGCACGCGATAAAGGCGTCAACGCCACCCCCACCGTTTTTCTCAACGATGTGAAGTACGAAGGCGCGTTCGAGCCGGAGGCGTTCAAAGCTGCGGTCGAGAAAGCCAAGACGGAGGCGACGGGATGATCCGGCGCCTCCTCGTTGTTCTCAGCCTGTTGGGCGTCGGCATCGCCGGCTATCTGAGTTGGGTGAAACTGACCCACACTGAGGCCTACTGTGGCGGCGTGGGTGATTGCTCCTCCGTCCAAAACAGCCCGTATGCCTATCTTCTGGGCATCCCGGTCGCTTACCTCGGTCTGTTGTGCTACCTGCTCTTGCTGGGCCTGGCGATCTACAACCAGCGGACACAGCCCGAGCAGGGTGGCTTGGCCGACCTGGCTTTCTTCGCCCTGGCAGTGGGCGGCTTCATTTTCTCGGCCTACCTGACCTATACCGAGCTTTTTCTCATCCACGCCATCTGCCCGTGGTGCGTGGCTTCGTTCGTCAATTTGATCATTATCGCTATCCTCTCCGCCTTGCTCGTCTTCGGGCGAGGGCTGGAGCCAGAGGCAGCGTGATGCCCGCCCTTTTTGTCTCCGAAAGCGCGTGGGTGGCTCGCCCACGCGCTTTGTTTATCGGGGGACATGGTTCTCACCCAGGAGCCTGAACATGCGTGCAGTCGATACATTATTAGTAGGCGGAACAGTCGTCACTATGAACGCCAAGCGCGATATCTTCGACCCCGGCGCCGTGGCGATCAGCGGCGGCCGCATCGTCGCCATCGGCCCGCTCGAGCGCGTGCGCCAGCAGGCGACTGCCGAGACCGTCATCGACTGCACGGGCAACATCGTCATCCCCGGCCTGGTCAACGCCCACACCCACGCCGCCATGACGCTTTTGCGCGGGTTGGCCGACGATCTGCGGCTGGACGTGTGGCTGCTGGGCTATATGATGCCGGTCGAGCGCGAGTTCGTCGGCCCCGATTTTTGTGATGTTGGCACGCGGCTGGCCTGCGCCGAGATGCTGCTCAGCGGCATCACCACTTTCAACGACATGTATTACTTCGAGGAAGATGTGGCGCGGGCGACGGCAGAGGTGGGGATGCGGGCGGTGCTGGGGCAGACGATCCTCAAATTCCCCTCGCCCGACGCGCAATCCTGGGACGAGGGGCTGGCCCGCTGCCGGACGTTCATCGAAGCCTGGAAAGGGCATGATTTGATCACGCCGGCGGTGGCGCCGCACGCGCCCTTCACCAATACCGACGAGATTTTGAAGGCGGCGACGGCGCTGGCTGTGGCCATGGATGTCCCCCTGCACATTCATCTCTCCGAGACGGCCATCGAGGTGCAGGATGCCCTACGAGATTATGACGCTCCGCCCATCGAGTACACCCACCGCCTGGGCTTGTTCGAGGCCAAGGTTATCGCCGCCCACTGCGTCCACATCAAGGAGCGGGAGATCCCCCTGCTCTATCACAGCGGCGCCGGCGTAGCCCACAACCCCTCCTCCAACCTCAAGCTGGCTTCTGGCTTCGCCCCGGTGCTGAAGCTGCGCGCGGCCGGGATTCCGGTGGGCATTGGCACCGATGGCCCGGCCAGCAACAATGACCTGGATATGTTCGAGGAGGTGCGCCTGGCTTCATTCCTGCCCAAAGCCACCACCGGCGACCCCACCGCCCTGCCCGCGCAAGATGCCTTCGCCATGGCGACGATCGAGGGCGCCCGCGCCCTGCATCTCGACGCCGACATCGGCAGCCTGGAGGTAGGTAAGCTGGCCGATCTGGTGGTGGTGGATCAAGACGGCCCTCACGCCACCCCGCGCTTCTATCTCGGCCCGCACAATGTCTATAGCCACCTGGTCTACGCGGCCAAGAGCACGGACGTGCGCCATGTATGGGTGCATGGCCGCCAGCTCGTCCGCGACCGGTCCTTGCTGACCATCGATTTTCCCGCCGTGCAAGCGCGGGCGGCAGAAATAGCGACGCGGGTCAACACGTTCATGGCCGAGCGCGAGGGCAGTTTGCTCAACAAGACGGTGGCCATCGGCGGCTTTGCGCAGAAAGAAACCTACGAGGTGCAGGTCAAGGTGCGGATCGAAGATGTGGAGGCTATCGAAGCTCGGCTGCTGGCGAGCGACATCGAGATCACCCGGCAGTCGGTGCGCCAGCAGTTCGACACCTATTTCCTGTTCGGGGGTGGAACCGACGATCGTTACCTGCGCTATCGTGAGGACAACGAGTTGGTGGGGGCGGGCGAAGATGGCCGCCCTGCGGCGCTGAGCCTGCGCCCCACCTACAGTCTGACCCTGATGGAAGGGATCAAGGATCGCGAGTTCCAGGATTCGGTTATCCTCTCGCGCTCGCGCTACACCGCCCAAGCGACTTATTCCTTGCGTTTCTATCGTGAGTATTTCATGCCCCGGCAGGAGTTCGAGATCGTGAAGTGGCGCAAGCGTTATTGGGTGAAGTACGAGGAGACCGAATTCGCCATCAATCTCGACCAAATTACGCGTCCGCAAGGCTCCGGCAATTTCATCGAGATCAAGGCTCGCACCTGGTCAGCCAGCGACGCCGAGCGCAAAGCAGCGCTGACCTCGCAACTTCTGCGCCTGCTGGGGCTGAAGCCGGACCGGAATGCACGGGCGGATTATTTGGAGTTGGTGGGGAGGTAGGTAAGTAGGTAAGTAGACAAGTAGACAAGAGCTGATAACCGTCCTTGTTTCCTTGTCTACTTGTTTCCTTGTTTACTCATCGGCATGGCGACTATAATGGGGATGGCGATCTGTGATCAAGGCTGTTTCCTGGTCAAGCTGCCGAGGAGATGAGGACCATGACACTCGAGGAAATTATTTTGGACATTCATGACCTGGAGCAAGACTTGCGTTCGTACGAACGTAAGTACGGCGTGTTGTCCGAGACCTTTTATCAGTTGTACATGAGCGGCGAAGAACCGGAGGATGATGCCTGGGTTCTTGACTGGAATGATTGGGCTGGCGCCTACGAGATCTGGCTCGAACGTCGCCAGCAGTATCAAACCTTAATGAAGGTAGTGACGGGCAGGGCGTCGCTTGGAAAGGTCATCGAGCGGGCGGCAAGGCGTGAACCCATTCCGGTCCCTGCGTGATTACGAAGACTTCGTCTACACTTTGCCACTACGGTTTCCAGGCATCGTATCTTCGACGCTGGTGGTGGCGCGGCGCGGGGTTAGTATGGCGACAGTGTCGGGCGATCTTGTGTGGATTGGTGGCTACCGGCTCGTTGTTCATGAACGCCTTTCGTTCGACAGCGCGGGTGTGATCTTGCGGCGCTATGGTTACGAAGTCTGGCGGGGTTCCGAAAAGCTGTATTGGTATGACTCGCAGCCGCATCCCAACGATCCATCATTGGCCAGCACGCATCCGCATCATAAACACGTCCCGCCGGACATCAAGCATCATCGCATTCCGGCGCCGGGATTGAGTTTCGAGCAGCCGAATTTGGCGTTGTTGATCGAGGAGATCGAGGGGGAGGTGGCGGGGAGGGACAGGGTGTGAAGACGACAGTCAGTTCGATTGGGTGATCAGCGGCAGATAGAGTGGGGACCGTGGAGCAACGGTCGGCGTTGGCGTACCTCTGATGACCTCCAGATCGTAAATCAAGGCGCAACCACCAGCAGATGGATCGAACTGGGCAACCTTGACGAAATACACTCCGCTTGCCGGGGCTTGCCACTCCAGTCGTGATGCCCCCAGTTCTTCGTCGTGATGCTCGTCATTGAACGCGATCTGGGTGGTTCCGTCCGTGCCGTACAACGTCAGCGTCGTGTCGTTGGCCGGCCTGCCACCGAGGTTGAAAGCGCGTACGGTGTAGGATTCGCCTGCGGCGGCCAGGAACTTGACGAAATCCACGTCAGCGGCCTGATGGACACTGTGACGCTGGGCGGCGGCGCCCACGGCAAGGGTCTTGGCTTGCGTCCAGACATTGTCAGGCTCATAGGCATCCGGGCAGGCTGGCGCTGGCAACGTCGCAGTTGGCGTGGCAGTCAATGTTGGCGATGGCGTCCAGGTTGGGGTGTCGGTCGGTGTGGGGGTTGGCGTTGGGGTCTGGGTAGACGTTGGCGTCGCGGTTGGCGAGGGTGTGGCAGTCAATGTTGGCGATGGCGTCCAGGTTGGGGTGTCGGTTGGCGTTGGGGTTGGCGTGGGGGTCTGGGTAGACGTTGGCGTCGGCGAAGGCGTGGGGGTGTGGGTGGGTGTGGGCGTGATGGTGGGTGTGGCGGTTGGTGTATGGGTGGGGGTACGGGTCGAAGATGGGGTGACCGTGGGCGTCGGCGTCGCCAGTGGCGTAATCAGCGCGGCGTAGCGGCTCCAGGTCGGGTCGCTCGTTTCTACGCCGGTGGTCAACCCCAACCGACCATCATTGTGATTGCTGGTGGCATCCACCAACGATTGCCCGCCGCCCTCATCGAAACGCCAGTAGGCCGCCAGCCCTGGCTCAGCCCCTGTCAAAGCCGTGGACATGGCCGAGCGAATCTGCGTTTCCGTGCGCGCCACGTTCCAGAGCCGCATCTCGTCGATTTCGCCCTCGAAGAAGTTGCTGATGCCGCCGTTGAAAGAATCGTAATCGGCACCGATGAGCGCGTTGCTGGCGCCGAAGTTCAAAGTGGCGTTCACATAATAGAGATTCGAGGAAGGGTTGCCGTTGATATAGGCGCGCAAGGTCGTTTTGTCGTACACCAACGCGACGTGACGCCAAGTCTCATCGAGCAGGTCAACGCCTGGAAAATCGAAGTTATACGCCACGTTGTCAATGTTGGCGCGAAGCCTGGAGCGCGATAGCAGAGTGAGAGCAAGCTCGTTGTCTCCTGAATTATCGCTGCGCATAAACAAGGCTGGATAGTCGCCAAAGCTGAGGTTGGGATCAGGTCGGGTCCAGCACTCCATAGTAAAGATCTGTAAGTTGAGCGAATTGGAGGCCGGCGCCTCGACATAGTCGTTGCCTCCGTCGAACTGCAGCGAATGGTTCCCCTCTGCCGGAAGCGGACCGGGTCGCCAAGTGGGATCGCTGAGATCTGGCGCTGACGCGGCCCCCAGGCGTCCGTGGTTCTGGTTTGCAGTTAGGTCGTTCAATACCTGCCCGATCCCTTCGTCGAAGCGCCAGTAGGCCACGAGCCCTGGCTCGCTGCCGTTGAGCGTGGCGGTCTTTAGCAGCTGAATCTCTGCTTCGCTCTTGGCCACATTCCAAACCCGCATCTCGTCGATATCGCCCTCAGCAAAACCATTCGGTGGCCCATTGAAGGCATCGTAGTCGGCCCCAATCAAGGTATTGCTGTTGTCGAACGCGAGGGAAACGCTAACGTAGTAGAGATTTGTCGAAGGGTTGCCATTGACATAGGCCCGGATGGTTGTACCATCGTACGTGACTGCAAAATGGCGCCAGGTTTCGTCGCGGAAGTTCTGGCCTGGAAAATTAAACTGATAGCTCGTGTGGTGCATCCACACGCTGAGAGCGGAAGCAGAGTCCAAATCAACCGCCAGTTCATTACGTCCACTTCGATTAGTGCGCATAAACAGGATGATACCTGCACTGGTTGGATCCGGTCGCCCCCACGCCTCGATTGTGAATGTATGCAGATCGAATGAACTATGGGCGGGAATCTCGACATAGTCGTTGGCGCCGTCGAAGTGCAGCCACTGGCCGTCACGGCCCGCGGGAGAAAATATCCGATTCGGTGTACTCCCCGCCTGCCTATCGGCAGGGATAGGCCGCTCCTGCGCCGACTGTGAACTGACGCTTGATCTGGTCATTCCGTCGCCGATTAGCAGCGCCAGTATGATGAAGAAAGTGACCAGGAAGATGAGACGGCGCGTTTTCATGAGGCGGCTCCTTGCGAGGCAATGGGACAGGGCTGAGGGGGGCTTGGGGAGTGAGCGGGGTGGGACTATAACGGGGATAGTGAGTTTCGAGCAGCCGAATTTGGCGTTTTTGATCGAGGAGATCGAGGGGGAGGTGGCGGGATGAAAGAGAAAGGCGGGGGCGGGAGACCTTGTCTCTACTTGTGGCCCTGTTTGGACTGCGGCGATGCATCGCTGGCAGTGGCGTATGGTCCTGGCGGGTTCGGGACAATGCGGTTGCGCGGGGTGAGGACGCCGGTGGCTCCGTCCAGGTCGAAGACATGCCACCAGCGGCCGCTGCCGGTCGTGGGAACCTCGAATTGGGCGAGCAGTTCCTCCCCACCGTAGACCTGCACGCGGGCGCCAGAGCCTGTCAGCGCGCCGCCAAAGGTGAATTGGTGGACGGCGAAGGTGTAATTGCCATCGAGCCGTTGACGAATGGTGATGGTTTCGGGGCCGAAGCCGGTGGTGTCGTCCACATCCAGACAAGCGTTGGGGAAGCTATTGCAGACGCCGGGCTGCGAGTAGAAGATATGATAGGGCTGAGAATTGGGCAGCCAGAGATGCGCATCGAGGTCGCGGGGGGCAGCGCCCCACGTCAACACGATGCGCAGGTCGTTCGCCGAGGGAATGGGCGCCAGCTCGAAATTCAACGTGGCCGCACCGCCGGTCGGGATCGTTACCGAGCGTGCCAGGGGCAGAAAGCCGGCGGCGGTTGCGCGGGCCGTCAGGGTTTCGGCAGGGACATCGACCAGGGTGTAGCGCCCGCGCGTGTCGGTGGCAGCGCATTGATTGCTGCTGGGCAGGCAGACCGAGGCGTTGGCGATGGGTTTGCCGGTGAAGACATTGGTCACTTTTCCGCCCAGTTGACCCCGGCAGGGGGGAAGATAACGTTCATACGTGTTCCCGCCCACCACCTGCCCGCGCACGACTTCGTTTAGGCCCATGGTGAAGCGCGTGTTACCTGGCGCTCGCACCTCCAGGTAAACAGTGCGACGCTCGAGCGGGTTGAGGCGCAAGCCATAGAGCATGGCCGGGAAGCGCGTGACACGCAGGCGGCCATCGCTTTCTGGCGTCAGGCCGTCTAGCGAGGCCCAACGGCCTGCCAGCGGCCCTGGCTCGAAGCGCACCTCGGTGGTGGGCGGTAGATTGGCGGCCGTGATCTGGAGATCGACGAGCGAGGTGGTTTCGAGCAGATTGGCGACGCCAAAGCCAACGCGGTCGCTGTAGAAGCCGGGCGGGTCCATCTGGCAGCCACCGGCGGGAGGGAGCGGGTAGGCGATGATGTGCAAGTTGCGCTGAGCGATGTTGTTGTCCCAGGGCACGCTGTTGCTGCGGATGGGGTCGTTGGCGGCGCTGATCCGCACCAGCAGGCAGAAGTGACCGCTGACGTTGGGCACATCCCAGGGCAGGGCGACAAGGCGCGATTCGCCGGGCGCCAGGTTGTCGATGCGTTGCCTGGCAGGGATGACGTTCCAGTCGGAGGGCCATCCCAGACCCAGGCTGGGGTTGGCGAAGTAGGCGGCGACGTCGATGTCGCGCATGATGGTCGTGCCCCGGTTGGTCACGCGCACGTGGATGTAGTTGCGCTGCCCGGCTTCTGGGTTCTGGTGGGCCGTTTGACCATCCTCGAGGCGACGCACCCACAGGTCAGGACTTTCCCACCAGGGCGCGTTGGTGGGGATGCCGCCGGCGTCGTGCGGGTTGTCGCGCACATAGACGTCGCTGAGCGTGGTGGTGCAGCCTTCGACGGTGACGGTAGGGACGGGAAAAAGCAGGGTGCGTCGGGCGCCGCGGTTGTCGTCGTAGCTTACGGCGGCAGATTGGTTGACCGCGAAGGTCCCGCACTGCTTGGGCTTGACGTTGAAACTGACTTCGGTGACGCCGGCCGCCAGGCGGGGCAGTTGCCAGGTGAGGATTTGGCCATTGACCTGGGGTGTGGCGGCGCCGCTGAACGAGTTGGGGACGATCTCGAAGTTCGGACTGACGGTGTCGATGAGGTTGACGTTGACGCCAGGGACATCGCGGAGTTCGGTGGCCAGCCGGGTGTAGATGGCGGCCAGATCGGCCGGCGCGGGAGAGAAATAGAAATGGTCGGGCGCAGTGGCGATCTCGCGCAACAGGGCAGCATCGGCGTCATCGCCCAACCCAACCGTATAAAGCTGAATCCCGGCCTCGCTGATGCGCCGCGCCGACGCGCGCACCTCGTCGGCATAGCTGCCTTCGGGGTTGCCGTCCGTCAGCAGGAGGATGGCGGGGGTGTGCCCGGCCACCCGTCGCGGCCCGGACATCTCCTCGAAGGCTTTGTTCAGACCGGCGTCGATGCGCGAAAAGCCGCCGCAGGCGATGTTGCCCAGGGCATTCCCGGCCTGTGCCCGGTTTCCGGTCAAGCCGGTGTGGAGTTGGGCGGTGGAGGCAAAGGAGATGATCGCCGCCTGGTCGGGCGGGAAGGCCATGTTATCGAGAAAGGCTTGTCCGGCGGCCTGAGCCTGGTTGAGTTTGAGGCCGCACATCGATTGCGAGCGGTCGATGACCAACGCTACATCGACCGCACTGCCCACCTCAGACAGGCAGCTGCCTGTGAGTCGCAGGGTGACGCCAACCTGACCGTCGATGCTGGCTGTGCTGGGGAAGGCGGTCTTGTCGACAGTGAGGGTGCAAGCAGGGAAATTCGGTGTTGCCGTCGGCGTTGGCAGGATGGGGGTGGGGGTGAAGGGCGGGGGAACGGCGGTGGGGGTGGTAGTCGGGGTGGTAGTCGGGGTTGGGGAGGCTGTGGGCGTGGGGGTGGGGGTGGGGGTGGGGGTTGGCGTCGGGGTGAGCGAGGGCGAAGGTGTCAGGGTAGGCGAGGAGGTGATGGTAGGCGTTGGCGTGCCGGTGGGGGTGGGGGTCACGGAGCCGCACAGGGTCAAAGGATCGGTGGGATAGAGGGCGCTGTTATCGGTAAGGAGCACGGCATCGAGTCGAGCGTAGGGTTCGCGAGATTTGATGCGCAGCGTATGCGAGCCTGCCGCCAACGGAAAGGTGTTGCCGTTGCCACTCCCATTGTCCACACCGCCCCATGCCCATTCCCACGCGCCGTACAAGCCGCCAATAGGTTGGATCTCGAAATGAATGTCCGGCCCGCCGTCGAAGGAAACAAAGAAGGAGTTCTGGTTCCAGGAAAGTCCCATGGCTCGCGCCCACAGGTAGTAAGTCTTTGTGGCCGGCGCAGTCAGATTGAATCTGACGCCGCCTTCGGACCAGTCGTCGTTGGACCAGATGTGATAGCAGGCGGAAGCGAGTGGGTCCATGCGCAGGGCGATGGGCTGGACCAGTTGGCCCTGCTCGGCTTCGACGGCCCAGAGGAAGAAGGGCGCAGGAGTGGGAGTAGTGGTCGCGGTGGGGGTCAGAGGCGACGGGTCGAAGCCGACGCGCACCCGGCTGACAAAGGCATCGGTGACGCCGCCGTTATAGGTGAGATCGAATGCGCCTGCCGTGACCGGGAATCCACCCGCCGTCCTGCCGGTGAGATAGACGGTTCTATCAGGCCCCAAGGACATGTCATTGGCAGCGTCGTTATTGTTGCCTCCCAGATAGGTGCCAAAGCCGAGTAGGGGCGGATCCGGCTGCAGCGCCGCCAGCACGGCGTCGGTATCGCCGGACAAACTGGGGTACAAGGCATCGGCCGAGGTAGGGAAGTCCGGCGAATTGCTGCGGCCGGAGACGAAGATCACCCCACCGGCGCCGACCTGCACCCTGCCCCCGCCATCATCGCCATTGCCGCCGATGAAGGTGCTGAACTCCAGCGATGATCCGGTGGGATCGAAGCGGCTGACGTAGATGTCGCTGCCACCGCCCAACGAAGAATCGAGCGCGTTGGTGGTGGGGAAATTGGCCGAACCAGTGCCGCCGGCAACATGGACGCGTCCGGCATTGTCTAGCGCGATGCCAGCGGCGCCGTCATCACTCGACCCGCCCAGAAAGGTGCTGAAGCCCAGAGCGCCGCTCGGGTTGAGCTTGAGCACGAAGATGTCGCGCCCGCCGTTGTAACTTCTATCGTAGGCGCTGGCTGTGGTCGGAAAGCCGGCCGAGTTCGTGCCGCCAACGGCAAACATGCTACGGCTGCCATCCACGGCGATGTCTTCGATATCATCCTGTTCGGCGCCGCCGAGATAGGTGCTATAAACCAGTTGCGAACCAACGCCAGGCGTCAGTCTGGCGAGAAAGGCGTCGCGTCCACCGTTGTAGGAAGCGTCAATAGCCCCCGGCGTGATGGGAAAATTGCTCGATTCGGTGCCGCCGCCGATCGCGACGCCGCCCGCACTATCCAGGGCGATACCGTAGCTATCATCGGCGCCGGCGCCGCCCATGTAGGTGCTATAGAGCAAGGCGCTGCCGCTGGCGCTCAGCCGCGCCAGAAAGACATCGCGGCCGCCGTTGGGGGTGCGGTCGTAGGCATTGGCGCTGAACGGGAAGTCGGATGAGGCCGTGTAGCCGGTGAAGTAAGCGCTACCGGCGTTATCGACGGCGACGTCGAAGCCCCAGTCTGAGCCGTTGCCGCCTAGAAAGGCGACGTAGAGAAGGCGGTCGCCGGCAGCGTTGATCTTGGCGACGATGGCGTCGCGCGCCCCGCCCAGAGAGTGGTCGTGGGCGCCCGGTGTGGTGGGGAAATCGGGTGACCGTGTGGTTCCAACGACATAAGCAGCGCCCGCGGCGTCGATATCGATGCCATAGGTTTCGTCGTCCTCTGCGCCGCCGAGGTAGGCGCTGAAGAGCAAGGCGCTGGGGTTGGCGGCAGGGACAAGGTCAGCATGTTGTTCCAGGGCGGTCAGGCCGAGATCGAGCGCGGGTGGGATTTCCATCAACTGCACCTGTCCGTCCGCCAGCGCACTCTCGATTGCGTAGGCGAAGTCGGCGGCTGGCAGCGGCAAAGCCACCTCGCCGGCCGATGTGAGCAGCCGGAGCGTTTCTGCCTCTACCGTAACAGTATCGGTCCCTTGCACTTGCATCCGCACGGCGCTGAGGTCTGCACCGGCGCGGGCTTCCCATCGCCATCCCCACCGCCCGGCCTCGTTTGCCAGTACGAGATCGACCCCCGGCCACAAGTCCACATAGCGCGCCCCGCTCCAAACCGGGACTTCCGTCCGCCACTGTTCGGGGTCGCTGCCGATGAAGTAGCTGATCGTGGTTTCCAACCGCTCGAACGGTTCGATGGCGGGGTGTGGATTACCCCTGGGGAAGGTGAGTTTGATATTGACGCCTCCCTCTCCCCCTTCGTTTTCGACCTGTTCCTTGTCTACTTGTTCCTTATCTACTTGTATACTGATCCAAATCGCGTCCTCGGCCAGCCACATCGTCCCGGCCGGTCCGCCCCAGACTTGGAAGCGGGGAGCCTGCCCTGAGGTTGGCGAAGGGGGCCACTGGCCGGCGTTTTCGATGAAGAGGGCAGGGCTGCCGGCGTCGTTTTGCACCTGAGCCAGCCGCAAGAGTGTACCAGCGCGCGCGGCGCTACCGACGACCAGCAAAGCAATGGCAGAGACGATAAAAAGGGAAGCATAGCGGCGAGCGATCATGATCAGGCTCCTTATTCTTTGCGGGGATTTGGAGATTTGGGGATTCAATTTAAGGAAAATCTCCAAATCACCTAATCTCCGCCGATGGCGTAAATTCTTTGCGGGGATTTGGAGATTTGGGGATTCAATTTATGGAAAATCCCCAAATCACCTAATCCCCGCCGACTTGGTTCCAGCTTATCTGGGTTAGGAATAGGCAGAAATCGAGCAAACAGAAGTGGTTGCGTCAGCAGAACTTGCCGCCTGCCGCCTGCGACTTAGCGTTTCATTGGCAGCGCGGCGAGACTGTCAAATCGTACAGCACCGGCGTCGCGCCCTGGTCGGTGCCCAAGAACTGCACCTCGACTTGCAGATAGCGCCCGGAGAGGGTGCTGGCGAGGGGGACGCCGTTGGTCGCGGTGGTCCACGGCTGGCCCCCCAGGTCGATGCGGCTCTCGGCGCTGCGCACGCGTACACTCAGACTTGCACCGCCCGCCTCTAGCCCGTTCCAGGTGACGGTCCCCCAGGGCGTGGCCGCGGTGCCGCTGTCATAGATCACGACCCACTTGCCCTGCGGCGGCGAACTGAGCACCACCGAGCCGGTCATGTCGCTGTAGTTGTACGGGGCTGCGCCTGCGCCGAGGGGTACGGTGAGATCGACGCGATTGGTGGCCGGGTCGATGCGCATGGCGTTGTGGGAGCCGTAATTCGTCACCCACACCTTGCCCGCCGCATCCACCGAGACGCCGGTAGGTTCGGCGCCGACGGAAATGGTCGCCAGCAGACTGCCGCTATTGTTCAGCCGTGTCACGGTGTTCGAGTTCGAGTTGGCGATCCAGATGTTGTCGTCGGAGGTCACGGCGACGCCGCGCGACCAGGCGCCACCGGTCGGGACAGTTGCCAACGCTGTCCCCGCCGGGTTCAGCCGCGTGATGGTGTTGTCGGTCCACTGGCTGGCCCAAATTACCCCCAGGCTATCGACGCCGAGGCCATACGGATTGCTGATGCTCAAGCATTGGCTGGCGTCGGCGGCCGGGTCGTAGCGTAAGATGCGATTGCCGTCCGTGGCTCCGCGCGATGACCACAGCACACCATTCGCATCCACCAACCCGCCATAGCCGCCGCAGGCCGGACGGATGGTCTTCAACACGGCCTTGCTGTTGCCATCGATGAGATCATGCACCATGTTGCCCAGACCGCCCACCCACACGTTATTGCGGGCGTCCACGGCCACGGTGCGCACATTGGTGCCATTGGTGCGCAGATAGTCGATGATGCACTCATCCTGCGCGGTCGAAACGCCGCCGTTGTTGTCGACGCCGCCGGCATTGGGCCAGGCTTTGACGTCGCCCAGACCTGTTGAAGTGTCGATGACGCCGTTGCCATTGCGGTCGATGCACTGACTGTTCTCGATCAACCCGATGTGGATGATCGACCCTTTGCCGCCCGCAGCTTCGTCGCGGTTGCCCACCCATACATTGCCGTTGAGGTCCACCGTGGTGCGCGAGGGGTTGCGCTCACGGCCGGTGGGGGCCGACCGGTATTCGCCGAGCACGACGCCGGTCTCGGTGTTGACCTTGGCCACCGTGCCCCGGCCCGATAGCGCGATCCAGATGAACGGCAGCGGCGTCACCTTGTCGTTGAGTTGAAGTTGGTTGTTGTTGGGCGCTTTGTGATTGATGTTGATCAGCAAGCCCTGGTCGAAATCGGCGTCGGCGGTGTAGGTGTGGCCAGGGCGACAACCGGGCCGTGGGCCGAGGATGAGCGGCAGGGCCAGAGGGCAGGGGGGAAGATAGCGTTGGTAGGTGTTCCCGCCCACCACCTGACCGCGCACGATCTCGCTCAATCCCACCGTAAAGCGGCTGTTGCCCGGCGCTTTGACTTCCAAGAACACCGTGCGCTTCTCGTAGGGGTTGAGCCGCACGCCAAAGACTCGCGCTGGCGAGCGCACCAGCCGCAACCGACCATCGGCCTCGACTACCAACCCGTCCAGCGAACTCCAACGCCCGGCTAACGGCCCTGGCTCGAAGCGCACCTCTGCCTGCGGCGGCAGCCCGCTGGCGCTGATCTCGAAATCCATCAAACTGGAGGCGGCAAGGGTGTTGACCACGTCGAAGGCAATGCGGTCGCTGTACATGCCGCTTTCGTCGAGCTGACAGGCCCCGGCGGCAGGTTGGGGATAGGCGATGATGTGCAGGTTGCGCTGGCCGATGTTGTTGTCCCAGGCGGTGTCGTTCAGCCGAATGGGATCGTCGTCGGCGCTGATCCGCACCAGCAGACAGAAGTGGCCGCTAATGTTGGGGATGTCCCAGGGGATGGAGACGACCGTCGTTTGACCGGGCGCCAGGCTGTCGATGCGGGCGGTGGCTTCTAGCGGCGTCCAGTTGTCCGGCCAGCTCAGGCCCAGGCTGGGATTGCCGAAATAGAAGGCCACGTCGATATCGCGCACCCGCGTGGCCCCGCGGTTGGTGACGCGGGCGTAGATGAAGTTGCGCTGCCCGGCTTGCGGATTCTCGTGCTGCTCGCCGCCATCCTGGGCGTGGCGCACCCAGATGTCGGGGCTGAGCCACCACGGCCGGCTGCTGGGGATGCGGCCGTCGTCGCTGTCGTTGTCGCGGATGAAGACGTCGGTCAGTGGCTCCTCACAGCCGGAGACGGTGACGCTGGGGATGGGGAAGCTGGCGGTGCGACGGACGCCGCGGTTGTCGTCGTAGCTGACGGCGGCCGAGTCATTGACCGGGAACGTGCCACAGGCTTTGGGCTTGACATCGAAGCGGACTTCGCTGACGCCGCCATCGAGCCGGGGGAGGGTCCAGGTCAGGGTCTGGCCGTCGACCTGGGGCGTGGCCGCGCCGCTGAAGGAATTGGGGACGATCTCGAAATCCGGCCCGACTACATCGACCAAATTGAGATTGGCGGCGGGAACCTGGCGCAACTCGCCTGCCAGCCGGGTGTAGATGGCCTCGAGTTGGTCAGGTGTAGGGGACTGGTAGAAATGGTCGGGCGCGGTGGCGATTTCGCGCAGGAGGGCGGCGTCAGCGTCGGCGCCCAGACCGATGGTGTAGAGTTGGACGCCCGCATCCCGGATGCGCCGGGCAGCCGATCTCACGTCGTCGGCGTAGGCGCCTTCGGGGTTGCCATCCGTCAGCAGGAGGACGGCGGGCGTGTGCCCGGCCACCCGGCGCGGCCCGGACATCTCCTCGAAAGCTTTGTTCAGCCCGGCATCGATGCGCGAGAAGCCGCCGCAGGTGATGCCTCCTAGCGCATTCCCAGCCTGTATGCGGTTCCCGGTCAGGCCAGCGTGTAGTTGGGCCGTGCTGGCAAAAGAGATGACCGCCGTTTGGTCGGGCGGGAAGGCCATAGTATCGAGGAAGGCCTGGCCGGCGGCCTGGGCCTGGTCGAGCTTGGGGCCGCACATCGATTGCGAGCGGTCGATGACCAGCGCCACATCCACCGCGGCGCCGATATCGGAGGGGCACTCGCCCTCCAGCCTGAGCGTGACCCCAATGTGGCTGTCGATGCGGGCGGGGTTGGGGAGGGCGGTCTTGTCAAGGGTGAGGGCGCAGGCTGGGAAGTCGGGCGTGGCGGTGGGGGTGGGGAGGGGTGGGGTGGGGGTGAGGTTGCCGGAGAGGGGGGTGGCGGTCGGTGTGAGGGTGGGGGTGGCGGTAGGACCGGGTGGCGTGGGTGTGTGAGTTGGGGTTGGTGTGCGCGTGGGAGTAGGAGTTGCCGTAGGTAGGCATTGCAACACCTTCGGCGATCCCGCCAGCAACGTGGCCGGGTCGCCGGAGGTGCCTGCCAGATTGAGGGCGTAGGCATAGATGGGGTGTGCTTGTCCGTCCAGCAGCCAGGCAGGGAGGTTCGTAAGCGCAAAGCCATGCTTGCATTGCGGCTGGTCCGCTGGGCAGACGCCACAGTTGATCCCGCCGAGGATGGAGCAGACGGGTGTTTCTCTGGGCAAGTCTGCTAACAGGCTGGTGATGAAACGGCCGCTGGAGTAAGGGCCATCGGCATAGAGATGGACCTCTACGGCGCGATTGGGATCGTCTTTGTCGCCGGCCCAGCCATAAATGACGTTGCAGGTAGGATCACTGAGGGCGCCAATGGCTGAGTTCGTTGGGATAGGGGTGGGGGTGATTGTCGGCGAAGGGGTGCGCGTCGGAGTCGGGTGGCAGGTCAGCGTCTTTGGGGTGCCATAGAGCGGGTTAGCCGGATTGCCGGCTGTTCCGGGTAGGTTGAGACCATAAGCGTAGATGGGGTGAGGTTGCCCATCTTTCAACCATGCCGGAATAGTGGTGAAGGCAAATCCATGTTTGCACTGCGGCTGGTCCGCCGGACAGACACCGCAGTTGACGCCGCCCAAAGCGCTACACACAGCTGACTCGCGCGGCAGGTCGGCAAGAACAGCGCCAATGAACGTGCCCGTGTCATAACCGCCGTTGGCATAGAGATGGACTTCGACCGGGCGGTTGGGGTCGTCTTTGTCGCCGGCCCAACCGGTGATAGCGTCGCAGGTAGGATCACCAAGAGCGCCGATGGCAGGATTGGTGGGAGTTGGGGTGGCAGTAGGAATTGGGGTGGCAGTGGGCGTTGGTGTATGAGTTGGAAGGACTACTCCGTTTCGCACCTCGAACATGTATCGACCCAATATAGTTGAATTTCGACTGTGATGAATTAGCCCAGTGGATAGATTCGAATCAAGAAACGCTCCATTAATAGCGGAGCCAGGGATCTCGTAGAAGGTGCCAGGTCGTCTGGTTCCATTGGAATAGCCTGCGCGAGCGGAGTGACCGCCTAACCCACCGGAGCCGCCGCTGGCCCCGCCAGTTTCCCAGCGAATTTGAGCATAGTTGAATTCGATGTCGAAGTCGCCTGGTCCCAGGTCACTCCGACTGATCAGAACAAGCTGGAACGAATTCAATTTCTCTGTGTGACCAGAAAAGTATCCGACATTGAACCAGTTGACCCCGAATGAAGGGTGCCCATCGATAGTATCGATTCCGTAAGTTGTCAGACCAGAACCATTTCCACGTGTATCAACATCTGCAAAAAATGGCGCAATGATGACGCGTTGAGTAGAGGTTAGGTCATACGGCGTAAACTCACTTTGTGGTTGATCAAAGGTTACATTGCCATTATTGTTGACATATAGAGTGGTGTAGGCGCCACCGAAGAAGTTGGTCAAGAAGCCGATAGATACTCGATCAGTGAAACCATCGTCATTAGCAGGAAGAACTTGTCTGCGAAACCCTGTGTTATTCCGTATGGCATCTGCATTTGGGATAACGGCAAGTAGATCGTTGCCTGATTGATTCGTCACGGGTGCCAGTCTCTCGATGGTATCGGTCTTCTGGATATGGTCGCGTTGGATTGTGGAAGGAGTGTTACGGAAGTAATAGTCAGGCGTGGAATCGCTCTGTGCGTTCACAACAGCAGACCGCGAACTAGCATCCGTGCCGATCATTCCGCTAGCGAATAGCAGCACCATCATCACAAAGAAAAAGAGCAAGACGATGAGACGACGCGTTTTCATGAGGAAGCTCCTTGCAAGACAACGAGAGGGAGGTTGAACGAGAGCGCAAGTGCTGATGGATTCTGTGGATCGGGTTGATAGCGTTTAGCGCGTTACACTCGGTAAGAACGACTGATTGCTCACCACGTACCCGGTGGCGTACAACCGGTGCGACGCATATAAACGGTCGCCGCCCAATAGCACAAAATAGGGTGAGTTCAGGTGCAGGGTGGAGTGAGCAACGCTTGCGGTGGCGTATTGAAGCAACGCCACCCGCGTCGCACCGCGCTGTTGAACGACGTAGGTGCTCGGTTGCGAGCTTTCGTTGATGAAATCGGTGACATAGAAGCGCCAGGTGGCAGGCACGGTCAGGCCCTCTTCGTCGAAGGGGACGCCATCTTCGGTGGTGCAGGTCAGCATGTAGTAGGTGTACTGGGGTGGATTGGCGGCGTCCACACTGCTACAGCGCACGAAACGCGGAGAAGATGCCACTTGCACCATACCTGCCGCGACGTTTGGCGTCCCCCAACTGGCTGCCAACGCTCCAACCAGGAAGGCGAGGACGCCCAATAGAGTCAGGTACAGTATGCGGGGGGGATGATTTATCGAGATCATCGTGTGCCTCCAAAAGGCTTCGGGGTCGGGAAACAAAACGCCCGCGCACGGAGGCGCGGGCGAGAACTGGATCAAGCATTATGAAAGCAGCGTCTACAGCCAAAGCGATTGCTCATCTGGCAGACAAGCGACGAAAGCAGTCAGGCGGCGAATGGAGAGTGCGGCGCCGTGGGCGAGACGAACGCCGGGTCATCTTGACAAGAACAACGTTTTCATCGTAAGCGTGTTCGGGTGGTCTGTCTATGATCGTTGTCATAGATTAGCTGCCGATGAAGGCTCGTGATGAGATGCGATTGGGATCGGGTCGAACGATGCAGGGGGAGTGGAGGGGTAAGGCAGGCGGAACGAGCGCCTTGCATCAACGACAGAACGCCTGCCGCCTGCCTCGTCCCACTATCCCCTCCCTCCCACCAGCGTATTCTTCTTGCAGATCGGGCACTGCTTGGCGCCCGGGCCGGCGTGGTCGTGGCAGAACCAGCGATTACAGTTACTGCAGTGTTTGACGCCGAGGTAGTGCGATTCGGTGGATTTGTTACATATGGCGCAGATGATTTTTGCCATGGGATGCCTCCATTTCAGGGAGAGTGACAGGCGATGATCATTGATAGGGTACGAACATGGTTGCGTTGCAAAGGACAAGTAGAACGATGATGATGACTACGGCCACGCCCAGCCAGATCAGTGTCCGCTTCCGACCTTCTCCTCGAAGACGTTGATATGCTTCGGCACTCTTCGTGATTCGTTCCTGGACTAACACCCGACGCCTTCTAGCGTGACTGACTGCATCCGCTAGAAACCGGGCGTCTTGGCCGCCATCTTCGTCAGCAATAACGACCGTCTCTGGCTTCACCTCAGCCACCAGCTGATACCATTCTGCGGCCTCGTTAATGTAATCCTTGTCGGCGTATGTGTCGGCAAGGCTATTGATAGCATGGATAGTGCTAACATACTTGTCTCTATCACGACCGGGATCAATCGTTGGGAACTGCTGCCGGACATGGGCGAGCGCGGTCTGCTCGAGATTCCGATATTCGCGGATTGCTTTACGCGAGTCCTTCTCGCCGCTTTTTTCATCGCTTTGCCTGAAGAAAAAGGCAATCCAGGCCAGCCAGCACCAACTTGGGGTTTGTGTGGAATCAAGCTCGACAACCTTTTTATAGGCGGACATTACTGCCACTGGATCGTCGGACAGATCGCGATATGCTTCCGCCATTGCTGCGTAGGCTTCGATGAAAGGCTGGGGCGAGGCGGCAATAGCTAACTTGAACTCGCCAAGGGCATCATGGAAACGTTTTTCATTGGAGAAGGCAACGCCGTCAAAGAAATGCTCGACAGCTTGCGAGGGATATCGTTCGAACAATGCCAGTAGCGGCCGCAGTGAAGTTGATCCCATCTGTTGATCAACGCTTTGGATCGAGTCAGGGTCTTTGTTCATGTTAACCTCTGGGTGAGAGTGTGAGAGTAAACGGGTTGTTTGACGGTGTGAATCAGGTTATCGTCTTGTGGATTGCCTCAAACAGCTCGGCGCTATCCACTTGCTTGCTCAGATAAGCCGCGACGCCGGCCTTTTCTGCTTTGCCGCGTAATGCAGCCGAGTCATATTCCGTCAGCACGATGATCCTGGTCTGCGGACGTTGCGCCCGAATCTGCTTCGCTGCCTCCAACCCGCCCTGCCTGGGCATACGGATGTCCATCAGCACGATGTCGGGATTGCAGGCAAGCGCCTGGGCGACAGCCGCCACGCCATCCGCGGCCTCGCCAACGACTTCGATGCCAGGGTCGCTTGCCAACAATCGGCACAGGCCCTGCCGGAATATAGCGTTGTCATCGGCGATGAGGACTCGGATCGGACGGTTCATTTCGCACCCTCATGCTTAGTCTATACACCTGCCCCCCTTCTCCACATCCGCCCTTCTCCCACCCCCACCTACGCACTTCTGCGTATCAGATCAAACCCTGCTCCCGCGCCCGCGCCACCGCCTCGCCCCGGCTGCTGGCCCCCAACTTCTCGCGGATATTCTCGACATGCTTGCTGGCCGTGCCGGCTGAAATGCCCAGCCGCTGGGCGATTTCTTTGTCGCCCTGGCCCTGCGCCAGCAGCGCTAACACCTCCCGCTCGCGCTCTGTCAACGGCTCGGCCGGGCCGCGCAGCCAGCCCAGTTGCTCTGCGCTCAGCGCCACGCCCCCGCGGGCCACGGTGCGAATGGCGGCGATGATCTCATCCAAGGCTGCGTCTTTGGAAAGATAGCCGCGCGCGCCCGCATCCAGCGCCTGCACCACCCACCGCCGCTCATCCCGGCTGCTGATGACGATGACGCGAGCCTGCGCCCGCGCCGCCAGCACCTCTTGGATGGCGCGCAGCCCTGTCTCCTCCTTGCTCGGCTCGACCTTCGTCTGCCAAACCAGCCGCAGGTCCATGAGCACCACGTCAGGCAACAGTAGGCGGGTTTGGGCCACCGCCTCCTGGCCGGAATGCGCCATCCCCACGATCTCCAGGTCGCTTTCCTGCACCAGGTAGCTGCGCAAACCGCGCAAAAAAGTCTCGCTGTCGTCCACCATCAGGATGCGGATTGCCATTGTTTTCACCTTTAATCCTGAGTCGAGCGCGGCGCCACCACCTCGACGCTTGTCCCGAATCCGCGCTGGCTCGCCAGCACAAGCTCGGCGCCGATCTCCTGCGCGCGCAGCCGCATATTGCCCAGGCCGAGATGTCGGCGGTCGGCCCGGGGTGGCGTCGTCGCAGGGTCGAAGCCGGCGCCGTCATCGCTCAGGCGCAGGCTGGCGCTATCGCTCGTGCTGATCAGGGTCACATCCACACGCTGGGCCTGGGCATGTTCCTGCACGTTGGTCAGCGCGGCGCGGGCGATCAAATACAACGCCTCTTTGGTGGCGGCTGAGTCGGCTTCGTCATAACCGCCGGCGTTCAGCGTCGCGGTCAGGTGAGGATTGGCGCGCTGAAAGCTGTTGACCAGCCAGGCCAGCGCCTCTTGCAGGCCAGTTTCACGCCAGTCGATGGGTTTAGCGCCTTCCATGATCGCCCGCGCCTGGTCGCCGAGCGCGGTCAAAGTGTCGGCGATGAAGCTCAGGTCGCCGGCCAGGGCAGGATCAGCCGGTGGGGATAGGCGGCGCTGGGCGGCGACGGCGGCGAAGTGCAAGCCGCGCAGGTCGGGAATCACCCGGTCGTGCAGTGCGTCGGCTACTTCGTGCAGGGTTTGCTCGCGGATGTGCTGCAATTCGTTCACCTTGTCGCTGAATTGCTGTTTGATCGTGATCTCCTGGTGCAGCTGCGCGATCATCTCGGCGTTGCGCAAGGCATAGACCAATGCCAGCGGATAGAGCGTGGCCAGAGTGATCAGAACTTCCCAGGGCAGCAGGGGATAGCCGAGCAACAAGAATGGCACGATGCCGAAACCCGAGAAGATGGCGGCTCCGATCAAGCCCACGACTGCCAGAGTCTCCACCATCTGGCGTTGAACGCTATCGTGGCGGCGTCGCGACTCACGATAGGACAAGACCCCACTCACCAGCACAGCGGCGATGCCCAGCGTGGCAAAAAGTCCCATACTGACGATGACGGCGATGCTGATCTGAAAGGTTTCACGGCGAAGGGTGGTTGCGTAACTGAGCATCAGGGCCGCGGCGAAGCCATAGCCCAGGTAGATCAGCCGGGGATGACGTCTGGCTAAGCCGCGTGGTTTGGGGAAGATGGCGGCAAAGTGCAGCAGAATCGCACCCACCATAGGTAAAGCAGGTGTCCACAACACCCAGCCGATAGGGTTAGGGCTGACGTAGGTTTCGTGGATGCTGGCCGTCTCGCCGTGAAAGAACCAGGCGCCGGCTGCGGGTAAAAAAACGAAGGCAAACAGCGCCAGATCCCGACGCTCTGTGAAGCGCAGCAGAGTGTAACCTGCTCCCACGAAGGCCAGTCCGGTGAGATAGAGCAGCCCGTGCGAAACGATGAAGGTGTCAACCGTGAACAAGTGTATCGGTTCGACGATCTCTAACTCCTGTCCGTCTCGCAGCACCCGATAGCGCACCGGATCACCGACCTGTTTTTCTGCGTACACCTGCCCAAAATCCTTCCACGAGTAGTCATCGATACGCTCGATTGTGTCCAGCAGATGGATCGCTGTCAGCGTGGGCGGGCCGCTGCGCCACAGTTCTGGCCCAGCATAGAAACGCGGGTCACGTGAAGGGTCGTAAATCCAGATGAACCCGCCGAACGTCTTTCCGACATTGCTCGCCACCCGCACGATGCCAACCGTCCCCAGGACGACGAGCACCGCCGCCCAAGCCAGGAACAGCCATAGCAAGCGCTGTTTGTGTCTGGGCGATAGCTGGGCTATCGGATCGGGTGACTGCACACTACCGCGCGCGCCGAACAATACGACCTCCTACACAAACTTCCCAATCAGCATCCCATACTTCTCCCTCAACCCCGCCGGGATCAGCGCCCGGTTGGTGATGATGGCGTCTTGCAGCACGTCGGCGTAGCGCGAGGGCGGGGCGTCAGCCAGCAGGGCGATGGCGTTCAACGTGGCCTGTTGGGCGGCGGCGGCGTTCCCCAGCAGCGTCTGGATCACCATGTCCACCGTCACCGGCTCTTCGGTCTCGTGCCACACGTCGTAATCGGTCACGTGGGCGATGATGCCGTAGGACATCCCGGCTTCACGGGCCAGGAAGGCTTCGGGGATGGCCGTCATGCCGATGATGGCGAAGCCAAGCTGACGGAACACCCGGCTCTCGGCTTTGGTGCTGAAGCGCGGGCCTTCGATGATGACGAAATCGCCGCCCTTGTGCACCGTCTTGCCGGTGGCCTGCACCGCCCGAAAGAGGACGTCCGAGAGGTCGGGGCAGAACGGCTCGGCCACCGAGAGGTGCACCACCAGACCGGGGTCATCGAAAAAGGTCAGGGGGCGGAGCCGCGTGCGGTCGAAAAGCTGGTCGGGGATGACGATGTGGCCGGGTTCGTATTGCTCTTGCAACGAGCCGCAGGCATTCATCGCGATGAGATACTCGACCCCCAGCTGCTTGAAACCCCAGATGTTGGCGCGGCTATTCAGGTGGGTGGGGCTGATCAGATGCCCGCGGCCATGCCGGGCCAGAAAGGCCGCGCGCTGGCCGTCGATCGTGCCGACGATATAGGCGTCGCTCGGCGCACCAAACGGCGTCTGCAAACGGATTTCTTCGATATCGGTCAGCCCTGGCAGGCTATACACGCCGCTGCCGCCGATGATGCCGATGCGGATTTTATTTGACATAATGTTTATCCTTGATGAAGTGAGGGGCACAGGGAATTACGGAACACGAAATACGCATCACATCAGCGCTTCCAACATGACAAAGGCGCCGAAGCGACCAGAGCGACCTTTGTCCCCGCGGTGCGAGAAGAAGAGATGACGGTGGCAGGAAGTGCAAAGGCCGGCTACCTCGACTTGACGGACGCCGACGTCGCGCAGTTGCTGGGCGTTGGCTTCCCAAAGATCGAGATAGACGGTATGAGGCCGGGGGCCGGGGAGAAGCAAAGGTTCGGGCAGGCGATGGTTGCTGCGGATGGCGGCGGCGACTTCTGGCCCGACTTCGTAGCAACAGGGGCCGATGGCGGGGCCGATGCCGACGATGAGATCGGCGGGAACTGAGCCAAAGTGAGATTGCATCGCCCGCACCGTCGCTTCGGCGCAGCGAGCGACGACGCCCTGCCAGCCGGCGTGAGCAATGCCGCAGGCATGGTGCGCGGGATCGTAGAGCAAGATGGGGGTGCAATCGGCAAAGCGCTGGGCGAGAGGCAGGCCGGGGGTGCGCGTGATCAGGGCGTCTGCCTGGCCCAGGCTGCCGCGGCGATGGCTGGCGTCGGCGATGACGACGCAGTTGCCATGCACCTGCCAGGTGGTGGTCAATTCCGCGCGATCGAGAGCGAATGCCTGCGACCAGCGCTGGTAGTTGGCTTCGACGTTGGCGTGTTCGTCCCCCACCGTCCAACCCAGGTTCAGGCTGTTCCACGGCGCCGGGCTGACCCCACCCAGGCGAGTGAGCACGGCATGGCGGACGCCGGCGCGGGCGTCGAAGCTGGCAAAGGTGTAGTAGGGGATGTCGCTGTGATTATGGAAGATCACGGTGGGCGTGGTTACGTGGGGGATGGCAAGAGGGTCTGATAGCGTTCGCGGTAGTGGCGGGCGATGTGGGGCCAACCAAAGCGGGTTTCGATCAGGCGGCGGCTGGCCTGGCCCATCGCCTGGCCGCGGGCGGGGTCGGCGGCCAGGGTCAGCATGGCCGCGGCCAGGGCTTGGGCGTCGCCTTCGGGGACGATGTAGCCGTTGATGCCTGGCTCGACCACCAGGGTGTTGCCGGCGGTGTCGCTGGCGATGATGGGCCGGGCGCAAGCCATCGCATCCAACACGGTGACGCCCAGGCCGGTGGCAGGTTTGCGCACATTGGGCATGACGAGGCAGTTGGCGGCGTTGTAGTAAGCAGGCATAGCCGCGGTGGAGACATTGCCGGCCCAGTGCAAATTGGCCAATCCCAGGTCACGCGCGAGTTGTTGCCATTCTTGCCAGAGGTCGCCTTCGCCAACGAGGATGGTGTGGAGGGCAGGTGCGCGGTTGGGGTCGCGTTGGCGTTGAACAAGCGCCAACGCCCGCAGGAGGATGTCGAAGCCTTTTTTGTAAACCATGCGCCCGACGCCCAGAAAGACGAAAGCGTCGGAGGGGATGCCGAGTTGATCGCGCAGGGCAGCGCCAGAGGGAGGATCAGGCTGCAGGCGGTCGGGATCGACGCCGTAGATCACCAATTCGAATTTGGTCGGGTCAGCGCCCAATTCGGTGACAGCCACGTCGCGCAGGACTTCGGCGTTGGCCGTGATCAGTCCGGCCTGGTGGAAGGCGAAGCCGACCATGCGCCGGAAGATTGGGTTCTGCCCGGCCACCAGCGCATCACTGCCGGGGATGCTGACTACCAGCGGGATGCCGAGGCGACGGCTGGCGACAGCGCCGATATAGCCGTTGGGCAAGGCCCAGTGGGCGTGGAGCAGGTCGAGCCGTTGTTGGCGGGCGACGCGTAGCGTGGTTTGAATGCCGCGTAGGAAAAGGAGTGGGCTGAGAACGTAGGCGCTGAGCCGCATGCGTACATCCGCTTCCATAGTGCGCATGTAGCCCAGCCGGTGCAGGCGATCTGGCCAGGCATAACGATAGAGGTGGAGGCGGGGGTTGGCGGCGGGGTCCAGGGCCGTGTAGCTGGCATCGTAGGGGGCGATGATGTGGACTTCCTCGCCCTGTCGCGCCAGTTCCGCGCACAGTTGTTCGATGAAGGTGCCGGAGAAATCGCCGGGGAAGCGCGGGTAGTTGTGGGTGAGGACGCCGAGGCGCATGAGGAGAGGTGGTTATTGGTTGATTGGTTATTGGTTGATTGGTTATTGGTTGATTGGTTATTGGTTGTTGTGGCCTTATCTACTTGTTTCCTTGTTTCCTTGTCTACTTATCTACTTGTCTACTTCCTCCAATCGTTCTTCTAGATCGCTCAAGCGGTCGCCCTGGGCGACGATCAGCTCGGCCAAGAAACCGACAAGGAAGAGGAGGAGTCCGGCCAGGGCCAGAAAGAGGGCGGCCCAGAAGATGGGTCGTTTTTGGGTCTGCTCTTGGAAGAACCAGAGGTAGGTCAGGAAGAGGAAGGTGAGGCCAGAGACGGCAAAGGTGGCCAATCCCAGACCGCCGAAGAAGCGCATGGGCTTCTGACTGAAGGTCAGCAAGAAGCGGATGACAAGGACATCGAGCAGCGAGATGGGGATGCGGCTGAAGCCGAAGTGCGAGCGCCCGGCTTTGCGCGGATACCAATTCGTCGGCGTTTCGCCCACCCGAAAGCCCTGGTCGGCGGCGATGTGGAGCAGAAAGCGGTGCCAATCCGAGCGCAACGGCGGCATTGCGGTGATGACTTCGCGGCGAAAACCTTTGATCCAATTGGCGTCGTGGACGCGAACGGGGAAAAGGCGACGGCTGACGAGGTTGTAGATGGCCGAAGCAAGTTGTTTGCCGTCGTCGCGGCCTTGTCGCCAGCCCGCGACCACATCGTAGCCTTCGCAGAGCTTGTCGTAGAGTTTGGGGATGTCTTCCGCCGGGTTCGATTCGAGGTCGGCGGGGAGGAAGATGATGTACTCGCCCCGGGCTGCGCGGAATCCCTGGCGCAGCGCTGCGGTCAGGCCCCGGTTCCGGCGGTGGCGGATGAGATGGAGCCAGGGATGCTGAGGCTGTAGCTCGGTCACGCGGTCGCCCGTCTCGTCCGTGCTGCCGTCGTCCACGAAGATCATCTCGCCGGTCACACCCAGGTTGGCGAAGGCTTGAGCAGTAAGCGCGACAAGCTCGGAGACGCTGTCAGCCTCGTTGTGGGCGGGGATGAGGACGGAGATGGTGGGATGGGGTGGCATGGTGGCTATTTCGTGTTGCGTATTGCGTATTTTTCTTCATGAGCATCAATACCAGCAATTCCAAATTTGTGGACACTGATGGAAGGAACACAGATTTTTGACCAAAAACTATCCGCTCCTTCGTTGCACTCAGGACATGGTTTCCCCCATCCGTGTCCACAAAGCATGTTTCCTGATGGCAAGAAAAGCCATATTTGGAGTTGCTGCATCAATACGCTATACGGAATACCAGGGCTTTCCGGTTCTCATTTGATGAAGAAAAAAGCGCCGATTGTGTCATGCTGAACACAGTGAAGCATCAGTGAAGCGAAGCATCTCGACTCTCATGGCAGATGGCTTTTTTGGCAACGCGAGAACCTGTTCCTTCACTGCGTTCAGGACAGGCTCTGAGCGCAGCGAATGGATGCTTCGCTGGCTTTCAACCACAACAATTTTGTGTGATCGACTCGCTCAGCATGACATAACCAGGGCCGGGATGCTATGCAACTCAACCTAATTATGAGAACCGGAAAGCCCTGACGGAATACGGAATATGGAACATGCAACACGGAACAACTACGCTAACGCGCGCTTGATTGCTGTTACCACCTCATCTTGCTGTTCGATGGTCATTTCGGCGTAGAGCGGCAGGGTGATGACTTCGCGGGCGGCTCGTTCAGAGATGGGGAAGCTGTCGGGTTCGAGTTCGAGGAAGCGGTAGGCGGGTTGCAGATGCAGGGGGATGGGGTAGTGTACGCCGGCGCCGATGCCTTCTGTTTGCAGGGCGTTGAGGAGGGCGTCGCGCTGGCGGGCGCGGATGACGTAGCAGTGGTAGACCGGCTCGACGTCGGGCAGGTTCTGGGGGGTGACCAAGGGGGTGTCGGCCAGCAGTTCGTTGTAGCGGGCGGCCAGCCGTTGGCGACCGGCGTTCCATTCATCCAGGTGGGGCAGCTTGGCAGAGAGGATGGCGGCCTGGATGCCGTCGATCCGGTGGCCATAGCCCAATTCGGCGTGCTCGTATTTGGTGGTGCGGCCGTGGTCGCGCAAGGAGCGCACGCGCGCGGCCAGGTGGTCGTCGTTCGTCGTGACGGCGCCGCCGTCGCCATAGCAGCCCAAATTTTTGCTGGGGTAGAACGAGAAACAAGCAGCATCCCCCAGGCCGCCAGCGCGCTTGCCTTTGTAGCGGCTGCCGTGGGCCTGGGCGGCGTCCTCGATCACCAACAGGTGGTGGCGCCGGGCGATGGCGTCGATGGCGTCCATATCGGCGGACTGGCCGAAGAGGTGGACGGGCATGATGGCTTTGGTGTAGGGTGTGATTGCCGCCTCGATCTTGGCGGGGTCGATGTTGTAGGTGACGGGGTCGATGTCAACGAAGACGGGGCGGGCGCCGGTTTGCGAGATGGCCTCGCCGGTGGCAAAGAAGGTGAAGGGGGTGGTGATGACTTCGTCGCCGGCGCCGATGTTGTAGCCCAACAGGGACAGGAAGAGGGCGGAGGTGCCGCTGGAGACGCCGATGGCGTGCTTGGCATCGCAATAGGCGGCAAAGGCGCGTTCGAAGTCGGATACTTCTTTGCCCATGATGAAGGCGGTGTTATCGATGACGCGTTGGATGGAGGCGTCGATGGCGGGGCGAATGGTGTCGTATTGGGCTTTGAGATCGACGAGTGGGATGGTCATGATGATCCTCGTTGGACAAATGAAGATGCTGCCTGGCGGGGCAGCATCTCGAAGTGAGTGTGAAGATGAGGTGATTCAGGAGGGTGAAGCCGGGTTTACGGCTCCGGACGCCGGGCTTTGGCAGGTAGGTCTTCGGCGAGGCCATCCAATCGGCCTTCCAATTCTTTGATTTTGCCGAGATGGAAGTCGATTTCGTTTTGCAAGTGGAGGGGAACGTCCAGGCCGTAGTTGGCGGCCTTCACTTCCAGGCGGGCCAGGTTGATGCGAATGGTTTGTAGTTGTTGCTGCAAGTAGATTTTCTCGGCTTGTTGGCCGGTCGTAGCCACTTCGCGCACCCAGGCGTCGGCAATTTCGGCGTCTTCGATGGGTAAGTTGCGCAGATTGGCTTTCAGCCAGTGTTCGAGAAAACTGTTGCCGATCAGGATGTTGCCACTGACCAATCGAGTATACCCCATGCGGCTCAGGGCGTAAAGGTAGAGATGGATGTCGCTATGGCTTAATCCCAGCGCCTGGATCAATCCGGCTTCGTCGGTGGGGCCGGTGGAAGCGGCATGGTGCAAGATGCGGCGTTCGGTGAGGGAGAGATGTTTATAGCTGATCTCGAACAACGCTTCGAGGTTGGCGTCTGGGCACAAGTCGTCGGCGCGCGGGGCGCGCAGGCTGCCATCATCCTGAAAGAGCCGGTAGCAGAGCCACTGGATCAAGTAAGGATGGTGGTTGGTGTGATGTTGAACGGCGGCTACGACCTCGGCGGTGGCTTGTACGCGTTGCGCATTCTGGGATTGGCGGATGAGCGCTTCCGATTCGATGGGATCGAAGCCGGACAGGTTGCGAGGCGCGAAATCCTGAAGAAACGGCGAGGTTTCCCAGTGACGAGTTAGTTCGTTGATGCGAGCAAAGGCTTTGGTGGAGGTGAGGATGACGCGCAGGTTGGCGTGGCGCTGGAAGATGGAGCGCAGGCGCCGGAGTAGGATGTCTTCTTTTTGCCCGATAGCCAGCAGGGCCTCTGGTTCATCGATGAGGAGGAGGATGTACTTGCCGCGATCGGCAGCCGCCCGGCAGATTTTATTGAGCAGTCGCCGAACATCGTTGTCGGCCAGGGTGTCAGGGTCGAGGCCGAGTGCCTGCAGCGCTTCGGTTCGCTCTTCGATGGCGTATAGCAACTCCTGATCCAGGTCGGCGGCAGTCTCGCACGCCTGCATATCCCAATACAATGACACGAATTCGGGGCCAGCATCGCGAATGAGTTGGCGCAGTAAGGAAGTTTTGCCGACGCGGCGCGTGCCCACCACCCACAGTTGCCGGTTGGGGTCGCTCAGCAGGTTATAACGCAGGCCGATGTAGCCATAGAAGTGGGGGCCATCGACCCAGCCACCGACGATGTAAGGATTGCGAGAGGGGGAAGGAGACATGGGGATCGGTCTCAGATCAATGGCCTTCGGCAAAGAGGATGCGCTCGTAGCCGAGCTTCACGTCTTCTAGGGTGATGTGGCGGCGTTTGTGGTCGAGCATGTTATTCACGGCTTCCATGCTGATTTGCTGAATGCGATGGGGGCGGCCCTGGCTTTGCTGATAGACGTAGGCCATGGCCTCTTCATCCCAGCGATAGAAGCGGGCCACCGGCTCGGTCATCAATTTCTCTGCCTCCGGCCGACTGAACGGCTCCATCGCTACCTCGACGAACATGTTGTACCAGGGTGATTCCACGCGATCCCAGCTTTTGCTGATATTGACGCCCGCGACGACCACCCCGATGTTGCGGGCAAAGGTGTCTTGGAGGATGCGGCGCAGTTGTTGCTGGGTCAAGTTATTGTAGGTGTTCATGATATCGGCCTCATCGAGGAGGAAGATGAGGCGCGGTTGCAGGTGAAAATGGGTTTTCAAATAGTCGATGATCATGCGCAGGTCGCGACGGAAGTCCCGATCACTATAGGGTTCTCGGTGCTTTTGCTGGAAATAGTGCAATTCCTGGCGTTGCGGCATGGCCGCCAACGGTTCTTGTACGGTTTCGATGATGCCTTCCATCAGACGGTGGAAGAATTCGTTTTCGGGCGAGCCTTCCAGATCGATGTAGATCGGTATGAAGTGATATTCTGGGTCGTTTTTTTTCTGCAGACGCTGTTGGATCTGGTAGAGCAAAGAGGTCTTGCCGATGCGGCGTTCGCCGTGAATCATCAGGCTGTTCTGGTAGAGGGAGGCTATGATGCCATCGAGGAGTTTGGTGCGACCGAAGAACATCGCATCATCGCGGATGGGGCTGCCAGCGACGTAGGGATTGAAACGACGTTCGACGGCCAGGCGGCGCATAGCCAGTTGCTCGAAGGTGCTCCAGACGGCATAGACGCCGAGGACGCCGAGCAGGGTCAGTATCGTCACAGCGATGAGGGCGTATTCTGTGCGAACCTCACCGAAGGGCCGGATGTAGATGGTGGGCGGCGGCCGGCGCACCGTGATATCGACAGCCTTCAGGGAGGAATAGTTCAGGCCGGTGTCGCGGGCTTCGACCTCGAAGCGATAGACGCCCTCGGCTTGGGTAGGATAGGCGACGCGCGGCGCGCGCGTCTGGCGCCAGTCGGTATCGTAGCCCAACAGTCGATAACGGAAGGTTAGATCGCTTTCGGGGCTGAGGAGGTCGCGCCCTTCGAAGCTGATGCGTATAGTCTCGGCAGGTGAGACCATGACGCTCTGATTTTGCGGCGCCAGGCCATTGATGGAGACGATATCTACCTGGGGCGGGGTGGCGTCGGGTGTAAAGAGGGCGACGCCTGTATCGGCGCCAACATAGATGCCGGCGCCAGCATGAGACTGGAGGGCGTAGATGCGCCCGAGACCCAAACCAGTCGAGCTACTGAAGCTTTGCCAGCTTTGGCCGTCGTAGACGCTGAGGCCGCCAACCGTGCCAAACCACACGCTGTCGCTCTGGGGATCGGCCCAAATCGCGGCGACGCCCGGCGCCTGCAGGCCGTCGGCAGAGGTATAGGTGATCCAGGCGCCATCGTGCAAACGGCTGATGCCGTTGGCCCATGTCGCGAACCAGAGGCTACCATCTCGAGATTCGGCGATGGCGCGGACATCGATGGGGGGCGTATCGCTGATTTCCTCCCCAGTGTGCCATTTGGCGCCATCGTACATGACAAGGCCGCCCAGCGAGCCAACCCACAACTGGCCCTTGCGATCGGCAAAAAGGGCGCGCACGTCGTTCGCGGTGAGGCCATTGGCGGTGGTGAAATGCTGCCAGTTCTGGCCATCCCAACGGTCCAGACCTTGTTTGCTGACGCCGAACCACATCGCTTTGTCGGGTGTCTGGGCAATGGCGCTGATAGTGTCGCCCGCCAGGCCGTCTTTGCTGGTCAGTTGCGTGGTGAGGCCGCTGTGGAAATGAAGCACGCCGTCGCCATCGGTGCCGAACCACAAGGCGCCATCGGCGTCGACGAAGCTGCTGGTAATGTAGGAGGCGCTGGGTGAGGGCGCAAAGCCGGTGGGAGGAGACGTCCACACTTTGTGATCGAAATGGAAGATGCCTTCGCCATTGGTGCCAGCCCACAGGTGACCATCCCGGTCGATCGCGAGTGTGGCGACGGGACTGGCGGGCGCTCCTTCATCCACACCCCAGAGCTGCCAGCTTTTGGTATCGTAGCGCGAGAGGCCGGCGACAGTGCCAAACCAAAGCATGCCGTCTTTATCCTCGAAGATGCTGGTGATGTAGTCGGCTGCCAGGCCGTCGGTAATGGTGATCTCTTCCCATTCGCCGTTCCGCCAGTGCCCCAGTCCGCTGCCATTGGTGCCCACCCACAAATCCCCCTGCTTGGTTTCGCGTAAAGCCAGTATTTTGTCGCCCGGCAGGCCGGCTACTCCCCTGGTCGCACGATACCAGACGACGGCATTTTCTTTTACATAGGCGATTCCTTCCCCGTCCGTTCCCACCCACATTCCCCCGCGTCCACTCGGAGCCAGCGCCTTGATGGGGGCGCTGAGTGCCTTGCCAGCATACTGGAGGAGGACGGGCTGCCACGAGCCGTCGCGCCAGCGATAAAGAGCGTGACCACTGGCCAACCAGACATCGCCCGCTGCATCGACTGCCAACAGCAAAATGGCTGCGGCGGGGCTGTCTGCGAGCTTCTGCCATGTTTGTGAACCCCGCTGGCGGGTGAATAGACCAGCAGCGCCGCCTGCCCAAAGGTCGCCATTGCTTAATTCGATCAACGCCCGATAGGAACCCGCGGCCAGGCCTTGATTTTCACCCTCGAACACCCATTGGTCGCCATTCAGCCTGGCTATCCCTTGCGTTGTGGCTGCCCACAATACGCCATCTTTGTCGATGAGCAGGCTCTGAACAGAAGTTGGCGGCAAGGCCCCCGATTGGCCGTAGGAGTACCAAACGCCATCATAGCGCAAAACGCTGTGATCGGTGCCAAACCAAAGTGTGCCGTCAGCGCTTTGGACAGTATCGAAGAACCAAGAGCCGATGGCCCCGTCGAATTGGCTAAATGTTCGCCAAGCCCCAGGAAAGGACTGAGCCTGGGAAACAGAAGAAAGATCGGTCAGTATCAGACCGATCATGAGACAGAAAGCGAAAAGAACAGAGAGGGGGAAACGCTTTCGCATGTAATGACGTCTTCACCTTCGATCTGACGCCGGGGGAAATGGCCAGAAAAGCCGATAGCGCCAGATACCTGGGTATGGACGATAATGCTTAATTCTAGCTATATTTACAAAAATTGTCAAGTGACTATCGATCCAGCATAATGGTGGCGCCGTGCTGATGGAGGGATTGTTGGGCGGCTTCGAGTACGCGCACCACGCGCAGGCCGTCGCGACCATCGGCCAATGGAGGGCGCCCCGTCTGGATCGCCTGGATGAAGTCTTCGCATTCCAGGCGTAGAGGCTCTAACAAGGGGAGTTGCGGGATGGCGATGTCGCCGGAGTGCAGGCGATATTGGTATTCGCCGTATTGAGGGTCAGTGGTGCGCACCGCGCCTTTGTCGTAGATTTTGACTTTGCCCTCGTCGGCCAAGTCGTCATAGATGACCATTTTCTTGTTGCCGACGACGGTGAGGTGGCGCACTTTGCTGGGGTCCAGCCAGGAGACATGGACATGGGCCAGAATATCGTTGGGGAAGGTGAGGATGAGGAAGATGACGTCTTCGACCTGGCCGTGCAGATAGCGGGCGCCGTGGGCGCTGACGCTGGTGGGCATGTCGTCCAGAAGGTGGAGGAAGATGGAGATGTCGTGGGGGGCGATGCTCCAAAGGGCGTTGATGTCGGTCTGGATGCGTCCCAGGTTGACGCGGGTGGAGTAAAGGTAGTAGAGATCGCCGAGGGCGCCGTCGGTCAACAGGTTTTTGATGTGATGGACGGCGGGATGGTAGCGGAAAATGTGGCCCACCATGAGGACGCGGCGCTGGGCGTCGGCCATAGCGACCAGTTCTTCGGCCTCGGCCGCGCTCATGGCCAGGGGTTTTTCGACGAGGACGTGCTTGCCCGCGGCCAGCGCGGCCAGGGCCAGGGGGTGATGGGTGCGGGCGGGGGTGGCGATGGCGACGGCGTCGATGTCGCTGGCCAGTAAGTCGGCGACGTCGGTGTAGAAGCGGGTGGCGCGGTAGATGCCGCGCGCTTTGTCCAGTCGTTCGGGGTTGTTGTCGCAGATGGCGGTGAGGTCGCAATCGGGCAGGGCGTGGAAGTTGCGCGCCAGATTGGGTCCCCAATAGCCAAAGCCGATGAGTCCGATGCGTGTTAGGGGCATGGTCAGAGGGGTCAATTGTTGGATCTGTCAGCCCAGGCGCGTTTTTTATTGGGAGCGCCAGAGCATGAAGCCGTCGATTTTAGTGTGGAAGGTGAGGAGATCGTCCATATTTTTGTCGATTAGCTGCCACGGTCCATTTCAGCGGCCCTTCGGAGGGCAAGAAATGCTTCTTTTAAGGGTTGGTTGACTGCGCTTTCTGGTTCTGCGAGTACCAAATCTTGGTAAGCTTCCAAGAAGGCGAGCCTGAGGCGGTGAAATAGATGAAGGAAGTGCCGCAGGAAGCCAATGCAATCAAAAACTGCAAACTCGATACCGCCTGTTGCCAAATAGAGCGACGCGGCGTATTCTGTCACGTCCTTGGCGATGGTTCCTGTGGTGATGAAGATGTAGTTGTCCATCTTGGCGCCAGCATGTGTAACTTTCTTGACTGCCAAGTCTATATCTTCTTTGGTGACATCTTTGGCTTTCATCTCGTAGCTTGTAACTACCTCATCGTCGCCGATAAGTGTGATCTCAACGTCTCCGAGCGCGCCCGTTTGCAGATCGGCGGCAGTGTGAGCGTGGGGAGATCGCGCCTGCTCGCCAAGTTGTTGCAACGCCGCCTGGTATGCTGCAACAACAATCAGCACCGGCAGCCGACTCGATCTGGGGCTGCTGAGATGTTGGGCTATTAGGTTGACGATTTCTTCAGAGGAAAGCGGAATGCCACTATTTGATGTACTCAATGCAGCGAGAAGTTGTTGCATGCGCTCTTCCTGTTCTCGTTTGAGTAGCAGAAGTTGACGCAGAGTTTCGCAGAGCAGATCATCGGCTGTGATCTTACCCTGCTGCACGTCTTCTAGCAGTTGGATGACGTCTCCATACATCCGCTTGGGGCGTCCGCTGATGACCAAAGGGTGCGCCAGCGGAACGTTGATCGTCCGAAAGCCAGGGGTCAGAAACGCCGTGGTGGCATTGAGGGGTAGACCGTTCTTGGCCGCGAATGGCCAAACATAAGGCTCATCGAATTCGGCGCGCCCAGAGAAAGAATCATCATCACCAATCTCTGTATATGGCTTGCGGATATCTACCGTAGGTCGAAGAATCTTTGCCAAAGTACAGGTGATCAACATACGTGCGCCAGCCCGGTTGCTGAGGCAACGAGCTACATACTGCACCCTACCCAGTAAAGTCGCGTCAGAAAGAAACGGTTGGTCTAAACGAGTTCTTGCTCGTTGAAAAGCATATTCGAGAATGTTGTCTGGCGAGTCCATGCGGTCTCTGATTCCGATTTTCGGGCTTTGTCAAGAGAATAATTGATCCAGAGTACTTCGGTCCGTTCTTGTTTGGTATTATCAGGACGCGTGTTAGTGGAGTGCGCCATTTTGGCGGGTGCTTCGATAGCGGTCCAGTCATCATATAGTTCGTCCATCAAACGGCAATGGTAGCCGGAAACGGCCACCTTCCCTTCAACTTGCTGTAAGACTTCGGCCAAAGCACGATGTTCACGATCACTCATTTCGAAAGCGTACGCTTTGGTGTCAGATCTTGACTCATGAACATACGGAGGATCACAGTAAAAAAGCGTGTCGGGACTGTCATAGCGCCGGATCACCTCGATGGCTGGAGCGTTCTCGATCTGTACGCGTAGCAGGCGCTGAGCAATTTCGGACAAACCGTCTACGCTGCCCAGCCAACGCGATACCGCACCGGCCATGCCAGCGCGACTGGTAAGCACACAGTGTGCCCATCGTCCCTCACTAGCGGTCTGAGCCAGGCCGGTCCGCACCTGGCGCGCCCGGACGAAGAACCGCCTGGCACGCTCCACATCGGTAATCTCTGCTTCCTGCTTGCCCACGGCTATGCGCAACTCCTCTCGCGCAAAGGGTGTCAAGCCAATTGCTTCGATCAGCGCCTCCTTCTGATTGCGAAGTACGCGGAAAAAATTAACCACTTCGCCGTCTATATCGTTATAGGTTTCGACCGGAGAAGGTGCTCTATTGACAAGAACAGCAGCAGATCCGCCGAAAGGCTCGCAATAATGATAGGTTTGTGGTAGTAACGGCAAAAGCCAATCAAGATGATTGTACTTACCACCATACCAGCCAAATGCAATCATTTTTTGTCCATTGGTTGCTGTTTTCTGTGCAAACATCTAGTTTCTTCGTAACGAACGACTAAGGTTAGCTAAGAGTATAGCATGGCCGGGTGCAGTGTTCCCAATAAGGCTTCGGAGCCTTTCGTTCTTTGTGTCAGACTTTGTGACCTTCGAGCCTTTGTGTTCGATATGGCTTTAGGTGCTGCGGTTGAGTAGGTGCGGCCCGCCTACCTTTCTCCCATCGCTTCGGCATCCAACTGCCGGAAGAACGCCAGCATGAATGCGTGCCGTTCGGCGGCGATGGCTCGCGCCGTGGCCGTGTACAAGTCTTCGGCCAGGCCCTCCAGCTTGCAGATAAGCTCATGGCTGGGGGTGTACTCTTTGGCCGCGCCCCGGCGCTGGCGATAAGCGCGCGCATCTTCGCCCACCTCGCTCCGCACGTCGTCCAGTGGCCTGGCCCACAGGTGCGTGCCATGATGCCCGGCAAAGGCAAAGGCACGTGCCACGCCGATGGCGCCGATGGCGTCGAGTTTGTCGGCGTCGCACAGGCATTGGGCCTCGAGCGTGGCCGGGTGCGGTTCGACGCTGAAGCGATGGGATTCGATGCAGTGGGCGACGGCGTCGATGAAGGCGGGGTCGTCGCCGGCCAGAAGCTCACGCGCTCGCCGTGCCCCGGCCAGGTGATGGTCGGGTTCCAGGCGGGCGCAGTCGTGTAACAGGCCGGCCGTGCGCACCACGCGCGGGTCAGCGCCCTCGGCCAGGGCGATGTGCTCGGCCAGCCGCGTCACGCGCAGAACATGGTCGAAGGCGTGGGCGGCGTCGCTGTCATCGTACAAAGCGCGGGCGAAATCGATGCTGATCTCGATTGGTTTTTTCATGCGCGTCTTTTTTCTCTCACGAATGACACGAATATACGAATGTCACGAATTTTTTATGCACGACCTGACAGGGGTGTAATCATCGAAAAGTGAATTAAAAAGAAAATTCGTCCTATTCGTCCCATTCGTGTCATTCGTGATAAAAAATCAGTTCTCTGCAGCAACATCCCCATTTACGGACGATTCGCGCCCGCGCCAGCGCAGCCAGAGCACGCCGCCCGGCAGGCTGCACACGATCTGCACGGCCTGGATGAGCAGGCTGAGGCTCAAAGCCAGTTCGGTGGGGACGCCGACCAGGCCATAGAAGTAAGGATAGGCCACCTGGTTCAACCCCAGCCCGCCGATGGAGACCGGGATGATCAGCACCAGAGCGATGAGCGGCGTGAACAAAAGGACGTGCAAGAAGGGGATGCCGCCGCCCAAACTGAGCGTGAGGACATAATTGACGGCGGTGGTGGTGAGGATGCCCAAAAGTCCAACGCCAAATGCCAGGGCCAGCGCCCGGTATTGGAAGCGATAGGCCTCGAACGCCAGCGAGAGCGACGACCACATCCGGGCGAGCGGGCGGAGGGGGGTGTTGGCGAAGATGCGGTCGATCAAACGACGCAAGCGGCGGCTGAGGAGGATGCCCGTGGCCAGCAGCAGCGCCAGCACGCCCACCACCGCCACCCAAGCCAGCAACCTCAGTTCCGACCGTCCGGTGACGTAGACCGTGATCAGGGCGGCGACGGCAGCCACGCTCATGTAGGCGGCCAGGCCGATGATGCGGTCGAGCACGACCGAGGCAGCCGAGGCGGCGGTGCGCTCGGTGTAACGGGCCAGGCCGTAGCCGCGCATCACGTCACCGCCGATGTTGGCGGGCAGCACGTTGTTGAAGAAGAAGCCGACGAAGGTGTAGTTCAGCAGGGCGCGGAAAGGGACGGCGATAGCCTGCGAGCGCAGCAACACCCACCATTTGACGGCGTTGATCGCCATTGCCAGCCAGAACAGCAGCATCGCCAGCCCCACCCACCACAAATTGGCCGCCAGCAGATGGCCGGCGAGGGTGGGAAGGTGGACGCGCGCGAGGACGAAGACGATCAGGCCCAGGCTGATGACCAGCTTGAGCAGGGTTCCCAGATGGCGGCGCATGGCGCTATCCCTGCGACTTGTTGGCGGCCAGGGGTTGCGTGACCGTACGTTGTTCTGCGGCCTCGCGCTCGGCTTTTACGTCCATCTTCTGCGACCAGGCCATATCCCACACCACATGCCGATCCTTGCGCACAGCAAAATCCCACCAGCCCAAGAAGCGCGACCAGCCTTCCAGCACGGCCAGCAGGAGCAGAACCCACAGCAGCTTCACTGCGCCCCAAATGGCCGTCCACGCCTGCTGGATGGCGATGGAAGCGACCTTGCGTTTGCGCAGACTGCTGACTTTGTAGCCGTATTTGTGTTGCAGATAGAGGTGCCCGGCGTGGTTGCGCCGGCGCTGGCGCACGAAATCGCCCAGGGTACTCGGCCCGGTGTTGTAAACGACGGCATCGGGCGCATAGCGCACTTCCATGCCGCCGCGCACGATGAACGCCTCGACGAACGCCTCATCCATAGCCACATCCGGCGGGATGCGATCCAACACCTTGCGAAAGGCGATCAGCTCGCCCAGGCGCGGGATGTCGAGGCAAAGCTCATGCTCCATCTGCAAGCGCAGGAAGGTGAAAAGGCCGACGATGTGGTCGGGCGTGTTCACCGGCACTTTGTGGGCGCCGGTCATGCCTACGCCGGGGTCGCGGAACATGCGCACCATGTGCTCGATGGCCGATTCCTGCGGCAGGGTGTCGCCGCTTTCGACCACGCAGATGTCTTCTTGTGCGACCTGCAAGAAAGCGTTGATGGCGGCGGTCTTGCCCTCGCGCCGGGGCTGCTCGATCAGCTTGATGCGGGCGTCTTGGGCCATCCACTCGCGCACGATGGGTGCGGTGCGGTCGGTGCAGGCGCTGGCCACGACGACGATCTCGCTGATCTCGACCTCGTGCAGGAGCTGGTTGAGCATGGCTTCCAGCAGGCGACCGATGTTGGCTTCTTCGTTGTAGGCGGTGATGCAGACGCTGCAGCGCAGCTTGTCGGCGTGTTCCACAATAGACCTCGCACGAGAAATGGGCCGCTTGCAGCAGCGGCAAGACGAAATTATAGGCGAGGAACAAAGAAAGGCCCAACACCTATCAGGTCTGACGCGCTGATTGTGGCGGAGACGACGATTGCGCGAAAATACACCGCTGGCTGGTCGGAGCACCGACTAGCTTCTTTAGCCTCACTAAGGAGACCGGACATGTCTTTCCAGACCATCATCGAACCCTTCCGCATCAAAGCCGTCGAACCGATCCGCCACACCACGCGCGCGCAACGCGAGACCGCGCTCGCCGCAGCCGGTTACAATCTCTTCCTTTTGCGGGCCGAGGATGTGCTCATCGACCTGCTCACCGACTCTGGCACCGCGGCGATGTCGTCGTGGCAGTGGGCGGGCATGATGGTGGGGGATGAGTCCTATGCTGGGGCGAGGTCATTCTATCGCTTCGAGGCGGCCGTGCAGGAGATCACCGGCTTCAAACACGTCATCCCCACCCACCAGGGCCGGGCGGCCGAGCGCATCCTCTTCGGCACAGCCGTGCAGCCGGGCCAGACTGTGCCCAACAACACCCATTTCGACACCACGCGCGCCAACGTCGAATATCGCAACGCCACCGCCTTCGACATCCCCATCCCCGAAGCCCGGCAGCCGCAACTCTACCATCCCTTCAAGGGCAACATCGATCTGGCTGCACTCGAACGTGTGCTGAGCGAACACGACAATATTCCCCTGGTCATGATCACCGTCACCAACAACTCCGGCGGAGGCCAGCCCGTGAGCATGGCCAACATCCGCGCCGCCAGCGAGATCTGTCGCCGTCACGGCGTCCCCTTCTTCCTCGACGCCTGCCGTTTCGCCGAGAACGCCTGGTTCATCAAGCTGCGCGAGCAGGGCTATGCTGATAAGACGCCGCTGGCCATCGCCCAAGAGATGTTCAGCTATGCCGATGGCTGCACGATGAGCGCCAAGAAAGACGGCATGGCCAATATCGGCGGTTTCCTGGCCCTGAACGACGACGACCTGGCCCGGCGCTGCAAAAACCTACTGATCTTGTCCGAAGGCTTTCCCACCTATGGCGGCCTGGCTGGCTACGATCTCGAGGCCATCGCCGTGGGTTTGAAAGAGGCGCTGGACGAGGATTACCTGCGCTATCGCATCCGCTCGGTCGAGTATATGGGCGAGATCTGCATGCACAACGACATCCCTCTTATCCTCCCCACCGGCGGCCATGCCATCTACCTGGATGCCAAAGCCTTGTTGCCGCACATCCCCTGGAACGAATACCCCGCCTGGGCGCTGGGCCTGGCGCTGTATCTGGAGGGTGGGGTGCGCTCGGTGTGCATCGACAGCGTCATGTTCGGGCGCCAGCCCGATGGCAGCGAGAAACCGGCCGCCAACGAACTCGTGCGCCTGGCTTTCCCCCGCCGCGTCTACACCCAGAGCCACTTCGACTACCTGGCCGAGGTGCTGATCCACACCAAAAGCCTGGCCCCGCGCATCCGCGGTGTCCGCATGATCGAAGAGCCGCCCGTGCTGCGGCACTTCACCGCCCGCTTCGAGCCGGCCGCAGGGAGATTGGTGGTGGAAGGGTGAGCGCGCGCCCCTACACCGCAAACGCCCACTCCCCCCCGCGCATCACCGGCTCCACCGCGCCGCTTTTGCTCACACCGTCCACATCGATGGCCGCGGAGCCGATCATGAAATCGACATGCTCCAGGCTGGTGTTGCCTCCAGCTTCGGCAAACTCCTCCGCCGAGAGCGCCTCCCCGCCGTCCATATTGAAACGATACGCCCGGCCCAGGGCGATATGACTGGCGGCATTCTCATCGTAAAGCGTATTGTAGAACAGCAGACCGGACTGAGAAATGGGCGAACTGTGCGGCACCAGGGCCACCTCGCCCAGCCGGGCCGAGCCTTCGTCCGTCTCGATCAGCTTCCGCAGCGCCGCTTCGTTCTTGCCCGCCGCGAACTTCACCACCCGCCCCTTCTCGAACTCCAGATCGAAATCGGCGATAGTGACGCCGCCATAATTCAGCGGCATCGACGCCCGCACCACACCTTCCACCCGGGCGCGATGCGGCATCGTGAAAACCTCCTCGGTGGGGACATTCGCCGTGAACTCGATGCCATTCCTGGCTGGGCTGCTGGCCCCCTGCCACAAACAGCCCGCCGCCAGCCCCACCCTCAAATCGGTTCCCGGCCCCCGGAAATGCAGGGCCGCGTAATCGCGCTGGTTGAGATACACACTGCGCGCCTTCAAATCGGCAATGTGGCGATGCCAGGTTGCCAACGGGTCGGCTTCATACACCCGGCAAGCGCGGAAGATGGCATCCCACAAACGATCCACCTGCTCCCCGGCCGGCGCCGCCGAGAACACCTTTGCCGCCCAGCCCGGCACTGACGCCGCCGCCACCAGCCAATTCATGTGATTGCGCATCACATTCTCGTAATACCCGGCGGCATGGCCCAACATACTTCGCCGCGCCACCGCCAGCAGATGCGGATCCTGGCCATCGAACAGCGAAGGATCTTCGGCAGTCAAATTCAACACCGCATCCCCACGATTCGTGTGATCACGCAGGGCGTCGGTGTGCCAGGTGGCATACTCCGCGAACGAATCGCGCGGGGCATGACGGAAACGAATCAGGCGCATCTCCTCATCCCCCCAGATCACATCCACGAAACGCGCCTCCCGCTGATAGGCTACCGCCGCCACAGCCCGCACCAGCGGCGCCGTCTCGATGGGCGCGCCATCGGTGCGCAGCGACGTAATCATCAGCCGCTGACCTGCTTGCAAATTCAAACCAACTTCGACGATAAGTTCGGCATAGATGGACAGCAAACGCTCGAAATCAGGCAACATCGTGGCATCTCCTTGGCGATGGCAGGGAATTGAGGATAGCGCGATTCTACCCCCACAGCCGTCGAATCGCACAATTCATCGTCCTGAATTGCCCATCCCCGCACCCTCGCCTGCACAAAACGCGAGAAAACGCCGGGGATTTTCACGCACCACCTTTCGACAGGCTCAAGGCAGGCTGTTTCACATTTCAGAACCGAATATCACTTCTTTGGCCAGCCAGCTATAATCTTCCCCATGCTCGACCGCGTCAAGATCACCCTACGAAACGCCCGGCGCGTCGGCCTCCGCCCCGCCGCCCTCACCGTCGCCTACCGCCTGCGCCAGGCATGGTGGCAAGCCCGCTTCGCTACCCCGCGCGCCAGGCCGGCCGCCACCCGTCCCCTTCCCCGCGCCCTCTTCCACCTCGCCGCCCACATGCTCACCCACGACCGCCCTGCCCCCACCCCCCTCGCCGCCACCCTCGCCGCCGCCCATCTTCCGCAGGGCCTGGCCCTGGCACTGCGCGGCGCGACGCCAGACGGCGCCTCCCTCCAGGGCCATCTCACCCTCGAAGCCATCGACGACCACATCCTGCGACTGCGC
Organism: Chloroflexota bacterium; assembly: GCA_041918515.1. Taxonomy (GTDB): domain Bacteria; phylum Chloroflexota; class Anaerolineae; order J102; family J102; genus SSF26. The sequence goes on along the minus strand of JAYRVO010000093.1, from coordinate 34,038 downwards.
CTTGCCTGCCCGCAACCCCTGCCGCCCTACTTCTCCTACGCCACAGTGCTAGAGCCGCAGCCAACCCCCGTCGTCGCCGACCTCGGCGACCCCATCGTCTTACAAACCCCCGCCCTACGCGTCGTCCTCCAGCGCCAACCCTGTCGCCTGAGCGTCTTCACCCCGGCGGGCCACGAACTGCTGGCGGGGCTGGAACTCGGCTGGGACGAGCACGGCCTCTGGCTCACACACGAACTACCCTCCGACCTGCAATGCTATGGCTGCGGCGAACGCGCCTTCCCCCTGGCCCTGCGCGGACGCAAACTACGACTCACCACCCGCGACCCCGAAACCTACCGCCCCGGCGACGACCCCATCTACATCAACATCCCCTTCCTGATCGAATTACACCGCGGTCTGGCCCAGGGCCTCTTCTTCGACAGCACCTTCGACGCCACCCTCGACCTGGGCCACGACCACCCCGGCCGGCTCGTCTACCGCACCACCGGCCCCGAACTTCGCCTCGATCTCCTCGCTGGCCCCACCCTGCCCGAAGTCCTCGATCGCTACACCGCCCTCACCGGGCGCATGAACCTGCCGCCACTCTGGGCGCTCGGCTACCACCAATCCCGCTGGAGCTACGAAACAGCCGACATCGTCCGCGACATCGCCGCCAACTTCCGTCAACGCCAACTCCCCTGCGACGCCATCCACCTCGACATTGACTACATGGATGGCTTCCGCTGCTTCACCTGGAACCCGACCACCTTCCCCGATCCCGCCGGCCTCGTCGCCGACCTCCACGATCAGAACTTCCGCGCCGTCGCCATGATCGACCCCGGCATCAAAGTCGATCCCACCTACCGCGTTTGCACCGACGGCATCGCCCACGACGCCTTCATCAAACTCCCCGATGGCAGCCTCTTCCATGGCCCCGTCTGGCCTGGCGAATGCTACTTCCCCGACTTCACCAACCCGCGCGTCCGCGCCTGGTGGGGCGAGCAATACCGCGGGCTGGTCGAACTGGGCATCGATGGCTTCTGGAACGACATGAACGAACCCACCATATTCGGCCATGCCACCTTCCCCGCCGCCGCCCACTACGACCTCGAAGGCCAGGGCGGCGATCACCGCACCGCGCAATCCGTCTACGGCATGCAAATGGTGCGCGCCACTCACGAGGGTCTCAATCGCCTCCGCCCCCGCCAGCGCAACTGGGTATTCACCCGCTCTGCCTATGCCGGCGCCCAGCGCTACGCCAGCTCGTGGACAGGCGACAACATCAGCAATTGGGAACACCTGCGCCTCACGCCGGCCATGCTCCTCAACCTGGGACTTTCTGGTCTCGCCTTCACCGGCTGCGATGTCGGCGGCTTCGTGGGCGAGCCGACGCCCGAACTATTCGCCCGCTGGATCAGCATGGCCGCCTTGACTCCCTTCTTCCGCACCCACACCGCCAAACACACCCCTTCCCAGGAACCCTGGTCCTTCGGCCCCGAAGTCGAAACCATCGCCCGTCGCTACTTGGAATGGCGCTACCGTCTGCTGCCCTACCTCTACACCGCCTTCTGGCAATGCAGCCAGAACGGCGCGCCCATCATGCGCCCCCTCTTCTACGCAGACCCTGCCCGCCCTGCCTACCAAACAATCGATGACCAATGGCTCCTGGGCGACCACCTCCTCGTCGCCCCCGTCCTCGCCCCCGGCGTCGCACAGCGCGAACTCCTCCTCCCGCCCGGCGCCTGGTACGACTTCTGGACAGACGAACTCATCACCGGCCCCGCCACCCTCTCTCGCTCCGCCCCCCTCGATATCGTCCCCCTCTATGTCCGCGCCGGCGCCGTCCTGCCCCTCGGCCCCATCCGCCAACACAGCGCCGCCACACCCGCCGCCCCCCTTCAGCTCCACATCTATCCTGGCGAAGCTGAGTCTTCTCTCTACGAAGACGACGGCCAGACCCTGGCCCACCGCGACGGCGCCTTCCGCCTCACCCATTTTCGACTCAGCCAACAGCCCGGAACCCTTCTCCTCACCCGCGACATCAACGGCCCCTATCGTCCCCCCTACGACCAATTCCACATCATCCTCCATGCTGCCCGCCCGGCCGCCATCCACCTCGACGACAGCCCCCAGCCCCTGGTGGATTCCACCTTCCCTCTCCCTGCCGACGATTGGAGACGCCTGGAAATCGCGCTCGCCTGAGACCACACATCCTGCCCGCGCCCCGCGCCACATCATCGCTTCTGTGACCCATCCGCCAATTTGACCTCTTGGCCGTCATCTGCTACAAAACGCACATATAAGTTGTCACGCAGCCTACCGTCCCCTCATCCTCTTTCTCTCTCCATCGTTTCTCTTTCGACACAGCCCCACCGCCTGCGAGCAGGCAACGAGCAACAAGGAGTTAACCCCATGACCCACGTTATCACCGATCTGTGTATACGCGACAGCGCCTGCGTCGATGTCTGCCCGGTCGAGTGCATCGTCCCCGGCCTGCCCGAAGACGAATGGCCCCTGTACTACATTGACCCTGACACCTGCATCGACTGCGGCGCTTGCGTAGCGGAATGCCCTGTCGACGCCATCTTCCCCGAAGAAGACGTACCCGAAGAGTACAAGGGAGACATTGTCAAGAACGCCCAATTCTTCAGCGATGGTCCTGGCTATCCCGATTAAGATCAATCATGAACAAAAAAAACCCCCTGTCCAAAACAGGGGGTTTTTTGTTCGACTTCGTTCAGACTAGCAACCGCGAGCGCAACCAACTCACGAGCGGCTTGGTGATGGGCCGATCGGGAACCAGAGCATCCAAGCGCGCCAAAGCCTCGATCAACGCCGTCTCCGAATCGGTCAGCACCTCGCCAAAAGCCGCCGCCGCCTCACGCAACGCATAGCGGATCGGGCGCGGCAACCCCACCAACAGGGCGGCGGCCTCGGCCGCGGCGATATAGAGAATCGCGTTATCCGTATGCGGCAGATCAGGCCGCTCCTGCAACGTCGCCACGCGTCGCTCCGACAGATGAGCCAGAGCATTGGCGAAAGCAGCCACAACCACCGGATTCTCGGTCTCTGCCGCCAAGATCGACGCCTGGCTGAAACAGTAATCCCCTACCAAAATCGCCGAACCCAGCAACAATCTATTCCGATCCGACGCCTCCATCAGCCCGCGGGGGATAGAGTCGTGGACATTCGTAGCCAGATGCAGCATTTCGATGGCGGCGGCGAGAGCAATCCGTTTGCGCCGGTCGACGCTCCCCAACCGGCTGGTGCCCAAAACGATGATCGCACGCGGGTAGTGGCTATGCAGATGCGCGCCCAGCGCCTCATCCAAAAGCGGATAGCCGCTCTGGATGGCTACCTGCAGGCGTTGCCGGACGTGTTCCAGATCATCGCCCAAGATACGCTCCAGGTTCGATTCGACCAAAGCAGTGGGCGAGACGCGTTCGAGAGAGGCTTTGTTGGGGATCATGCGATAAGGACAGAGAGCGATAAATGACGACCGGATTGCAGGGAATCATACCACAAGGTTGCTGGGCCACAAAGTGAAAAAGTTTACGAACTGTTCACCTGTGCCTTTTTTATCTCACGCAAAGGCGCAAAGACGCCAAGAAAACATAAAAACTTTGCGCCTTTGCGCCTTTGCGTGAGCCAATTTTGGGGCAACGTGAACTTCTACAAATTTACAGCCTTCATCGCCTTCGCCTACAATCCCTCCCATGCCCGAACTCCCCGAAGTCCAAACCATTCTCGACGCCCTCACGCCGTTGCTGCTTCACCAACCCATCGCCGCCGTCATCGTGCGCTGGGAAGGCGTCATCGATCGCTTGCCCGCCGCCGTTTTCGCTGCTGAAATGCAAGGCAGGTGCATCGTCGCGGTCGAACGTCGTGGAAAATACATGCTATTTCGCCTCGATGATGATCGCTGGTTGGTCATGCACCTGCGCATGACCGGTGAAATGCGCGTCGTCCTCCCCTCCGAGCCTCTTGCTGCCCACGACCATCTGATCTTTCGTCTGGCCAATGGCCGCGAGTGGCGCTTTCACGACACGCGTAAATTCGGACGAGCGCACCTTGTCTCCCACGCCGAGGAAGTGATCGGCAAATTAGGGCCAGAACCTTTGAGCGACCGCTTCACCGCCGCCAGCCTGGCCGCTGCCCTGGCCGGTCGCAAAGCGCCCATCAAATCACTCCTCTTGGATCAACGCCTGATCGCCGGGATTGGCAACATCTACGCCGACGAAGCCCTCTTCCACGCCCGCATCCATCCTCTGCGGCCAGGAGGCAGCTTGCAGCCCGCCGAACTAGAAGCGCTGGTGACGGCCATACGCACAGTCATACGACAAGCACTCGCCGAAATGGGAACCACCTTGCGCGACTACCGCCGACCTGACGGCTCATTCGGCAACTTTCAAAACAGCCTGCAAGTCTTTCGGCGCACCGGTGAACCCTGCCCTTCCTGCGGCGCCCCCATCAGCCGTATCGTCGTGGGCGGCCGCAGCACCCATTTCTGCCCCCAGGAACAAAAATAGGTAAAAAGCAAACACCCTGGCCCGAGGCCAGGGTGCTTGCCAAACTCAGGAGGCGACACGAAACGCTCAGGCGACGACTTTTTTGGTCAGATCATCGACTTTCTTCGCCAGCTCGGCGATCTTCTTACCCAACTCTTCCACATCACCGCGGCTGGGGATGTTCATGCGGGCCAAGATTCCTTCCACGCGCGTGTCCAGCAAGCCTTCGACCTTCGACTCCGCCTTGGTCATGTCCTTCTGGCGGCGCTCGAACAAGTCGCTCAACAACTCGCGGCCATCCTTCTCGGCGATCTCACCTTTCTCAACCAGCCGGTTGACGACGGCTTCGATTTCCTCTTTGCCTACGGCAAAGGTGCCGATTACGACGAGGAGCACACTGCGCACGGCCTTGAGGACGGGATTACTGCCATTCACTCCTTCAACCTTTTTGACGGCGGCTTCTACAACCTTCTCGGTCTTCTCTTCGATCTTTTTTGCAGTTGGCATACGTTTTATTTTCTCCTTGAGATTTCCTGTTCAGAGACAGGGAACGAATTTGTTTACGGGCAATAACGCCATCATGACGCATTGCGTCATGATGGCGTTATCATAGCACGGCGCGTCATGCCTGTCAAGACCCAAATGGCGTCGAAATAACATTTCGATCGCTCTGGGCCGGCTTTTTCTAACTGGACCCGACCCCCTTATTTACCCGGCGCCGACAGCACACTGACAGCACCTCGATAGCCCGTATGCCCGCTGACAGCAGCCCCGGCCTCTCCCCCCTACAATGCTGGTGACGACAACCACTTGTCCTCTCTGCGTCACACCCTCCACCCTCCATCCCCGCCTCCCTCCCACCATGTCACGCCTCACCCTCCTTCTTCTCCTCATCCTTCTTCCCCTCGCCGCATGCGCCCCGCCAGCCACCCCGCCCCCTGCGACGACAAGCGGACTGCTCACACCCCTCAGCTTCAACCGTAGCGGCGGCTTCGCCGGCTTCGACGACCAAATCAAAATCACCCAAGACGGCAACTACACCGTCACCCGCCGCGGCGCCGAACCGCGCAAAGCCCAACTCACGCCCGCAGAAACCACTCGCCTCGCCGCCCTTCTGTCCGCCAGCCGCCTCTTCGCCGCCGACCACCACTACGAAACCCCCGGCGCCGACCAATTCATCTACACCATTGTCTACAACGGCCACACCGTCACCGCCGTCGACGGCGCCATCCCCGCTGAACTTCAACCCGTTCTCGATCACCTCGTCGCCCTCATCCAACCGTAAAACCTCCACCGCCCTTTCCACCCTCCCGTGAGTCATCGCCCCACCACCCTCCACTACCTCGGCCATGCCACCCTCATGCTACAGATGGATGGCCTCAACATCCTCACCGATCCCGTCTTAGGCGACCGCGTCTTCCACCTCCGCCGCCGGGGCATCTCCGGCCACCAATGGTACGCACAGCGCGCGCAACCCGACCTCCTCCTCCTCTCCCACCTCCACCTCGACCACCTCCACCTCCCCACCCTGCGCAAACTCCCCGCCGACCTCACCCTCGTCGCCCCACGCGGCGCCGGCGCCTGGCTCCGCTACGTCATCCCCCAAAACATCGTCGAACTCGGCCCCGGCGAAAACCTCACCCACGGCAACCTCACCATCACCGCCACCCCCGCCCTCCACGGCTCCCGCGTCGGCGCCGTCATGGCCGTCCTCGACCTCGCCCAAGGCTACCTCATCCGCGGCAGCAAAACCATCTACTTCCCCGGCGACACCGACATCTTCCCCGAAATGGCAACCATCGGCGACCACGGCCTCGATCTCGCCCTCCTGCCCGTCTGGGGTTGGGGCCCCACCCTCGGCACTGGCCACCTTGACCCCTACCGCGCCGCACAAGCCCTCACCCTCCTGCGCCCGCGCCTCGCCATCCCCATCCACTGGGCTGCTTTCCGGCCCTTGGGCCGCGTCTGGGAAAAAATGTCCTTCCTCCACGCCCCTGGCCCCGAATTCCAACGCCTCGCCGCCCAACACCGCCCCGAAACCACCGTCCACCTCCTCGCCCCCGGCGCCAGCTTCAGCCTCACCTAGATCGGACGGCAAGGCGACGCAGAGACAACCTGCCCTCTGCCCTTCACCCCATGACAAATCTTACGCCCTTCTTCACCCCGCGCGGCGTCGCCCTCATCGGCGCCTCCGCCACACCCGGCAAACTGGGCTACGGCGTCCTCCATAACCTCATCCACCACGGCTACCAGGGCCGCATCCACCCCATCCATCCCACCGCCCCCACCCTCCTCGGCCTCCCCTGCCACCCCGACCTCGCCTCCGTCCCCGATCCGGTCGACCTCGCCGTCATCATCATCCCCGCCCCCCTCGTCGCCGACGTCCTCCGCGCCTGCGGCCAACGTCGCATCCCCGCCGCCATCATCCTCTCCGGCGGCTTCGCCGAAACCGGACCCGAGGGCCAACAACGCCAGGCCGAAATCATCCACATCGCCCGCCAACACCACATCCGCCTCCTCGGCCCCAACTGCGTCGGCATCCTCGACACCCACAGCCACCTCAACGCCACCTTCATCGAACAAATGCCCGACCCGGGCGCCATCGCCTTCCTCTCCCAATCCGGCGCCATCGGCGGCGCCCTCATCGACTGGGCCAAAGGCCAGGGCCTCGGCCTCTCCTCCTTCGCCAGCCTCGGCAACTGCGCCGACCTCAACGAAACCGACCTCATCGCCCACCTCGCTGACGACCCCCACACCCGCGTCATCGCCCTCTACATCGAGGGCCTGCCCGACGGCCGCCGCTTTCTACAAACCGCCCGCCAGGTCACGCAGCACAAACCCATCGTCGCTCTCAAAGCCGGCCGCACCGACGCTGGCGCCCGCGCCGTCTCATCTCATACAGCCAGCCTCGCCGGCTCCGACGCCGTCTACCACGCCGCCTTTCGCCAGGCTGGCGTCCTCCTCGCCGAAACCACCGCCGACCTCTTCGGCATCGCCCTCGGCCTCGCCTACCAACCGCCGCCCCCCGGCCCCCGCGTCGCCATCCTCACCAACGCCGGCGGCCCCGGCGCCCTCGCCGCCGACGCCCTCTCCCGCCACGGCCTCCTCGTCCCTCCACCCGACGAACTCACCCGCGCCGCCCTCCAGGCCGCCCTCGGCCCCGCCCCCCAACTCGACAACCCCATCGACCTCCTCGGCGCCGCCTCCTCCCCCGTCTACGAAACTGCCGCCCGCATCCTCCTTGCCAGCGACGCCTACGACGCCCTCCTCGCCCTCCTCGTCCCCAACACCGCCAACGACCCCGTCGCCGTCGCCGACGCCCTCGCCCGCACCGCCGCCGACCAACCCAAACCCATGTACGTCTGCTACATGGGCGACATCAGCATCCGCGCCGGCCGCCAACGCCTGCACCACCATCGCCTCCCCCCCTACACCTTCCCCGAAACCGCCGCTTGCGCCCTCGCCGCCGCCTGGGCCTGGCAAAACCACCTGACCACACCCCCTCCCTCCCCTGCCCTACCATCCGCACCCACCCCCACCATTCGCCCTGCCCTCCGTCGCCATCGCGCCGCCGGAGCCACCGCCCTCGGTGAAACCGATCTTTACCCCCTCCTCCAAACCCTCGACTTCCCCCTGGCGCCCTCCCTCCTGGCCCGCAACCCTGATCAGGCCGTCGCCCACGCCACCCGCCTCGGCCTCCCCATCGCCCTCAAAATCGCCTCGCCCGACCTCCTCCACAAATCCGACAGCGGCGGCATCCTCCTCGACCTCGACACCCCCGCCGCCGTCCGCGCCGGCTATCTTCAACTTCTGGCGCGCGTCCAAGCCGCCCGCCCCGACGCCCGCATCACCGGCGTCCTCGTTCAACGCATGGCCCCACCCGGCATCGAAGTCATCGTCGGCGCCCGCCGCGACCCCACATTCGGCCCCACCCTCCTCTTTGGCGGCGGCGGCGCCTACGTCGAAGCCATCCAGGATGTCGCCCTCCGCCTCACCCCCCTCACCCACGCCGACGCCCGCGCCCTCATCGCCGAAACCATTGTCGGCCGCCTCCTCGCTGGCGCCCGCGGCCAGCCCCCCGCCGATATCCCCGCCCTGGCCGATCTCATCGTCCGCGTCGCCGACCTCGCCCATGCTCATCCCGAGCTGGCCGAATTCGAATGCAACCCCGTCATCGTCCACCCCGCCGGCTACGGCGTCACTATTGTCGATGCCCGCGCCCTCCTGATCTGACTCAGGAAAACAGACCTTGAAAATCACACTCACCCGCTTTCCCAGCCTCCCCTCCACACAAGACTGGCTGCGCCAACAAGCCCAGCAAGGCGCCGCCGAAATTTTGGCTGTGCAAGCCGAAGAGCAAACCGCCGGCCGTGGCCGCCTCGACCGCTCGTGGTGGTCCCCCGCCAACGCCGGCCTCTACCTCTCCCTCCTCCTGCGCCCCCCCATCCCCGTCGCCCAGGCCGCCCGCCTCACCATGCTCGTCTCCCTCGCCGCCATCGACGCCTGCCAAACCGTCGCCGGCGTCACCCCGCGCCCCAAATGGCCCAACGACCTCCTGCTGGAGAACCGCAAACTGGCCGGAGTGCTGACCGAGATCGAGCAAGACGCCGGCCGCTTGCAGTACGCCATCATCGGCCTCGGCCTCAACGTCAATATGACCTTTGCCGCCACCCCCCTGGCTGCCACAGCCATCAGCCTCAGCGAAGCGTGCGGCCATGAGATCAGCGTGGACGCCGTGCGCGACGCCTTCCTCGCCGCCCTGGTCGAACGCTACCGACGTTTGCGTGCTGGCGAATCGCCCCACGCCGCCTGGCGAGAAAACCTGGAACCCCTGGGCCGCCGCGTACGCATCCAACAGCACGGCCAGACCGACCTGATCGGCCTGGCGACCGACGTCAATCCCGACGGCGCCCTCCTCGTGCGAGATGATGCTGGGATCCTCCACACCATTTGGGCGGGCGACGTCACCCCGCTCTAACGCGCGCACCCCTACTGGCGCCAACCCACAACGTGTCTCGATCCGTCGATTTCAACTGGCACGAAGGCGACAAAGGCTTCGATCCCGAAGCCGTCGAACAACAACCCTCGCCGCGTTCGTCACAACCGCGCCGCGCGCCGCGTCTGGCTGCGCGCGAGCAAACGGGTGGGCTGCGGCTGGGCAACCTCGGCCTGCTCCTGCTCGGCGTCCTCCTCGGCGCTGCCGTTGGCGTGGCCATCCTCACCTTCCAGGGCCAGCGCAACGCCCGCGCCGACCTGAAACCCGTCATCGAACTTCAGCATCAGGCCCTTGCTCGAAGTGATCCCGACCTCTATGCCAGCCTCATCGACCCTGCCGATCCCGATTGGCGCGAATCCCTGCTCGCCGCCCAAACGCAGACCGCGCTCCTCTACGATGCTGGACCGCCGCGCGTCCGCCGCGTTCGTCTGCAAGGCGGAGCGCAAAACACGGCGGAAGTAGAAATCGAAGCCGACTACAAAGGCAGACCCTATCGCCATCTGGAAACATTCCGGCTTGTGGACGGGCAATGGCGTCTGGCGCGCCCCCAGCCAGGCGACTGGGGCGAGACGCGCACCGCCCAAAGTGAACACCTCACCCTGCACTACCGGGAAGGCGACGCCTCCATCCTCGCTCAGCTGCCCCGCCTGGAAGCCACCACCCGCGCCTTCTGCGATCGCTACGACCCGCCCCCGCCCTGCCATATCGAACTCAGCATCGAACCCGATCCCGACCTGCTGCCCTTCCACCCCGGTCAAGGCGCCTGGCCCCCACCATCTCTTGCCGCCCAGGCCGGCCCCGCCGCCGCGACGCCCGATTCCCAATGGATCACCCTCGATGGCGTCGGCGGGGATGCCCTTCACATCCGTCTGCCCTCGCTCCGCTTTGTTGGCCTGCACGGACGCGCCCCCCATCCTCTGTGGTGGTTGGCTGTAACCGAAGCCATCGGCGACGCCATCCTGCGCCAGGCGCTGGGACCAATCACGGGCGAGTCTGGCGCTGTACTCACGCTGTGGGCGGCCGCGCGCGGGGATGTCGCCCTCTGGAGCGAACGCTTCAGCGGAGTTTTGCTCGGCGCTGCCGATGCCACAGCGATAGCGGTCGATTCGGCTTCCATCGGCGGCGCTTTTACCTCGCCCACCCCCGGCCCAGCCAGCGTGGAACAAAGACTTGCCGCGCGCGCCTTCGCCCTCCACCTCCACGCCCGCTTCGGCGAGGCCGACACCCTGGCCTGGTTGCACAACGCCCGCGGCATCCCCGTCACCAACGACACCCCCCTCCTGCACGATCAGACGCCCGCGCAGCTACGCGCCTTACGCCAATAAAAACGCACCGGCTCGACGCTCAGCCGCCCCCCTCATTCTCCGCGTAACGCCGCCGCCACAGCCATACGCCCCACCCGCAGCGCCGGATAAATCCCTGCCAACAGCGCCGCCGACAAGGCAATCCCCAGCGCGGCCGCGAAAGGCCCCACTGCCAGCCGCATTTGCAGGGTCCAGCCGAACGCGCGCAGGTTGATGACATAGACCAAGATCAACGAGAGAATCAGCCCTGTTGGCCAGGCCAGGACGCCCGCCACCAACCCCATCAGCCCGGTTTCCAGTAACACCAGCTGTCCCAGCTGCCGCACGGTCAGGCCCAACGCCCGCAGGACGCCCCACTCGCGGCTGCGTTCGAGTTGCAGCGCCAGCAAAGCCGAGAGCACGCCCACAAAGGCCACCAGCGTGGCGAGCAAACGCAGCGCCGCAGTGATGGCGAATGTGCGGTCGAAAACGACCAACGCCTCGGCCCGCAGAATCCGATTCGGCTGCACCAACGCCTTTTGCAGAGACGCCACCCGCCCGCTCAGCGCCGAGGCTACGCTGTCGGGGTCGCCGCCCGCCTGCACATCGAGGGCCAGCGCTGTCAGGTCGGCGTCGTTCCAGAGCGAGCGATAAATCGGCAGCGCCATCATCACGGTTCCGGCGCTGGAAGCATAGTCGTAGTAGATGCCAACGACCGGGAACGTGCGCTCGCCTTGCGGGGTGAAGAGTGTCACTTGGGCGCCGCGGCGAGGAAGGGCGAAGCGATTGGCAAAAGGCTCGGAGACGAGCACCGCGCCGGCTGCGACCTGCGCCCACATTTCTGTGGGCGCGCCGGTCGCTTCGGCAAACAGCTCCGGGCCATAGGTCAACTTGTCGACGGCAGCCACGCGCACCGGCCCCAGCGGTGAATCCACCACAGCCCGGCGCAAACGACGCACCTCGCGCACCTGCGGCCAGCGCTCGGCCATAGCGACGACGGCCGGATCGAGCGTGCCGGAGGCATCGGCCGCAGTGACGCCGGGGACAGAGATGTAGATATCGCCTTGTAGGCTTTGGGCCAGCCAGGTCTCCACCGTCCCACGGAAACTGTCGATCATCAAAGTCACGCCGATGGTGACGGAAACGGCCACCATGAGCGCGGCGATGGCAATCGAGGTGCGGCTGAGCGAATGGCTGACAGCGCGTGGGGCCATGCGCCCCAGCGGTCCTAACAGGGGTTGCAGCAGCCAGGGGGCCAGGCGCATGGCCAGGTGTGTGATCAAAGGGGTCTGCATGGCCAGGCCGATGACGATGCCGGTGATGCCAGCGAAAGCCAGGGTCAGGCCGCCGCGACTGAAGCTGAGCAGAAAACCTCCGCTCAGGATCAGGCCGACGCCAGCCAGGGCCAGCCAGGGTGCAGCGCGCAACAAGCTATCCTCGATAGCCGAACGTCGCAGGGCATGGCGTGGTTCGACGCGCGCCGCCTCGCGCGCCGGGGGAAAGGCGCTGGCCAGCGTGGCCAGTAATCCCAGCGCCAGCCCTTTACCCAGGCTGAGCACGGGCACGGCGAAACTATTCACGGTGCTGACGAAGTAAAGATCGTCGATGGTCTGGCTGACGAGAGCCATAGCGCCGCGGCCCAAGATCACACCCAATCCTAATCCGAGCAGCGCACCAATCAAGCCCACCGCCCCGGCTTCGGCCAACACCAGCCCGAAAATTTCGCGATCGGTGACGCCCAGGCAGCGCAAAGTCCCGAACAATTCGCGGCGCTGCACGACCGAGAAGGTGATGGTGTTGTAGATGAGGAACATGCCGACGACCAGAGCTAACAAGCTCATCGCCGTCAGGTTGACCTGAAAGGCGCGCGTCATCTCGACCACCGACCCGTTGCGCGCTTCGGCGGGCAGGAGACGCACCCCCACGGGCAGCAAAGCATCGATACGCGCGATCTGATTGGGTGAGGAGTTGGCCAGGATGACATCGATGCGGTCGAGATGGCCAAGACGGCCGCTGATCTCTTGGGCTGTGCTGATGTCGGCGATGACTACTCCCGACAAAGCGCGGCGGCTATAACCATCGCGCGGGGCCAACAGCCCGGCCACGAAGCCCGTCCGCTTCTCGCCATTGCTGTCGATCGATAAAGCCGCTCCAGGTGCGATGCCAAAGCCGGCAGCCAAGTCAGCGGAGATCAGCAGCGCGCCCGGTTGGGTGAGGAAGGTCGTGAGTGCGGTGGGATCGAGTCTGCTGGCAGCGAAAAGGTCGCGAAAGGGACTATCGGCAAAAGGATCGAGGCCCAAGAGCTGCAAGGGCCGGTCGCCGAGTTGGGGCGAGCTGAGATAGCCGGTGACGACGGGCGCGAGGTTGTGCAGCCCGGCTTCCACCCGCAAGCGTGTATACAGGGTCTCGTCCACTCCCTCTGGCCCGCCTACGATTTGGTGCGTGGCCCGGCCCGCCAACGCTTGGGTGCTGAGGTCGAAGGCCCGCCGCGCGCCGGTATTGGCGATATCGATGGCGACGACGACGCCTACCCCTAACGCCACCCCCAGGATCATCAAAAGCGTCGCCCAGGGGCGCCGCGCGAGATAGCGCAGTCCGTTGCGCCATAAGACCGGCATGACATCAGCCCTCGAGTTGACCGTTGCGCAAATGCAGGATGCGGTCGGCGCGCGCGGCGATTTCCTGGCTGTGCGTGACCAGCACCAGACTGTGCCCCCGCGCCCGCGTCAACCGTTCCAAGAGGTCCATTACCAGCCGCCCGGTGGTCTCGTCCAGGTTTCCGGTTGGCTCATCGGCCAGCACGATGGTGGGTTCGTGTACAAGGGCGCGGGCGATGGCCACGCGCTGTTGTTCACCGCCCGACAGACGGTCGGGGAAAGTGTCCGCGCGGTCGTCCAGGCCCACTTCTGCCAGCATCGCCAGGGCGCGGATGCGAGCGCGGCGGCTATCTATCTCGAGCAGTTCCAACGGCAGGCTGACGTTCTCCAGCGCGGTCAGCGTGGGAATCAGATTGAAGAATTGGAAGATGAAACCGATGTGCCGCCGTCGCAAGAGCGTGCGCTGGCGCTCGCTCATCCCCGTCAATTCCTGACCCAGCATCCAGATGCGGCCTGCATCGGGTTGATCGATGCCAGAAATGAGATTGAGCAGTGTGCTCTTGCCGCTGCCGCTGCGGCCCAAGAGGGCCACCGATTCGCCGGGCGCGATGGCGACATTCGCCTGCAACAACACCTGGCGTAGACGATCACCTTCGCTGTAGCTCTTGCTCAGGTTCTGCAGGCGAATGACCGGCTCAGGGGGCGAGGAAGATTCCAGTTCCTTCACACTCCGCGCTTCGCCAAATGGTAGACAACGTCCCCATCCGATACAACTCCCAACGGGCGCAGGCGCTCTCCCTCCTTCTGAGCCACGACGACGCGGTGGATGCCGCGCTCGTGCAGAAGCTCGGCTGCCGTCTGTAAAAGGGTGTCAGGTTCAACCGTGATGACATTTTTCGTCATCCAGTCAGAGCAGGTGGCGGTGCGCCAGGCGTCGGGCAAGGCAAGCGCCGCGCGCAAGATATCGGTGCGCGTGATGATGCCTTTCAAATACCCTTCGGCGTCTTCGACCACAAGGCAGCTGATGTCTTCTTCACTCAGCCGCGCCGCCACCTCGCTGAGAGTTGTGTTTGGGCTGCAATACGTGATGCCAAATCTTTTGGCCGCAGCGACAGTGACTGTCTTCATGGCAATCTCCTCTCCTACAAATCAACCTGGCTATTAGTCAGCCAGACCCCACTTTAGCATTGCTGGCGCAACGCGTCAAAATCCACTTACTCCCACTTTCTACGATCCTCGATCGCTTTCGCCTCCTGGGGGATGGCGCCCACCGGCACGACCATCACCGGCGTCCGCACCTTGATCTTTTCGTGCAGCGCTGTTTCCAGATCCCCGATTTCGCCCACGGTTTCTACTTCGGCCACGATATGATCCACGTGTTCGGCGCGTGTGACGACCAACCGCCAGCGTTGCACCTGCGGGAAGCCGGCGAAGACCTCTTTGGCCTGGCTGGGATGCACGAATAAACCCCGCACTTTCACACCCTCGCCGACGCGTCCCAAGATGCCGGTCAGTCGCGGCGTAGTGCGACCGCAGGCGCAGGGGCGGTCGTCGATCTGTGAAAGGTCGCCAACGCCGAAGCGGAGGAGGGGGTAGGTTGTCTGCAAGAGTGTGACCACGACTTCGCCAGCCTGCCCGCCGGGCAGAGGCTGGCCCGTGGCGGGGTCGCAGATGGTCAGATAGACGCCGTCGTTCAGATGCATACCCTCGGCGGCTTCGCATTCGTAAGCCAGGCAGCCGGCGTCGGCGGCGCCGTAACATTGGCGCGTGTGGATGCCATAGTCCGTCAAGACGGCGCGCAGCGAGGGCGGCAACGGCTCGGCGGTGACGCAGGCTTTGCGCAAGCGGTAATGGCGCTGGAAGTCATGACCGGCCTCTTCTGCCGCGCGGATGAGCGCCATCAGGTAGCTGGGCAGGCCGGTGTAGGCCGTGGCCCCGGCTGCTTGCATGATCCGAATCTGATCCTCGTTGCGTCCGACGCCGGTGGGAAGGATGGTGCAGCCGAGAGCCTGGCAAGCGCCGTCGAACATGGCGCCTGCTGGCGTGAAGTTGTAGGGAAAGATGTTCTGCACCACGTCGTCGGCGGTGAAGCCGGCCCCGCGCAGGGCAGGGGCAAAGCGCCAGTAATCTAACTCGCGGCCTTCGGGGTCGTAGATGGGGCCGGGCGACATGAACACGCGCTTGAGTTGGGACAGGGGCGCGCCCAAGAGTCCGCCGAAGGGTGGCTCGGCCTGTTGGAGAGCGATGAGGTCATCTTTCGCCAACACTGGCAGGGCGTCCAGGTCGGTGGGGTGATGGATGGCGCCAGGGTGTAACCCGGCTGCTTGCAGTCGCCGCCTGGTCGCGGGTGCGTGCTCCCAGGCCCAAGCCACGGCGCTGTGCACACGCGCGGCGTAGTAACCCGCGCGCGTTTCGGCGCTCAGAAACTCGAATTGGGGATGCAGGGAGAAATCCACTACGAGAGCCATCGTTTTCTGCGCTTGTAATGCTTGACCTCGCGGTAGCTCTTGTGCCCGCCGACATCGTTCAAACCCAGATAGAACTCGCGCACATCGGCGTTATTGCTCAGGGCTTTAGGCTCGCCCGCCAACACGATGCGCCCATACTCCATAATGTAGGCATAGTCGGCGATGTCCAACGCCAGGCGCGCGTTTTGTTCGACCAGGAGAATGGTGCATTTCTGCTCCTGATTGATGCGCCGGATGATGTTGAATATCTCGCGCACCAGCAACGGCGCCAGGCCCAACGAAGGCTCGTCCAGCATCATCAGTTTCGGCCGTGACATGAGGCTGCGGCCAATGGCCAGCATTTGCTGTTCGCCGCCAGAAAGATAGCCGGCAGTCTGGGCGCGGCGCTCCTTCAGACGAGGAAAATAGCTATAGATCATGTCCAGATCCGAGGTGATTTTACTGCGATCTTTGCGGGTGTAGCCGCCCGCGGCCAGGTTCTCCTCCACCGAGAGATGTTCGAACACCCGCCGCCCCTCCATCACCTGGAAGATGCCGGCGCGCACGATGTCGGCGGCGTCAAGATGGTGGATGCGCTGCTCCTGAAACACGATCTCGCCGTCGGTGACTTCACCGTCTTCAGGCTTCAAGAGTCCCGAGATGGCTTTCAGGGTGGTGGATTTCCCGGCGCCGTTGGAGCCCAGGAGGGCCACGATCTGGCCCTCCTGAACTGCCAGGGACATGCCCTTGAGCACCAGGATGACGTCGTCGTAGATGACCTCGACGTTGTTGAGCGCGAGCATGGTCATGCGACACCTGTGCTGAGAGGGTGAAGTTGGTGACGACTATGATCCAATCGGGATGCGACTCTTGATGTAGTCACTGATCGGCGCCCATTTGCCATCTTTGACCTGATGGACTTTGGCGGCGTCGTTGCCGCGATGGTCGCTGGCGCTAAAGCTGATGGGGGTGGTGACGTCGCCGGTGCTCAGGTTTTGGATGCCCTCCAGGCTAGCGCGAATGTTTTCGCCCGTCAACGGCTTGCCGGCGTCCAGCGTGCGCTTGATGCCCTCGGCCATCACGGCCATTGTCGTCCAGCCTTGCACATAGTGCAGGCCCTGCTCGTCGATGTTGCCACCCTTCGATTTCAGGAATTCGGCGGCGTCCTTCACTCCGGCCACACTGAAATCGGACGTGAAAGGCAACACGCCGACGGCGCCTTCGGCTGCTCCTTCCGACAACTTGATGAACAATTCATCGGCGCACCAGTTCAGGCAGATGAATTGTACTTTGCCGGTCATGCCCAGGCTTTTGGCGTTTTTCAGCAGCAGAGCGGCGGGGCTGGAGACATTCTGGATGACGATGTAATTGGCGCCCGCTTCTTGTGCTTGCGTCAATTGTGGCGTCAGGTCGGTTGCTCCTTTGGGCATGGCGATGTTGGCGTACTTCATGCCGTTGGCTTCGGCGAACTTCTGACCGTCGGCGACAGGGCTTTGGCCGAAGGGGCTGTCGTGGTGGAAGACGATGACATTTGGCTCCACCCCCTTGGCCGTGGCATCGTTCAACGCCCACTGCAGAGCGATGACCATTTGGTCGGAGTAGCTGGTGCCGATGAGGAAGTTGTAAGGGGCATCCTTGATGTTGGCCAGGTTGAGGGAGTAGGAAGCCGACATGAAGGGGATCTTATCGGCGGCGATCTTGCTGCGGAGCGCCTCGGTGTCGCCGGTGCCCCAGCCCTGGAATGCCACCACTTTGTCTTGGGTGACGAATTGAGAGTAGAGCTGTTCGGCCTGATCGACTTTGTAGGCGTAGTCTTGGGAGATCAGGTTGATGGGACGACCGTCGATGCCGCCTTTGGCATTCAGCCACTCGACATAAGCTTTCATGCCGTTGGCATAGGGGGTGCCGACATCGGCGGTGGCGCCGGTGAGATCGAAGATGGCGCCGATTTTGATAGGCTCCTTGCCCCCGCCGCCAGCCCCGCCGCCGCAGGCGACGAGCAAGACAGCCAGGAGCAGGAGGATCATGCTGACGATGAGAGTGCGTTTGAACATACTAATTTGCCTCCGTGGGGCGAATGAATGGATGTAGTTGACAGAGAAAGACTTAGCCGACGGTCCAGACGCCGCACTGGCGCCGCTGGCGCATTTCCAACACTTCGAAGGCGCTTTCGCTGAGAGCTTTGATCAGTGTATCCGAGTTCGCGCCCTCTTCTTTGATCAGGATGCGTTTGTGAAGGCCATCAGGCTCGTTGAGCGTGGCGATGGCGATGATGCGACCGCCGTGATCGTTGACGGTCTTGGCTGCTTCGGCAATCACCCCGGCGTGGCGCTCAGCCCGTAGTTCGAAGCGCAGGCCGGGGATGTCGCCGCCGCTGAGCATATTCACAAAGGTGCGAAAGATATCGCTTTCAGTGACTATCCCCACCAACTGGTTGCCGTCCATCACCGGCAAGGCGCCGAATTTCTTCTCCAAGAGGACGCGCGCGATCTCTTCCAAAGGGCATTCGGGTGAAGTGACGTAAACAGGGTGCGTCATGAAGTCGCGCGCTTGTAGCTTGTCGAGCAGGGTGGTCAATTCCCAACGACTGAGGGTGGTGGCGGGGGAGGGCATCGTTGCCATCACATCGTGGTCAGAGATGATCCCAACCAGACGGCCGTTGTCCAAGACGGGAACGCGCCGGATCTTCTTTTCGCGCATGAGGGCGTCGATCTCTGGCAAGGAGGTCTCGGCTGTCACCGTGATCGGGTTGGGGGTCATGGCATCGCGAACGAGCATGGAGGGTCTCCTGAAGGAATGGTCAATAACTGAAGGGCCAGAGGCGGAAATAGTCTTTGATGTTCCGCCACATTTTGGCAATGCCTTCCGGTTCGAAAATGAGGAAAAGGATGATGACGAGGCCGAAGACGGCCTGCTGAATGAAGGGGATGAGGTGATCCATGGCCGGGATGACGCCGCTTAACGCCCGGCCCAGGTTGTTGAGGAAGGCGGGCAAGAGGGTCATGAACATGGCGCCGTAGATCGATCCAGAAACTGATCCTAGCCCACCGATGATGATCATCGCAAGATAGAGGATGGAGGTTTCGATGGTGAAGCGTTCCCAGGTGACGATCTGGCGCCAGTGAGCGGTGAGGGCGCCTGCTAAACCAACGAAGAAGGAAGAGGTGGCGAAAGCCAAGACTTTGTAGCGGAAAAGGTCGATGCCCATGACTTCGGCGGCAATGTCCTGGTCGCGTATGGCGATGAAGGCTCGGCCCACACGGGTGCGGAACAGGTTCACAGCCACCAGGACGGCCGCAGCAGCCAGGATCATCACGACCCAGTAGAACGTGAACTCGGAAAAGCGGAATTCGGCCGCTTCCTGACCGAACCAAAATCGATTGGAGACATTCAGGGCGTCCACGCCGCCAGTGACGGCTTTCCAGTGGGTGATGATCCAGAGGATGATCTCTTGCGCGGCCAAGGTAGCCATGGCGAGATAAAGACCTTTGAGGCGTAACGAAGGGATGCCGAAGAACCCACCCACCACGGCGGTGACGATGGCTGCAATCGGGATCGTGATCCAGATCGGCATCCCCGCCCGCGCGGCCAGCAACCCGGCGGTGTAGGCGCCCACGGCCATGAATGCTCCCTGCCCCAACGAAATCTGACCCGTGAAGCCCGTGAGGATGTTCAGGCCAATGGCGGCGATGACGGCCACACCGATCTGATTTGCCAGGGTCAGATAATAGTTGTTCGCCAGAAAGGGGAAGGCCAGGAGGAAGGCGATCACCAGGGCGAGCCGGATTTTCTGCGCGGGTGTATGGCGCAGGGCCATGTCTTTGGCGTAGGTGGCGTGGAAGATGCCGCTTTGCATAAGTTGGTTATTAGAGGCTTGCCCTGAGCGAAGTCGAAGGATTGGTTATTGGTAATTTGCGATCCGAAATCTCAAACTCTTTCGATGATTTTTTGACCGAACAATCCGTAAGGTCGAATCATGAGGATGAGGACCAGGACGATGAACGGGATCACCTGGCTCAGGCTGCCGTCGCCAACGTAACCGCCGCTATAGGCCTCGAGCAGGCCAATGACGATGGCGCCCACCAGCGCGCCGGGGATGCTGTCCAATCCGCCCAGGATGACGACTGGAAAGACGCGCAGCCCGATGCCGCTGAGATTGCCGCTGACCTCCAGCGTGTTGGCGACGATGATGCCGGCCACCGCCGCCGTCACTGCCGCTATCGACCAGGCCAAAGCGAAGATACGCTTGACGCTGATCCCCATGCTCAAGGCGGCCTGTTGGTCGTCGGCCACAGCGCGCATGGCGATGCCCTCTTTGTGGAGACGGAAGAACAGGCTGAACAGGATCAGGAAGACGGCACTGAGAACGATGGCCCAGATTTTATCGGTGGTGATGAAAGCGCCGGCGATGTTCACTTCTGTCTTGGGCAAAAAGGAAGGAAAGACCATGGGGTTGGTGCCCCATAGTCCATGCACGATAGCCTGCAGCAGGCTCGACAGCCCAATCGTCACCATGATGACAGAGATGATCGGCTCACCGATCAGAGGGCGCAACACCAGCCGCTCGACCACCACCCCCAGGATGACGGCCACCACCAGCGTCGCCAGCACCCCACCCGGCCACGGCAACCCCACCCGGCCGATGAAAAAGGCCGCCACGTATGCCCCCACGACCAAGAATTCACCCTGGGCAAAGTTGATGACATCGCTGGCCTTGTAGATCAGCACGAAACCCAACGCCACCAGGGCGTAGATAGCGCCATTCGAAAGACCGCTGAGCGTGAGTTGGAGGAATTGGTTCATAGACGATTGCGAATTGCGAATTGTGGATTTCGGATTGCGAAATGCGGACTACGTATTGCGTATTGTCAATTACCAATTACCAATTACCAATTACCAACACACCTACCATCTGCCTCTTCTTACTCCCTACTTCTTACTTCTTACTTCTTACTTCTTACTTCTTACTTCTTACTTCCTACTCCTTACTTTCCTACTTTCCTACTTCCTCGATATGCAACCGCGTCTGCAAGGCGGCCGTGCGCCCGTCTTGATAAGTGATGGTCGTTTCCACATCCAGATGGTCGTCAGGGCCATAAAGGGCGGCGATGATATTGGCATAACGTTGGGCGACGAAGCGGCGGCGGACTTTGCGCGTGCGGGTCAATTCGGCGTCATCGGCGTCCAATTCCTTATGCAACAGCAAGAAACGGCGGATGCGCGCGGCCGGCGGCAAATCGGCGTTGGCTGCCTCCACCTGCTTGCGCACCAACGCGTACACCTCCGGCTTCTGGGCCAGGTCGGTGTAGGTGGTGTAGGCAAGCTGATGGTTTTCGGCCCACTTGCCCACATTGCCCATATCGATGTTGATCATGCTGGTGACATAAGGCAAAACCCGCCCAGGCGACTCCTCGGCCGCCAATTCGCCGCCAAACACCACCGCCTCTTTGACGTATGGGCTGAACTTCAGCTTGTTCTCGATGAATTGCGGGCTGAACTTGGCGCCATCGGGCAACGTCATGACATCCTTGGCGCGGTCGATGACGATGAGATGGCCGTCTTCGTCGAAATAGCCGGCGTCGCCGGTGTGCAGCCAGCCATCCGTCAATGAATCAGCCGTGGCTTCAGGGTTCTTGTAATAGCCCTGGAACACAGCAGGACTTTTGAGCAAAATCTCGCCGCTGTCGGCGATGCGCACTTCGGTTTGCGGGAGGGGTGCGCCCACCGATTGGAACTTGACGTCGCCGTCGCGGTGCAGAACGGCGATGCCGCTGACCTCGGTCTGGCCATAGATTTGCTTGAGATTGACGCCCAGGGCGTGGAAGAAACGGAACACATCCGGCCCCAGCGCGGCGCCGCCTGTGTAGCACCGCCGCAGATGGCGCAACCCCAAATGATCCTTCAACATCTGAAAAACCATGCCATCGGCCAGGCGATACTTCAGCTGCAGACCGCGCCCCGGCGCCCGCTTGTGAAAGCGATAGTCGGCAGCCTCGTGGCCGACATTCAGCGCCCAACCGTACAGGCGGCGTTTCAGCCAGGACGCATCCTCCATCTTCACCTGCACCTGGCTGACCATGTTCTCCCAAATGCGCGGCGGCGAGAACATCACATGCGGCCCGATCTCGCGAATGTTCTCCTGCACGGTCTCCGGTTCCTCGGGGAAGTTCAGCGTGAACCCCACCTGCAACGAGCACGCCATCGACATCATCTGCTCGCCGATCCACGCCAGAGGCAGAAAGCTGACGAACTCGTCGGCGTCTGTCAGCGGGTCCACCATCATCAGATTGCGACCCATACTCAGCAAATTGCTGTGGGTCAACATCGCCAGCTTGGGATTACCGGTGGTGCCGGAAGTCGTCGAAAGGATGGCGATATCGCTGCTCCTGCCCGCGGCCACGCATTGCTCGAACCAACCCGGATGCGCCTGCTCGTACTGCTCGCCCAGCGTCTCTACATCCTCGAAGCTCATCAGGAAAGACTCGTGATAGTTCCGCAAGCCTTTGGGATCATAATAGATGACTCGCTCCACCCCCGTCAGCTTATCCCACATCTCCAGGAGCTTGTCCACCTGCTCCTGATCTTCCACGACGACAAATCTGATATCGCTGTGCGTGATGATGTAGGCCACCTCGCTGACGATGCTGTCCTGATAGATGCCGATGGATTTGCCTCCCGCGGCTTGCGCAGCGATCTCGGCGTACACCCATTCCGGGCGGTTGTCGCCAATGATGGCGACCGTATCGCCCCGGTCGAAGCCCAGGCTGACCAGGCCCAGGCAGAAATGCTTCACATGGCGCCAGTATGCACCCCAGGTCACGCTCCGCCAGATGCCATACTCTTTCTCGCGCAGCGCGGTCTTGTTGTCGCCGTACTGCTGTGCTCGCTCGCTGAGTAGTTGGGGAAGCGTCTCGCTGGGCATGATCGATCTCGTTCAATTGCGTGTGGGCATGGCGTGCAAAGCCCCCACGCCGCCGTCCTCGCCCAAATAAGCGCGGATGACTTCAGGATTTTGGCGCACATCGTCGGGCGTGCCATCGCCGATCTTGCGACCAAAATCCAGCACGATGACATGGTCGGAAACATCCATGACCACGCCCATATCATGTTCGATCAAGACGATGGTGACACCGTGCTCCTCGTTCACATCGAGAATGAACCGGGCCATATCCTCCTTCTCCTCCATATTCATCCCCGCCATCGGCTCGTCCAAAAGCAACAGCGCCGGGCGCATCGCCAGGGCGCGGCCCAGCTCCACCCGCTTCTGCAAGCCGTAGGCCAGCGACCCCACCGTTTTCTGGCGAATGGATTCGATTTCCAGGAGGTCGATGATCTCTTCGACGAACTTCCGATTGACTATCTCCTCCTTCTGCGCTCGCCCCCAATACAGAGCGCCATCCAACACATTCGTTTTCATGTGAATGTGGCAACCAGCCTTCAGATTGTCCAACACCGTCATGCGCTTGAACAGCTCGATATTCTGAAATGATCGCGCCACGCCCAATTTGGCGATCGCGTGCGGCGGCAGTTTGGTCAGATCACTGCTCACCCCGCGGTTGTGAAAGAGGATGCTGCCCTTTTGCGGGCGATAGAGGCCGCTCGTGCAATTGAGCAGCGAGGTCTTACCGGCGCCGTTCGGGCCAATGACAGCCAAAATCTGCCCCTGCCGCGCGCTCAATCCCACGCCCGACAAGGCGGTCACTCCGCCAAAGCGCAACTGCACATCTTGGATTTCCAGTTGGACATCGCCGGGGGCGAGCGTGCTACCGTTGAGATCGTGCTGCATCGCACGGGCCATTGCGCTTCCTCTTGTATTCTGCGATTGGCGAAAGGTGGAGGCGACGGAGGGGGCGAAATACATCGACAGATCTGACCACGGCACCAAATCCCCACAGACGCCATACAACTGTGGTGCAAATCTGCGTTGGGGCGCAAGTATAGCAGGGGGGGTGGCGATGTGCAAAAACAGGCTACACGAACATGAAGATAACTCTGTTCACCTGTGCTTTTTATCTCACGCAAAGGCGCAAAGACGCCAAGAAAACATAAAAACTTTGCGTCTTAGCGGCTTTGCGTGAGCCAATTTTGGGGCAACGTGAACTTCTACCATGAAGTTGCGTTTCGTCTTTCAGCCGCCACGCAGTTACAATGCCGCCACCCGCTTTGCCGCCTGCTCTCCATTTCCCTGCCATGCCTGATCTCACCGCCCATTCGCCCGCCTCCGCTCGTCTGCCCGAGATCATCAACCGTCTGCGTCTGGCTCATCCCGACGCCAGGTGCGCGCTCGACCATGGCAACGCCTACGAGTTGTTGATCGCCACCATCCTCTCGGCTCAATGCACCGACGAGCGCGTGAACATGGTCACGCCCGCCCTTTTCGCCAGCTATCCGACTCCCCGCGATCTGGCCGAAGCCGACCGCGCCGACATCGAAGAAGCGATTCGTTCCACCGGCTTCTATCGCAACAAGGCCAAACATATCCAGGAGGCCGCACAGCGCATCGCCTTCGATTATGGCGGCGAGACGCCCGCCAGCATGGAGGAGCTTGTCAGCTTACCGGGCGTCGCTCGCAAGACGGCCAACGTGGTGCTGGGAGTGGCGTATGGCATCGCTGATGGCATCGTCGTGGACACCCACGTCGATCGGCTGGCCCACCGCCTGGGCCTGACGACGCAGAATGATCCCAACAAGATCGAGCGCGACCTGATGGCCATCACCCCACGCGCGGAGTGGATCGATTTGGCGCATCTGCTCATCTTCCACGGCCGTCGTGTCTGCGCGGCCCGCAAGCCAAACTGCGCCAATTGCGTGCTCAACGATCTCTGCCCGTCGGCGGAACTATAGAGGAAAGGGGCGTTCATCGCTGCTATGACCGTATTCGTCTATTGCCCGCGTTGCGCCCACGAGTTGGTGCACCACCATGTGTATGGACGCGAGCGTGCGGTTTGTCCGGCCTGCGGGTTCATCCACTTCCGCGAGCCGAAGCTGGCGGTGGGCGGGCTGGTGACGCAAGAGGATCGGGTTTTGCTCATCCGGCGGGCGGTGATTCCACGGATTGGCTTCTGGGCCGTGCCATCGGGCTTCATGGAGTATGACGAGGAGCCGCGGGCGGCGCTGGCGCGGGAGATCGAGGAGGAGACGGGGCTGCGGGCGGAGGTGGGGCGGGTGATCGAAGTTTATCCCAATGCCGATCCCACCAAACCGGGCGTGTTCCTGTTATTCGCTGCTCATCCCACCGGTGGCGGCCTGGCCCCCGGCGACGATGTGACCGAAGCGCGCTGGTTTGGCCCCGACGATGTCCCCTGGGATGAGCTGGCGTTCGCACAAATGAACGAGGTGTTGCGGGCGTATTGGGGGATTACTGCCGCGGCAAATAGATGAACTGGCGATGCTCAGCCGGATTGGTCGGGTCCGTGCCGTTCTGGGCTTCCCAACCATCGGTCGAGCCGTCATCATCGCTGTCGGGGTCGATGGGGCGGGCGCCCAGTTGGAGTTCGGCGGCGTTCTCCAGGCTGTCGCCGTCAGGATCGCCAGCGGGGCCGTTGTCGCCGGAGGCGTCAGTGTCGCTCAAACCGTAGGCAGTCTCCCAATAAGCGGGCAGTCCGTCCTGATCCACATCTTCGCTCGGCCCCAGGACGTAGTCCACCGTAAAGACCAGCCGATCCCAGATACGCGTTTCCCCGGCCGCCCACTCCCATCCCGCCGAGGGGCCTGGCGAGGATGCGGCGACATGGGCGGCCGCATTGGCGGCCGCATCGCTGCCCCGTTGCTGCACCGGCTGCACGCGCAAGCGTAGCGGCTCGGTCCCGCCTTTTTGAATGACAATTGGATCAGCAGGGGAGAATTCAGAACTGGCCCATTGTGGCCGAAAAGTGGCGTCGTGGTTGCCCATGGCCGGGATGGGGATGGGGCCGCGCAGTGTGTGCTGGCGGCTGGCATCGGCGTCGAGCCGCCAGGAGCGCACGTAACTGCCGGGCGGCAGGAGGGGTGTCAGGTTGAGGACGGGGTGCAATGGTTCGTTGAGGCCACCCAGGGTCGGCAGCCCAGCAATGCCGCCAGCCCGCGCGGGGTCGAAGATCGCTGGCAAGCGCAAATCATAGCGCACGCGCAAGAAGCGATCCGAGAGATCGAGGATGTCTTGCTCCCACCAGAAATCGCTGGGGTAAGGTTTGAAGACCAGATTGGGCGGGATGAAGAGGCGGCGCCAGCGATAGGTGGGGAAGCCGTACAGTGTATAGGTGGCCAGCACGCGACGGTGGGCGCCGTCAGTGAGGGCGGCGGGGCCGGCGCTGGCAAGATAGTCATTTACTGTGGCCAACCATGCCTGGCCGCTGGTGATGTAGCCGTCGCGCAGCAGGTGTTTGAGATAGAGGGCGGCGATTTGCTCGCTGTAGAGCGCGGCGGCGACATCGTCGCTGGCATCGCTGGCGCTGATCCAGGTGTAGCCGGTGGCGGCCAGGTAGACGCCGACGTGGCGGCGGGCAAATTCTTCGGGGAAATCGGTAAAGGTGGGGGCGCTGGTGGGGGCGTGATAAAGTTGGTTGCCGAAGTTGACGCCGTTGTGGCAGCCGTCGGCCACGACCACGGCGTTGGGCAAATCGCCCACCTCGCTGATGTCGCCCTGGCTGGCGGTGGGGCCGGACTGGAAGCCTTGATCCCACTTGCGCGTCGTGATCCAGTTGTAATTGCCATGACCGGCCAGGAAGACGATGTTGGGGCGTGCGTTGAGCTTGGACGGCAGCAGGCTGGAGGGAAAACCGGATTCGATGAGGGAGTCGTCGGCCTCGCCGCCCATGGCATCGGCGGCGGCGCGGGCGCCATCCATGAAATCGTTGGACCCGGCAGCCAGCATCGAGGCGTTGGCAAGATAGGCCTGGCCGGTGATATAGGCGTCGATCAAGTCCCGAATTTGGGTTGGCGTCTCCACCAATCTTCCCACGGCCAGTTCGGGATGGAGGACGCGGTCAGCGCCCCAGCTATCATCCACGTAGCTCAAGTCGCCGTAGGGCGTATCCGTCAGATAGTGACCAAACGATCCGGCGTGGTAGAGGTCGTAGAGATAGCCGCTGGCCTGGGGCAGGCCCCAACTCGTCTCGTTGTAGTTGTCGGCCGGGCGAGCTTGCATGGGTAAGACTTCGTGGCTGCCGACGATGATGACGTTTTTCAGATTGGGATAAGTCTGCTGTTTCAGAGTTTCGACCCAGCCATCGAGGGCGCTGACAAGGGCGTTGGTGCGGGCCACGGCGTTGCTGCCGCTCTCGTGGCCCGTCCATTGCGCCAGGGCCAGCTTGACCGCCGCCGGGGCCAGGCGCACGTCTTTGTTGATGGCGTTCATATTGGTGATCAGGGTGGAGGAGTTGGCGAGGTCGTGCACCCGGCCCATCATTTCCTCGACCTCTGGCCGGGCGTAGCCGATGTCGATCATGCGTTGGCAGGATGTGAGGATCAGCGTATCGACGCTGTGATCGGGCAAGAGGCGGCGGGGGCGCTGCACGGCGTCGAGGAGGTTGAGAAAGGCCGACTTGCCGGCAGCAGTCATGGCGCTCGGCCCGGCGTTGTAGCCCCAAAGGGTCAGGCGCTCGCCTTCGCTAATGATGGGCCAGTAGTCGGGAGCGTCGGGTACGCTGGCCATGGGCAACAAATCGCTGCCCGGCTGGGGCGCGTGGATGGCGACGAAGGAGGAGGTCTCGGCGAAAAAGGAAACATCGCCGTTCGGTTCGGGCGCGAGCGCGCGCGGACGCGTGATCTCGGGTGCAGAACACGTGATCTGCGCCATGTTGCTGCTGGCGCGGGCGCCGTTGGGCCAACCGATGGCCGCGCCCGTTTTCCCCAAGAAAGCGTAGCCGCCATCGCCCAGGCCGATGAGCTGTGCGCCTGATCCCAGGATGTGCGCGACCAGTTCTGGTGAACCCCAGCGATTGGACGCGCCTGTGTCGGCGCCAACAAGGAGCGTGTGGTACATGCTTAGATCGGCCTGCGCAGCCTCATCCAGCGAGAGGAGTACGACGATCTGACCGTTTTCTTGCAACCACGTCTGCCAACTGTCTGCCAGCTCTCGTTGGTTTAGGTAAAGGTAGGCCATGTTCGGCTGCGGGCGCCAGCGTTCGAAAACGAGATCGTCGATCATCTCACTCTGTGGAACATCGCCATAATCCAACTCGATGCGGGCGATGTCGTTGGCAGTGGAGTAGAGGCCGAAGAATTCGGAAAGTGTTTCTGGCGTGGGATTGGTCAGGGCAGCGATGAGCGCGCCCTCGGCGGTGTAGGCGCGTAGTTCGGCGTTTCCCCCGGCGCCGTTGCCCATCCAAAAGCCCACGCGCCCGACGGGTGGATCGAAGCGGAAGATCAAGGGAACGTTGGTGCTGGTTTGGCCCTGAGCAGGGTCGAGCAGAAGGGCGTTGGGCGGCGAGCCGCGGCCGGCGTCGTTGGCGACGATGAGCGGCGTAGCGTCGGCGTCGGCGTCGAAGAGGATGCCGGCGGTTGCGTATTGCGTGCTGACGTGGCTGCCGATTGCCAGATCGTCGAAGGTGACGCGCGTCGCAGTCGTGCTGAATTCCGCTGGCGTCGTTATCTCGCCAAAGGTGACAGGCGACGCCGAGGGAGCAGCCAGGCTGCTGGCGGTCAGGGTAAGAGCGAAGGAGCAAACCAGAATGGACAGGCGCAAGAGTTGCATGAGGGGGCAGAGATCAGAAGGTCGGAGGTCGGAGAGCGGGAATCAATTTGCCGCCGTCTCGCTTTGTCATGATCGGGCGGGATAGATCAAGGATACGCTTTTGTCAGGTTCGTGACAAATCACATCGGCTTTGTCCAGGACGATCACAAAGAGTAGCAGCGATGACGCAGTGCGGCATGAACATGGGCGAAATTGGACATAGCAGGAAGGTTGGAGTATAGTGACGGTAATCTGGCTTCCGGCCTGGTTGTCTGCAAATATGACATGTGTCATAGTGCAAGATCAGCAAACGAACTAAACTGAGGCAACGAAGCCGTCCTCAATCACCGCTCTTGTTATCGATAACATTTGCAGCGAGAGTGTTGCTCTCGAAAGGAGTCTTGAGTCGATGCTTACCGCCATCGAAAAGATTGTATTCGTGTTTGCCGTCATCGCCTCGGTGTACAATGGCTACCTGGGGTTTCGCAAAGTGTATGAGGTCATCCGCCGCGGGCAGGGGGATGTAGATGACGAGAATATCGTGCGTCGCATCGTCGACGCCGGTCTCAACTGGCTGTTCTTGCGGCCAACATGGAAGGTGCGCCGCTGGTCCAGTCTGTTCCACGCCTTCATCGCCTGGGGTTTCACCTTCTACTTCCTGGTCAACTTTGGTGATGTGGTGGAGGGTTATTTCCCCATCACGTTCCTGGGCAAGGGCTGGGTCGGCGACATCTACCGCTTGTTGGCTGATCTGCTGAGCGTGGGCGTGTTGGTGGGCATGGTTTATTTCTTGCTCCGGCGTTTCGTCTTCGATGCACCGGTGTTGAAGTATCGTGAGAATGTGAAGCTGATGGAGCGAGTGAAGGCGGGCGGCGTCCGCCGCGACTCGCTCATCGTCGGTTTGTTCATTCTCTTCCATGTCGGCTTTCGTTTCCTGGGTTCCAGCTTTGTGCGGGCGCAGGAGGGCTTCGACGCTTTTCAACCTTTTGCCAGCGTGTTGGGCGGGTTGTGGGCGGGCTGGTCGGAATCGGCGTTGGTGGCGGGTGAGCATGTGGCCTTCTGGGTGGCGCTGGGTCTGATCCTGGCTTTCATCCCTTACTTCCCCTATACCAAACACATCCATCTGATCATGTCGGGTGTGAATTTCCTGGCCAAACCAAAACGCACGGCTTTGGGCACGCTGGAACCGATCAATTTCGAGGATGAGTCGGTCGAGCAGTTCGGCGCCGCTAAGTTGGAGGATCTGCCCTGGAAACATATCCTTGACGGCTATGCCTGCATCATGTGCAACCGCTGTCAGGATGTCTGCCCGGCCTATACCACCGGCAAGGAGCTTTCGCCCTCGGCGCTGGAGGTCAACAAACGCTATTTCATCAATGCCAACATCGATGCTCTGGCCGAAGGCAAGCCTTCGCCCAGCCGTCTGTTGGATTTTGCGATCAGCGAACACGCGGTGTGGGCTTGTACTGCTTGCGGGGCGTGCGTCGAGGTCTGCCCGGTGGGCAACGAGCCGATGTTCGACATCCTCTATATGCGGCGCAACCAGGTGCTGATGGATAGCGAGTTCCCAGAGCAGCTGCAAACGGCGTTCTCTGGCATGGAGCGCACCGGCAATCCCTGGAAGATGAGCCGTTCCGACCGCATGAAATGGGCCGCCGGCCTCGATATCCCCACCATCGACGAAAACCCCAACCCCGACATCCTCTGGTGGGTGGGCTGCGCACCGGCCTATGACATGCGGGCGCAGGCGACGGCGAAAGCTTTCGCCAAGGTGCTGAAGGCGGCCGGAGTCAACTTTGCCGTTTTGGGCAGTATGGAGAATTGCACCGGCGACGCCGCCCGCCGCGCCGGCAATGAAGCTCTGTTCTACGATCTGGCTTCGCAGAACATCGCCACCCTCAATGAGGTCAACCCGAAGCGAATCGTTGCCACATGTCCCCATTGCTTGCAGACGTTGGGCAAGGAATACTACCAGTATGGCGGCAAGTACAACGTCATTCACCACACCGAGCTGATCGCCGAGTTGATGGCCGAGGGCAAGCTCAAGCCTGGCGCCTGGCAGGACGGCAAGGTCACTTATCACGATCCCTGCTATCTTGGCCGGCACAATGGCGTGTTCGATGCCCCGCGCGCGGTGCTGGAGAGCACCGTCGGCCCCCTCATCGAGCTGCAGCGCACTCGCAGCAAGTCGTTTTGCTGCGGCGCTGGCGGCGCCCAAATGTGGAAGGAAGAAGAGCACGGCACAGAGGCGGTGAATGTGAATCGCTACAAAGAAGCCGCTGCCACCGGCGCCGGCACCATCGCCGTGGGCTGTCCCTTCTGCCTGACCATGCTGACCGACGCCTCGAAGCAGGCGGGCGAGGGCGGGTTGCAGGTGAAGGATATCGCTGAGTTGGTGGCCGAGAGCTTGTAGTCGCAAGTGGGAAGTGGCAGGTCGGACAACCTGCCACTTCCCATCGTTCGGCTGAGCTCACGACGAAGCCTGTTACTTGACCTGTCTACTTCCCGACATGAAACCCCAATCTCGCTCCTCCAAATCCTCCCCCCGCTGGCCGCTGTTCCTGATCGGCGCCGGCCTGGTTTTGCTGGCCGTTGTGGCAGGATTGGCGTTGGCGCCCCCAGCCTCCGCTCCATCCCCCACGCCCACCCAGCCCCCTGTCGTCGCGCAGGCCGACATCCCGCGCGCGACGTTGGCGGAGGCCAAAGCCGCCTTCGACGCCGGCAGCGCCACGTTCGTAGATGTGCGCGACGCCGGCTCCTACGAGATCGGTCATATCGTCGGGGCGGCCTCGCTCCCCCTCGTCCAACTCGACCAGAACTTGGGCAAGCTGGACAAGGCGGAATGGATCATCACCTACTGCACCTGACCGGCGGAGGAATCGAGCGCCCGTGCGGCGCAGATCATGTTGGAGAATGGTTTCAGCCGGGTGACGCCGCTTTTGGGTGGTTTTGGGGCGTGGGAGGAGGCGGGGTATCCAGTGGAGAGTGGGTGAAGCCGGCTGGGGGCTGTTAACGACTTTAAAGTCTTCTACGGCGAGAACGCGATTGCAAGGGAGAAAGTTGGCGATCGCGGGCCCTCGATGCTGGTTAACCCGAAGTCGCTGGCACGGCGGCCGGCGTGAAGGACAGGTTCAGCCCGACCGCGCGCAAGATAGCCAGCAACGTCGAAAGCGTGGGATTGCCTTCGCTCGACAGTGTCCGGTACATCGTCTGGCGATTCAGATGCGTCGCCTCAGCAATCTCAGCGATGCCGCCCTGCGCCTCGGTCACGTTGCGCAGGGCGATCAGGAACAACTCAACTGAGCCTTCTTCGGCGGCGGCCGTGAGATACTCGGCGGCCAATTCTGGGTCGCGGAGTTCTTCCTGCAGAAATTCGTCGTAACTCTCAGTTCTCATCGGTCAAGAACTCCTGCCATAAACGCTGAGCGTCGGCAATGTCGCGCACTTGTGTGCTCTTATCGCCCCCACACAGCAATAGGATTACTTGGGCGCCATGCATTGCAAAATAGACACGATAACCTGGTCCAAGATGAATACGCAACTCGAACACGCCGCCACCCACGCCTCGAGAATCTCCGAAAGTGCCCAGACGTAACCGGTCGATTCGGTTCTGGATGCGGGCTTTTGTCGGTTTGTCACGTAGTGATCGTAGCCAGTCTTTGAAAGGTGATCGACCGTTGCGCAGAATCAGGATGCGTAACTCGCGTTCCTGTATTTCCATGTTTGTATTGTCGCCTGAAGGCGAAAAATTTGTCAAAATTCAAGCCAGCCCCAGTGAGTTCGGGCCAACCCGCTGCCTCGTTTATGCACCTGGCCGGCTACGACGAGGCTCGGCAGCTTCATCTCGATAAACTGCTCGCTTCAATCCATCGCCTCGATAGCAGCGAGCAAGACCTCGCGGTCTTGCACCCCCAGGCTTTGCCAGGCGATGGCGCCAGCGGCATCGAACAGGACCATGGTCGGGTGCCCGCGCAAGTGGTAGACTTGCATCGCCTTCCGCCCCTCTGGAGTGTTGGCATCCAGGCTTTGGAAGACGATGCGGTCTCCGTACTCTGCCTCCAGCCCATTCACGATGGGCGCCATCTGTTGTCAACCGGGTCAGGGGTCGGCGAAAAGATAGAGAAACGTGGGCTTGCCAGCGGCCTGACCGGCTGGGGTAGGGCTGGCCCGCTCAGAAGGCCGGTAAAGGCGGCGACAAGAACGAGCAAGAAGATGAGGCGAGATCGGGATTGCATAAGAGAGCAGGCCCACTGAACCAGGGCGCCCAAAAAACAACGGCAGTGGGTGGTGCAAAGACCATCCACTGCCAAAGGGAGGGAGGAAAGCCAAAAGTCGTTACGCGCTGGATTTCGTTTCTGCCGAAGGCGGCTGCTACTCTGTCACCTTCACAAGCGCCAGCAACCCGCCTGGCTCGGCGCCATCGTTGGTGACGTGATGCAGGACGTGACAGTGGAACATCCATTCGCCAACGTTGTCGGCGGTGAATTCGATATCGATCAATTCGCCGGGGTTGACCGGGATGGTGTTGCGCACCATTTGCTGCTCAGGCGGCAAGGTGACGCCATCCAACGCCACCACTTTGAAATTCATGCCGTGCAGGTGCATGGGATGGACCATTTGCCCGATATTGGCCAGGCGAATGCGCACCCGCTCGCCCTTTTTGACCTCGATAGCTTGTGTGGCGGGGAAGGCTTTACCATCGATGGTGAAGTAGTTCGGCTCGCCGCCGGCCATGGGCATCGCCGGATAGGTCTCGCCGTTCGCGCCGATCCGCCATTCCGACAACATCCAGCTGACATCCACGGCCGGCGGGTTGCGCTCCGGCTTTTTGGGATCGACGATGAAGGGCGCGTACATCCCCAGCATCACCTGCTTGTCGCTGCTGATGTGGGAATGGTACATGAAGCTGCCTGCAGTCGGGGCGGTGAATTCGTAGGTGAAGGTCTCACCCGGCGGGATGGGCGTCATGCCGTCCATTTCGTTGGGGACGGGAAGGCCATGCCAGTGGATACTGGTCGGTTCGGGTAACTCATTCTTGAGGATGACGCGCACCTTGTCGCCCTCGGTCACGCGGATCATCGGGCCGGGAACCGTGCCGTTGTAGGCCCAGGCCGTGACCTTGACGCCGTCCAGGATCTGCCAGCGCACAGGGGCGGCCGTCAACTCGAACACTTTGACGCCATCTTTCATGCGGAAGGAGAGAGGCTGGCCGCCGATTGTCTCGGTGGCGTCAGGGATATTGGCCGAGGGAATGGGAGCCATGTGATCGGCCATGCCGCCCATGGGCATGGTTGCGGTCATGGCCTGGCCTGCGCCCATGTGGTGGCCTTCGTGCCCGGACATCGCACCGGACCCGCCCATCATCTCCATCATGTGCTGCATCATCTGCTGATGCTGCTCCGGCGACATCTTGGCCATCATGCCTTGCATCATACCCATCATATCGCCCTTCATCATGCCGCCCATGGGCATGGTCCCGGTCATCGGCATGGTGCTGGTCATGGCTTGGCCTGCGCCCATGTGATGGCCTTCGTGCCCGGACATCGCACCGGACCCGCCCATCATCTCCATCATGT
>JAYRVO010000092.1:0-116192 GCA_041918515.1 Chloroflexota bacterium | reverse complement strand
GCCCTTCGACGATGCTCAGGGCAGGCCCTTCGACGATGCTCAGGGCAGGCCCTTCGACGATGCTCAGGGCAGGCCCTTCGACGATGCTCAGGGCAGGCCCTTCGACGATGCTCAGGGCAGGCCCTTCGATTATGCTCAGGGTAGACCCTTCGACTGGCGCGGGCTGCGCCCCTATCTCCGTTTCGGCGCCGGCTTCTTCCTGGCCAATGTCGTCGTCGTCCTCCTCTATCGCAGCGGACCGGTCTTGCTCGAACTCATCACACATGACACCGTCGCCGTCGGCTACCTCAGCCTGGCCCTCAGCCTCTACATGCTGCTCATCACCGTGCTGACGCAATACATGTCCGCCTTCGTGCCCACCCTGGCCCTGTTCCACTCTCGCCAGCAGCATCGCGAATCCCAGCGCTGGCTCGATCGCCTGATGCGCTATAGCGCCGCGCTGACAGGGATCGTACTGATCGGCATCGCCACCCTCACCTATCCCGTCGCCGCGGGCCTCTTCGGCAGCGACTTCCAACCCGTCAGCCGCATCTTCCTCATCCTTGGCCTGGCACTCGTCGCCCAACCGCTGATCTGGGCCGGGCGCTCGGCTGCCGCCGCCTTTGGCCACCCCCGCGCCGCCTTCATCGCCATGCTGGTGGGATTGACCGCCAACCTCGTCGCCGGCATCCTCCTCATCCCCACTTTGCATGCCGACGGCGCAGCCCTGGCCTTGCTCGCCGGCGCGCCATGCCTCAGCCTCACCCTCCTCCTCCTCAGCCGCTCCTGGCTGCGCCCGCCCTGGCGCGCCTGGCTGATCACCTTCCTGCCCCTCCTCGCCCTCGTCCCCCTCCTCGACCCCTCCCGCCCCCTCCTCCCCGCCCTGGGCCTGACCGCCCTTCTGATCCCCGCCTATCTCGTCCTGCTCTGGCTCGCGCGCGTACTCCCCACCCACGAGCTAGGGCAAACCCTGGCCGCCTTTCGCCCTCTTTGAGTCATCCCTTCCCCTCCGCCTGCCGCTGCCGCTCCAACATACTCTGTGGGATGCGCGTCAGCTCGGCGGGGTCGAAAGCGCCCAGCAGGGTCCAGGCCAACTCCAGGGTCTCGTCGATGCTGCGATTGGCCATACCCTGATTGAGAAAACGGGTCTCGAAGATCTGAGCAAAATCAAGGAAGCGTTTGTCCTCGGCGCTAAGGCTGGCCTCGCCGATGATGGCAACCAAGCGGCGGAGATCGCGACCACGCGCGTAGAACGCGTAAAGCTGGTCGGCCACGGCGCGATGCTCCAGCCGCGTCTTGCCCTCACCAATGCCGGCGTTCATCAAGCGGCTGAGGCTGGGCAGCACATCGATGGGCGGGTACACGCCCTTGCGGTGTAGCTCACGGCTGAGCACGATCTGCCCCTCGGTGATGTAGCCGGTGAGATCGGGAATGGGATGCGTGATATCATCATCGGGCATGGTCAAAATCAGCAACTGCGTGATCGACCCCTTCCGCCCCTTGATCCGCCCCGCCCGCTCGTACAACGAAGCCAGATCGGTGTACATATAACCCGGATAACCGCGCCGCCCCGGCACCTCCTCGCGCGCGGTCGAAACCTCGCGCAGCGCCTCGCAGTAATTCGTCATGTCGGTCATGATCACCAACACGTGCAGATCATGCTCGAACGCCAGGTATTCGGCGGCGGTGAGCGCGGCGCGCGGGGTCAACAGCCGCTCGACCGTGGGGCTGTCGGCCAGATTAAGAAAAAGCACGGCATGAGCGAGGGCGCCGCTGGCCTCGAATTGCTGGCGGAAAAAGGTGGCCTCGCGATCTGTGATACCCAAAGCCGCAAATACGACCACGAATTCGCTGACCTGGTCTCCTCGCACCGTGGCCTGCGCTGCAATTTGCGCGGCCAGCTCGTTCGCCGGCAGGCCAAAGCCGCTGAAAATCGGCAGCTTCTGCCCGCGCACGAGCGTGTTGAGGCCATCGAGGGCGCTCAGCCCGGTCTGGATGAAATCGCCGGGATGAGCGCGCGCGAACGGATTGATGGGCAAGCCATTGATATCCTGCATGGCTTCTGGCGCCACCGGCGGCCCGCCATCGATAGGATTGCCGGCACCATCGAAGATGCGGCCCAACATCCCCAGCCCCACGCCCACCCGCGCACCCCGGCCGCTGAACCGGGCGACTGTGCGATCCAAATCCAGCCCGGCGGTGCCCTCGAACACCTGCACGATGGCCCGATCACCGTTTAGCTCGAGCACCTGGCCGATGCGCTGGCGGCCGTCCGGCGCCGTCACGACCACAATCTCCTCCAAACCCACATCGCGCACGCGCTCGAACACCAACAACGGCCCCGCGGCATAGCGTCCCGTGCGGTATGACCTGGTGATCAGACTTTGGATTACGAATTGCGAATTGCGAATTGCGGATTGCTCAGCCATCTGTCCTCCGACCTCTGATCTCCGACCTCCGGCCTATTCCCAATGCTCGATCTCGGCCAACAGGCCCGGCATTTGCGCATCCAGATCGGCATCCGGCATCTCGCGCAGGCGGCCGAGACGGTGGCGCAAATCCTCGCTGATAGCCAGGCAGGCGTCCAGACTCTGACCAGCGCGAACCAGCGCATCCAACCGCACATGGTAGCGCAGCAGAGCATCCAGCATGTGAAACTGTTTGTGCAGCGAACAAAAAGCATCCTCGCCAAACGCCGACTGCTGCAAGAACGCCTCGCGGATCAATCGACCTGAAACGAGCACGCCGCGCTCGCGTTCGCCCAGCGCGTCGCTGCCCACCAGCTGCACGATCTCCTCCAGCTCGTGTTCCTCCTGCAAAAGCTTCTGTGCTTCGGTGCGCGCTTGTGGCCAACGTTCATCGACCTGCTCGCTGAACCAGCCATCCAACTGGTAATGGGTGAAACTGGCGATCCAGTCAATGGCCGGGAAATGGCGGCGGCGGGCGAGATTGATATCCAACGCCCAAAACGCGCCCGCCAGGCGCAAACTGCTCTGCGTCATCGGCTCGGAGAAATCGCCGCCCGGCGGCGACACCGCCCCGATCAGCGTCACCGAACCCACCCGCCTCCCTTCCCGACCTTCGTCCTTCGCCCTCTGACCTCTGTCCTCCGCCCCCTGTCCTCCGCCCTCTCCCCCCAACGCCTCCACCATGCCTGCCCGCTCGTAGAAACTGGCCAGGCGACTGGCGAGATAAGCCGGATAGCCTTCTTCGCCCGGCATCTCCTCCAGCCGCCCCGAAACCTCGCGCAGGGCCTCGCCCCAGCGGCTGGTGCTGTCCGCCATCAGAGCCACGTGATAGCCCTGATCGCGAAAATATTCGGCCATGGTCAGGCCGGTGTAGATGCTGGCCTCGCGCGCGGCCACGGGCATATTGCTGGTGTTGGCGATCAACACCGTGCGCTCCATCAGCGGCCGGTTGTACTTCGGGTCCTCCAGCTTGGGGAACTCGGTCAGCACCTCGGTCATCTCGTTGCCGCGCTCGCCACAACCGATATAGACCACGATGTCGGCGTCGGCCCACTTGGCCAGCGCCTGCTCGGTCACGGTTTTGCCAGTGCCAAAACCACCTGGGATGATGGCCGCGCCGCCTTTGGCGATGGGAAAAAGGGTGTCGATGACGCGCTGCCCGGTGATCAGGGGCGTGGCCGGGTCCAGGCGGCGATGGACGGGGCGAGCCTGGCGCACGGGCCAGCGCTGAGAGAGGCGCAAGGGTAACGGGTCGCCGCCAGCGATCGGGCGCAGTTGGCCAATGATTTGGCGAACGGCGTACTCTCCGGCAGCCAACCCCTCCACTATGCCGGCTGGATAGTTGGGTGGCGCCAGGATGCGATGCTCGAAACCCTCGCCCTCGATCACCCTCCCCAGCACGCTGCCGGGGCCGATCGTCTCGCCCGCTCCCACGACCGGCTCGAAACGCCACCGCCGTTCGCGATCGAGCGCGGGCAGGGTGACGCCGCGGGCGATATAGGGCGCGGTGGGCGCGCCTTGTTCATCGAACATGGCCAGCACGGGCAAAGGGCGCTGCACGCCATCGAAAATACCTGATAGCAACCCCGGCCCCAACTCCACCCACAAGGGCGCGCCCGTGTCCCACACCGGGTCGCCCACCTCCAATCCTGCCGTATTCTCGTACACTTGAATCGTGCAGACATCGCCCGACAGCCGGATGATCTCGCCGATCAGACGTTCATGCCCCACCCAGGCGACGTGATAAAGCAGAGCGCCGGTCAGCCCCCGCGCCTCCACCACCGGCCCGGACGCGCGGGTGATGACCCCAACCGGCGTCTCGCCCAACGGCCGGCGCAGGCGGGAGAATTGTACAGATGTGTTAGAAATCTGATTATTTGGCATAGGATGAGTAGGCAAGTAGATAAGGAAACAAGTAGGCAAGGAAACACAAGAGGCGTATGCTCCCGGGCCTTCCGTTTCTCATTTGATGCGAGAAGATCACTCGATAGTGTGTCATGCTGAGCGGGTCAATCGCCCAACTCACATAATGAAGACCACGCCAGCGAAGCATCTCGCGCGCCGTAGGTCAACATTCATGGAAAGATATCGTACAATTCGTGAAATTTGATGACCCACGCGAGATGCTTCGCTGGAATTCCTCTGCAACAACCTTGTGTGATCGACCCGCTCAGCATGACATAATCAGCGCTCAGATGCTATACGACTCGGTGGATATGAGAAATAGAAAGCCCTGCATCTGCTCCGGCCATTCTCCTTATCTACTTGCCTACTTGTCTACTTGCCCACCCGTTTCCTCCTCCCCCCGAAAACTGAGACTATAACCAATGACCCGTCGCAACATTTCGGTGAGATGTTGGCGGCGGGAGACTTCCCCGCGCGCGGGCAGGCCATCGGGCAGGGAGATGACGAGCGGCTGGTAGTTGGTTTGAATCTGTTCGCGCAACGGCGGCGCCAGATCGTCGTAGTAGCCAGCGTGAAAGGCGATGACGCCATCGGCTTCTTCGCTCATGCGCTGGCGCAGCAGCCGCTCGGCTTCGCACTGGTCGCCGGCCACAAGGACTTGGGCGCCGGTGAGAGCGAAACCAGGAGCCAGATCGGGCGGGAGGATGACGGTGAGGCGGGGCATGGGGTGAAAAGGGGAGGGAATGGCAAGATGGCCATGACTATCGTTGCAAAGATGGCAAAAATGTGCGCCAAACTCCAGAAATCAACCGGATTTCATCTATCCAGAACTGAATGATCTGATTACTATAGTTTTTTAGCGAAACTCTCTGTATCAAGCGATTCGCAGCATTCATATCTGCCAGCGGGATGCGAACCCGCACCCAAGTCCCCGGCTGAATAGTAATCCCATCAGTAAAGCTACATGCTGGCACATAGCGCAGTTCCGAATCGGTTTGATCATTGACATAGACGTGGAGTTGTTGACCAGGCGTCGCCCCACGCACGTAGAACTCCAGCCAGTAATATGGGCTGGTATCGAGATTGGCGTGATATAAGGAGAGCGCTCCCCATGCTTGGGCAATGACTGAGATAGCTTGTGCGCCGCTATAAACGGGGCTGGTCGAGAACAGGTTCACGGCGCTACCCCATGACCAATCATTCCATCCAGAATTTAAGCCATCGATGTATATGGTCAAGGCCCTGCTATAGTCTGGTTGAGGAGTAGGTGAGCTTGTCCGCAGCGCGCCGCCATACCAAGAGCGTAGAATATCTTCAGCAGGTTTATCGTGCGGCGAATAGCCATCATCACACGGCCCCCCTTCGAACGGGTCTGGCCTCCACGACCACCAGTATATTCCCGCAAACCACGGCTGATTGAAAACGCTGGCGAAGGCGGACTGGTAGGCATCGGCCTGCTCTTGGAGATCGATCACCCCCTCACTTTGATAATCCCAGGGGTGCTGATTAGTTCCATCCTGGCTACGATAGCCGACTTCCGTGAAAAGAATCTGCTTGCCCCACCTGGAAGACAAATTGGCCAACATGGCGGTATGAGGCGTCCATCCGGCCATAAGTTCGGCGACGGTTGGATTGTTTTTATTCGTGAGGGGGTAGTAAGCATCTACGCCAATGAAATCAACGGCATTCCACCAACTCAGATCGGCTTCATCGCCCCAATTGGCTGCATACGTGATGGGGCCGCTGTAAATGTTACGGACGCTGGCGACCACGGCGCGCCATTGTGCGTCTCGGTCTTGGGTCGCGCTCAACTCCGTTCCTACGCAGAATTGATCGGCGCCATAGGTTTGCGCCAATTGGGCGTAGTGGTCGATGAAAGTCTGATAGGACGCGAACCAGGCCGACCATTGCGCTTCGTTGAAGCCCTGACCAATTTGACCGCGCCAGTGAGCAGGGTCGCGGGCTAAATCCACATGTGGCTTGAGCATCACTTTCAATCCCAGGCGATGTGCCTGGTCGATGACGTGAATCAAGTCGGCGTCCAACGGCGTGGCAGTTTTAGTATAGATCGTCGTCGATGTAATGGCGTCCTGGTATTGTGTGACAAGCAGGCTAATCCAGTTGGCGCCAGTGGCGCGCAGATGAGCAAGCGCCAGATCGGCATCAGGTTGTGAATATTGCCCCGGCTGCCAACTGACGAAAGCAATACCTTGCTGTTTAGCTATCTGAGACTCTGCCCCTGATTCTTGCGGATGCGGACCAGAAAGAAATGCACCAACGATAAGAATGATAATCGAAAAGAGTGAGACGAGTCCTGGTTTCATTGCGACCTCACGATTCTACTAACTCCACAATCTGCTGCTCGCCTCTTCGCGACTGAGGTTGCCGGCGACGGCTTCGGCAATGAGGCGCAGGTTGCGAATTTCGGCGTCTTTGGCGGCCAGATAAGCAATGAGGATGCCGGGGCCGAGCGGATCGGCTGTAGCAAAAAGGCTCAAACGCCAGTGCAGGAGCGTCTGCTCCCAGGCTTGCTGCAACGCCAGCGGCTGCACGCCATCCCAGGCGACGACGGCAGGCCGCCAAAAGCCGCCCGTAGCAGACTTGGCGAGCGCGGCAGCCATCTCGCCAGCATCAGCTGCCATCCGTACTTCCTCCAGCACATCCGACTTCAGGGCCGGTGAGGGATTCATCGCCCAGTTGCCGACCAGCCAGGGAACCGAGTGTGGCAGCGCCATCCCGCGCAGATCGAGGGCGAACAGGAGGTTATGCAAATCCAGGTAGCGAGCCAGATGCGAACGCAACAGGTTGGCGTCGGCCCCTTTGTAGATCGCAGCCTGCTGCGCCGTCGTCGCCGCCCAGGCAGCATCGAAAGCCTCTTCCAGCCCCAGTTCGTGGTCGCCGGCCAACTCTGCTTTATTCGTGTTTATTCGCGTTATTCGCGGATCATAAACTTTCGGCCCCAGTTCGTGGTCACCGGCCAACCCTGCCACCAGCGCTTGCGCCAGCTCGGACGTGGGCAGCTTCCACTGTGCCAGCAAATCGACGAGCGCACGCACGGTGGGACGCCGCGCCAATTCATTCAGTGCGCCCTCACTGAAAGGGGGAATGGCCAGAGTGAAAGCAAGAATGTGGGCCGGGTCCGCGCGGGACTTGACGCCGCGCGTCAGGGTGATGAGCGTGTGTCGGGTGTAGGGCGCCAAAAGGATACGCAGGGCAGCAGCGACTTCGCCGCCGCAAAAACCGGCGATGCGGCGGAGCGTGGCACTATGGTCAAGCTGGAGCGCGGCCAGCAGGGCAGACAGGCCGGAACGAGTGACAAGCGATTGTTCCACGGCGTCGTGGTAGGGCGTTTGATCCAGCCGCCCGATCAGCGCCTGCACATCGGGCGCGGCCAGCATCTGCTCGTAGGCGAAACGGTCGAACAGTCGTGTGCGCATGGCCCGTAGTCGGGCGTTCACATACTCGTAGCCGCCGTCGCTTGTGTTCATGGCGTCCGACTTGGGCCGGTCAGTTGCGCGGCCAAGAGAGAGCGAAGATCGGGCAGAGCGCGCGTCAGGCGGGCCTCGACCGTGTTTTCGACCACAACCCGCCCATCCTGGCTGGCAACGACCACGCCGCCCCCGGTGGCGAGAGTGCGTTCAAGCCGGACTTGCCGGTCGCGCGCTGCCAAGAGGTCGCGCACCAGTATCTCGTCATCGGGGTGCATCGA
Organism: Chloroflexota bacterium; assembly: GCA_041918515.1. Taxonomy (GTDB): domain Bacteria; phylum Chloroflexota; class Anaerolineae; order J102; family J102; genus SSF26. The sequence goes on along the minus strand of JAYRVO010000092.1, from coordinate 108,131 downwards.
TACGACAGCAGCGTCATGGGCGGCAGTGAGAGCCTCGTCGAGCCACGCCGCCAACAGAGCCGGATAATCGCTGCGCTGACGTAGGCCACCCAATTGCTCGCGCGCACGCCGCAAGATGGACTGGAACGCGTCCTCCTGCGCAGCCACAAGGCCACGGGTGTTATCCAGGCGGGCGCGATGGAGCAAGCGGGCGCGCTCGTGGCCAGCGGCAATGCGGGCGTCGGCGACGATGTTCTGACGTCTTTCCGTCGCCCGCCGCTGGGCCTCTGCCACCCGCGCTGCGCATTCCTGTTCAGCCTGAGCCAACAGCGCCTCGGCCTCGCTCTCGGCGTCAGCGGCGATGGCTTCCAGGATGTGCTGCAGAGCCATATCAGCCGCCAGCGCCGCCGCCCAACAGCAGCAGGATCATGGCGGCCACAGCAAAGCCGAGGATGACCATCGTTTCGGGAATGGCGACGAGCAGGATGATACGGCCCATCAGCTCCGGTTTTTCGGCCATGGCGCCAACGCCGGCGGAGCCGATGCGCCCCTGGGCGTAACCCGTGCCTAATGCCGTGATGCCGACGGCCAGTCCAGCGCCAACTGCAAGAAGTCCAATATCCATGGTTTGACCTCGATTCATGAATGACCAGCCCCGTACGGCGCAAACGGTTCGCCGCCAGGTTCATAGAATTTCGAGAAGAATTCGACGTAGTGCAAACGGAGGGCGTGGATGGTGGGGCTGAACGCGCCCAAAGCGATGTTGAGGGCATGGAAAAGGGCGGCGATGAGCACGCCCACCCAGAGGCTGCCGACCCGACCCGCCATCGTGTTCCCCACCATCGCCAGATAGACCGAGGCCAGGCCAATGGCGGCGAGACGGAGATACGACAAGACATTGCCCACCACCCCCAGCAATTCGACCGGCGCCATGAGTGCACCGATCGGGCCTAGCCCCCGGATTAGTAGAACAAGGCCAACGATGACCACCGCCAGGCTGGGCGTCATCCACCCCGCTGGCAGACGCCGGGTGGCGACGGCGGCCAACAGGAAGAGACCGATAAGGCCGACGAGCATACCGCCGCGCTCCCACAGGTGTTGCGATTGGCGGGCGCGCCAGGCTTGCCACACACCCAGTGCCAGCCCCAACGTTACATGTACAGCGCCCAGGCCGATGGTGAAAAGCAGGAGCGGAGCCAGCGCCTCGGGATCGCTGCGTTCGCGCCACCATGCCTGCATGCCGAACCAGTCGTGTCCTAACGAACCCAAGAATTCGCCGAAAACGAAGCCCCAGATCACGCCCCAGACCGAACCCATGAGCAGAAAACGAAAGATGTCGTGTAGGCCCGTCCCCACCGGAAACCGGCGCAGTCCGTACAAGCTGATGGCGAGCAACACCAGGCTGTAGCCAACATCACCCAGCATGATGCCAAAGAAGAGCGGCATGAACAACGCCATCAGCGTCGTCGGATCGAAGCTGCCATATTGGGGCAACGAGAACAGGCGCAGGAAGAATTCGTAGGGCCGGGTCAGGGCGCGGCTTTCCATCAAAACCGGGGCAGCGTGGATTTCAGCAGACGCGGGCGGCAATTCCTGAGCGACGAGGGCGCTATCGGGCAGATGCTGGTCGAGATAGGCAAGCGTTTTGGGCAAGTCGCGCTGCGGCGTCCATCCCACCAACACGAAGGTGTGTTCAGTCTCGCCCAAGTGGTTGCGCACGCGCAGTTGCTCCAGACGGCGGACGAGCGCCTGCCGCGCGGCCAGCCAACGGGATCGGTGTTGCCGCGCGGCCTCGGCCAATCGCGCATCGATGACGGCCAGCTCGTCTGGAATGCTCTTGAGGCGCTGTTGGATGTGGTCGAGGGCGTCGCGGAAGGGAACGTTGCGCAAAGAGTCCGGCAGGCTGACCTGGCTGACCTGTGCGCGGCCCAGCAGGGCCTGCATGGGTGCAGCCACGGCGCGGGGGAAGACGAGCAAGGCGCCAATGTTGTCGGCATCGACCTGGTCGGAGACCAGCAGGCTGCGTTCGCCAGCGATGGCGCGCATTTCTTCTGCGAGCAGGTCGACGACCGCGGCATAACGGCGGTTGATCAGCAGCGCCACGGTTTCGTAATCGCTCAATTCGGTCAGCGCAGGGGTGAGGCGGCTGAGCTTGGTGAGTGTGGCGGCGTAGTTGGGCAATACATCGGCGTCGTTGCGCAGGGCCTGCCGTTGCTGGGCCAGGGTCTCCAGCGCCGCGGCGTGGGCGTCGAGATCAGCCTGGAGCCGGGTGGCAAGAGTCTGTTCGGGCGACGCCGGAAGGACATCGGCAAAGGGTTGTTCGGATTCGACGGGCTGGGCGGGCAGGAGAGCGAGCAGGGCGTCCAGTCGGGCCTGAAGGTAGCTGAGCGTCTCCATCTCGGCATGTTCGGCGCCAGAGGCGTAGGGGCGCAGGGTGGCATGGATGTTGGGGGCATCTACCAACTGCACGCACGCTAATTCCTGCAAGGCGCGCAGCGTCGCATCCAGGTCACGTTTGTGGCCCACGATCTGCAGACGGGTCATGGGGACGATCATGGCGGGAAAAGCAGAGATCAGAGATCAGAGGTCGGAGGTCAGATAGTTTCCTGGTCTACCAGCTTCCCGGTTTACTGGTCTACCGGCTTCCCGGTCTACCGGTTTACTGGTTGACGGGCAAGATGAAAGCGACAATCTGAGCTGTTGCTTCTTCGATGCGAGCGGCGAGTTGTTGGCGAAGCGCCTCGGCTTGGGCAACGCCTTGTTGGCGCAGAGTTGTGGCCTCGGCTGCGGCCTCCGCCGTCAACTGGCGGTAGAGTGCCTGTGCTTCGGCTTTGGCTTCGGTTTCGGCCTGCGCCAGGAGTTGGGCCGCGTCCCGTTCGGTTTGCTGGCGACGGTCGCGCGCGTTTTGGCGAGCGGCGGCGATGCGGTCGGCTGCGGCGCGCTCGGCTTCGCGAATGCGGCTGAGAACATCATCCGACATATCTTCCCTCCGCTCCGGCCCCGACCCCACTCGCTGTCCCGCGCCGGCGCAGGTTGTGCGCCTTCACGCGCTTGAGACGATAAACATCCTCGCGCTCGCGTTCGGCCAGGCTTAGCTCGATGGCCCGGAGTTGGCGGCGCAGGCGGGGCAGCAGGATCGAATCCAGGGCATTGACCCGGCGGGTGGTCTGGTGAATGGCTTCGGCCAGGCGGCGCACGCGCAGCTCGCGATTGGCAACTTCGAGCAAGATCTCGATCTCACCCTCGAAGGCCAACGCCATCTCGTCCAGCCGCGGGCTGCTGTGGGCGGGGAAGTGGCCGCGTCCGGCCGGCGTGCGCACCAGGGTTTGCGGCTCGATGCGCAAGATGTTGACGCCCATCACTCGCGCCGTCCCCACCGGCGCCTGCAAAGGCTCCTGCTGCGCCAAACCCAGACTACCAACGACCTCCGGCCCATCCAGCGCCGTGGCCAGGGCCAGGGCGCGACGAGCGGCGGCGGCGGCCTCGTCCAGCAACTCTTCTTCCGCCAACACGGCATTGGCGCTGCTCATCAATTCTTGCAGCAACGCTTGCTGCTTTTGGCGCAGTAACTCGGCGCCTTTGAGCGCGAGTTCAATGTGCAACCGCTTCTGGTGCAGTTCCGAACGGGTGGGTGTGACTTGTTCCGACATCGGATGGACTCACTTTCGGTCGTGAAAATAGCTGGGGCCAGTCACGAACCCATAATCCTGATGCTCATTTTTCAGCATAAGGCATGTTGACGCGCCGCGGTATGACGCGCGTCAGGTATTGACATGTTTGCAGGGTCGTTTTGCACGAGGGCCAGAGGTTTGGCAACGTCTTGGGGGTGTGCTAGAATCCAATTGAAATCCACGCGGCTGTTTATAGCCACTCCCTACAAAAAGAAAACAACGTTATGCGCACCAACATCGTTCTCACCCTCACCGGCGCCGACCGTGTCGGCATCGTCGATGAAGTCACCCAACTCCTTCTCGACCTGGACGGCAATATCGAGACCAGCCGCATGTCGCGACTGGGCGGCGAATTCGCCATCCTCATGCTCGTCTCCTTGCCCCCAGACCAAATCGCCCACCTGGAAAAGGAGATTCCGCAGCTACTCGCCCGGGGCTACAAGGTGACGGCAACTCCAACCGCGCAGACCTACGCCCAAGCCCATGCCGGCTGGCTCCCCTACAAGATCGAAGTCCACGGCGCCGATCACGAAGGCATCATCCACAAGATCGCGCATACGCTTTCGCAATCCGGCATCAGCATCGAAACCATGGACACCGACACGACACGGGCGCCGATCAGCGGCTCCCCCATGTTCTCGATGACCGCCCTGGTGGTGGCGCCCCCATCCCTCTCTGATCCGAGCTGGATGAAGGCTTTGGCCGATGTCGGACATCACCTGCACGTAGACATCAAGGTGACGCGTATCTTGTAATAATCGTAGTAACGACTTTAGTCGTTTCTTACGCATAAAAAACGACTAAAGTCGTTGCTACGAGCCTATAATGATCTTGTAATAACGACTTTAGTCGTTTCCAGTGACTATCGACTAACCTTAAATGGGATCCGATGGGGGCAGACAACCGAGATCGTCGTCGCGCATGGGCGGGCCAACGATCACGCCGCCGCTGATGTGCGGGACAGGATCGAAAAACCAGGCCGCGCCCATCGAACTGGGGCAGGGATAGCCATCGTTCACCACGCCGGACAACGCCAAGCAGAAATGCAGATGTGGTCCCGTCGTTTGGCCGGTGTTGCCGCTCCTGCCGATCAGCTGGCCAGCCGCGACTTGCGCGCCCTGCGCCGCCGTCGCCTCCACCTCGGACAAATGGGCATAGATGGTGTAGCCGCGCCGCCCATTCCAATCATGCTGCAAGATGATCCGCGTGCCCCAGGGATTGTCCGGGGCGCCCTGGCCCGATCGCCAAACCACGCCCCCCGCCGCCGCCAACACCGGTGTGCCGATCACGCAACTGAAATCGACTCCTTCGTGGCCCTTGAACCCTGCTTTCAAGTACACTGGATCTGGCGCGCCAAAATTCCGGCTGACAGCCTTGCCCTGAGCGGGATGCTGCAAAGAAATAGATGGCTCCGGCCCCCCTTCCAGGCTCTCGCGCAATTCCCTGAGCTGGGCCAACAAACGATTGATCTGCTCCAACAGACCAGGAAGCCGGGTTTCGGCCGTCACGAGCGCCGCCAACTCTTTCTTCTTCGCTTGCACCAACTTTGCCAATGCCGCTGCATTTTGCAACCGCTGTTGCAGATCGCTCGTCTGCTTCTGCAAAGCGATAGCCGCACTCGCTGCGCTCGCCCTCCCCGCCAACCCCTGCAAGCGCGCTGGCGCTTCACTCAGCCTGCCTGCCGCCGCTCCTGCAGCCACGACTATGCTCACGGCGTCATCGAGCGGCTTCTGCAAACCGGTCGCTTGTGCACCCTGCCCGACCAACTGCCCGGCGATGGGAGTCAGCCGGGCCTCCTGATCTGTTATCGCTTTCAGTAACGCCGCCAGATCAGACGGCTGTGGGGTTGGCTGCGGAGTTGGTTGTGGGGTTGGCTGCGGGGTTGGTTGCGGAGTCGTGCGCAAAGCTGCGATCCGCTCTATCAATCTGATGGGCCTGCTGTCATTGTCCACGCCGAGATGGCGGAAGCTGCCATCGCCATAACCATCCCCCACCTGGAACAAACACGCCCCTTTGACATAGCCATCCTTGCACAACTCAGTATTGTACCACTCCAAAGACTCCCAATACTGATCTTCGCTCAGCGTCTCATTTCTACTCAACCAACCCTGGTCAGGGGCATCGCGGCCATACATCCGCGTCACCCCTGCCTCGGTGATGATCGCCTGATGGCGATCCCCATACACGCGGCGGATGCCTTCCATACACCGCCGATAGAACAACGCCCCCGAATTGGGCGGTTTCAGCGTCGGCCAACCGTACTCGTGGAACCCCAGATACTTGTAACTTTCCAGCGTGCGCGGAAAATAGCGCAGATACTTCTCCGGCAGATCGAAATTCCCAGCCCCGAAATTGAAGGCCACCGCCTCGATCCCCTGCGTCATCAACTCCTGACGGAAAGCCACCTGGAACGCATCGATATTTCGGGCCTTCTGCTCGAACGCCGCCATTTCTTCCCTCGCCGCCGGCCAGCCCAAAGACTCGTTCAGAGTCATCCACGCATCCACCAACAGCTTGCCATTCACGCGTCCGGTCGCGTAGGCAGGATCGTAGGGATCGTAGCTCAGAATCTCGCGCGCTGCCGCGCGACCCGCGTCCACGGGATTGGAGCCGTACAAGATGGACTCTTTCCTGATATCCAACTCCTCCCAGCGGCCAATGATGAACGAATCCGGCGACAACCGCTGTCGAATCTCGATCAGCAACCCCTTGCCCCCGCGATGATACAACATCGTCGGCGGCTTGACCTGCTCGATCGCCTCGCGCAGGCCGCTGCGATCGTAAACCTGGATGTAGAACCCGAGCTTGTTCATGATCACGCTCCCGTTTTCTTGCTCTTCTTGGCGGCGCTCCGACGGCGCGAGCGCTTCGTTGCCGGCGGAGGCATCGTCGCCACGACATCGCCCGGCCTCTCTTCTGGCGGCCAATCATCCGGCATATCATATCCCGGCGCAACCACCCAATCCGCCTCCAACCAGGCATCCGCCGGCGCGCCCGCCACAGCATCGCCCGGCCACGGCGTCCCACCCTGCACGATCTCGTGCAACCGACGCCTGGTATCGGCTTCATCCTTGCCATCGATGCGATAAACCTCGATACCGGCCTGGCGCAACTTCTCCTCATCATCTCCGCTCACACCGCCTACGCCGCCCACGATGAGCACGCGTTGCGCCGCCATCGCCTCTGCCGTCGTAAATCCTACGCTCGTGCGAAAACGAGTGATGTACTCCTGTGCGCTCTCCCAATCGGCGCTGGCCCAGTTGGGGCCGTGATCCCAAAGCAACAAATAGTGACGGATCGGCCTGACGCCTCTCTCCTTCACGTTACTGCGAACAGCCGTGATGCGGCGAAGGAGATCGTCCTTCCACCTCGCCCCCGCCGCCCATTGCTCGCCCGGGCAGGCAGTCGGCGCAGCCGTCGGCACCTCTTTGTGCCCCATCACCCGCTCGATGCCCGTGATATTCAACTCCTGCATCAGCCACGCCACCAGGTGGCTGGCGCTTTCCAACTGCGCCTCGGTGGGCGCCTGATCTTCTGGCGGCTGCTCGACCTTGTTCAGAGTGCGCATGAAACACCCCACCAGATTCACCCCCAGCGTATAGCTATTGTTCTTATCGGTATGGAACGAAACCGTCTCGTGGCGCTGGCACTGGTAGATCACGCCATCGGGTCGAATCACATAATGATAACCGATGCCCGGCCAACCCCGGCGAATATGCCCATCGGCGACGTTTTGCGGCGTCGTATGCTTTCCCGTGGCCGTATGATGAATGACGATCGTCGTGATCGCTGAGAGCGGTCGCTGTTTATAAGGCGCCCACTCCGAAGCATCATTCTTGGGCAGGCTGTCCACGATATCGATGATCTCGGGCCGCTCCACGCGCTCGCTCACGACCTCACGCGTCTTCAGCCTCGCCACCTCAGCCTCCAACCGCACCACCTCGCTCTCTCGCTCCGCCAGCGAACCCTGCAAATCAGCCACCTGCGCCTCTAACTCGGCGATCCGCTGCCGTAGCTTGACGGTTGCGTTCTCCTCCACTGGCGGCAGCGCCTCCAGAATCGCCTGCACCCCCGCCAACAACTTATCCTTATAGCGCGCCTCGCGCTCCCACTGCTCGCCGGGCGAGCCATGCGCTTCGAGATTACTCCGGCCCACGACCGCCTCCACCCCCAAGCCGAACCGGGTCAGCAGCCAGGCGATCAGGCTTGCCGCACTGGCCATCTGCGCATCAGTGGGCGTCAGGCTCGTGAAATTCCCGGCCAGCGCCACCGCCACGCCTGTGCCGTTAGCGTCCTCCTTTCCAGTTTGTGAGGTCACGGCTTCCAGCGGCTGCGTGGCGAAAATGACGCCATCACCCGCAATCACAAAATGATACGTAATGCCGGGCCGCCCCTGCCCCATCTGCGCTTCGGCCAGTCGTTTGGGCGGTATGTCCGCGCGCGTGGCCGTATGATGAATGATCACCTGACGGATCACACTCAACTCGCGCGTCGGATAAAGCGCGCTCTGCGGCAGATTGCCCACCCAATCCTCCAGGGGCGGCTGTGGCGCCTGCTGGCGTGGACCTGGCGCCGGCTCCGGCTTCTCCAGCGTCGCGATCTCAGCCAGCAGATCACCCACCTCTTGCGGAATCAAGGCGAACCCGCCCGCCTTGGCCGTGATCTGATCGATCTCGCCGCGCACCCGCCCGATAGCCGTCACCGTCCCCAGCGCCTTCTGCAAATCCGCCCACAGCTTATCGATGGCGGCTTTCAACTCCTCCAGCCGCTTGCGCGCCGCCTCCAAAGGATCGACGACCGCCGTTGCCGGCCACTTGTAGCGGTTCTCCACCGCCCGCCGAAAATCATCGAGCACGCCATTCTTGCCGCCGATGAAGAACCTATCATCGCGAGACCAGCGATAGAGAACCAACGCCCGAATAACCTGATTCCCTGCCCGCTGATTCCACTCATTGATCTCGGCATAAGCCTCCTGCACCCAACCATCGTTCTTGTCCTCCCACCCCTCCGCCTCCCCACGATGCGGATTCACTTCGGTGATGTACACTGGCAGACTCTTCATCCCTGAGGGGATGGCCGCCATGAAATCGCGATACGAGCGAAACTCCTGACGCAAACGCGCATAACGCGCATCACGTTGCATATCTTCTGACCGAATCTTCACCCGGTCGTGTCCGTGCGTGTACGTATGCAGCGTGATGCCATCGACAACACCCACGCCAATGGCATTCAGCATATCGACGAAATAGCGCACCCAATCGCCCAACTCGTTGCCCGGATACGTCGTTTCTGCATTCCACGGCCCCACCGCCGCCGTCAACACCTGCGCCTGTGCGTCCGCCTGATGAATCGCATCATGGCACAATCGATAGCATTGCGCATACATCTGCGGCGTGATCACCTCGCCGCCCGGCCGTTCGATGGACAAATTCGGCTCGTTGCCAATGATCCAGATACGGCAACCGCGCGAATTGCGCACATAATTGCCGCAACGGCGGGCAAAATCCTGATAACGCTCCGGCCGCGGCAGCGTCCCGTTCGGAGCGTGAAAGCTATGATTCAAGCGCACGATCACGCCCAGCCCCTGATTCGAAAAACCCGTGAAATCATCGCCGCTCCCATCATTCGGATCCGCGCCCACCTCTTTGACAATCACCACCCATCCCGGCGTCCCAACGTCAGTCATCAAACCCTCGCCCCCTGCATCATGAAAACCATACAGGTATTCGGAATCGAACATCGGTCGTGCCATCGACAGAACTCCTAAACTGAGCGAGTGGTAAGGCTGAGAGAGCACCATCAACGCAAACGAGCAATTTGCAACCCCACACGCGCTGCCAACTCACCCTGACAGCAGCGCGGGCGGTTCGCAGATAAACAAATACAAAAAATTTATAGCACAACCGCGCTTCATCTGCAAACCAATGCGGTGTGGCCAGAGCATTGGGCTTAGTCACCTCCCTGCTGCTAAAATGCCTCCCACCACCCCTCCTTCTCCACCACCCACAACATCATGATCATTGGCATCGACGCCTCCCGCGCCCTGCGCGCCAAACGCACCGGCACCGAACGCTACAGCCTGGAACTGATCAACGCCTTGCTGAGCGAACCGCGCGGACACGAATTCCTCCTCTACGTCCCCGCGCCCCCCGCCAACGCTGATCTCTTTCACCCCGACGCCAACTTCGTGGTATTGCCGGGCCAACGACTATGGACGCACAGTCATCTTGGCCCCTACACTCGTCGCCATCCCCCCGATCTCCTCTTCGTCCCCGCCCACGTCCTCCCCCTCGTTGGCCCGCGCCGCACCGTCGTCACCGTCCACGACCTCGGTTACGAGCGCTTCCCCGACGCCCATCCCTGGCGCCAGCGAACCTACTTGCGCTGGACCACCCGCCGCCACGCCCGCATCGCCACCTCTGTCATCGCCGACTCCCAGGCTACCAAAGACGATCTGGTTCATTTCTACGACGCCGACCCCGCCCACGTCCACGTCGTCCACCTGGCCCCCGACCCCACCCTCGTCCCCGAACGCGACCCCGAACGCATCGCCCGCGTCCGCCGCAGCTACGGCCTCCTTGATGACGCCGAATACATCCTGCACATCGGCACCCTTCAACCCCGCAAAAACCTGACTCGCCTGATCGAAGCCTTCGTCTTGCTGCGGCAGCGTTTGTCCAACCGTCATTTGTATTTGGTGTTGGCTGGTAGTCCGGGTTTTCATAGTCAATCGCTATACGAAATAGTCAAAAAAGAAGGTGTCGAAGACGTTGTGCGCTTCACCGGCTTTGCCCGCGTCCACGACATCCCCGGCCTCTACTCTGGCGCCGCCTGCTACGCCTTCCCCTCCCTCAACGAAGGCTTCGGCTTCCCCGCCCTCGAGGCCCAAGCCTGTGAAACCCCCCTCGTCTGCGCCCGCGCTTCGTCGCTGCCCGAAATCGCCGGCGATGGCGCCCTCTACTTCGACCCACTCGATCCTCAAGACCTGGCCCTGGCCCTGGCCCGCGTTCTCACCGAACCATCCCTGCGCACCGACCTGATCACTCGCGGCAAAGCCAACCTCGCCCGCTTTTCCTGGGCCAAGACCGCGCGCGCTACCCTGCAAGTGCTCGAGATGGCAGGAGCAACCTGACATGACCATCGACCTGACCCCCACCGCCTTCTTCGACCTCACCACCTTCCCCCACGCCGACCTCTTCGCTGGACTCAGCTTCGTCTGGCAGGCGCTCGACCGCATCGCACCTTATCTCGACCAAACCATCGCCGGCAGGGGCCAACAGATCGCAGGCATCGTCCATCCCGGCGCCTACCTCGGCCCCGGCGACATCATCATCGGCCCCGGTAGCGTGGTCGAACCGGGCGCCTACATCGCCGGCCCCACCATCATCGGCGCCAACTGCGAGATCCGCCACGGCGCCTACATCCGCGGCGGCGTCATCCTGAGCGACGGTTGCAGCGTAGGCCACGCCAGCGAAGTCAAGAACAGCATGTTCCTGCCCGGCGCCCACGCCCCCCACTTCGCCTACGTGGGCGACAGCATCCTCGGTCGCCGCGTCAACCTGGGCGCCGGCACCAAACTCTCGAATCTCACCCTCGTCAGCACCAAAGACCCCGCCACCGGCAAACGCCCCACCCTCCAACTCAGCATCGCCGGCGTGCTCTACGACACCGGCCTCACCAAAATGGGCGCCATCCTCGGCGACGACGCCCAAAGCGGCTGCAACAGCGTCCTCAACCCTGGCGTCCTCCTCGGCCCGCGCACCCTTGTCTACGCCAACGCCTCTGTGCCCAAAGGCTACTATCCCCCCGATAGCATCATCAAACTCCGGCAAACGTTACAAACCTTGCCGCGACGATGAACGGCCCTACCAATCCCCCCATCACGCTTCGACAAATCGATGTCGATGCTCTGCCCATAGTCCAATCACTATACGAAACAAGCCGCGTTTACTTCCTCAGCCACAGCGGCAGGCCCGCGCAGCCCGAACAAGCCGCTCTGACCTATCAAAACGTCCTCGAAAGTGGCGACCGCGTGCTCCTCGGCATCTGGTGGGAACGGAAGCAAATGGTGGGATGTTTCGATCTGCGCTTCGATCACCCGGCGCCAGGGGTGGTCTGGTTTGGCGCGCTCATCCTGGCCGATGTCCTGCCAACGGATCGCCACGATCTGGCAGCTTGGGCCGTCCGCATCCTGGAGGAATGGCTGCGCATCGGGACGCCAACGCGCGAGATCCGGCTGGCGGCGTTGGTCAGCGACCGCGCCCTCGTTCGGTTTTGGACGCGCATGGGCTACCAGGCATCCGACCAGGCCATACGACACATCATCGACGGCAAGGCAGAACGGTTGATCATGTTCTACAAGCGCCTCGCCGCCCGCCTTGCCGTCGATGAAGGGGCTGTCACAACAGTTGCGTGAGGCTGGCGTATTCCAGCCCAAAAGCCTCTGCCACCGCCGGATAGGTAATACGGCCCTTATAGGTGTTCACACCAAGCGCCAGGCTTGGGTCAGCGCGGACGGCCGCCTCCAGGCCCATATTAGCTAACTTCACCACATAAGGCAGGGTGGCATTGCTGAGGGCATAGGTGCTCGTGCGGGGCACAGCGCCGGGCATATTGGTCACGCAGTAATGCAGCACATCGCCTACAAAATACACGGGGTCAGAATGCGTCGTTGGCCGCGCCGTAGCAATGCAGCCACCCTGATCGATAGCCACATCCACGATCACGCTGCCCCGCTTCATCTGACTCACCATCTCCTCCGTCACCAGCCGCGGCGCTTTGGCGCCCTTGATCAGCACAGCGCCGACCAGCAGATCCGCCCGTTTGGCCGCCTCGGCAACGGTATAGGGATTGGAGGCCAGAGTCGTCAGGTTGCCGTGCAAGACCTCGCTGAGATAGCGCAGACGATCCAGGTTCATGTCGATGATGACCACATTGGCCCCCATGCCCAAGGCGATAATAGCCGCCTGCGTGCCGACGACGCCGCCGCCGATGATGATGACATCGCTCGCCCGCACACCCGGCACACCCCCCAACAGCTTGCCACGCCCGCCGTTGGCGCGTTCCAGATAGTGCGCGCCCACCTGCACCGCCATGCGCCCGGCCACCTCGCTCATCGGCGTCAGCAGCGGCAACGTGCGATTGGGCAACTCCACCGTCTCATAGGCCACGCCGGCGACGCCACTCTCCAACATGGCGTGCGTCAAACGCTCCTCGGCCGCCAGATGGAGATAGGTAAACAGGACCAAATCGGGGCGCATGAATTGATACTCACTGGGCTGCGGCTCCTTCACCTTCACCACCAGATGCGCGCTCCAGGCATCGGCGCCCGTGGGCACGATGTTGGCACCCATCCGTGCATACTCCTCATCCGTAAACCCACTCTCCTCCCCGGCGCCCGTCTCCACCCACACTTTGTGCCCCATATCGATCAACAATTTCACACCGCCCAACGTCATACTGACGCGATACTCGTTATCTTTGATTTCTTTGGGAACGCCAATGATCATTGCTTATCTCCTGGGATGATGAAAAAGTAATTTTTGCTGTGAAGCGTGAAACGTAAAACGTGAAATAGGGGGAAGAGTTTGCCTTTTATTTCACGTTTCACGCCTTCACGTTTCACGCCTTCACATTTCACGCCTTCACGTTTCACGCAGTACGCACTAAACCGCATCCGTGAAATCGATCACCATCGCGCCGATCTCGCGCGTTACGGCATGCACGGCCAGTTGATGCGCTCCTCGCGCCAGTTTGCTGCCGCGCACTCGCACCAGGATTTCGCGGCCCATCGGCAGATGGAAAGGCTGTTTGGTGGTCACTTCATCGGCCAGGCGCGGCCTACTGGCGGTCAGCGTCACCTGGTCGGCGGCATAAGGCACACCATCCACCTCCACCGGCCCCAATGCCACCACCGTCGCCGGGGCCACCATATTCCGTAATTTGAACTCGAATCCATCGTCTACATTGCGCAAACTGGCTCCCACATAAAACCGGCGCAACAGGGCAGTAGGGATAATCAACGTCGTTAACCTCCTGATTGTTTGGGCCTCGTTGCCATTGGCCTGATGCAACTTCGCACCCTGCTCACACAAGTCTATCAGCCTCTTGACGTCCGTGCAATTACGCGTCGCGTCATGAAAAAAAATAATCCGATGCGATTTTCACGGATCGCACCTTCCCTGCACCATTGTGATTGACAGCACATGCGCCGCCAGACTAAAATGAACACCATGACGAGGGACACACGCGTCGCTCACCCATCACCAATCGCCAAAGGAGGCGTTTCTCATGTTCAGCCAAAAACTTCAAGACGCCATCAACGACCAGATCAACGCCGAACTTTACTCAGCCTACATCTATCTGGCCATGTCAGCCCACTTTCAGGATCAGAACCTGCCCGGATTCGCCAAATGGATGCGGCTTCAGTACGAAGAGGAGACCTTCCACGCCCTGAAGCTGTTCGACTACCTACACGATCGCGGCGGCCAGGCCGTCCTCAAGCCCATCGCCGCCCCTCACGCCGAGGCAGGCTCGACCCTGCAAGTCTTCGAGCAAACCCTCGCCCACGAGCAAAAAGTGACCGGATTGATCCACAATCTATACAAACTCGCGCTCGAGGAAGCCGACTATCCCACACAGATCCTCCTACAATGGTACATCAGCGAGCAGGTGGAAGAAGAAAAGAACGCCGCTGACGCCGTAGCCAGCCTCCGGCGCATCGGCGACTTTGGGCCAGGACTGCTCATGCTGGATCGCGAGATGGGCGCACGCCAGGCCGAAGCTCCCAGCGCGGGCGAAGCTGAAGCAGGTTGAAAGCACTGTTCTGGATCACACCAGCTTGATACTGCTTCGCACTGCGTATTACGTACTCCGTGCCGCGTAAGGCCTTACAACGCAGTACGCAGTACGCAGTAGTACGCCAGTGTTTGATCCCAGATTATCAAGAAGATACGCTATTCGGCCCTGCACGCGAACCAATTGACAAACATAAGAGCAAGCGTATATAATGATGAATATCGTAGTCGTCCCTTCCGGTCATCTCAGGGAGCAACGCTTATGAAGAAAACTATCTTTTGGGGGCTTGTCTTGGCCTTGGTATTGGCGGTCCTACCTTTGGCCGTCGGCGCCCCTCAAGCTGATGCCAGCTGCTCTTGCAAGGCAAACTACGTGGTCAAACGCGGCGACACCTTGAAAGAGATTGCCAGCCGCTATCACGTGACGGTAAACGCCATCACCAAATGCAACGGCATCAAGAATCCCAACCGCATCCGCCCCGGCCAACACCTCTGCATACCCGGCGTCCCCTCCTGGCCCACGCACCCACCCGTCTGTAGCTGGGTTTGGGCCAATGGAACATGGGTATGGAGCTGCAGCGGCCAACCACCCTACTGGCCGCCTCCTCCCGGTCCCATTCCTCCCCCGCCGCCTGTCCCACCCCAGCCCGGCTGCGCCATCGCCCCTGTCCAGGGTTTTGGCAATGTCTGGTACAACAACTGGGGCGTTCGCTCACGGCTCGGCTGCCCGCAGGCACCCGAACAAGGCATCGCCGCCAACGATCAGCAGTTCCAGTACGGCTATGTCGTTCAGGATATGACCAACAAGAAAGTCTACATCATATTCGGCAGCAACCACCGCTGGGGACGCTATGACGACACCTGGCAGGCGGGTGAACCCGTGAACAACCCCTGGATCATCCCTCCGCCTGGCTACTACCAGCCCGAATACGGCATTGGCAAAGTGTGGCGCCAAGTCGACAACATGTCGCAACGCCTCGGCTGGGGCCGACGCCCTCAGGCCGCCATCAACGCCACCATCCAGCCCTACGTCGGCGGCATGATGCTCTGGTCGTCCACTGGCGGCGTCTTCGTCCTCTACAATGATGGCACCTGGCAACAGTTCCGCTAACTCCACCCTACATCACCATGAAAAACCGGCTTCCACCAGAAGCCGGTTTTTCATTACCGGTCGATAACGCCCGAACGCTCGCCTTTTTCGCCACCCCTGCGAGAATGCTATAATGCCGTCACGATTTCACCCTCTTGGAAACCCAGCCCGTGCCTGATCCCGACCT
This sequence comes from Chloroflexota bacterium, assembly GCA_041918515.1. Lineage (GTDB taxonomy): Bacteria > Chloroflexota > Anaerolineae > J102 > J102 > SSF26. Next base: position 92,408 of record JAYRVO010000092.1, on the reverse strand, counting down.
TACTGCTGCCTCCCCGCCTGCCCCCCAGGACCAACAAGATCTCCCACCCTCCCTCGCCGACTACATCTGGGAGATCATCCAGACCTTCGTCATCGCCGGCCTGCTCATCGTCTGCTTCCGCGCCTTCGTCTTCCAAAACTACATCGTCGAAGGCCAAAGCATGTTGAACACCCTCCTGCCCGACGAGCGCGTCATCGTCAGCCGCATCGGCTACCTCCTGGGCAACGCCCACCGCGGGGACATCATCGTCTTCCAATACCCATACGAAGTCGACAAGGATTACGTCAAACGCGTCATCGGCCTGCCTGGCGAAACCATAGCCATTGCCAACGGCCACGTCACCATCGATGGCAAACCCCTGCCGCCCGAAACCTATATCGATTTTCCCAACGACACCACCCTCCCCCCCACCCAATTAGCCGATGACGAATACTGGGTGATGGGCGACAACCGCGCCGGCTCCAGCGATTCACGCAGTTGGGGGCCGCTCAAAAAACACTTCATCATCGGCAAAGCCTGGCTCATCTACTATCCCTTCGCCCGCTTCGACCTCATCCCCCACGTTGACATCGAGCCAGTCTCATGACCCCCACCGAAACGGAAGTTCGCGCCCTCGTCACCGCAATCCTCACCCGCCTGCAAACCTCCGGGTCGAGCAGCAGCCCCTCGCCCGCGCCCAACCAGCTTCCCTCCGCCCATCGCGATAACGCCCGCGTCGTCGCCATCGCCGCCGACCACGGCGGCTTCCCCCTCAAAGAACTCCTCAAACCCTATCTGGCCGAACTGGGCTTCGAACCACTCGACCTGGGGACACACAGCAGCGAGAGCGTCGACTACCCTGACTTCGCCTTCGCCGTCGCCAGCGCCGTCGCCCAAGGTCGCGCCCACGCCGGCATCGTCATCGACGGCGCTGGCATTGGCTCCTGCATGGTCGCCAACAAAGTGCCCGGCGTGCGCGCCAGCCTCTGCTATGACCTCAGCAGCGCCAGCAACGCCCGCGAACACAACCACGCCAACGTCCTCACCCTGGGCGCCGGACTGATCGGCCCCAACCTGGCCAAACAGATCGTCAAAACCTGGCTGGAAACACCGTGGGGCGGGGACCGACACGCGCGGCGAGTCGAAAAAATCACGGCCATCGAAAAACGATTCGCGCGCTAGAGCGACAGCCAACCGGACCATGACCACACGCTTCTCCGACTTCTCACTCGACCAACTCATCGGCCTCATCACCCGCGAAGTCATCGCCATCTACCCACCACCGGCCACACTCGGCTGCAGCACCTGCACCCAGCCCTGCAACGGCCACTGCGTGACCACCAACCTCGCAGCCGCTCGACAAGTGGTGGCTGCCGGAGCCAGCCGCCTCAGCACCCGCTTGGGCGTACACGACGTGGCCAGCGACCTGGCCGCCCTGATCGACCACACCCTCCTCAAACCCGACGCCACCGAAGACCAAATTCGCCAGCTCTGCGCCGAGGCCCGCCAACACAACTTCGCCTCCGTCTGCGTCAACCCCACCTGGGTTCCACTCTGCGCCGACCTCCTACACGGCGCCACGCCCGTCGTCTGCACCGTCATCGGCTTCCCCCTGGGCGCCACCCTGCCCGAAGTCAAAACCTACGAAACCGAACGCGCCATCAGCGAGGGCGCTTGCGAAGTCGATATGGTCATCAACATCGGCGCACTCAAAAGCCGCCGCCACAGCCAGGTGCTGAGCGACATCGCCGGCGTCGTCCGCGCATCTCACGCACGCGGCGCCCTCGTCAAAGTCATCATCGAAACCGCCCTCCTGACTGATGAAGAAAAAATCGAAGCTTGCGCGCTCAGCCAGGCCGCCGGCGCCGACTTCGTCAAAACCAGCACCGGCTTCGCCAGCGGCGGCGCCACCGTCGCCGACATCGCCCTCATGCGCCGCGTCGTCAGTCCCGAAATCGGCGTCAAAGCCTCAGGCGGCATTCGCAGCGCCGACGACGTCACCGCCATGATCCAGGCTGGCGCCACTCGCATCGGCGCCAGCGCTGGCGTCAAAATCATGCAACAAGCGCGAGAGAAGGCATGAACACCCCACCCCCACCCGACAGCACCCTCGGCCTGCCTCTCAGCGTCTGGACCAATCTACCCCTCCTCGTCTGCCTCATCTTCGCCATCGCCATCTTCATCGGCTTCCTCATCATCATGCGTGAAAACAAGCGAATCGCAGCGAAAAATAGAGCGATCGAGGACAATCAAGACTAATACGTATTCATTACTCCGTATTGCGTATTACGTATCCCCTAATAGCAATCCTTACGCAATACGCAATACGCAACTCCAAGGATTACCCCATGCAAAATCTCTGGCGCGAACTGCGCACCGGCCCCGACGCACCCGACATCGTCTATGCCATCGTCGAGATCCCCAAAGGCTCGCGCAACAAATACGAATACAACAAAGAACACGGCGTCATCAAACTCGACCGCGTCCTTTACTCCTCGGTCTCCTACCCCGGCGACTACGGCCTCCTGCCCCAAACCTTCTGGGAAGACGGCGACCCCTTCGACATCCTCGTCATGGTCAGCGAGCCGACCTATCCCGGTTGCATCATCGAAGCCCGGCCCATCGGCGTCTTCAAGATGGACGACAAAGGCAAATCCGACGACAAAATCCTGGCCGTGCCCCTGCGCGACCCTCGCTACGCCAGCTTCAACGACCTACAGGATGTGCCTGCGCACTACCTGTTGGAAATCGAACACTTCTTCAGCGTCTACAAGGCGCTTGAGGAAGGCGGCCGGGTGCATCCCCAAGGCTGGGAAGACGCACGCGCGGCCAAAGAGGCCATCCGCCACTCCATGCAACTCTACCGCGACCGTTTCTCGCTGGGAGGGCTGTGAGTGCAGACAATCGCACCCGACCTCCATTGGATCGACCTCGGCGCCGTCAACGTCTACCTCTGGACCGGCCCCGGCGGCCCTTCGCTCATCGACACCGGCATGCCTGGCTCGGTCGTTAAACTGATCGCCGGGCTGCGCACCCTGGGCATTGCCCCCGCCGACCTCCGGCGCATCCTCATCACCCACGGCGACCTGGACCACATCGGCGGCCTCAAGCGCCTGCAAGCCCAAAGCCCCGCCCCCGTCTGCTGCCACGCCGCCGAAGAAACCTACGTGCGCGGCCACAAACTCAAACCCCCGCCCCCCACCGCCAGCGGCTACCTCACGCGCCCCCTCTTCCTCCTGATCGACAAAATCTACCAACCCGGCGCCGATCACATCGACGAACTGGTCATCGAGGGCCACATCACCCCCGAAGGCTTCACCACCCTGCACACACCCGGCCACTCACCCGGCCATATGGCCCTCTGGCACAAAGAGCGCCGCATCCTCATCGCCGGCGACGCCCTCAACAACCGCAACGGCAAACTGGCCGCGCCGCCGCCCATCGTCACACCAAAACTACAAATGGCGCGGGAAAGCATCGCCAAACTGGGAAAATTGGATTACGAGGTGGCCTGTTTTGGACACGGCCCACCCATTCAGAGCGGGGCCAACGCTGCCGTCGCCGCCTTTGCGCAAACACTCGTGAGTTAGCCAGGTGGCCATCGCCCTCCTTGCCACCTGCACCGCCGGGGCCTTTCGCCCTGGTCTGACAAACGCCATCCTCCGCCACGGCCATGCCCTCGGCCTCGATCTGATCGCGCCCAGCGCCCAAACCTGCTGTGGCCTCCCTGCCTGGGATGCCGGCCAGAATGGACCTGCCCTCGCCGCCGCCCGCCACACCCTCCGCGTCTTCGCCGGTTTCGACGCCATTGTCACACCCTCCCCGGCCTGCCTGCGCATGCTCCGCCATCACCTCCCCCTCCTCCTGGCTGGACAACCAGAAGCCGCTGACGCCCGCGCCCTCGCTGCTCACAGCTTCACATGGCTCGACTACCTCGCCAACCACGTCGATCCCAGCCAGATCGACCTCTCCTTTCCCGGCAAAATCGCCTACTTCCCCCCCTGCACTCAAACCGACGACGCCTCGGCCCGCCAGCTCCTCGGCCGCATCCGCAACGCCACCCTCCTCCCCGACCCCATCTGCCAATGCTGCGGCTACGGCGCCAACCTGGCCTGGCGACACCCCGAACTGGGCCAAGCGATGGCCAGCCCCGTCATCACCGCCCTGCGCCTGAGCCGCGCCGACCTCATCCTCACCAGCGATGTCGGCTGCCTCATCCACTTACAGCCGCTCCTCCGCCGGCCGGGCGACCCGCGCCTCCTCCACCTGGCCGAATTCCTGGCCCCCCCCGCCGCGTGATCGCCGACCGCCCCACCCGCATCGCCCTCGACCGCTTGCATCGCCTCGGCCTGCGAGCCAGCGAGCGCGCATGGGCGCAAACAACCGCGCCCGCAACAGAAAAACTGGCCGCCGGACAAGCCCGCCAGCGCGTCCTGGATAACCTGCCCGCCTTCCTCGATCAGCTCGAAACCCAAGCCCAGGCGCACGGCGTGCGCGTCCACCGCGCCGCCGACTTTCAAGAAGCCAATCGCGCCATCGTCGCCATCCTGCGCCAGGCCACCTGCACCGACGTCCTCTGCAACCTTGCACCCCTCCTCGACGAAATCGCCCTCGATCGCGCGGCTGCCGCCAACGGCCTCAACCTCACGCGCCTTCACCCCGGCGCCCATCTAGCCGCATTGGCCGGCAGCCGCGCCGCCCACCCTATCTGGCCCGCCGCCCACCTGAACCTGGAAGACCTCAGCGCCGCCGCCCAAACCCATTGGCGAATCCCCCCCACCTACGACCCCGCCAACCTGGCCGCCACCACCCGCAACCACCTCCACCCCATCCTCCTCGACGCCCGCGCCGCCATCCTCGGCCTGCACTTCGCCGTCGCCGCCACCGGCGCCCTCATCTGCCTGGACAACGACGGCCACAACGCCAGCCTCGTCGCCCTGGCTGACCACCTCATCTGCCTGATCGGCATCGAACAAATCGTCGCCGACACTGCTGACCTCCACCTCCTCATCTCGGCTTTGGCGCGCAGCGCCTGGGGCCAGCCGCTGCCAACCTACATAACCCCCGTCGTCCCGACCAGCGACAAACCACGTCACATCCATCTCATCCTGGTGGACAACGGCCGTTCCCGCATCCTCGACGCCGGCCTCGGCGAAGCCCTGCGCTGCATCAGCTGCGGCGCCTGCCACAACGTCTGCCCTGTCTACCAGCAAATCGGCGGCCCAGGCTACGCCAACCTCGCCCACACTGGCCCCATCGGCGCCGTACTCAACCCTTTCCTACGCCCAACCCACGCTGGCGCTCAACCCTACCTCTCGACAGCTTGCGATGCCTGCCGCCCCCTCTGCCCCGTCGGCATCGACATCCCCCACCTCCTCCACCGCCAGCGCCAACGCCTCGCCCCCGCCGCCCCCTGGCAAGAGCGCGCCGCCTTCTGGCTCTGGCAGCGCTTGCTCACCCGCCCGCGCCTTTTCACCCTCACCCTGCGCCTCGCTCATCGTCTGCGCCAACCCTGAAAGCCAAGAAAAACCGCCCAACACGTTTCCCATTTCCCGCGCAGGCGTGATACGATGGGCGCCATGCTGAAAACCGAGGATTCAACACATTGAGCGAATTCTACTACGGCGGCCAGGCCGTCATCGAAGGCGTCATGATGCGCGGCAGACAACGCGTAGCCGTGGCCGTGCGCAACCCCCACGGACAGATCGTCGTTCACCAAGAGCCACTGCCCGCCCGCATCTACCAGGGGATCATCAGCCGCATCCCCTTCGTCCGTGGCTTAGTGCTGCTTTGGGACGCCCTGGGCCTGGGCACGCGGGCGCTCATGTGGGCGGCAGATGTAGCCATAGCTGAGGAAAACGAAGACAAAAGCAAGGCCAGCCAGGGCTTCTCCGGCCCCGTCGCCTGGGGTACGATGCTGATCTCACTAACCCTGGGCATCGGCATCTTCTTCCTCATCCCCACCGCCGCCAGCCACTGGCTGGAAAACTGGTTGCACCTTGCCAAAACAACCAGCGCCCTGATCGAAGGGCTGATCCGCATGGCCCTCTTCATCGCCTACATCGTCGCTATCGGTCGCCTGCCCGACATCCAGCGCGTCTTCGCCTATCACGGCGCCGAGCACAAGACCATCAACGCCTATGAAGCCGGCGCCGAGCTGAACCCGGCCAGCGTCGCTCGCTACTCCACCCTGCACACACGCTGCGGCACCAGCTTCCTGCTCTTCGTATTGATCATCAGCATCCTGCTCTTCGTGCCGCTACAATTCGACGCCTGGTATCTGCGCATCGCCTCGCGCCTGGTTCTGATCCCGGTCGTCGCCGGCATCGCCTACGAATTCCTGCGCTTCAGCACCCGCCATCAAAAGAACCCGATCATGCGCGCCCTCATTGCCCCCGGCCTGGCCATGCAAAGACTAACCACGCGCGAACCCGACCTGGCCATGCTGGAAGTCGCCATCGCCGCCCTGCACCCAGTGTTGGCCTCCGATGGCCTGGAGGTCGCACCCCAGCCCCTCAGCGAAGCACTGGCCATCCCTGTCATTTCACAGTAGTAATCGGTTATTGGTTATTAGTTACCAACTGCCAATAACTAATAACCAATAACCAATGACCAATCCCCAATAACCACCGAAAACGGAGCAAACCCCATGAAATCACCCCTCAAAGTCACCGTCACCGGCGCTGCCGGCCAAATCGGCTATTCCCTCCTTTTCCGCATCGCCCACGGCGACGTTTTTGGCCCCGACCAGCCCATCATCCTCCAGATGCTTGAGATCACCCCGGCGCTGGGCGCTCTCGAAGGCGTGGCCATGGAACTGACCGATTGCGCCTTCCCCCTGCTGCACGGCATGGTGCTCACCGACAACGCCCGCACCAGCTTCGACGGCGCCAACTGGGCCTTCCTGGTCGGCGCCTTCCCGCGCAAGGCCGGCATGGACCGCAGCGACCTGATCAGCAAAAACGGCCCCATCTTCGTCGAACAGGGCAAGGCCATCAACGCCGTCGCCGCCAGTGATTTCCGCGCCTTGATCGTGGGCAACCCCGCCAACACCAACGCCCTCATCTGCATGAGCAACGCGCCCGATGTACCACAGGCGCGCTTCCATGCCATGACCCGGCTCGACCACAACCGCGCCCTCAGCCAGCTGGCCGTCAAAGCCGGCGTCAACGTCACTGACATCCGCCGCATGATCATCTGGGGCAACCACTCCAACACCATGGTGCCCGATATCACCCACTGCCGCATTGGCCGCCAGAAGGCCATCAATGCCGTGGGCAAACGTTGGTACAAAAAAGAATTCGTGCCCACCGTGGCCGGTCGCGGCGCCGCCGTGATCAAAGCGCGCGGGGCCTCCTCGGCGGCCTCGGCAGCGAACGCCGCCATCGATCACGTGCGTGATTGGGCGCAGGGGACGCGCAAGGGCGACTGGGTGTCGATGTCGGTGCCGAGCGATGGTTCGTACGGCGCACCCAAAGGCGTCATCTTCTCGTTCCCGTGCACTTGCGCCGGCGATGGCAGCTACGAAATTATCCAGGGACTATCGGTAGACGACGAGATCGCGGCCGGGATCAAAGCCACCGGCGACGAGTTGCTGGCCGAGCGCGCCGTGGTGGCCGATCTACTTTAACTTCTTCTGTGGACACGGATAGGGAAACACGGATTCGACCCCTGAACCTATCCGCGTTTCCCCATCCGCGTCCACAAAAAAATCGGTCCATGAGCGAGCGGAAACACGGATTCGACCCCTGAACCTATCCGCGTTTCCCCATCCGCGTCCACAAAAACCGATCCATGAGCGAGCGGAAACACGGATTCGACCCCTGAACCAATCCGCGTTTCCCCATCCGCGTCCACAAAAAATCAACCCATGAGCAATCCGAATCCGCCGGAGATGTTAGGTGAAGTTGGGGCCAACCACCGCTCCGGCTTTGTGGCCGTGGTGGGGCGACCCAACGTCGGCAAATCCACGTTGATGAACGCCCTCTTGGGGCAAAAAATCGCCATCGTCTCCCCGCGCCCGCAAACCACGCGCAACCGCATCAACGGCATCCTCACCCTCCCCGACCTCCAGGCCGTCTTCATCGACACACCCGGCATCCACGCCCCCCAACACAAACTTGGCGAGTTCATGGTCGAGCAAGCCCTGGCCTCGCTCCCCGACGCCGACCTCATCCTCTGGATTGCGGATGTGAGCAAACCCCCGCAGCCCGATGACGAACGCGTGGCGGCAGCCCTCCGCGCCCAACCGGCCCCCGTCATCCTGGTCATGAACAAGATCGACGCTACGCCCCCCGCCGATCTCCTCACCAACAGCGCCGCCTTCCGCGCCCTCGTCCCCGCCGCCCTCACCGACATCGCTATCAGCGCCAAAAAAGAGTGGGGAACCGAAGCCCTCATCGACCTCCTCCGCCGCCACCTGCCGCCCGGCCCTCGCTACTTCCCGCCCGATCAGGTCACGGACGTACAAATCCGCTTCCTGGCCGCCGAATTGGTGCGCGAGAAGGCGCTCATGCACCTGCGCGAAGAAGTCCCGCACGCGGTGGCCGTGGAGATCGAAGAATTCAGCGAACGCGCCAATGGCGCCGCCTACATCGCCGCCCGCGTCCTCGTTGAGCGCGACTCCCAGAAAGGCATTTTGGTGGGCAAAGGCGGCAGCATGCTCAAACGCATCGGCAGCGAGGCAAGACAAGAAATCGAACAGTTGACAGAGGGGCCGGTCTTCCTCGACCTATTCGTGACAGTGCGGCCGCAATGGCGACGAAGCCCGACAGAATTGCGGCGGTTGGGATACGCGCAGCGTGACATCTGACCAGCTCGCGCACACATGTGCGCGCCCATGAATCCACCCGATCCAACGGCGCTTTCTGATGTCCGCGCGGCCCTGGACCGAGCCACCCGCATTCTCCGCGCCGCTGGCGTCGATTCCCCTCGTCTGGATGCCGAAATCCTGCTGGCTCACTGCCTCGACGACGTCACCAGTGATCGCAGCCACCTCATCGCCCACCCCGACCTCCCCCTCACACCCGCCCAAATCGCTCGCTACACGAAACTCATCCAGCGCCGCGCCGCGCGCGAACCTCTGGCCTATCTGACGGGACGACGTTGGTTCTTCGGCCTCGAGCTACTGGTGACGCCTGCCGTCCTCATTCCCCGACCCGAAACCGAGCTATTGGTCGAGAAAGCACTCGCCTGGCTGGCATCATCACACCTAGAGAACACAACCGTCATCGACGTAGGCGCCGGCAGCGGCGCCATCGCCATCGCCGTCGCCGTCCACACACAACCCACCGTCACGATTTTCGCCAGCGAACTTTCGCCCGCCGCCCTCGCCGTCGCCCAGGCCAATGCCTGCCAACACTGCCCCGACCGCATCACCTTCCTCTCCGGCGGCCTCCTGACCCCCCTGGCCGAACCGGTGGACCTCATCCTCGCCAACCTCCCCTACATCGCCGAGACCGAACGACCGACGTTGATGCCCGAAGTGCGCGACCACGAACCAGACGAAGCACTCTTCGGTGGCGACGATGGGCTGCGGTTGATCGAACGCCTGCTGGCGCAAGCGCCCGACCATATCCGCCCCCACGGCGCCCTCATGTTGGAGATCGGCGCCAGCCAGGGCGAGACCGCCCGCCAGATGGCGCGCCGCCATTTTCCCCCCGCCGCCATCACCATTCTCCCCGACCTTGCCGGTCACGACCGCCTTCTCGTCGTCCAAACGCCATGATCCGCCTCCTAGCCTGCGACCTCGACGGCACCCTGTCCGACCGCGAAGGGCACATCAGCCCCGAATCTCTGGCTGCACTCGCCCGCGCCCGCGCCGAAGGCATCCTCGTCGTCATCGCCACGGGTCGCCTGCCCTTCGTGCTCGGCCCGTTCCTCGACCGCGTCGGCGTCACGACCGAACCGTTCATCGCTGCCCAGGGCGCGCTGGTGGGATACCGTGATGGCCGCATCTTGCGTCGAATGCCGCTCGATGCCAACGTCGCCTTGAAAGCGGCGGAAATTGCGACCGCCCTGGGCGCCGGCGCCGCCTTTTTTTGGGAAAACGACATCATCATCGACCGCTACGTCTTCCCCCCACAAAAATACGCCGATTGGTTTGGCGAACACGGACGCGTCGATGCAGATGTCGCTGCTACAGTCGCCAAGAGCAACGGCCATTTGATCAAATTCATGGCCATTCATCCCGACCTGGACGCCATCCCCGGCCTGTTGGCTACCCTACGCGCCGAGCTGGGCGCCTGCGCCGACGTCACCCGCTCCTGGCATCATTTCGTCGAAGGCGCCACGCCCGGCGCCGACAAAGGCGCGGCCCTGGCCTGGCTGTGCCAACAACTGGGCATCGGAAGCGACGAAGTCATCGCCATTGGCGACGGCGGCAACGACGTGACCATGCTCAGCTGGGCCGGCCACAGCGCCGCCCCTGCTGACGCCGATCCCGCGGCGGTGTCGGCGGCGCGTTGGTTGGCCCCCGCCCTGCCCGACCATCCCGTCGCGGCAACCCTGGCGCATTTTCTGGGCTGGTAGACATGCGCGCCCTTGTCGTCGAAGACGATCACGCCTGGCAACAAATCCTCAGCGAGCTTCTCAGCGACGCCGGTCTGACTGTCGATGTCGCGCCTGGCTACGACGCCGCCATCCTCGCCCTGCGCGCCATCCCCCACCGTCTGGCTGTCGTCGATCTCTCGCTCGCCGGCCCTGATTATCGCAATGAAGATGGGCTGCGCGTGCTGGAAGCAGCGCGGCGCTTCGATCCCGGCTGCACCACCATCCTGCTCACGGGCTTCGCCACGGTCGAATTGGCAGTCAGCGCCATGAAAGAATACGGTGCGGACACCTGCCTGCGCAAAGAGCGCTTTCGTCGCGCCGAATTCCGCCAGATCGTACAGCGCGCCCTGGCCTTGCCCCCCCTCCTCCGCCAAGACGCCCCCCCGCCCGAAACGCCCGCAGCGACGCCAACACCGGCGCTCCCTCCGCCAGGAACCAGCGCCGTCCGCGTCCTGGTAGTCGAGGACGATGCCGGTTGGCGCAGCATCTTGCACGAGTTACTGAGCGAGGCGGGCTATCGTGTGCAACTTTGCAGCAGCTATGGTGAGGCGCTGGGACATCTCAGGCGCAAGGGCTTCGCTCTCGCCATCATCGATCTCGCCCTGGCCAGTTCTCTGACTCCCAGCGGCAACGTGGATGGTTATCGGCTGCTCGGCGCCAGCAAGGAAGCTCGCATCCCCGCCATCGTCGTCAGTGGCATGGCCACCCCCAGCGATGCCGAGCGCGTCCTGAACGAATTTGCTGTCTACGGTTTTCTCGAAAAACGCGCCTTCGATCGTCGCGTTTTCAAGCACATGGTCGAAGAAGCGTTAGCCTCACCTGATCAAGGCAGCGAAGCATTGCAAGCATTGAGCGAGCGCGAACGCGAGGTTTTGCACCTGCTAGTGGAGGGGCTGACGAACAAAGAAATCGCCGAGCGGCTGATCATCTCCCCCAACACGGTGAAACGCCACCTGAAATCCATCTTCGAAAAATTGGGCGTGAACACCCGCGCCGCCGCCGTGGCCAAGGCGGTGATTGGTTGATTGGGAGATTGGTTGATTGGGAGACCGAGAGATCAGTCTCCCGATCTCCCGGTTTCCCGATCTCCCGGTTTCCCGATCTACCGGTTTCCCGATCTACCGACCTACCGCTTCATACGACGACGAGCATATCCTGCCAGCCCGGCCAGACCTGCGCCCAAGAGGAGGATGGTGGTGGGTTCGGGAATCTCGTTCGGCCCCGGCGGTGGTGGGGACGCCACCCCAGTATATTTGACGACCGCGCCCGAGCCCGGCGCGCCGACGCCGTTGATGGTGATGTAGGCGTCGCCGGCGCTGTTGAAACTGACAGAGGTGGGGAAGCTGAGTCCGCTGATGATGGTCTCGGAGCTGAAGCCAGGCTTGACGCGTACGATGGCGCCGCTGTTGGGCGCTGGTCCTTGTTGGCCGAAGATGGCGAATTGGACGGCGTAGAGGTTGCCATCTGGGCCACGACGCAGGTCAGTCAGCGAGGTCAGGCCATCGGCGTAATCGCTCACCGTGCCATCCCCAGCCACTTTGAACACCTTGCTGGTGCCGGGCGTGAAGGGGAAGCCGCGCAGGGTGGAGACGAAGAAGGTGCCATCGGGGTTGGCGACCACGCCGGTGGGCACTGGCTCAGAAACCGGCGGTCCCACACCCGAATTGTTGGGGAACGGTGGGAAGACGGCTACCAGGCTCACCTGGCCGGTGCTGGGATTGACTCGCAGCAGATCATTGCCGCCAGCGTCAGCTACGTAAAGGTTGCCGTCATTGCCAGGGGTGATGCCGTAGGGGTGCGAGTCCTTGTCAGCGCCGGCTGGGTTCTGATTGTTCTCGATATCCCAGGTGCTTGCCGCTTCGGCAGCCGCGCCGCCGGCCACGCGCACAACCGCGCCCATATTGGTCTGGCGGGCGCTGTCGAACTTCTCGTGCCACATGCTGCTGGTGGCGTACACCTGCCCATTGAGCAGCGCCAATTTGGAGGCGCCGGTATTATCACTGGGCGAAGGCCAGGCAATGGTAGGGAGTGTGGCCTGCACCGTCTGCGAGCCATCAGGGGCCACGCGCACGATGCGGGCATTGTTGCCCAATGCCACCGGGTTGCCGCCTTTGATCGGCATGGTTGCTCCTCCCGGCATCCCCCCATCCGCCACCCACACGCTGCCATCAGGCGCCACCAACACCCCTTGCGGGCCGTTGAAGCCGCTGGCTATGGTCGTCGGTCCACCGACAGCGTACACACTCCCCACCAGTAACGTAAACACCACCAGCAAGGCCACGATAAGGCCGAGCACATGCATTCGTTGTCTGCTCATCATCGAGATTCCTCCTTTGTGAGAGCAAAAGTTGAGACTCCACCCGTCGCAGGGGAGCCTTTTGTCCAAGAAACCAGACAGTGCTACATGATCGATTCTGAAAAAACACCTCCTATCAGCAAGGAGTCGAGGACAGATACTATCGACTGATCGAGTCAAAACGGTACGGACGCTCACATACACGCCACCGCTTCGTGATGGCGCCCTTATACCACAAGCAGAAATTATGCACAAATTGCGCTTGGGCAAGACCTGACAGGTTTCTCAAAACCTGTCAGGTCTTGCTGGGCCTTATTGACACTTTTTTACGCAAGATGTAAGATTTGAAAGTAGTCGATTGTTTTCTCATGGGCAAGCATCATATTCATCTTCCCCCATCTCTGCCGCTTTGCCGCTGGTGGGCGTGTGCTGCGATAGGGGCAAGACTCGGCCAAAGAGTTTTGTATGGCGACACAGGATAGCTTCCAATACGACGCTTTCGTCAGCTATCACCCAGCGGACGAAGAATGGCTGTATACCTATCTGTTGCCGCGACTCGAAGCCGACAAGGTGCGGGTCATCACAGAGGCGGACTTTGCCGGGGGGAGCAATCAGATTACGGAGATCGAGGGAGCGATTCGCAATAGTCGTTGCACCGTGGCCATCCTCACCCCAGCCTGGTTGCAAAGCCATTGGAACAATTTCGAGAGCATCCTGGCGCAGAATCTGAGTCTTGCCGACCTGAAACGCAAGGTCATCCCTGTACTCTTGCAACCTTGCGAAGTCCCGGTTCGGCTGAGGCACCTGGTCGTGGTAGATCTCACCAACGAGAAACGCCGCGAACAGCGCGTGCGCAAGCTGGCGCAGGATATTTTTGGCCGGTCTTTCGTCCCGCCGCCAGCATTGCCGCGCCAGGGCGAGGACTGGCGCGACTTTTGGCCACAAGCGCGGCGGTGGCTGCGGCGGCATCGGCGACGAGTGCGGTGGGCGGGCGTGGCTGTTGGCATGGGTCTGGTTTTTCTCCTCATGCTTCTGCAAATCGGCCCTTTTCGTCCCGCCCCCGGTTGGAGCGATCTGGGCTTTCGTGGTCAGGGCGCCTATGCTATCGCTCGCGTGGGCGACTACTTGCTAGTCAGCAGCGACACCGCTGTGGGCAACTGCTTCGACGCGATCGCCATGTGGCGAAGCGGTGATGCAGGCGTCAGCTGGTCGCCTGTCTCGATGTCAGATTTGTGCATCGACATGGTGCTGCAAGGCAAACGATTGGCTGCCGTGCGCACCTTTGCCCCCACCTGGTCGCCGACCGCACCTCAGCCGCCATCGCGTCTCTACGGCCTCACGTCCGATGTTGGCATCATTACAAGCAGTGATGCTGGCGCTTCCTGGCGCCTTGCCTCAACCCAAACAACGCCCACCGATCCGGAACTCCTGGCTGTCTCGATCACCGATCCCAACCTGCTCCTCGTTTCCCGCCGCAATAAGGCTGGGCTCTACCGTTCGCGCGATGGTGGAGCCAGTTTCGAACGACTGGATGGGGCCGAAACCTGCGCGGGTAAGACGACCGATCTTGCCAGCCTGCCACCCGATTTCATCGTAGGCGCCTTGCTCGCTACAGAAACGGCTTTCATCACCGGCAGCCATGCGCTTGACTACAAGAATCCCGACGCCGGTCTTTACCTCAGCCGTGATGGCGGCGATTGTTGGCAGTTGCTCGAGGCGGGCGCAGCCACGTGGGGCTACGAAGCGATGGCCGTGATCCCCCAACGCGCCGACGAGATCTTGGTCGCTGTACGAGATGACACCTTCGCCAGCGGCCAAACGAGCGACTTCCTCTATCGCTACAACATCGCGCCCGACTTCACCGGCCAGCGTCGCCTCACGCCGCCTTTGTGGCAAGGCAAAACGGCGGTCAGTGCACTCTACGTCGGCCCTGACGATCCGCCCATCGCCTATGTGGCCAGTGAATTAGGGGCCGTGGTTCATTATGGACCTATCGATCGACCAACGGACTGGGCCAAGACAACGCCCTTGTTGAAATGCCTGGAATGCGAGGTGCGCCTTGCCCCTGATGTCCAGGGGACTCGCCCCCTCTTACTGGCTGACGAACGCGTCTTTCGCTGGAACGACCGCGCAAACTGGCTCCAACGCTGGTTGCCCTAGCGCCCTCTGCAGGAGCATACGCCATGCCCACGCCTTCTTCTTCCATCGATCTTCTTCCCCTGGATCACTTAGGTCCCGAGTGGCAGAACCTGCGCGATTTGACGCCGCCGCCCGGCCTCGATCCCAACCAGAACCCAGAATACGATCAAGAACAACTACAAGCTGTCGTCTCTCGCCTGCCCAAGGGTGCGCGCGACCAACTCGAGCCGACGCTCAGCCTCATCGACCCCAAACAAAACCCGGAATATGACCCCGATAGCCCATTCTATCGCCAGCAATTAGCCGAGGCATGGAAGAAAGTCCAACAATCGCTGGATGACTTAGTGAGACCGCTGACGCCAACGCTGCCTTCCAACCGCTGGCTGGGTGGCTATCGACCCACACCCGGTCAGTGGCAAGAGGCCCAAAGCGCCTCGCTTGGATACCGCCGCGAATATCGTGACCGTGAAACTCAATTCGCTGAGATGGGCGCCTGGCCTTACCGATCCCAGCGCCTCGCGGCCACCGCCCTGCCCCTCTATCAGCGCGCCTGGATCCTCCAACCACCCACCAGCGCCGAGGATGCCGGGGAACGTGCAGTGAGCGGCATCATGCAAAGCAACTGGCTGGCAACGGCCATGTTCACACGGCCGGATTACCCTGCTATCTTCGAGACTGCACGCGATCGAGTGGATCTCGTTACATTGCAACCATCGGATGTCGATAACGAGCAAAACTCGCTCACCCAGCCCAGCTATCACGTGCGGTGCCAGCAAATGCACCAGGGTCTGCCTGTCTATGGTGGGCAGATCACCGTTCACACGGCCAGAGACGACCACCGCGCTTCGCTCACCAGCACCTACCTGCCTATTCCAACCGACAAGAACTTCGCTGCTCAGGTCTCCGAGGCAGAGGCCATCGCCAAAGCACTGGCCGAAATGGAGCGTTTGGTCTCTGAGCTAGGCTTACCCCAAGAACAGGGATGGGAAGCCCAAACTCGAAACTATCACGATTCAGCACTCGTGATCCTCCCCTTCCGCGGCGATTATCGTCTCGCCTACGAAATTTGGCTGACATCGCCCGACGGCGCCCTTACCTGGAGTCTCTTCATCGACGCCGCCGATGGCCAGGCGCTCGGCCTGCCACGCAACCTGACCTACCACGCCCGCGCCTTTGCCTCTTCGCAACAAGTCTTGTCGGGCGGACAGCCCACCATCAACCAGAACCTGATTGCCAATCCGTGCGCAGCCTTTATGGATGTCACCCAACATCAAAACAATGGCCAGCCCATCGCCGTCAATTGGCCCATCGACGCCACTCAAGGCCCACTTTTCGATGCCTCCAACGTTGCCATCCACGGCCAAATTCTGCACGATTACTTTGTGCGACTTGGCGCCGATGTCAGTCGCCTGCACGCTGCTGGGCGGCGGCTCCAGGCTGTCGTCAATCGGCCCGGCCTCGATCTGGACATGGGCTTCAACTTCGCCACGCGCCAGATCACTTTCCAACGCCAGGCGGGTGCGAATGGGCTGCGGGTCACACTGCCGGATGGCACGATCAAGCCTGTCTTCCGACCCGCCCACGACCCAGAGCTGGTCTACCACGAAGTCACACACGGCCTGATGTGGCAGCTCAACCCCGATCCCTTTCAGAATCAAATTGAAACCGCGCCGTTTGCTCGCTCCCTGGTCGAAGGCTACGCCGACTATTTTGCCCGCGCCTGTGCTGTTGGCCGGCAACTGGCCCCACCCGAACCCTGGGCCGCAGCGGCCTATCGCGCCGGCGATTGGCAAGATCGGTGGACGCTCGATCATCAGGCCAGCAAAGTGGGCGAAGATATCATGGCCGCGCCCTGGCTGTATCCACAAGCGCGCACCAGCGGCCTTGCCGTTTACGATGCCGGCATGGTGTGGGCGCGCGCCCTGTGGGACGCCCGCCAGATCCTGGGGAGCGATCTGACCGAACGTATCGACCAAATGGCCCTGGATGCCTATCTGCACGCCACCGGTTGGGTGACGAGCTTCGAGGGCGTAGCTGAAGGCTTGATCGAGGCCGCAGCGAGACGGAGCGATACCTACCTGGCCGATGCACTCTGGCCACTGTTGGCCTCTCGCGGCTTGCTATCAGAGCCGCGCATCCAGGCTCTGGCCTTCTTGGGCGGCGATTGGCTGGTGGGCATGGCCGATGGCGTCAGGCGCATCGCCGCCAACGGCGCTTGGGTGGATGAAAATGATCAGGCGGGGCATTCGCTCGTTGGCGTCACCAGCCTGATTGCCGATGGCCCCAGGTTCTACGCTGCGGCTGCGAACGGCGTGTATCAACGGGGCAACACTGGCTCTTGGGACATCGTTGCCCCCTGGCCAGAGACGATGCGGCCTCTGGCTTTGACCAGCCGCAGCGATGGCAAAATCTTCGCAGCCACGACGCAGGGTCTCTGGGTGCTCGATGCCAACGCCGCTGTGCAGGCGTGGTCGGCATGCAACCCACCTGATGGTTCAGATCTGCCATCGCTCTCTGATCTGGCCCTCGACGTTGCGGTCAGTTCGGCCGCCGCCGCCCGCGAAGCGCATTATGTGGCCGGACTCACTGCTCTGCGAGTACGCGGCCACAACCCCGACACCGGCTGGCTGCATTGCCGCCTGCGGGACGAACGGACGGATTTCGTGCTCTGCGTAGCTGCGCACGCTGACAAGGTGTTCGTTGGCACGGCCACAGCCGGACTGTGGGAGGGCGCGTTGGGCGCGGGGAGCAGTTTCAGCGCCGCCCAAGTGGCGGGGCCTGGCCAATTCGGCAACGGCGCCATCTTCTGCCTGAGCGCTGTTGCCGGGCCGCCGCTGCGCCTGTACGTGGGCGCCACCACGGGCATGTTCGTCGGCGAAAAAACCGCTGCCGGCTGGACATGGCAGGCAGCATCCGGGAGCTTGCCCTCCGGCGCCACACTAACCACTCTGGTCAACGAGGGCGGTGGGATGATGGCAGGCAGCGCCCTCCACGGCCTTTGGGCGTTCGACGGAGCAACCTTCGGGCGCAGAGATGCCACCCAACCCCTGGCGCTGGCAACTATCCCTCGCCTGGGGCTTGACCAACCTGTCGCCGCCACCACGATTCCCCAAACGCCAGGGCAAGCTATTCCCGACGCCTGTGTGCTCCCCTTTTATCTGACATCATCCAGTCGCGTGCGGATCGATCTCAGCAATCAACCGAGCCAACCCCCCGTGCTTTGGTCGCTGGAATCCAACGTTCGTCAGCAGCCCGCCACCGTCTCCAACAACAACACCCGCCTCACCTCCAACGCGGTTCTACCACCTGGCTACTACGGTGTGTTCGTGCGACAAGCTGGCGCCTTCACCGCCACATTCACAACTCTGCCCTGAGTCATGCTCTTATGGTGGAAACTTGACCCATGTCTACCTCGACCCGTTTTTTGTATTCTCATCTGGCGCTCGCAGCCCTGCTTGCCGTGGCAGTATGGCTTTTGCTGATTGCCCCTGCGCCCAGTCAGGCTGGCGGCTGCGCTGTCACTTATACCGTGCAGGCCGGGGATACACTGTCCGCCATTGCTCAAAAAAATGGCCTGGGAATGCAGGCGCTCGCTCGGCTGAATCGCTTGCACCGGCCTTATCGACTTCGCACAGGCCAGGTCCTGTGTCTGTCGGCGAACGCCAAACAGTCTGCTGCGTCCACCTCGCGTGGCATGGTCAGCCTGGAGCTTGGCACTCAATTTGGCCTCTATGATCCGGAGCGTCACATCGAATTCAGGCTGGGCGGCAGCGACGACAGCGTGGTGCTGCGCAACTCAACCGATGAACTACGCGATGCCATCCCCGATGATGCGCCAGTAGTGCTTTGGCTGAGCCACAACCCCAGGAATATTGGCTACACGCTGTCCGTTGTGGATAACACTACTATTTTCGATCAACTTCAACTGGCCGTGGTGGCGTCAGATGTCTTCACGGATGTCTACAAGCTGGCGCGTACGTCCCCAAACCTCGGGCAGGTCACCGAGCTGAAAGTTTGGGTGGAGGACGATACAGGCACACGTCTGCCTTTCGATGTTGGCAGGATCGGACGCGTTGCCAGTTTGGCCGATGCTCGCTCTCGACAACCCAATGTCTATCTGGCAGTGGCAGGCGACGCCCCTGATAACTATCGCCTCTACGCTGTGGTCGGCAAGGACAACGCAGGTCAGTCCATGTTTGGTCCTCCCGGCGAGGATAGGCAGACGAAGTGCAGTCGTTGGGTCGGGCGTCGCGGCATCCTCTATGCCCTTCTCCGCCGCTGGCACCGCTGCTAACCTGAGCCACCCACACAAAGGAGGAATCATCCGTGCATAGCGACATCTCCGATCTCGAGCGCCAACTCGCCGCCTGCAAAGCCGAACGCACGCTGGCGCTCCGGCTGCTGGGCAACCTGCGTTATGAATTTATCACCGCCGGGCCAGAAGAAAGGGCGCGAATGCAGATCAAGATCGAGGACACCGATGCACGCATCCGCGAGATCGAGCAACGGTGTGACAACATCCAGAGTGAAATCGACAGGTACACCCCACCACCCCTAATCCCTCCAGCGCCCCCGCCACCCAGCGACTCTTACATCCACGACGCCTACCTCAGCTACATCACCGCCGACCCTGACCTGAGCTGGGTGTGGGAGGAACTCGTGCCGAATCTCGAAGACAAGGGGCTGAGCTACGTTGTGGCTGAGGAAGTCACACCGCCCGGTGTGCCGCGGGTGCTGGGCGTGGAGCAAGCGCTGCGGGAGTGTCGTCGGGTCGTCGTCGTGCTCACATCCGACTACATGGCCGGCAAGTCCGTGCAATTCGACAACATTCTAGCTCAGGTCGAGAGCTGGAACCGGGGCTTGTTCAGACTCCTGCCCATCCTGCGCGAAAGCATCGACGCCGAGAACCCGCCCGCCTGGCTGCCCCCCCGCCTGAACCCTAACTTCGTCCGCCCCATCGACCTCAGCCCCGCCGCCATCGCCCGCGGCCAGCGCATCCCCCGGCTGGACCCATGGGCGAAGCTGGTGGAGACGTTGCGCGGGCCGTTGCCGGTGTTGTGAAAGCGTGCTATCCTTCCTGCGCCCTTTGACAGAAAACCCGCTCGATCTGCATCCATAGAATCACATCCTCGACAACGATTCCCCCACAGATGGCCGAACCTGCTTCTTACCGCTACGATGTTTTCATCAGCTACCACCCGCGCGACGGCGACTGGGTGTGGGAATGGTTGTTGCCGCGGCTGGAGCAAGCGGGGCTGCGCGTCTGCATCGATCAGAATTGCTTCCAGCCCGGTGCACCGGTGGCGACCGAGATCGAACGGGCAGTGAGTGAAAGCCGCCGCACACTGGTGGTGATGACACCCGCCTGGGTGGAGAGCCAATGGGATCAATTCGAGGCGCTGCTCATCCATCAGAAGGATGCCGCCGCCCGTATCCGCCGCCTGATCCCTGTTCTGCTCAAGCCCTGCGACCCGCCCGACCGCATCAAGCTGTTGCAATGGGTGGATTTGACCGAGGCCGAGCGACAGGAAGAACAGCTAGGCAGAGTGATCGATGACATCAAGGGCGTCAGCGCCCTGCCCGAGCTCCGCCGAGATGTCTTCCCCGAACCCAAGCAGCGACGCTGGGAGTTGCGATGGTTTGCGATGGCCGGGGTGGCGGCGGTGTTGACGCTGGTGGTGTTGGTGGGGTGGATCGTCACCCAGAGACAACCAAGAAAACTTACGTCAATGTCGGGGATGGGGTTCAACGTGGCTGTTGCGCCCTTCACCGTGCTGGATGCAAACGGCAAATACATGAAAAGCAACAAGGGCACAGAATATGCAAAAGAGGTGACTCGCTTTCTACAGGGAGAGGCAGATGCTCTTCATAACGTTATCACGCAGACAGTTACAATTCAAGGCCCAGACGAACTTGTCATACCTGCTGTGACAGAGGTAAATGCTGCCGATGTTGCCAAGCAGTTGAAGGCTCGAATCTTGTTGTTCGGCCAGATCAAGCAAATCAAACCAGGTAGCTGGGAGCTAACTCCATCGCTTTACTTCGAAGAACCAGCGGCAGCTTTGGCCCCAGAACTAGGAGGGATATATGGATTTGGAACACCTTTCTCTTTTGGAGAAGATATGGCAGGCAACTCCGTTTTTGATAGTACGTGGCAAGAAAGGATGCATGCACTTGCCCCCATCTTGACTGGTCTTTCTTTCTATTCACAGGGCAGTGCAAATATGTATGAGCATGCCATATATTTCTTTGAACAAGCAAAAAACACTACATGGGCAAAGAAAGAAGATGGAGGTCAAGAAATTCTTTACTTCTTTCTTGGTAACGCATATGTAAGTTATGCAGTGCTTATTTATGATAAAAACATGAATTTATATATATCTTTGCTTAAACAAGGAGAAACAGCATTTAGACAGGCTATTAGAATCAATCAAGAGTATGCTAGACCTTACAATACTTTAGGAAATACACTTTTCTTATTGGCGACCGAACCTGCATCGGAAGAACAGTGTAATTTCGATGGTTTGGAGGCTGCTTATCAATCCCATCAGCAAGCAACAAAGGCCAGAATACAACCAAAAACCGGACATGCTCTCTTTGATGCTGAACTAGGTATGGGACGTGTTCGTTCGCAACAAGCTATTTATTGTCAAAGACCCGATCTACTCGCCGCTGCTGCTGATCATTTCAGTGAGGTGTTGCGGATATATGAGAATGACCCCGCGCCCCAAACGCGTACTTCATTCAATGCGATGATTGCGTTCGGTGAATCTGGTTATCTTCGTCTTTTCAACGCATTTTATCTATCAAATGATTCTAACGTAAAACCTCAAAAGATCAAAGAAACACTAGAAAGTGCACAAGTCGACTTTATTAAGGCAAAAGAACTCAGTAGCAAAATAGACAATGAAGAAAGTAAAAAATATATAGAAAATAGTGTTATTGAACAGGAAAAATATATTGAATGTGTTCTTACTCACCCATCCTTTCCCAACTCATTTCAGGAGTGTTATAACCCATGATCACTCATTCATTCTACAAATTCGCAGGGTTAGTTCTTCTTATCGGCCTCTCACTTACGTTAATTGCATTACAACAAGTGAGCTATGCTGACTCAGAGTTAAACAGTGGCCCTCAGTACCAATATCTGGCACGAACACCAACGCCCACACCTAGAGTGGTGCAAGTGGGGAAAAAAGTGGGAAAAAATGTGACAATTACCCCCTTTCCACCCAAAGGTCCGGTAAACCCAAAAGGCAATGAAAATCCGCCAGACATGGCAAGTTGCGCCATGAATCTGAGCTCATTGGGGTCGACTGGAGAAATGGGTTTATCCAAGCAATTTGATCAGTTCAGTATCATAAGCAACAACCCAGACCCAACTTATGAGTTTTTCGAGCAACCAGTACAGCTCTGGCCTTGCGATCAGGCGGCTGCGAATCAGTTCCAATACTTCTGGAAAAGCCCGGTGAGCGATTATCGGATCAACATGCAGAATCTGACCGAAGGGTTTTTCGATATTCCTGATTACAGTGCGCCTGGTACTTATGAGTTACAGATCACCAGTGGTGCGGCCGCTCTATCCAAAAAATTCATCGTGCGCGAGTACAGTGGTGAACGTATACGCTTATATGGTGTGAATGGCGAGAACATCACGGACTTGAGTATTGACAGCGATCTGAACGCAGGGGCTGGGGGAGTATCGCAAGGAGGTATCCTCACAGCGCGGTACGAAGGTTTTCCCCCAAAAGATTGGGTAGACATTGGCTTATATGGGGGGCCTAGCGACGCATCGAGTCTTGATTTGCTTGATCAGTGGCAAATCACTGTGAACAGCGATGGGACTTTCACAGAATATCTACGTCTCCCAACTGATGCCGAACCAGGAATTTATCGCCTTGTCGCCTGCGCCAGTAGTGGCTGCCAGTACTTTGAAAATGACATTCCAGCTGCACGAACGACCTTCGAATTAGTAACGACATCGCCTCTTCCGCCTCCTTCACCTTCATCAACCACAACTTTGCTCCCAATCGCAACGCCGGCCTTTGTCATCAACGATCTCGCGCGCATCAACGCTTCCGCAGATTTGCAGGCGTTGTGGCTCCGCGGCCGTGCAGGCAACAACCGTCGCACCCTTGATTTACTATCGCCAAACTCCCTCGTTGAAATCGTCGGACGACCGACCTACATCGGCGGTGAATCTTGGTATAAGGTGCAATTGGGTAAAGAAAAAGGCTGGCTGAAGGCTACTGCACTACTGCCGGTTGAGCAAATACCATCTGTACCCTACTGGCGATTTGCCTGGACGAGTGAGTGTGATAGTACCAACCCAGTTGCTTTGGCGCTGCTGCTGCCGGATGAAACAGCATGTGATCCTGGCGTGGAAACCTGGGATCTGGCTGCACTGAGCGCATCTTTGCTGGAGCAGAAACTTCTCAAACCAGGAGAACAGTTGCGGATGGATGACGAGGGCGAGATCGTCATCAGGCGAGAAGGCAATACAGTTGGCAGTCTGAGCATTGGCGCGAAAGCGATGGACACTATTTCACGCATCGATGAAAAGACCAACAGCCAAGTTGCGCCAACCTGCCAATTGCACACCGATTACACGTGGGATTGTCACTGAGTGACCGGAGGACCTGAATGTGTCATTCCTCCCTCACTTGACCCCCACCCGCGCCAACCTATCATGGTCATCATGTCCACCTGTCAGATACGATGTACATCTCAGGAACGACTCCCATGACCACCAAACCCATCCCCGTCGCCCAAGCTCGCAGCGAATTCTCCAACCTGCTCTCCCATGCGACCCGAACCGGCTGAAGATTGGGCATGAAGCGCTTCGTGGCCGGAAGGCAGATAAGCGAGAACGCCGTCAGGATATCCTGACGGCGTTCTCTTCTTGGCGGGGAGGGAGGGATTTGAACCCTCGAGAGATCTTTAAGGACCTCTACCCACTTAGCAGGCGGGCGCACTAAACCGAGCTATGCGACCTCCCCGTGGTTTGGTTATTGGGGATTGGGGATTGATTTCGCTCGTTTCGGTAAATCCTGCAATAGCTAATCTCTAATAACCAATCTCTATCAAGGCGGAGGGAGAGGGATTCGAACCCCCGGCGCCTTGCGGCGCAACTGTTTTCAAGACAGTCGCCATCGTCCACTCGGCCATCCCTCCGTGGACAGGCCTCCCTCGGCTTGGGCTAGAGAAATGATACCATCGACAGGAAAACGCTGTCAAAGGTGGCAAGGTGGCAAGGTGGCAAGGTGACAAGGTGACAAGGTGACAAGGTGACAAGGTGACAAGGTGACAAGGTGACAAGGTGACAAGGTGACAAGGTGAAACAGTCAACAGTCAACAATCAACAATCAACGATGAACGGTTAACTTGCGATCTTTCGTTGCACTCGGGACAGGCTCTGCGACTTGCTTACTTGTCTACTTGTCTACTTGCTTACTTGTCTACTTATCTACTTATCTACTTGTCTACTTGCCTACTTGTCTACTTGCCTACTTACCTACTTGCCTACTTGATCACATCCACGCCCATGTAGGGCTGCAAGACCTCCGGCACGAGCACGCTGCCGTCGGGCTGTTGGTAATTCTCCAGGATGGCGATGACCACACGCGGCAGGGCCAGGCCCGAACCGTTGATCGTGTAAGCGTAGCGGGGTTTGGCGCCTGGCTCGGGGCGATAACGAATGTTGGCGCGGCGGGCCTGGAAATCAGTGAACAGCCCGCACGAACTGACCTCCAGCCACTCGCCGCAGCCCGGCGCCCACATCTCAAGATCGAACTTGATGGCAGCGACAAAGCTGAGATCGCCCGTGCACATCTGCACCACCCGGTAGGGGATGTCGAGCAGGCGGCAGATGTCCTCGGCGTTATCCAACAAGCCATCCAGTTCGGTTCGTCCTGTCTCGGGCGTGCAGAACTTGACCATCTCCACCTTGTCGAACTGATGCCCGCGTTTGATCCCGCGCGTATCCTTGCCCGCGCTCATTTTCTCCCGGCGGAAACATGGCGTGTAGGCCACGTGCTTGATCGGCAACTGCTCGGCTTCCAGAATCTCGTCGCGGTACAGATTCGTCACCGGCACCTCGGCGGTGGGGATCAGCCAGAGATCATCTTCGTGATCGCGATACAGGTTCTCGCCGAACTTGGGCAGATTGCCTGTACCCACCAAACAAGCCTCGCGCACGACAAAGGGCGGGTAGATCTCGGTGTAGCCGTGCTGTCGAATATGCACGTCCAACATCCAAGTGATGAGGGCGCGTTGCAGCCGCGCGCCCAAGCCCTTGAGCACGTAAAAGCGGCTGCCCGAAAGCTTGACCCCGCGCTCAAAATCGAGGATGCCCAGCGCCTCGCCGATCTCCCAGTGCGACTTAGGCGCGAAAGCGAGCAGACGTGGCTCGATCGGGATGCGCACGACCACGTTCTCGCTGTCGTCCTTGCCGATGGGCACCTCGGACAGGGGCAAATTAGGGATATTCAGCATCGCCCAATCGAGTTTAGCCTCCACCTCCTTCAACTCAGCTTCCAGACCGTCGATGGTCGCTCCCATTGCGCCCATCTGCTGCTTGAGCGCCTCCGCCTCCTCGCGCCGGCCCTCGCGCATCAGCCCACCGACCTGCTTCGAGCCAACATTGCGCTCGGCCTTCAGCGCTTCCACCTCGACCAATATCTCGCGTCGACGCACATCCAGGGCGATAGCCTCCTCGACCGGCGCGTCCACCGCGCCTAAATCGATCATGGCCTGACGCACCCGCTCAGGTTCTTCTCGTAACAAACGAATATCGAGCATAGTGATTACTCCTTGTGAGAGGTTGGTTATTGGTTGGTTATTGGTTATTGGTGATTGGTTATTTGAGATTGGAGATTAGAGATTGGAGATTGGTGATTAAGAATAAATCTCTAATAACCAATCCCTAATAACTAATCTCTAATAACTAATCTCTAATAACCAATAACAGCATCTTGTTGGCTTTCTACTGCGCCCAGATTGGCGAAAACAACGAACAGCCAATAGAGGAACACGAGCAGAAAAATAAAAAGCAACGACATGGCCCAAGTCTGCCAGTAATGCAAAGGATTCGCTATACGGGGTATGAGATCTCGTATCACAACCATCGGGTTGAACACGATATCCCAGCTATTCCAGCGCAAATAGCGCCCGATGTAGATGCCAACTCCGGCCACGCCCAGCACGCTGAGCACGAAAAACCCTCCCGCCCAAAACCCCCACCGCCTGACCACTCCCATCTGCATCCAACGCAAAGAGACAAAACCCAGCGCCACGCCGCACATAGCAAACGTGAACAACATCACGGCGTCATAGAGCACCGGTACATCGCCCTGATGCAGATGCATGATATCGGTGATCAGATAAGGCGCGTTGGGGAAAAAAAGCAACCAGGCAATGGCCCAAAGCCCTGCCAGGCGGCGCCGAAGGCGGAGGTGCAACGTCAGATAGGCGAAAAGCAGCGGTATCCAGGCCAGGAACAAATTCCAGAGCAGAAAGCGATAGGTCGACGCACCGGTGTACAAATAGCGAGCAGCCAACAACATGACGGGCAAGGCCGACGCAACGGTCAAGCGGAACAAAATCCCAAACGGACGTGAGCTTTGCATGATCATATCATATCACATGCGTCTCGCCACCCTTGCCGCCCAGGTGGAAACGCTCGTAACGCAATTCCCCGATGTCGATCGTATGCGCGCCGCCATCGAGGATATCTTCGGCCATCAGCAAGCCGCAAATCGGTCCCTGCATGAAGCCATGCCCACTGAAGCCCGTGCAGGTGTATAGCCCCGCCGCCGGCAGTGGCCCGAGGATCGGCTGACTGTCAGGTGTCACCTCGTACAATCCGGCCCATTGCGTCAGCAACTCGGCGCGCTCGAGCAAAGGAAAGCGGGCGATGGCCCGATCGAAGTGATGGAGCGTCCAGTCGGGGTCCACGTCCAACTTCTCGCCCGGCGTCTCGTGCGGATTCGACATGCCGGTGAGGATGCCGCCAGTCTCGTAATGAAAATAGAGGCTTTGGTCGAAATCGATGAGGAAAGGCATATCGCGCGGGATACCCAGCGGTCGGGTCACGGCAATCTGGCGGCGGAGCGGGATCACAGGCAAATCGACGCCGGCCGTCGCGGCCAGGGGCGCCGACCACGGCCCGGCCGCCAGGAGCACGGTCGGAGTCGCCACCGACCCCTGCTCTGTCTCCACCCCGATCACCCGCCCGCCCTCGACCCGGATCGCTGTCGCCCCGGTCTGCGTCAGCAGCGTGGCCCCCAATCGCCGCGCCTGCGTCACATAGCCCTGCACCACCGAATTCGGATCACACAACCCATCGCGCGCGTAGAACGTCCCCGCCACGATGGTCGGCTCCGACGCTAGATCGAGAAGCGGCGCCCGGCGAGCGATCTCGTCCACCTCCAACCACTCGGTGGCAACGCCCAGACTGTGCTGCATGGCCACATTGCGCTGGAACTCCGCCACCGTCGCCGCCGCGCTCAGCAACATCAGATAGCCACAGAAATGCAGCCCGATATCCTGATCCATCTCCTGTGGGAACCGCTCCAGCATCTGGATGCTGATGGTCGAAAGACGAACGTTGATGGCGGTGGAAAATTGGTGGCGGATGCCGCCCGCGCAGGTGCCGGTGGCGCCCAAGCCGAAGAACGGCCCCTTTTCCAGCAAGAGAATGCGCCCGGCTTTGCGCTGCGCCAGGTGGTAGGCGGCGCTGGCGCCCATCACTCCGCCGCCAATGATGACAATGTCAGCAGTTTTAGGTAGCATGTGATCTCATCGTCTCGCAAAATGTATGAAGTCCGCTGATTCTAACCCCCTTTGACCTTCGCCCCCAAGCCGGCGAAGCCACAAAAGGATGCCAATCCCTTTACCCGCCTGACTTCTGCCCTCTGATCTCCGACCTCCGACTCTGCCCATGTCCACCCTCGACCCCGCCCTCACGCGCCCCCACTTCCCCGCCCTGGCCGAGACCGACCAGCACGGCCAACCCCTCATCTTCTTCGATGGCCCCGGCGGCACCCAGGTCACGGCCAGCGTCATCGCCGCCATGACCGACTATCTCACCCGCCGCAACGCCAACACCCACTCCCCCTTCCTCACCTCCCAGCGCACCGACGAGACCATCGCCGCCGCACATACGGCCCTCGCCGACCTCCTCAACGCTCCCTCGCCAGATGAGATCGTGTTCGGGCCGAACATGACTACACTCACCTTCGCCTTCAGTCGCGCCCTTGCACGCACCTGGCAAGCAGGCGACGAAGTCATCGTCACCTGGCTCGACCATGACGCCAACGTCGCCCCCTGGCTGGCGTTGGCAGAACAGGACATCGTCATCCGCCGCCTCGACTTCGACTCCGCCGACTGCACCCTGCGCCTGGACGAACTCGAACGCCTGCTCAACCCACGCACCCGCCTTGTGGCCGTGGGCGGCGCCTCCAACGCCGTCGGCACCGTCAACCCCATCGCCCACATCGTCGCCCGCGCTCATGCCGTAGGCGCCCAGGTCTTCGTCGATGCCGTCCATCTGGCCCCCCACTTCCCCATCGACGTGCAGGCGCTCGGCTGCGACTACCTGGCCTGCTCAGTCTACAAATTCTATGGCCCTCACGTGGGTGTGCTTTGGGGACGTTACGACCTGCTCGACACCCTTCCCGCCTACAAAGTCCGCCCCAGCGACCCCCACCCGCCCGGCAAATGGATGACCGGCACCCAAAACCACGAAGGTCTGGCCGGGAGCACGGCCGCCGTCGATTACCTGGCCTGGCTGGGCGAGGCCTTTGGCGACGTTTATGTCAACTCATTTCCCGCTTTCTCTGGCCGCCGTCTGGCCCTCAAACTGGGGATGAGCGCCATCGCCGACTACGAACGCGAACTGTTCGCCTATCTGCTCGATGGCCTGGAAGCTATTCCCGACCTGACCATATATGGCATTACCGACCGCCAGCGCCTGAGCGAACGCACGCCGACTGCCGCCGTCCGTCACGCCTCTCTTCCGCCCGCCGAACTTTCGGCCCGACTGGCCGCCCACGGCATCGCCGCTTACGCTGGCCACTTCTACGCTGTCAACGTCATCGAGCGGCTGGGATTGACCGGCGCGGGCGGAGTGCTGCGCCTGGGTCTGAGTCACTACAATACACGCGCGGAAGTGGACAAGCTGCTGGGTTTGCTGGCAGATATGTAGCAGTTCAGGTGACGCCGCCCAAGTGCGCCGCACTTCGAAAGTGCGCCGCACCTGCAACGAAAAGGCGCAGCTTTGACAACTTTCACGGCCTTGTGCTATCGTTCAGTCGTATTTCTCCCACTTCACATTTCCTCACCCCGATGTCATTCATGCCCCAACATCGCGTTCCACCCAGCTACAGACGTACATCTTGGTTCCACCCCTTGACAACAAGCGGCTTCTCCGCTTTGCCCCCATCGGCCCGTTCTTACAGCCACCGGTCAGGTTGATGTAAAACCTGGCTGAATACTTGCTTATCCGAAGAGCGGGCCTGGCGGCCTGCTCTTTTTGTTTTGTCTTGGAGGTCAACTTCTGCGCCGGGCGCGCCCACACCACAGCGCCCGACGCCCACCCTAGAGTTATCCGATGGCCGCCGTTCTTCTGCTCAACGCCACCTACGAACCCCTTGCCATCATCTCGCGACAGCGCGCGCTGTCCTTGCTGCTGCGCGGGCGCGTGGATGTCGCCACCGAGCACGCCCTCACGCTTGAAGGCGCCCACGCCACCTTCACCATCCCCACCGTGCTGCGCATGAAGCGTTATGTCAACGTGCCTCGTCGCGAAGCCGCCTGGAGCAAGCGCGGCGTCCTGCGTCGCGATGGTTTCCGCTGCATCTATTGTGGCCTCGCGGTGGGCGAGATGAAAGACGGGCGGGTCATGAACAAAGATGACTTCGGCATCGATCACATTATCCCCCGCAGCCGCGGTGGCAAGAACACCTGGGGCAACACCGCCTGCGCCTGCAAGCTCTGCAATCATCGCAAGGGGGGACGGGCGCCGCACGAGGCCGGGCTGAAGCTGCGCTGGGAGCCTAAGATCCCCCGCGTCAACTACCTCGTGCTCTCTGGCGATGTCCCCGAAGCCTGGAAAATCTATCTGCCCCTCTAAATTCCTGTCAAGGAGGCGGTGCGTACAATTGCTGGCCCGGACGAATGCGATTGCTGGGCAGACAGTTGGCCTCGCGCAGCCGCGCGGGGCGCACGCCATAGCGCCGGCCCAGTTTCTGCAATGTCTCACCCCGTCGCACGGTGATCGCTACCCAACCGTCCGGCGGGGAGCAGGGCGGCGTGGCGTTGGCAATTGGCACCAGCGTGGGCGTGCTGGTGGGGGTGGCAGAAGCGGTGGGGCTGGGCGATGGCGAAGGCTCTGGTGAGGGCGATGGAGTCGCGGTCGGCTGGGGTGTTGCTGGCGTTGCTGGCGGCAGAAATGCTGTCGCTGTCGCCAACATGATGGGGGGCGGCGCCGCGACCGGGCGGCTCGAACGCTGCCGCCAGACGACGAGGGTGAACAAAACCAGGATAACGACGAGCGCCAGGGCGCTGATCCACGGCCCCGACCGACGTTGGGGTGGCGCAGGTGCCGGAGGCGGAGCGACGGGCGCCGTCGCCAGCCAGCGCAGGTCGGTTTCCCCCACGCGCAACACATCGCCCTCGCGCAGTCGCGCCAGTCCCGACAACGGCGCGGCGTTGAGCCACGTCTGCTGGTGCAGCGTCAGCACGGCTGCCTGCCATTCTCCGCCTGCCTCCTGCACGATCAGATGCCGAAGCGCCACGCCCGGCCCCGGCAGGCTCAGATCACAACGGGCGTCGGCGCCAATGACAAAGCCATCGTGCACCGAGATGGTTTGGCCAGAGGGAAGAACGAAGGCGGGCATGATCCAGAAGAGCAGGGTGTCGTAGATGCTGGGTGGACTTTCACCCCCGATCCTGCCTTATGCCGCTGACTCTGTCAATGTTGGGATCATTCCGGCGTCACGTGATACGATGCGAAGAATTTGTCATCCATCTCTGTCGCTCCTCCCCATCGCCTATGCCAGACTTCTTTCTGCGGCCCCTCGATCATGCCGAAGGCCGCCATGATAAACCCTTCAAGACCACTTTCTTTCACAGCCAACGTTTGCTGGTGGGATTGAACTCGTTGTTGCCAGGACAACGTCAGTCACTACACGAACACGCCGACCAGGATAAGTTCTATTTCGTGCTCGAGGGAACAGGGGCGTTCACCGTAGGCGGAGAGACGCGCGTCTGCACTTCTGGCGATCTCGCCCTGGCGCCAGCTGGCGTCCCGCACGGCGTCGCCAACAACGGCGAGGAGATGCTCAGCTTCCTCACCATCATTGCCCCGGCGCCAGGGGCTTAGCGCCTGGCAGTGGCCTTGACGAAGGCGCGCAGGAAGTCATCCCAGACGCCCTTCTTGGCGAAGTCCAGGGTGCGATACAGCGAGGAAACCTGCTCGGTGGGAAAATAGAGGGAGACGCCATAGGAGTGGGAGACGGGCTTGCCCTTGTAGCCCGAAGCCACGATGAATTGACCCGTGCTGGTCGCTGCCAACACCGCCTGGCACGCCGCGCTGATCGGCGATTCAGGGAACTGTGGCAGCAGGAGGTTGCAGAAATCAACCAGGTCGATGTAGTCGAGCATGGCGTAGGACTGCACCTGAGTACGAGTCTGAACAATGGCGAGGCGTGCAGCCGGATCGACCAGAGAGGGGATGAGAGCTTGGGCGAGTTGATCGACGGCAGCGCGCAAGGTCTCGACTTGGGCCAGATCCAGGGCCGATTGGGTGACGCCATCGCGGGCGCCGTAGGCAGCCAGGTAGCGCTTGACGATCGAGGCCGAGACTTCACGCGGGGAGAGCGTGGGCTGGGCGGTCAGATCGGCCAGGATCGTGTGATAGGGCCAGCCTTCTCCTGGCTCCACCTCCTCAGATCCCACCAGGAAATCGGCGCTCTCGCGCACCTGATAGGCTACCTCGGCCATATTCATCAGGCACGCATCCATGCCCAGCACATCGATTTTGCGTCTCAGCGTCTGCTTCAGCAGTTTCAGCACGCGCTTCAATTCCACGCTGTCCAGGAAATCACGGGCGTTGTCATCGTAGGCAATCCCTTTGGCAAAAAGCGCCTGTTCGACGGTGGTGCCGAACAACGAGCGCCGCAAACGCCCATCGCTGACGTGACGCACCATTGCCGAAGTCACCTGGCCTATGGGCGCTTCTGACGGCGCCGCAGCAATGCCCTTGCGCCGGGTGACCTCGAAGCCCATGGTTGTGCTCGCCAGATGATAAACATCGTTGTCGTCCCAACCAGCGCCATGATTCCAGATCACCAGAAGGAGGTGTTGGGCTGGGTAAGCTGTCGCCCCCCAAAGCACAAAATTTCGCAAGACGTTCGGATCGCCGGTGTTGGTCTCGCCCAAATCCGCCACGATGTCCTGTTTGAGGAGCGTGTCCTTGCGCAAATAGTAGCGCTTCGTGTGGCGATTGCCGGCTTGGCGATCGAATTGGGCGATGACGTTGACATCGGCGGTCGATCCGATTTGCTTCATTTCGTCCAAGTCGACCACGCCGGCGCTATCGAGATCGTTGTCGCCGGCAAGGTAGACCATGACGGTCCACTGTTTCTGCGGAAGTACAGCTGGCATGGCTTTTCTCCTTCGTGTTCTTCTCGATCATCCGGGGGTCAGGCGCCTGTGGGGTCTGCGAGACCGGGCAGGTGCATGGTAGCAAAATCCCGTTGATTTGCCAATGATGGCGTCGAATGGATGCGCGAGCTTGCTGATCTCGACGCCGCCAACTACACTCAGAGCGCAACTTGCCACTCTCCCACCCTGAGGTTCCATGACCCACCCGCTCGCCTCGCTTCGCATCCTCGACTTCACCACCCTCCTGCCCGGCCCCTTTGCCACCATGTTCCTGGCCGATTTGGGCGCAGATGTCCTGCGTATCGAAGCGCCCCACCGCCCGGACATGTTCCGCACCTTGCCGCCGTTCGACGGCGACGTATCGGCCTGGCACGCTTACCTCAATCGCAACAAACGCTCGCTGGCCCTGGACCTGCGCCAGCCCGCGGCGGTGGAGATAGTGAAACAACTGCTGGGGAAATACGACATCCTGGTCGAACAGTTCCGGCCGGGGGTGATGGCGCGCCTGGGGCTGGGCTATGCCGACCTGCAGGCCGTGAACCCGCGCCTCATCTATTGCTCGATCACCGGCTACGGCCAAACAGGCCCCTATCGCGACCGGGCCGGGCACGACATCGACTACCTGGCTCTGGCTGGCATCCTCAGCCACACAGGGCGCAAAGAAAGCGGCCCGCCCGGCTTGGGTGTGCAGGGCGCCGACATCGGCGGCTCCTACGCCGCCATCACCGGGCTGCTGGCTGCGGTCATTCAACGACAAATCACTGGCGAGGGTCAACATATCGATGTGAGCATGTTCGATATGGCCGTGGCCTGGAACGGCCTCGCCATCAGCTCCCATCTGGTCGGCGGCGAACTGCCAGATTATGAAAGCTGGCTGCTCAATGGCGGCAGCTACTACGATACCTACCGCACGCGCGATGGCCGCTATCTGGCCGTGGCCAGCCTGGAGCCTAAGTTCTGGCTGGGCTTTTGCCAGGCCATCGGGCGGCCCGACCTGGCTGGGCTGGGTCTGAACCCGGCGGAGCAGACAACCGTCAAGTCCGCCATCGGCGAAGTGATCTCCCAGAAAAACCTGGCGGAGTGGGTGGGCATCTTCGCCGACCTGGACGTGTGCGTCGAACCGGTGCTGAACGTCGCCGAGACCATCCTGCATCCCCAAACCATCGCCCGCGGCCTGATCGTCGCCGTCCCCAAACCCGATGGCTCGACCCAGCAACAGATCGGCTGCCCGCTCAAATTCTCCGGCAGCGAGGCAGTCTACCGGGGCATCGGCGCGCGGGTAGGCCAGCACGCCGAAGAAGTATTAGCCGAGATCGGCCTTGCCACAGACGAAATCGCCGCCCTCCGCCGGCAAGGCGCGCTTGGTGACACGGTGACATGGTGACACGGTGACACGGTGACACGGTGACATGGTGACATGGTGACACGGTGACATGGTGATACAAAACCTCTGACCTCCGACTCCTGACCTCTGACCTCCGCCCTCTGACCTCCGCCCTCTGACCTCCGCCCTCCTCCCCATCCCTCCCGGCCCCTTTCTCTACGGCCCCGAAATCGTCTACGAACGGCAGAGCGGCACGCGCCCCTTACGCCCGCAGATGACGCTCGACCTGCCCGGCTTCTGGATTCAGCAGACGCCCGTCACCTACGCCGATTGGAAAACCTTCCTGGACGCCAGCGGCTACCTCTGGCCCGGCCACTGGTGGAGCATCCGCGCCCGCGGTCTGCGCCGCCACGCCCGTCGCTTCGCGCCCGTCGACGCCTACCCACCCGCCATGTCTGCCTACCCCATCGTGGATGTCTCCCAAGCCGACGCCCTGGCCTATGCCGCCTGGCGGAGCGAAATCGATGGCCTGCCCTACACCTTGCCCACAGAAGAGCAGTGGGAAAAGGCCGCCCGCGGCATGGACGGCCGCACTTACCCCTGGGGCCAAACACCGCCCCGCCCGGAGATGCGACGCCTCCAAGCCACCCACACCCTCGGCCTCGACTACTACTTCTACAACCTCTTCGTCCACCCCCAAACCGAGCTGGCGCGTAGCGGCTGGTACTGGCGCTGCGGCCACCCCTTGCCCGTTGGCAGCATCCCCGCCAACCGCTCACCCTTTGGCTGCCTGGACATGGCCGGCAACATCTGGGAATGGACCCTCAGCCCCTACCATCCTGATGATCCCCGCTTTCACGTTGTCAAAGGCGGATCGTGGGGCTACAGCCCGCAGCACACGGCCTGCAATGTGCGCAGCGCCTGCTCCATCACCATTCCCAGCGCCGACTATCGCGCCCAGGGCACCGGTTTTCGACTCGTCGTCAATCTGCCGCTTGGCACACCCCTCCGCGTCACTCACGACCTGACATCTGGAGCCTGACACTTGGCGCTTCAGCCGGTTGCTATGGCAAACTACCCTCCATGACCTCCGACGCCCGCGCCATGAGCCGCAATCTCTCGCTCATCACCTTCAACAAAGTCATCCAACTCATCGGCGGCGCCCTCTGGGCTTTACTCATCCCTCGCTGGCTAGGCCCCGAAACCTATGGTCAGCTGGCCCTCGCCATCGCCCTATCGATGTTCCTGTGGTGGCTTGGCGACCTGGGCGGTCTGGAGGTTTTTGGGCGGTATATCCCCATTCTCGAGACACAAAAGCCGGATGAAGCCCGCAAACTGTTCGGGCAGATGTTCTGGATCCGCTGTCTCATCGCTGCCAGTCTGTTACCCGCCCTCCTCATCCTGGCCCCCTGGTTGGCCCCCCTACTCAATGCGCCCTGGCTGCCCGGCTGGCCTGCCGCTCTCATCGCTGCCGCCGCCGGCATTCACATCATCTCCTGGACCAGCTATCACCTCCTCTACGCCCGCAAGGAAATGGGAAAATGGTCGGTCGAGCTATCTTGGCGACTCATCGTGCAACTCCCCCTCATCCTCCTTGTCGGCAAATGGGGCATTACCGCGCAACTGACCGCTTACACCGCCAACGAGATCATCTATCTGGCGCTCGCGCTCTGGTGGACGCGCGACTGGTTCCGCAGCGCCGCCTTGCGACCCGATCTCGCCTTCGTGCGCCCCTACCTGCGCATGGGGTCGGGATTCTGGGCCACCAACTTCGGTCTAATTGTCCTTTTCCGCACCGGCACCATCCTCGTCGCCATCTTCACCGGCGATGACGCCCAAATCTCCTACTACGACCTGGCGCTGATTGTTTTCTTCCTGGTCTTCACCATCATCGACCAACTCGCGCGCGCCTTCTTACCCACCGTCAGCCAATTTCACGAAGGCGGCCAACGCGAACGCGCCGGCTCATGGTTGCAAATCGTCACTCAGTGGGGCGCCGCCCTCGGCGTCCTCGCTGTCGTCGCCGTGCAATACACCGCCCACTGGATCATGCCCATCGTACTCGGCTCGGCCTACGGCCAATCGGCCCTCGTCCTGCAAGTCATGCTACTGGCGCTACCCGCCCTCGTCCTCGTCAGCGTCGGCACCGTCGCCACCGCCATGCACGCCAACGCCCGCGCCAAACTCATCGCCATCGCCATTGGCATCCTGGCCTTCTACGGCAGCAGCCCCTACTTCACGCATGCGTGGGGCGCTGTGGGCGCCGCCTGGTCGCTCACCCTCGGCCTTAGCACCTATGCCCTGATCCTCTTCGCCTTCATTCGTCATGATCTGCGCGTCCGCTGGCTCGCCCTTATCGGCATCTTCGGCCTCGGCCTCCCCCTCCTCCTCCTCCGCCCCCTCGTGGCCGACAACTTCCTCCTGGCCCTGGTCGCCAGCCTCATCGCCAGCCTACTCTACTTGGGTGCCGCCTTTGCCCTGCGCCTCCTCTCGCCCGCCCCCCTCCAGTTGGCATCCCGTCTCATCCTACGCCGCCGCCCCTTCGCCAACAGCCGCTAATCGTCGATCTCCCACCTCCCGCTCCTGCTCGCTCTCTACTTCTTCTTCATGTTCACCCTCGCCCACGCGCCCAAACCCACCCACAGCGTTGTCTCCGAGACCGTCGAGGGCCAGACCATCCTCCTGAACACCAAAAACGGCGCCTACTTCTCGCTGAATTCCACCGGAAGCTTCCTTTGGGAACGCCTGGATGGTCGCACCACCCTCGGCGACATCGCCTCTGCCCTTGCCACCCTCTGCGAAGTCGATACCAGCATCACCGAACCAGATGTGATCGATCTGGCCACCGAACTGTGGCGAGAACGCCTGATCGTTCCCGCTTAAGGATGGCGCCGGCGGAAGAGGCATTCGCTTCGATCTCCCCGCCTGCTACACCCCTCTACGACGATCTACGTTGTACCAACAATGTGCGGCATTGCCGGCATCTTCGACCCCACCCCTCGGGCTGAGCCCCTCGGGCTGAGCCGCTCGGCTGAGCGCTCGCGACGAAGCCTCGGGACGAAGCCTCGGGACGAAGCCCACCCGGCGACGCCCCATCGCTACAACCTTCAGCCCGCTTTGTCCGCGCTCAGCCATCGCGGGCCAGACGACGCCGGCTGGTGGGATGACAACGCCATCGCCCTCGGTGCGCGACGATTGGCGATCATCGACCTGTTGGGCGGCAACCAGCCACTCGCCAACGAAGACGGCCAGATCATTGCCGTCCACAACGGTGAAATCTACAATTATGTCGAGCTGATCGCCGAACTAGAGCGCCTGGGACACCGCTTCCGCACTCGCTGCGACACCGAAGTCCTTGTCCACGCCTGGGAAGAATGGGGAGCGACCGGCGTCGAACGATTGCGCGGCATGTTCGCCTTTGCCATCTATGATCGCCGACAGCGCAGCCTGTTCCTGGCCCGCGACCGCTTTGGGATCAAACCACTGTACGTGGCCCGGCAAAACAACCTCATCGCCTTTGCCTCCGAGCTGCCCGCCCTCCTGGCCCTGCTGCCAGAACGACCCCGCCTGAACCCGCGCCCCCTCGCTCATCTCCTCAGCCTCGGTTGGCTACCTGGCCCATCCACCCTCTACGACGGCATCGAACACCTGCCGCCCGCCCACAGCCTTCTGATCACGCCCGGCAGCCCCACCTTCGACATCACGCTGCGCTGCTATTGGCAACCCACCCCGCCCCCTGCCGCCGCTCGGCTGAGCGCTCGCGACGAAGCCCATCTCGACCGCCCCACTGACTGGGCCGAGCAACTGACTGCCCTCCTTCAAGAAAGCGTCAACCTGCACCTGCGCAGCGACGTCCCCGTCGGCGCACTCCTCAGCGGCGGCCTGGACTCCAGCGTACTCACAGCCCTGGCGCAGCGCGGCCTTCGTCCCGAGCTCAGGCCGAGGGGCCTCCATCCCGACCCCAGCGCCCCTCCCCTCCATACCTTCCACATCGGCTTCGACGATCCCACCTACGACGAAACCCCACATGCTCGCCTTGTCGCGCAACACCTGGGCGTCCAGCACCACACATTGCGCTTCGATCCTTCGCCAGCCGATAGCGGCAGCGCCTTCGATCTGCTGCCCGACTTGACAACCCACTACGGTCAACCCGTCGGCAGCGCCACCCACGTCGCTATCTGGCTACTCTACCGTGCCTGCGCCCAGGTTGGACTAAAAGTTATTCTCACGGGCGAGGGCGCCGACGAACTCTTTGGCGGCTATCGCTGGTACAGCGCCGAAACCCGCCTGACCGCCGCCCGGCGTTGGCCCGCGCCCCTGCGCCTTCTCGCCTCCTTCACCTCACCCCTACTCGGCATCTCGCCCGCTGCCGCCGAGATCTTGCGCCACCCCGATCTACCCCTGCTCGAACGCTACCGCCGCTGGCTCACTCCCCACACCCCCGCCGACGCCCTCGCCTGGCTCCACCCCGACCTGCACCAACACATCGACGCCAGCCTGCCCTGGCAAGCCCCATCGCCTGATCTGCATCCCCACCACGCCCTCACCCTCCTCGATCTGCAAAGCCGCCTTCCCGACTTCATCAACCTGGAAGTAGATCACATGAGCATGGCCCACAGCGTCGAAGCCCGCGTCCCCTTCCTCGACCACCGCCTGTGGGAGACCGTCCTCGCCTGGAACCCGCGCCTCGACTACAACGGCAGTCAGGAAAAAGGCATGTTGCGCCAAATCGCCGCACCTCTCCTGCCGCCAGCCATCACGCGGCGCCGCAAACAAGGGCTGGCCTCACCCCATGCTCGCTGGTGGAGCCAAGCCCGCCTGCCCGTCTGGGCCGAAGATCGTCTCCAGACTGACGCACTCGCCCGTGTCGGCCTCTTCCCCCCCGCCGCTGTGGCCGCTCTACGGGCCGCGCATCAATCCGGCCGGGTCAACTACGCCACGCCGCTTACCGCCATCCTGACCACACAGATCTGGGCAGAAACCAAAGCATGAATGGAAATGACTCTTACACGAAAACAATTACCATAAACACAGGCAATCATGTAGAATAGGTTTACCTCTCGATCTTGTGATTGCACAGATACACTCACCCCAAAGGATGATAGTAACGACTTCAGTCGTTTCTTTCCGATAAGTTCCTCATGATCCAGAAAGAATTCATTCCCCACGGCGACTACATGATTGTACGCACGACGTTCGTGCTGCCAGGCTCGTTGCAGGCCGACAAAATTTACCTGGTGGGCGACTTCAACGACTGGAACCCATCGTCCCATCCGCTCATACGTGATGGTCAGGGAAACTGGGTTTTCGTACTGGAACTGGAAGCGGGTCGCGCCTACCAATTCCGCTATCTATGCGACGGCGCCTGGATGAACGACGGCGACGGCGACGCCCATGTGCTCAACCGCTATGGCACGAACAATTTTGTAGTCGTCACCGACCCTAATTTCAAACGCTACGAAGGATCAGAGCATTTGTAAACAATTGCTCATTTCAGGGCGCAAACTGATAATCCCAGCCGAAATTCACGTCCTGCGCTGGGCTGACGCCGTCCACCGTCACCGTCTGCTCGCCAGCGCCGCCGGGAGGATGCGTCCACACGCCGGGGATAAAAATGGGTAGGTTGTAATCGGACAAGGGGTCGATGGAAACGCAGTATGTCCCGGCTTTGAGTCCCTCGAAGGTGAAATTGCCTTCGGCGTCGGCCAGCACAGTCTGAAGACCGTCGGAGGGGCAGGCGCCAGCACCGAGCTGCACCTCCATTCCGCCAATGCGCGGCTCACCGGCATCGTAGACGCCGTTAGCCTGAAAGCCACCCTCAGGCGCTGCCACGCAACCAGACGGCGGCGTGGGGGTGGATTCATCCCCCTTGCCGGGTGAGCAAAGGTC
Source organism: Chloroflexota bacterium (assembly GCA_041918515.1). GTDB lineage: Bacteria > Chloroflexota > Anaerolineae > J102 > J102 > SSF26. The sequence continues at coordinate 52,563 of JAYRVO010000092.1, read as the reverse complement.
GTGCCAGACCCAACCCGATAGGCTAGAGCCAACCGCCGGCGTCGGCGTAACAACGAGACTGGTGGGCACGACGATCTTCACCCAGAAAGGATTTCTGCCAACGCCAAAAGCCTCACCGGAGGGCGCACGCAGCTTCCAGAAACCCTGGTAGACGCCCTTATCGTTGGGGGCAGTCAGGGCGAGTGAGATATCGACAGTCTGCTTGGGCAAGACCTCGCCGGGCAATGGCGATAGATCGGGGCCAGACAGGTGGTCGCCGCTGTCGAAGACGATGGCGTAGTCGCGTGTCCATGTGCAGTCGCCCTCATTGCGCAATCGCCATATCTTCGTGAAGGTTTGCCCCGGAGCGATCTTGGTGTTGTCAGGCGCGGTCACGTCGCTGACAAAAACGGCGCGATTGCTACACTTCGCGGCCGGCGTCGCGCTGGCTAAGGACTCCTCCAGGCGAATGAGCTCGCCACTCTGGTCGGTGCGCGCGGTATAGGTTTTGCCTGCAGCCTCCAGGGTGACGCGATAGCCAGGGGTGGCGCGCTGGATACAGATCTCGAACGTCTGGCCCAAGCCCAGGCAGCCATCTGGCCAGGCAGCGGTTTCAACCTTGACGATGGTGACTTGCTCAACCGGGATTTGCTGCTTCTGGGCCAGGGCGCTCACAGCAAGGCTGGCGGCGGGGATAGCGCCAGCGGACGTTGCCTCGGCCGGGGGGGTCGAGATCGGCGCCGTAGTTGCTTGGGGAGCGCCAGCGACGCCCACCTGGTCGGATGAAGGGGCAACGGTATTGGCGCAGCCCGCCATCGCCAAGACCAAGCTAGTCAAGAGCAGGATGCCTATGGCATTTGTGGTGAAATCAAGCATACGGCGGCGCATGATGACCTCCTCGATCGTTTTCACATCTATAAGATGGCAGCCAAAGGAATTATGCTCAGCCCTGAAACGTGATGCGTGAAACGTGATGCGTGAAAATTGTGGACGTTCTCTCACGTTTCACGCTTCACGTTTTACGACCTTCATAACAAATCAACCTAGCGATCAATAACTTCAAAAGCCGGCGCGTGTCATGGCCTGGCGCCAAACCTGCATGGCGATCTCAGTCTCGGCAGATGGCAGCGCCTGAAGGGGCAGGCGAGGTTCACCGCCGACAAAGCCGCGATGGTTGAGCACGGCCTTGATGCCGGGGATGCCATAACGCGCCATCTTGCTCCCAAACGTGGTTACGATAGCCTGCAGCTCGGCGGCGCGGCCCAGGTCGCCAGCAGCAACGGCCCGGTAGATGCCAACGAACAGTTCGGGGATGATGTTGCCAAAGGCGGCGATGTTGCCTTTGGCGCCCATGGCCAGGGCGGAAAAAGCCAGGTGGGGGCTGCCGGTGAAGACGGCGAAATCAGGCAGGCCGGCATTGGCGACTGTGACCACGCGGCTCAGATCGCCCGATGAGTCCTTGATCCCGCGAATGTTGGGGTGCTTGCCCAAATCCAGGATGAGATCGAGCGGCAAATCATAGGCGGTGTAGGCGGCGACGGTGTACAGCAAAACGGGCATGGGGCTGCGTTCGGCCAGGAATTCGTAATGGCGGCGTTGGGCGGCGGCATCGCCGCGGGTGTAGTAGACGGGCGTGACCACCAGGGCGGCGTCGGCGCCGTCTTCGGCGGCCTCCTGAAGATAGCGAAGGGCCGTGGTCGTGCTCTCAGCGCCGCAGCCGACGAGCAACAGACGGTCGGAGGGGACGGCGCGACGGGCAGCGCGCAGGACGGCGCGGCGCTCATCGTCTTCGACATAGACATATTCGCCGGTGCTGCCAAAGACGAGGGCGCCGTGGACGCCGATCGCCAGCCAGCGGGCGATATTATCGTGCATGGCCTCGGCGTCGGCGCGGCCAGCGACAAAAGGGGTGATGCAAGCAGGAAGGAAGCCGGAGAGGTTCATGGGGGGGGAGATTGGAGATTGGAGATTGGTTATTGGAGATTAGGCGGGGAGGGGGTTGGAGGCGTCGGGATGGGAGAGGAAGCGGGTTTGGCGGCCCAGGCGCAGATGGAGGAGGTAGAAGCCGAAGGCGGCGATGGCGCAGAGGACGCCGCCGAGATACCAGAGCAGGTTGGGGTTGTAGTTGTCGAGGATGTAGCCGGCGGCGCCAGGGCCGATGGTGGCGGGGATGGCCCAGGTGAAGCCGAACATAGCCATGTAGCGACCGCGCATCTGTTCGGGGGCGAAGTTGGCGGCCAGGGCCTGGCTGGTGGGTACGACGATCATCTCGCCGAAGGTGATGACGACGATGGCCAGCACGAACAACCAGTACCAGGATACGAAGCCGAACATGCTGAATCCGACGACATAGAAGGCGGTGCCGATGGCCATCATCAAGAACGGCGGCCGGCGCTTGATCAGTCGCGTCACCGTAAATTGCAGCAGGATCACAGTGATGGCACTGGTCGTGAGCAAAAAGCCATAGCCCTGTGGCTGGATGCCATGGTTGTCGCGTAGATACACGGATAACGAGTTGTACATTTGCTGGTAGACGACGCCCATCAACATACCAGCGATCAAGAAGGCGACGAAAGCAACATCGCGCAGGGGCACACTGTAGCCGCGGAAAGTCGCCAACATGCTCTCCGGTTTTTGCTCGGCGTGCGCTTCGGGTTTCGTCTCGGGCATAAGCAGATAGAATAGCAGGGCGACGATGCAACTGATGATGGCGTCGATGACGAACAGGGCGAAGAAGGAGCGGTTGGCCACGAAGCCGCCGATGGTGGGGCCGATGATCCAGGCCATGTTGCCGGCCACGCGCAGGATGCCGAACCCCTCCTGCCGTTGTCGCTCCGGCAGAATATCGGCGATCATGGCGCCGTGAGCCGGCCCGGCAATGTCGGAGAGCAGGCCGATGAACATGGCCAGCGGATATAACATGGCGAACTTGTTCACCAGCCCAAGCGTCAGGGTGCTGAGGGCGCTGAACACCAAGCCGAACAGGATCAGCTTGCGCCGGCCCAGGCGGTCGGTGAGGGCGCCGCCGATGATGCCGCCGATCAGTCCGAAAACCGAGAAAAGGCCGAGGATGACGCCGGCCTGCGTCATCCCCACCCCGAATTTCTGCGTGATGTACAGAGCAAAAAACGGGAATAGCAACGTGCCGCCGACGCGATCGATGAAGGAGACCCCGACGACGGTCCAGAATTTGCGTGGGAATTCGTGATAGATGGCACGAATGCGAGTGAGCATAGCCGTCTTCCAGCGCAAGAATGATGCGTCGCCCATTCTATCGCGCCAACGTCACAAATGCGAGTTTGGCGGCTACCCCTCACGAATGACACGAATAGACGAATAGCACGAATGGGTTCGTTGCAGAATACGCGTTTCCCTATCCGCGTCCACAAGCGGATGACCTTCCCAAACCGCAACAAAAGCTCTATTTGGAATTGTCGGTTTAGTGATTGGCGGGTTAGGATTGCGATGTATGAATGGCGATCTGTTGGCCGCCGCTTGCAACCCGCCGCTTGCGACCCGCTACTTGTCTACTTGTTTCCTTATCCACTTCCCTACCTGCCTCCCATGTTCGACGCCATCGATCTTCACTTCCAAGGCCAACCCGAAATCATCGCCAGCTATGTGGTGCGCGGGCCGAGCGGCGTCGCCCTGGTCGAGACCGGCCCTGGCTCCACCCTCCCCCAACTTGAGGCCGGGCTTCAGCGGCTGAGCTTGAGTTGGGGCGATATCACCGATATACTGCTGACGCACATCCACCTGGATCATGCTGGCGCCGCGGGTCGCGTGGCGCTGGAAACGGGCGCACGCGTGCACGTGCATCACGTGGGCGCGCCCCACCTGCTCGATCCTTCCCGCCTGCTGACCTCAGCCCAACGCATCTACGGCGACCTGATGGGGCCGCTCTGGGGCGAATTTCTGCCTGTGCCTGCAGAGCAACTGCACATCCTGCACGACAACGACGTCATCGAGGCCGCCGGGTTGCGTTTCATCGCCCTGGACACGCCCGGCCATGCCTATCACCATATGGCCTACCTGCTCGATGGCATTTGTTTCACCGGCGACATCGCCGCCGTGCGACTCCCCGGCCATCGCCACATCCGTCTGCCCACGCCCCCGCCCGACATCGATCTCCCTGCCTGGCACGCCAGCCTGGCCCGGCTGAAGGCTCTGAAACCCGACCGGCTTTTGCTCACCCATTTCGGCCCTGCGACCGGCGATATCGATGCCCATCTTGATGGTGTGGCAGCCAACCTGGAGGCCGTCGCCGATTTCGTCTATCGTCGCTGGCAGGCAGGCCAGACGCCAGACCTCATCATCCGAGACTATACCGAATGGGTGGCTGCCCAGGCCGCCGCCGAGGGCTGCGACCCCGCCGCCGTCCATCGCTACGAAGTAGTAGTGCCGTCGTTCATGGAGGTGCCGGGGTTGGTGCGGTATTTTACGAAGGCGGGAGGGAGGTAAACCAGGAGACCGGTAGACCTGGAAACCAGGAAACCCGTAGACCGGTAAGTTGGGCGGCTGGGCGTTGGCCTGATCTCCTGGTATACCGGTTTCCCGGTAGTAGCCATCATGACTCTTCAGGTTGCTGGATCGTCCTGGTGATCACGCATCCAGCGGTTGCTTTGTGAGTCGGCGTGATACTTGGTGTAGCCGTATCTCTCTTGTAAGGCGTCCGCCAGCCGCTTGGATCGACCTGCTATCCTTGCCAGGTCCTCATCCGTGAGCTTGCCCCAATACTTCCTCGTTTGTCCGCATACCTGTTGCCATCTGGCTTCCGACATGTCATAGTTCATGGTTTGGCTCCTTACGCAGGCCTAAACTGAAGTCAGCTCGAAAACATTAGTTCTGTGTTTAACTCGACGAAGGACGAAGGCGATTCGTCCTTCGTCCTTCGTCTTTCGTCCCTTCGACAAGCTCAGGACAAGCCTTTCGTCGCTGCCAAAACTTCCGCAGTTTAGCCGCCAGCGGCGCCGAGCTTGCGGGCCGCTTGCTTCAGTCGCCGCCGGTGCGTGCGCTCACTCTTGGACAAGCGTTTGATCCTGATCTTAGCGGTTTTGTTTGCCACGGGCGCTGACTCTGCACCAGTCGGCGAAGATAGCGCGTTGCTTGTGGTGTCGGCGTTACTCGTTTTATCTGACATGGTTGCTAACTCCTTATTGTGCTCATCAAGTTGGGTGTTCAGGGCTTTCCGATTCTCACTGCCTATCATTCTCTATCGGCTTCGCCATGAAACGACTGAGATAGTGACTGTCGTAGCGTGTCTCGAGGATTATACGGCGCTCAATTGCTTCACCTCTTTCAAAATGGCGGCGCGCGCCTGCGATTTGGAAATGCCATCGACCAGCGCCGCTTCGGTGCTGAGGCGTTCGCAGGTTTTGTCGAGCCACACCTTCTCGCTGGCCGTAAGCGCCCGACCATGACTTTGGCCCAGCATGTCCCGAACCGAGGCGGCCAGCGCCGTCGGTTCGCTGATCTGGCCGCGCGCCCATAGCTCTGACGCGCGTTTGCGCGCGTCGGCAGGCAAACTCTGCGCCGGTGAGTGCAAGCAAAGCGTAATCGCGTCGACGCCATTGGTGAGGCGGCGTAGCCCGGCGCGTTCTGCCCGATTCACTGGTACGAACAGCGTCCCGCCTCCCTCCATGAGCTGGATGTTGTAATAGACCTGCGCCTGATCAGCCGCACCTTCGCTGGCTCCACCCCGAATCGGCGGGAGCGGATCGCGGCGCGTCAAGCCGATCAGGGTGCCAAAACCATGTTTCGGGTGGAAAACTGGATCGCCTGGATCAAACATGTTATCGAACCTCCGATCAGAGCTATGATTGGGTAGAGAAAATTCCAGGAGTTTCCTTTTGGTCTTTCTTCTCCTTTTTTTCCTGTCTCTTTTCCTTCAGCGTCTTGAGTGGCTTTTTCTTGTCGTTCTTGTTGTAGGTTTGACTTTTACTCATGGATTATTTCTCCTTGTTGATGGTTGGTGAGCTGAGATGGTCATGCCCACTGCTCAAAAACAACCCATCGCAGGCCAGCGGAAAGGTTGTTAAATGCTTTGCTTGATCCGAAGGTTGTCTTTGTCGCAAAATCAATGCCGCTGTTGCACCAGACCCAAACCAAATACCAGTCATTGGAGCTAGCCCAAAAATAGTTTGAATCCACAAAGTAACCCGACTGTTCATCTTCATGGTCTTCATACCATCCGGTGCCATCCCTCCATAGTGCTTGGCGATTGTCCAGAACTGTTTCAAACTGGCCCGGGCCAAGAAATCGCTGGATGAAGACTCCAAAATCGCCAGAGTTATGCGCTACTTGGAGCCATGATTGGTCCTTCCAGCGGTAATTGTAAAGAGCAAAGGGCGCCACCCGAACATACGTGCTCGTTGACTTTGGCTTGAACCATAGTCCAACTCCCGCGGCATTCCGCATCCAGCCACCATAGGCAACCGGGCGATCCACGTATGTCTCGGTCAAGTCCAAAGACATGTGACCCATAAGACTCGCGGAAGGGCCATGAGCGGCAGTCCCGCGCGCACCATCCGGCTGAAAAACCGTCCAGGTGTGGTCGAAGGGCGCTCCTCGAACTGAGAGCCGGTCGCCGACCATACCATTCATGCCGTTCATGATGTTCATCTGATAGTCAAGCACAGGATCGAGCCTTCCGACTTGCGATGACTTTGTCAAATGCGCATCAGAAACTTTCACCGTTCCAATGGCTTCGACCAAACGCCGGGCAGCCGGCGAGCTGCTGATCAGAATCTCGGCGAGCGCCTCATGGCGCTCCCATTCGAGGGAATAGGCCTTTCGCTGACGTCCTGTTTGTTCGTTCAGCACTTGGGAGAGCGCGGACGCTGCCAGTTCTCCTTCTCGCTTTTGCCAATCGTGTAAGGCGTCTTTAGGGGTGTTGGTTACTTCTGGTTTTCGAGGCATTATTATTCTCCCTTGTGATATTTTGAGTTAGCCAAGCTAAGTATTTTCAGCATAGCAGAAGGGGACGCCCCTGTCGTCAGTGCAAACGCCAGGTTTTACATAGCAAAAAGATCATGCGTGGGGGCGACCCTTGCTACTTTTGATGTACGCGGTTTGATGGAGGGCGAGCTGAACGAACTCATCTGACCAAAGGCAGGTAGAGTGCTTGCAGCCAAACCACATCCACCGGTATCCTGCGCTGAGCCAGCGTGTTGTCGCCTAATTGCCCAAAACCATTATCTCCCCAGCACTTCACCCCGCCGGGGCCGGTTATGACGCAGGCGTAGCGCCCACCCGCGGCCAACGCCGTGACCCCGCTCGCCAGCCCGCTCACATCGACCGGCGTCTTGCTGCGGGCGAGGGGCGTGCCGTCGCCTAATTGCCCATACAAATTATCTCCCCAGCACTTCACTCCGCCGGCGCTGGTTACGGCGCAGGTGTGCCAATTACCCGTCGCAACTGTGGCGACGCCGCTCGTCAACCCGCTCACATCTGTCGGGATGCTGTGATTGGTGGACGTGCCGTCGCCTAATTGCCCGACGCCGTTCCACCCCCAGCACTTCACGCCGCCGCCGGTCACGGCGCAGGTGTGAGAATCACCCGCGGCCAGCGACACGACGCCGCTCCCCAACCCGCTCACGTCCACCGGGATGAGGCGGTCGATCAGCGTGCCGTCGCCCAAGCGACCAAAAAAGTTGTACCCCCAGCACTTCACCCCGCCGGCGTTCGTCAACGCACAGGTGTGATCCGTCCCCAACGCCAGCGCCATCACCCCGCTCTGCAGGCCGCTCACGTCCACCGGAACGAGTTGATCGGTGGTCGTGCCGTCGCCCAATTGTCCATACTCGTTCTTGCCCCAACACTTCACCCCGCCGGCGTTCGTCAACGCACAGGTGTGATTCTTGCCCGCGGCCAACACCGCCACGCCGCTCGTCAGGCCGCTCACGTCCGTCGGCGTCTTGTGCTGGATGAGCGTGCCATCGCCCAGTTGCCCGAATCCGTTATGCCCCCAGCACTTTATCCCGCCGGCGCTGGTCAGGGCGCAGGTGTGATTTCCGCCCGCTGCCACCGCCGCCACGCCGCTTAGCAGGCCACTCACATCCACCGGCGTTCTGCGATCGGTGATTCTGCCGTTGCCCAATTGCCCAAACGCGTTCCACCCCCAGCACTTGGCCCCGCCGGCGCCGGTCAGCGCGCAAGTGTGATTCCCACCCGTCGCAATGGCTGCCACCTGCACCGCAGTGGACACGCCCGGCGCTGAAGGCGCGGCCAAGGGCGCCTGTTCGAAATCGGTGGATGGCGCTGCTCGCACATTCGACGCACTCGCCAGCACCCAGATCAACCCCAACGCCATCGCTGCCCGTGCAAGCCTGGACATTATTGAACCAAAGATCATCGAATTTTCCTCTTTTGTGATGTGCATGTCGTCAGCGCCTGACCCTGGGTAGGAACAGCCGCTCAGATTCCAGCGCCGGGATGTAGCCCGCCGGTATGCGAGCCACAAGCAGACGGGCGGCGTCGCCCACAGCCGGGACTTGGGCTGTGCCGCCGCCAACGAAGGTGATGGTCTGGTTGACCACGGGCGCCGCCGCCAATCCGAGGAGGATATCGCCACCGGGCAGAAGCGCGGCGGACAGCGTGCGCCGTAGTTCGGGGGTGTGGAAAAGGGGCGCGGGCTGGCTCCAGACCTGGGTGGCGGGATTGAAGCGCGCCAGCCAGACATCCTGGCCACGCTCAGCGCCATCGGCCCATAGCAGCGTGCGCGCCCCACCCGCGCCAGCCAGAAGTCGTCCGGCGCCGAGCATGGGGCCGACGCCGGCGCTGTCGTCGAACCAAACCTGCGGCGGGGTGCTGGCGGGGTCGCCGGTCAGCCCCATCACGCTTTTCCCGCGCCGCCAGGCCAACACCGGCTGGTCATCGGGCGTGAGGGCGAGCAGGGGGCCAGAGTCAATCACGGCGTTGTTGGTCAAGCGGTAGGGGGCGGCCCAACCGCTGGCGGTGCGCTTGGAGACGAAGATTTCGCGGTCGGTGGCTGTGCGCAGATTGCCGTCGATGTCTACGTCTGCGACCATCCAAACCCGGTTGGCATCGACAGCGGCGACATCCCAAAAGAGGACGCCCACCGCGCTTGGCGCCACCATCTCGGCGCTCGACCAGCCGGAACCTGTCCAGCGGGCGGCCTGGATGTGGTTGGGCGCCGCGGCTGTGCCGGTGAGACTCATCCCCGGGCTGTTCTGCCAGGCCAGCCAGATTGCTCCATCCTTGCCAGCAGCCAGTCGCGGCCCGAAATCCATGGTGGCGTCGGTCGTGGCCTGTCCCCGGCGAATGACTGCGCCCGTGCTGGGGTTCAGCTCCGCCCAGGCGATCTCGAACGAACGCACAAAGGCCGGGGTCAGTTCATCAGGGTCGGGTGCGGTCTGCGCTTCGGTCCAGGCCACGAGCAGATTGCCGTTGGCGGCGAAGACGGCGCTGGGGTTGAAGGCTGGCCGATTGGACTGGCTGACGGTGATGGCATTGCCCCAGGCGGCGCCGTCGTACAGCCGCAAGCTGATCACATCAGCTGCGCCGCTTGCCCCGACGCTGTTCCAGACGAAGCCCAGGCGTCCGTTTGGCCCGCTGACGAGCAGCGGCTGAGCTTGCACATTGGCGTTTTCCACCAACACCGTCTCAGTCAGGCCATTGGTCATCCGCTCCTTCAGGATGACGCGCTCGGCTTCGGCCAGAGGCGGCCCGCCATAGATCAGCTTGATCCCCGTTGGGAGCGAATCTGCGGCGTAAATCACGGTCTGGCCGGATGCACTCGTGCAGGCGACGAATTCGTGCCTGGCGTTGACCAACGTCGTGGAGAAGCCGAAGGCGCCGGTGCGCATCTGAAAAAAGAGCAATACGGCGCACTTGGTGACTTTGGGGTTGGGGATGATCTGCATGCTCAGCGAACCATCGCCCCCGCCGCTAAGCTCCATGAAGGCCACCAGCAGATTGATGCCAGCGGTAGCGCGCACGCCCAGGCCGGCGTCGAAGCTGCCTTCGGTCAGGGCCAGCTTGTCGCCCTGCACACCCAGGCGCCCTTTCCCCGCCATCGAGCCGTGTACGTCGGCGGTGATGCCACCGGCGCTGTCAATCGCTTCCAGAATGTCGCCGAAAAATGGGACGCCGAACAAGCTCTCGGCCCCGGGGATGATCGAAACCAGGCCCAATCGCTCCTGGAAGAAGATGCCGGAGGTGGATAGGGTCAGTGGGTCGGATTCGAAGTTCAGGGCATCGTGCGTGATGAAGCCAAAGACATTGCCACGCCCAACCAGCCCGAAGCTCCGTTTGCCCAACCCGAAGCCGCCCTGGGCAGAGAAGGCGCCGGTCTCGCGGGCGCCGGATGAGTTGGCTGCGAGGTCGATCTTGAACTGCGTCGGCAACAGGCCCCAGGCGCCGCCAACAAACGGGAGAGAAGCTGGCAATTCTACATGGGCATCCAGCGGCTTGGTAGGCACCGCCAGGGCGCCGCTGTAGCGTACAGAGCTTGATTGAACCTGCGGCTGCAGGTTAAAAGGGCTGGCCCAGGCGGGGACGGGCACGAGGGTGAGGGGGCCGAGGCCGTCGAGCCGGTTGACGCGGCGGTTCAACTCGGCTTCGACGCTGATGGGAAAATCACCCGTGCCCTGGACCGACTCCAGCGGCAGGTTAAGCGTGGCGGTATTGCCGGCCACGGTCATTGGGCGGGGTGGATCGTTGCCCAGGATGAAGCGCGCCACGCCTGGCGCTGCGCCTTCCCAGTCGATGGCGGCCTGGTAGCGGTTGGTGACCGGAATGCCGGCCAGGAAGAACTGGCGCAAGCTGGAATTGAGGCTCAGCACTTCTGCCTGCGGCTTGCGCGTTAGCGCCCAACCCTTGGTCAATGTAACCTGAAAACCCTGGCTGCGAAACATCTGCGCCAGATCCTCCGGGTCCTGGCCCTCGGGGTCGTCATACCTGATGCGGAAGTCGCCGCGGACCATACGGTCCTGCGGCGGGCCGCTGAGCGAGAATTGCCAGGTGGCGGCAACGTCAGCCGGTCCCTCGCCGATGCAATCATTGGGGTTGATGACGCCCTGGCCCCAACGCACGTCGATACGCGGCTGACCGTTGGCTCCGGCGACCACGCTGCCGCTGGGCTGGCTCAGATCGACGGTGTAGGCGCACACAACCGGGGTTGTGCCGGGGACGAGCATGATGGTGCGGTGCACATTCCAGTGATACGTGCCGGCGGTGACCGCGCAGTCGATGGTCAACGAGAGCTGCCCCGTATCGTTGAAGGTGAATTCTTGCAGCAGCACCCCATTCTCGATGCCCTTGACGTCCATCGCCATGCTGGTGGGGCCTTCGTAATCGCCGTGTCTCAGGAGTTGCTGGCAGGCGCCCTGGGCGTGTGCGGGTGTGGCCAGCGCCGGCCAGATCAACAAAGACAGCAGAATGGCGCATAGGATCAGTTTGGTCATAAGGGCGGGTCTCCTCGCCTTGCTAAGCCGAAATCACAATGAGATCATCTGTTTTGAGGCGGACGATAGGCGATGGATGATGGACGATGAATTCTGTGTTCATAGCGAGGCTGCCATCGCCCACCCTCCATCGTCAGAGTCGAATGCAAAACCGATGTCTTCAAACCGAGCTCGGTTTAGACTCGAAAGCACTTGCGATACGAAAGCCCCAGCATCAGCGCCCACAGCACGAAAAAGATTGTCCCTGAGATCACAGGCACGGGCGTACCATATCCCGGATGGTTGACGGCGAGCAGGATAAAAATTGTGTTGAGCGCCAGCCATACGGGAATGACCCACAGCGCGTACCAGGCCCAGCGCTGCCCGCGGCGGAAACCGCCCAGGCAGATAGCGATGGCCGACACGGCTAAGGTGAAAAGGGTGGCCCCATCCGATCGGAATTTCCAATCGATCAGGTTGGCGGCGGCGGGACTGGCCGCTTTCAGTTCGTTCCAACTCATGCCGGTCAGACTGTGCATTAGCACCGTCTCGCCGTTCTGCAGATCCGACGCGCCGCCGGTCATATCCAGCAGGCCGAAGAGAGCGATGACGAGACTCACGCCAAGCAGCACCTTCCAGGCGTGACGTTCGAACCAGGTTTCGGGGCTGGCGTTGATTGGGCCAGGCTGTTGGGTTGTCATCTCATGCTCCTCTACGCCGACAGCATCCGGCTGGCGACTTTGTCGTCTTCGGCGAACATATCCAGTACGGTGGCGTACAGATCGGGGAAGGCCGCAAACTGCATGTGTTATTCTGAGACTAGCAGAAATGCGCGCTCCTGTCGTCAGCGTAAACGCCAGTCTTTTTGGCAACAAAAAGGCCGCCTATAGGGCGGCTCTTGCTACTTTTGATGTACGATGTTTGATGTAGATCACGCAGCGAAAGATCAGGTCTTCACCAACATGGTGGAGGCGATCAACTGCCTGCTAGCCGGACTGCGTTGCGGGAACGCCGTGCAGAATTGCCACAAAAACCAACCCTTCAGCTTCTGCGCGTATTGCATGCGTCTCGCCGACGTCGAAGACTAGCAGCCTGTCGGAAAAGTCGAGAAGGGTGGGCGGCGAGCCGCTGTCGAGATGGAGGCGCTTGAGGTTGTAGGCCAGACAGACCAGGGTCCACTCGCCAGCAGCGTTGACCAGGCCGCGCAGGGAGAACTGACGAAAGCCCAGAACCTCCCTTCGACAAGCTCAGGGCACTGCCTTAATAATGCCGATGACCGGTTCGACCGTAGACTTGCGTAAGCGGTAGAGAGCGTCACCGCTGGCGGTACGGAGTTTGTAGGCCATTTTCTCTTTGGCCGAAGCATTCTCGCTCGGCGGCGCTGGCTCCTCGGCAAAGTAAGCGCGCCAACTCTGATGATGAGGCGTGCGTCCGGTGGCGATGTAGGGGTCGATCCCGCGTGCTTCCAAGTCAGCGATGTTGTTCTGACTGAAATAGCCGGTATCGAGGTTGACCGTGTCGGGTTTGCCTAGCTGGGGACGTTAGTCATGACTCAGGGGGTCACCTGGTTCCCGATGTCTGCCGTCACCACTGATTGCATCACTGCGTCGGTAGCGACAACGATCACGTCTTCGCCAATGGTGAGTATCTTATCGCCGGCAATCGTCAGAAAGTCGCCTCCGACGTCCATGCCTGGTTGGACAGACAGGGAGGTCAGGGCAAAAGTGTCCGGGTCAAATTCGTAACCATGCACTTCACCCAAGCGCCCTCCATTTTCGGTGATCACTTTGTTGCCGATGGTCCCGCGCTTGGTTTTGCTCACAGCGAGGGCTTCGGGCGCGTCGGCGGATGCTCGCGCGTCGGCTTCTGCATTGATCGTAACGGCATCTTCGCCTACGCCATGCACCGCTTCGACCGGTACCCACAGCCGTTCGCCACCCAGCATCCCCATCCCTCCGCTGTGAAGACGTAGCCAGCTCACTGCCTTGCGCTCAGGGTCGACGACCAGGTCGTCAACCTTGCCAACTTGTTTGCCCTCTGCCATCGTGATGACGGGCAAACCCTTCATGAATTCGTAGTTCACCATGTTTCAGCCTCCTTACCTCAGTTCATCCAGAATTTGGAAGAATCTCTTCCTTTTATTGGTAGCATAGCAGAAGGGTCTTGCCCTGTCATCAGCGCAAAAGCTATGCTTTTCCTGTCAAAAAGATCATCTTTTGCAGCAGCTCCCAGCACTTGTGTCTTACAACGTTTGGTGTATCCACTGCCCCTCGGTTATTCCGCGCTTGGGATCAGGAGGCTCAAGACACATCCATCGCTCAGGGAATATTCTTCTATATCGCAAGTCCGTCTCAGCCCACTATAAGGTCTGGCGGTTGAAGCTTGTTACCTGAGTCGAACGCTTTCGAAGGCGCTCGATCTCAGCCAGCACATCCTCAGGCCTGGTTTCCATTTCCAGGTCTGCAAGCTCGCTTTTCTCATGGTTTTCGATACCCATTTTGTCTTGAATGGCATCGAGCATTTGCAACACCCGTGTCAACTCATGTTCGGCCAGCAGACCGATGTGCAAATCCAGGTCGGCGAGATGCTCGGTTTCTTTGCTCAGCCGGTTCTGGCTGATGAGCACAAATGTCGAGAGGAAAATAGCCTCCAGCGACACGATCATGGTCAAGAGCCCGTATGGAAATGGATCGAAAGGATGCACGCCCATACGTCCGGTGTTGAGAAGTATCCAAACGCCAAACCACACAACATGCACATAAGCAAAGACATTTCGCCCCGAAACAGAAGTGAAGGCATCGGCGATACGGTCTTGCAAGTTTCGCTCACGTGCAGTCTGCAGGCGAAGGTAGATCATCGTTCGAATGTTTCGCTCTATGACCTTGGACAATGCCGGATTGTCTTCTGTATGGTCGCCTATTTCCTCTTGACCAGGTCGGTTCGGTTCCATCAGACAAACACCCTTCTGTTTAGTCTACTGTATTGGGCCTGCCGCTTCTCGTCGCTGCTTTCTCTGCTGGTCATAGGAGACACTTAAGTAAGCGCCAAAGAGAAGGATAAGGCCGCTCAGATAAGCCCAGGTCAGGATGATGATAATGGCTGCCACTGACCCATAAAGCAGGTTCGAGATGGAAATGTAGGTGGAAACAAAGAACAAAAAGGTCTTTTTGGCAAGTTCCCAAAGCAGGCCGGCCCCCATCGCACCGGGTAAAATCTCACGCCAGGTAGAAGCGCCATGGGGAAGCATGGAGTAGAGTGTCATGAATAAGGCAACATCGAGCAAAATAGCCACGACAAAACTGATACTGCCCCCGATGGGAATAATTGGTTCGGGCAACCAGATGCGCAGGCTGGCAATCATACTGCCGGCAATCGAAGCCACGAAGAGCGCCGGGCCAACGAAGGTCAGGACAAATAAGATGGCTGCGCCGCGCCGCTTCCAGATAGGGCGACTTCGTTCAATCCCCCAGATCTTATTCAGGGCACCGGTAAGCATAATAAAAATGTTCGAGGCAGACCAGGTCAGACCAACAAATGCAACAAAGGTAACTGGTCCTCGCACCCGGATGATTTCGTCGATATTCTTGCCCAACAACTGGCCCAGGGCCGGCGCAATAAACTCCAGCCTTTGTACGACCAGGTGCTGCTCCATCAATGTGCCCAGGCTGAAGCTGGCAATGGCGACGCTCAGGAGGGTGAGGGGGAATAGAGAAAAGATGGCAAAGTAGGCAATCGCTGCGGCTGTAGTCACCGAGTCGGGTTTTAGAACCTGCCCCGCCGCGCCCGCCACCATGCCAAACCAGCCATGAGTGCGCACATCAAAGTGGTGCGCGCTGCGAGTGCCCTGCAGTCTAAGTTGTGCCATCATTCTAGCTATGATCATCGTCTGTTTCTTCAAAGTTTTGTGACTATCGGTGGCCCACCTTCAGCGGTGGTAGCCAGGGGCAAATGGAATGGCGCGAAAGGTTCAACCGGCAGGGCGGCGGCCAGCAGACCGGCTTGCAGAACAGGTTCAGCTTTCTCGATCAGCTCGGTGAGCCGCCCCATGCTGCTGGTCACCAAGGGCAGCGGCGTATCCATTGCCCTAATGGCGTCCCATACGCGTGCTTGCCTTTCTTTTAGGTCTGAAACTTGGGCCGCAGCCCCTGAAACGGCGCGGTGGCTGACCAGACGGCTCCACAGGATTTGGCATACCACTGACAGAGGCGGCGCTACGATGATGCCGACAAAGCCAAAAGCGTCTGCCAGGGCAATGAGCAGAACAATGGTCAGAATGGGATTGTCCCATCTGTGCTTGAAAAGCCGTGGCTTGACCCATACCCCCAAGGCAATCAAGACGACGACTGCATAGAGAGTCGTCAACAGGCTAAGCTGCACACTGGTCAGCAGCCCCACCAAAAACACCGGAATAATCGCCAGGGCCACCCCAACCATGGGTATCAGGCATGCCACGGCGCCCACGAGCGCTAAGAGCGCCGGGTAGGGGGACCCGATCAGCCAGTAGCCCAGGCCCAGTAGCACCCCAGCCAGGAGACTTTGGATGACCTCGCCGCGCAGGTAGGCGCCGATGTCAGGCTCAACCGTCCGCCAAATACCCCGCGCTTGTTTGCGCTGGTCAGATGGGAGCAACGAGAGCCAGAGTCGTTCAAAATGACTTTGATTGATGCTCCAATAGATGCTCAAGAACAGAATGACGAGTGCGCCGGTCACGACGCTGCCAATGCCCTGCGTCAAGCCGAGTATGGCTGGCAGCACGATCTGTCCTTGGTCGCCGGTAATTGCTTCGAAGAGTCTACTTGGCGGAGGCAGCAGCGCAACCAGCGTCTGTTGGAACGAACTACCCTGCAACCATAGCGGCAGCCACCATTCATCCCGCACCGACGAGTTCGCCACGGTATGGGCCATCTGTTGAATCTCATGGATCGCGGTCTCACTGACCAGGAAGAGTAAAAAGCCGAAAGAAACCAAGACCACCAGGTACAGTAGAACCCAAGCCACTCGTACTACGAAGCTTCGCCCGGCCAGACGGTTGACCAATGGGCGCAGCGTTGCCGCAAGCGTTAACGAGAGCAACAGGGAAACGACGACGATACGGAACTGCCAAAGCACCACCAGCGCCAGCAAGGTGGTCATAACCGCCGCCGTGAACCTTACTACTTGTTTCGTCATAGTGCACCTGACGGACTGACCTGGGCCAGCAGAGAATCAAGGTCGGCTGCAATACCCTCAATCTCATCCATCACCTGATCGGTTTGCTTGATCCGCCGATCCGTTCCCTCTTTCTTGAGCCGCGCCTGCTTGCGCAGGCCTTGAGCCAGGGCCTGCGCTTCGTAACGCAGCCGGCTGGCATAGTCGCGCCCCGCCGAGACCTCCGACTCCATTGCTGCCGGATGAAAGACAAAGCGATCGAATAGGAGTTGAATCATGGCCGCCATGGGAATTGCCGTCAGCGCGCCAGCAAGGCCGAAAAAGGAGCTAAAGGCAAAAATCGCCAACAGAGAGACGAAGGGATTGACCCCCACTGCCTTACGCATGACGCGTGGCACCAGCACACTGTTTTCCAACTGCTGAATAACGAGCGTGGCAACCATTACCCAGATCAACTTGGAAGGCGCTATAGATAGGGCAACTACTGCCGCGGGAATGGCGCCAAGCAGGGGTCCAATCATCGGCACCGCTTCTAGCACGCCCGCCACGAGCGCCAGCACCAGGGCATTGGGCAAGCCAATGAGCAGATAGGCAACCAGCGCCATGATGCCTACAATCAGACAAAGGACGCCTTGTCCGGCAATGTAGAAACCAACTTTGGTTTCCATGGCCGAAATCAGTTCGCTGATGCTCTCGCGTTTGCCTTGTGGAACCAGCAGCAACCATGACTGAATGGTTCTCGGCCCATCGATCGTCCAATGAAGGGTCAATAGCAGGATAGCCGTGGCCATAAAGATGACGTTAGCCGCCGATGCCATGTAACCCACCGCTTGCCCTGCAGAAGCCAGGATCTGCTGTCCCGTTGGTTGTATTGGCTCCAGGCCTGGTAGCGTCGCTGGGAAGAACGCGCTTAAGCGTAGGATCACCTGATTGGGACTATGCACCATCCACTCGCGCAGGCCCTGGTAGTAACCCGGCACAGCGGCAGCAATTGTTGCACCTTGCTCGACAATCAGCGGGAACAACAGGAGCACAAAGCCAATGAGCAGGGCGAGCAGCAGGAGGTAGGCAAGAATGACTGCCGCTGTCCGGGGTAGTCCTCGCCGATGCAGCCAGCTGACGACCGGCCTGATCACCGTACCCATGACGATGGCGACAAACAAGATGAAAACGACCTGGTGAAACCGATAGAGAAGCCAGAAAGCAAGCGCGACAGAGACAAGGACGAGGGTCGCCCACACGACGCGCCGAAATGGCCATTGATACGGTTGTAGGGATGGAGTGAGTGTCATGCTTTTCCTTCTCTCTATATCACGGACTCATCAATTGAGCGACGACTCTGGCCTCATTCCCGCCGGCGTGCTGATAAGAATCATGTCATTCGCTTATTGCGAAAAGATCAGCACACTGTAAGGGCCAATCGACACCGCGGCGTGGCAGGGGAGGCCGTCGGACTCGCCCGGTTCGGCAATCACATCGGCGCTTGGATGACCCGCGAAGGCTTCGCTGTAACCCTGCCAATCGCTGTTGAAACGGAGCTTCCAGGTTCCGGCAGCCGGAAAGCCGATGATGTAGCCATCCTGTGGCTCGTAAAGAAAGTTGGCTACGACCACGACGTCATCCGCCGCTCCGCCCTGATCCCAGCGTTGAAAGGCAATGACTTTGCTTTCGTTGTGCAAATGATAGACCTGGGTGAACTGCCCGCAGAGGCCGCGGGTGAAGCCATCGCGGTTGAGCCGCAGCCGGATGAGGTCGCGATACAGCCGGACGATGCCGCGGAACTGGTCGCTTTGGTCCCAGTCGAGAGGAACTGTGTCCCGAAACCATCCTCCTTCGAGGAACTCCTGACCCTGGAAGAGCATGGGGATGCCGGGGGCGGTAAAGACCATAGCGGCGGCCAGCGTCGAACGTTTCTGCGCGTGCCAGCCCTG
This sequence comes from Chloroflexota bacterium, assembly GCA_041918515.1. GTDB lineage: Bacteria > Chloroflexota > Anaerolineae > J102 > J102 > SSF26. The sequence continues at coordinate 34,100 of JAYRVO010000092.1, read as the reverse complement.
GGCATCCTGCGGGTTGATCTCTTGCGGCACACGCGCCCTGCCGTTCGCCACCTCGTCGTGCGATTCGCTGTAGATGACCCGATCAAAGGCGTCATCGTTGTAGCGATAACAGAGTGCGTCGCGGATGGCCTCGATCGAGCGCTGATCATCCTCTGGCGTGATCACCGCCTGGCGGATGGGGTGGACGAAGTTGGCATCCCACTGCGAGCCGAACCCGGCGCCGCCGGACCCAACGTCTTTAGTGAGCCACTTGTTGTTCTGCAAGTCCTCGGCAATCGTGATTCGGCCGGGGAATTCTTGTGCGACCAGGCTGTTGATCGCTTGCAGCAGGCTCCAGCCATCGGGCAGATCAGCGCTGCCGGGGCCGTCGGAAGTGCGAATGTAAACTGTGCCGTCAAAACGGAGGCCGTCCACATGGTAGTCCTGAAGCCACATGGAGGCGTTATCGAGCAGATACTGGCGGACCTCGCCGCGCCCGTAGTCGGGCCGGGTGTCTCCCCACGGTGTCTGCGCCCGTTCGTCGCCATAGAAGTAAATGCCGCCACGATCGTTCTCGGACCAGCCGTCAAATTGCCAAAGATCGAGGTCGCTCGGGCCCAGATGGTTGTAGACGACGTCGAGAATTACCGCAATGCTGTGCTCGTGGGCGCTCTTGACGAAGCGTTTGAACGCCAGAGGGCCTCCGTAGTCGGTCTCAACCGAAAAGATATGCGATGGGTTATAACCCCACGACCGTTCTCCTGCGAACTGGGTTATGGGCATGATCTGGATCACATTGACGCCTAGCTTTCTCAAATACCCCAGGCGGGCCGAGACCGCGGCGAACTTGCCTGGTACGTTGTCGTCTTTGGCGTTGAACGTGCCGACGTGCAGCTCGTAGATGACGAGCTCGTTCCACGGTGCGAGTCGAAAATCATCCCCTGCCCATTCGAAGCTCGGGTCGTGGACGATGGCGTTGCCGACCGAATTGGTCACCTCGCGAGCATAGGGGTCAATCCGCTTGAACTCGCCCTGCGCCGTCGTCAGCAGAAACTTGTACTCATCACCAATACGAGCGTTGGCCACGTCGGCGTACCAATAGCCGTTCTCCTCGGCGCGCAGGGGATGTTTGCCATCATCCCACCCATTGAACGATCCGATGACGGATACCCGCTGCGCATGAGGCGCCCACACGCGAAAGGCGACCCCCCCTGTGCGGGGGATCGCTCCCATGCCCTTGATCTTTGTTTCATCGCTCATAGAGATGTCCTCTGGCAGGATCAATCACTCCACCGCAATAACTGCAATAGCGCGGCGGTTATGTTATTGCGGTCTATGGTGGCAAGCTTCTTGTTGACGTGTGGGAGGTTCTAGGCTCGGAAACGCTCTCGGACCTTCGCTGTGATCTGGCGATCCGTCATCTTGTCCACGGTTTCAATGCCCACGATATGTCCCTTGAGCCCTTCGCTCTCAAGACGTTTTTCGAGCTCGCCCTTGGCCTCGCCCGGACCGAAGATTTGAATGAAGTGGGCGTCACGAATCATGGCGATGACTTCATCGTAGTAGCTGTTGAGATGGTTCGCGAATTGCCGATCTCGTGTGTCCTCCTGAGAACCATCCTCTGATGAACCACTGGCAAATCGAACATGTTTCTCCATGTTGGATACGATTCGTTTTGTTTCCTCGCCTGCGTCTGTGATCACGACAATCACAGCCTGGCGATGGTCAATCCATAAACCTATTTCGCTTTTCATGAGATCACGCGTGTCCAAGGTGGGATGTCGGCCGCGACCCCTTCCCAAGTAGCACGATCGCCAACAGCGCCAGCAGCAACAGGGTCGCCATCGCTGCCCGGGTCCAGTAGTTGGCAAGCGCACCGGGCAAGGCGGCCAGCAGCGCTGGTGCAACCGGGCGTACAGTGACTGCCGCCAGGCGAGCCGACCCGGAGTCCATCTGACCCAAAGCCCAGGCCGCCTGCACCCGCACCGCGGGTGCAGGGTCTGAGAGCAATCGCTCCAGATCGGCCACGGCGTCTGCCTTCTGAAGAGGGTTTTCGACCGGACTCAGCCAGCCGAGCATTTCGGCGGCGTTAGCGCGGACCACCGCGCTTGAATCGTTCAGAGCTGCCATCACGGCGGCCACGGCGGGCGGGCCGGCCGTCTCCAGCACACTCATCGCAATCTGACGGGCTGGCGTCATCTGCGGGTCGGCAAGTGGCGCCGTGAGCGCGGCCATGGCCGCAGGTGTACCGATAGTCGCCAACGCCTCGGCCGCGTTGCGGCTGGCCCATGGCGCATCGTGTCGCAGCATCGTGCTCAATTGTGGGATAGCTTCTTCGGCATGCAGCATGCCCGCTGCTGTGGCCGCCTGGGCGCGGATGGCCTCGTCGGTGGCAGATAGGGCGGGCATAAGCAAAGGCATGGGCACGGCGGCCGCATCGCCCAACCGGCCGATGGCCTGGGCCACCTGGTCGCTGGCAAGCAGGTCAGGGTCGCCCAGGTGTAGCAGAAGAACTGGCAGCAGCGAGCGATTGTGAGAGAAGCCAAGGGCGCGCGCAGTCGCGGCGCGCATGCCGGGATCGGGGTCATCCAGCCCGGTCGCGAAATCGGGGTCAACCGCCAAAGCAACCACCTGAGTTCCGAAAGAGCTTGGAATCAAGACAGCGAGCAGCGGGCCAACGGCTTGACTAAATGGGGTCAATTGTGTGATGGGTCGGTCGAGGGATGGTGATGGCGCCGGCGCCATTTCAAACCACCGCTGGCCGTCGTCGACGCTGATGAGCGCGATCTGCATACTGTGCAGCCCTTGGGGAGTTGCCATGCTAAACGTCGCAGCCGCATAGACGACCTGCGCATCATCAGGGCTAACCGCGATGGCAGTAATCGCCAGAGATCCCGCCCCCACCAGAGACAGCCGCCCGCCCGCAGCCTGCCAGGTTCTGGCGCCATCCACACTGGTAAAGAGCCCCTGGGTATCGGTGCCAAGAAAGATCCGGCCAGATGGGTCGGAATGGCCGGTCATCGCCAGAGTCAATGGCCGGCCAGGCAGAGAAGCAACTCTTGCCCAGCTTGCGCCACCGGTCTCGCTATGCCATAGGTTTGCGCCAGTCCGAGCGAACACCACGGTGTCGTCAACAGGATTGGACGCCAATTGCAACACAGGTTCAGGGATGATGTCCCCGGTCGCCCAGGTGCGGCCGCCATCGATACTGCGTTGCACCTGCATGGTGCCATCGGGCGGATTGGAGTAACGATACGTAGCGTGTTGCGCATCTAGTGCGGCTGAGGCAGTTGTGACTGCTGGTTGCCGAATACCGATATCACGATGCGAAGCTGCCGTTATCAGCGCTATGCCGCCGATGAGCACGACAAGCGCCAGACATACTAGCAACCCGATGAGGGCCATCTGCCGCGAACCGGTGTGTATCCCAACCATCTTGCGAGCCTGCGAGGTCTTTTGTGCGACCATACTATTCGTCTCCTGCTGGAGCGCCCTAAGTTAGCACGTTCCGTGCACACCCCTACTGATAGCTCACTCATAGCACAACCCTTGAGCAGGAAGGCAGCGATATCGGCCCGACGAGGCGGTGAAGCAGGGGCGCTACCGCCCCGTCGGACAGCGTGACATAATCCGAGTTACTGATTTGGCCGAATCCACACTTAGCCGTCGTGTGCGGCGTCCTCGGCCTTGTTCCTGGCGTCGTGAACGGCGTCCTCGGCCTTGTTCCTGGCGTCGTGAACGGCATCCTCGGCCTTGTTCCTGGCGTCGTGAACGGCATCCTCGACGTCGTTCTTCACATCGCGAGCCGCATCCTCGACAGTGTTCTTGGCGTCATGAAGGGCATCGCTGATGTCGTTCTTCAGGTCATGAACGGCATCCTGAGCCTTCTGTGTCTTGGTAGTCATACATCCCTCCGGACTGGTGAATAGGTGAATAGGTGAATTCCAGAACGCAGATTCAACGGTTTCATGCTGACTAACGCCTGCGACCGGAAACCATCCGCAGGATCGCAATCAGGATCACCGCACCGACGAAGGCCACGAGGATGCTGGTGACGTTGATGCCGTTCACTGCATTCGGGATCTTCAGAAGCGTTGCGGCCAGGAAACCACCGATTACGGCGCCCACCGCGCCGACGATGATGTCGCCGATGAGACCGTAGCCTCCACCGCGCATCACCTGGCTGGCCAACCAACCAGCGATCAAACCGACGACAACCCATGAGAGAATACCCATTGTTCTAACCTTCCTTTTTCTGAGAGACGGCAAGCGCCGCCAATAACCTGGAAGATCATTCTTCCTTCCATTCAAAGCATAGCAGGTGGGGGCGGCCTTGTCATCAGCGCAAAAGCCAGTCTTTTTGGCAACAAAAAGGCCGCCTTGTGGGCGGCCCTTGCTACTTTTGATGTACGATGTTTGATGTAGATCACGCAGCGAAAATTCCCGGAGTCTCCTTCTGGTCTTTCTTGTCTCTTTTCGCCTGCTTTTTTTCCTTCATTGTCTTGGCTGGTTTTTTCTTATCGGTCTTCTTGTTGTTCTGACTTTTGCTCATGGTTACTTCTCCTTGACGATGATCATCGGGCTGCGACGGTCTTCACGATGCCGTGGAGGCTAGTCGGCCGCGACCCCGGTCTGATTGGTCAAATAGTTCTCGAGGCCCATCTGCTCGATCTGGGCGCGCTGTATCTCGGCCCAATCCACGTGTCCCTCTTCCATCTTGAGAATCTCCATCAGCAGATCGGATGTGGACTGGTCGGCTACTTCATGGGCCAGGCCAATCGCGCTGTTGTAGGCGCGTATTGCCCCCAGCTCGTCTGCCTGATCATTGCTCACGATCTCCAGCACGCTCTGGCCGATCTTGATCGGATTGAGCTTGGACACAACGGGCGCACCCTCCAGAAAAATGATCCGCCGAATGAGCCATTCCGCATGGTGCATTTCATCATGCGCCTGGCTCTCAATGGCTTGGTGGAGTTTTTCATATCCCCAGTTGCCACACATTTCGGAGTGCACCATGTACTGGCTGATGGCAGTGAGTTCATCGGCCAGAAGCTGGTTGAGGACTACGACAAGCTTGTCGTTGCCTTTCATATTGATCTCCTTTGAGCATAAAGGTATCGTCAACGGGTCAACGAGGTGGTAAGGGCAGGGGCGCTACCACCTCGTTGGGCGTCATGAGGTATTCCGGAGTCGCCTAGTGGGCGGCGTCCTTGACCTCGTTCTTCACATCGTGGGCGGCGTCTTTGACGTCATTCTTCACGTCGTGGGCGGCGTCCTCGACCTTGTTCTTGGCGTTGTGAACGGCATTCTTGACATCGTCCACCACGTCCAGAACCGCATCCTGAACCTTCTGAGTGTTGCTAGACATACGTGCCTCCAAATTGGTGAAATGGGAAATTGTGAAACGGGAATTCAACTTTCAGTTCATAGCATAGCGGAAGAGGGTGGCCCTGTCATCAGCGCAAAAGCCAGTCTTTTTGGCAACAAAAAGGCCGCCCTTTGGGCGGCCCGCCATACTTTTGATGTACGATGTTTGATGGTCAGACGTTATGGCCTGCGGCTACTCCTCCTGCTCGCCGTCCGCGTCTGTCAATCCTTCCCGCACTGCGTAGAGCGCGGCCTGCGTGCGGCTGGCCAGGTGCAGCTTGCCCAGGATGCGACTTACGTGGGCGCGTACAGTTGACTCGCTGACCATGATCCGGTTGGCGATCTCCTGGTTGCTCAGCCCCTGAGCGATCAGGTGCAGCACCTCCAGTTCACGTGTGGTCAGCGCCTCGGGGTCGGGCTGCCGTTCCGCTGGGCGGGCGATCTCTTGCAGCAGCTTGCGGGCAATGGTGGGATGGAGCGATGGCTCGCCGCGATGCACCTGGCGGATGGCCCGCACAAGTTCGTCAGGCGAGGAGTCTTTGAGCAGGTAGCCCGATGCGCCCGCTTTGATGGCCGGAAATACCTTGTTGTCGGCGGCAAAGCTGGTCAGCACCAGGATGCGACTCTTCGGCTGACGGCTGGTGATCTGGCGCGTTGCTTCGATGCCGTCCACACCGGGCATCAGCAGGTCCATCAGGACGACGTCAGGCTGGGTTTCCTGAGTGCGCAGCACCGCTTCCTGCCCATTATCAGCTTCCCCCACGATCTCGAACCCGCCCGCTTCAGAGAGCAGGGCGCGAATGCCTTTGCGCACGATGGCATGATCGTCGGCGATCAGCACTCGAATCGATGCCGTGCGGTTTTCTGTCACAGCGCCACCTCGACTTTCACCCGCGTACCCTGGCCGGGCGCGCTTTCGTAGGTCAGTTTGCCACCGATGGTCGCAGTGCGATCGGCAATGGTGCGCAAGCCACCCCACCCTTCGGTCGGCGTCGTTTGCAGATCGAAGCCGACGCCATCATCCAGGACTTCGAGGCAAGCCGTCGTGTCGGTGAAGTTGAGATCTACGGTCACATGCTGGGCCGCCGCGTGTTTGCGCACATTGTTGAGCGATTCCTGGGCGATCCAGAAAAGCTCGGCTTCGATTGCGATGGGCAAGCGCCGCTCGCCCTTAACGCGGAACTCAGTTTGCAGACCGGCGCGACCCTCGACCGCCGCCAGCCGCGCCTGCAATGCCGCCACCAGCCCTTCCGTCTCCAGCACCGGCGGGTGCAACTGGAAGATGAGCAGCCGCATGTCGCGCATTCCTTCCTGCGCTGTTTCCTGCAATTCCTGCAAGTAGCTGGTCGCGACATCCTGTTTGCCGGCTGCCAGCGCCAGGGCCGCGGCATTGGCGTAGAGGGTGACGGTGTACAGCGATTGGGTGACAGAATCATGCAACTCGCGAGCCAACCGTTGCCTTTCCCCCAGCACCGCCAATTGCTCCGCCTGCTGTTGGAGCCGGGCATGTTCGATGGCCATCGCAGCCTGATTGGCGAAAACAGACATGACCGGGACGTCGTCGGCGGTGAAACCACCTGATTTGTTGACAACATCCAGCACGCCGATGACCCCGCCATCCACGTGCAGGGGCACGGCAAGTAGCGCAGTGAGATCTGCCGGCCACTGGTAGACTTGGGCCTGCTCGAAGAGGGCCGGGTCATTCAGCACCACCGGCTCACCCTTGCGCACGACCTCGCCCGCCAACGAGCCGTCCACAGGCACAGGTTCGACGGCCGCCAACGGCTTGCCCAAGCGGTGCTTGACCTCCAGCCAGGCTTGATCGGTCAGCAGCAAAACCGCGCTTCCGGTCGCCCCGATCAAGCCCTGGGCTTCGCTGCAGACGATGTCCAGCACTTGTTCCAAAACCGTTTTCTGGAGCAAACTGACCAGGACGCGGTTGAAGCTCTCGCTCTCGACCAGCCGGCGGTGCAACTCGTCATATAGTTCGGCGTTCTTGCGCGCCAGCGCCGCCGTCGCTTGTTCCCGTTTGTCAATCTCGGCTGCCAACGCATCCAGGATTTCCTGAAGATGCGGGATGTCTACAGGGTCAGAAATCTGATAGGGCATTGTGTTGTCTCTCCGGCGCTGATTGTACCCGATCCTGCGTTTTTTGTGAATGAGCTGAGCATACCTTTCATCTTCCTTCGAACAGGGCGAGATAGCGGCGGATGTTCTGGGCCAAATCGAACTGTGCTTCGACGCGCTGGCGCGCTTTCTCGCCCAAAGAGCGACGCAGGCTGGGGTCATCCAGCAGCCGGCCCAGGGTCAGCGCCAGCGCCGGCGCGTTGCGCGGTGGCATGAGCAAGCCGCTGACGCCATGTTCGACTATCTCAGGGATGCCGGTGATGTTCGTCGCCGCCACCGCCAACTGCATGGCCATGGCCTCGATCAAGGCATTGGGGGTCACATCGCGGCCGCCATTGCTGGCTACGATGCACGGCAGCACGAAAATGTCGGCGGTGGCGTATTTTTGCAGCACCTGGTCGAAAGGCAGCGCCCCGCCAAACGATACCAGACTCTGTAACCCCAATGAATCCCGCAGCGACAGCATCTCCTGGCCATAGCTAGGTGCATCAGCAGCGCCGACAATCTCGCACTGAAAGGTCCGGCCATCCTCCTGCAACAGCTTCAGCGCCTGCAGCAGATAGACAAGTCCCTTCTCCTCGATCAAACGGGCGACGGACAGCAGCTTGATCGGGCCATCCGCGTTTGACCGTTGGACTGGGGGAGTGAATCGGGCCAATTCCAGACCCTCGTAAATAACGTGGATGGGCGGCGGCGCCGATTGCGGCAGATAGGAGCGGATGAAAGCCTGGTTGAAACGAGCGTTGGTGACAATGAAGCTGGCGTGCCTGAATTTCTCCTTCAGGCCATAGCGCGCCGTAGCACGATACAGGTCTGACGATGCCCGCGCCTGTACGCTGTAGGGAATGCCGGCAAGCCTTGACGCCAGCAGCGCCGTGAAGGCGCTGACATTCGCCCACGGCGAATGGAGATGGGTGACGCTCTGCTCTTGCAGGCAGCCGGCCAGATAGACCGCCGTGCGAAACAGGCGCAGGTCTGCGGCCAGGTTCTTGTAGGCGCTGTAGGGCTGAAAGACGGTATAAAGCAAGAGATTGAGGAACTGGCGGGGGCGCTGGCGCAGGAACTGTCGTGCGAACGTCCGCAGTCGCTCGCGATCAAGGGGAAGGAGGTAGCGGGTGTTGGCGGCCAGCGAGCGGGCGTCGGCGTCCCACAGGTGCTCATCCGCGGGTGCGTCGGCAAAGACATCCAGCCGCAGCCCTGCCCCGCGTAGCGCCCGCACCTCGCGCTGGATGAAGGTCTCGGTCAGGGTGGGAAAATGCCACAGATAGTAGGCCAGGTGGACGGGCGCCGTTGGGTCAAGTCGGTTCTCGGCCTCAGGAAGAGGCCAGGATGGGAAACGACCGGCGGCCAGGTTGGGCCATCTCATGGCTTGACCACGGAGAGTCGCGCCCCAACCCCGCGCCGCCGCAACTCAAGTGGTGGGGTTGATCTATCGTTGAGGCCGTCGATGGCCGTGACTGCCGCCTGGATGCCCAGATCGCTCAGCGCCGCCATAACGCCAGGGTTATAGTCTTCGGCCCGGCCGTTAGGATAGGCAAACAGCCGGCAGGGTCGTCCGCTCAGCTCTTGCACCGCCCGGATCGAGGTCTCGATCTCCGCCCAAGCCTGATCCGCGGCCAGCAGACTCAGGATGGCGTGCGAGTGGGTGTGGGCGCCGAATTCGATCAAGCCTGAAGCGGCCAGGGCGGCGATGGCTTCATGGCTGAGCATACGAAAGGGCGAGTGGGGTTCCACCGGCTGCGTCACATCGCCGCCCAAGCCGAGGATGATCACTTGTAGCTCGTGCAAAAGCTGGGGCTGCGGCAAAGACTTGAGGCCAGCCTGCAACGCGTAGACAGCGTTGCTCCTGGCTTGCCACCCCGAGAGATCATAGCGGTTGCCTCGCCAGGTCAGCGAAGTTTGCGTGGTCTCGCTCAGCGCCAGATGCAGCCGGCAAAACCACGGCGTCGCATTGGTGGCGATGAAAGCGCTGGTTAGGAACACGGTCGCCGGGATGCCCAGGGTCTGCAGGATGGGGAAGGCCACATCGTAGTTGTTCTGATAGCCATCGTCGAAAGTCACCACGGCCGCCGGTTGGCTGAGTGCGCCCGCGTGCAGGCGCTCGATGGCCTCCGTCAGCGAAAGTAAAAGATAATGAGCCTTGAGATAGCGCATCTGGTTGCGAAACGTGCGTTCGTCCAGAAAACACCAATGCGGGACCGCCAACGGTGTAGCCACGACCGCATGGTAGAGCAGAATGATGAGAGGGTCGGCGGCTTCAGGCGGCACAAGTCATACCGTGCGGGGCGGGTGAGAGTAAATGCCGCGGGTGCGCGCCAACACTTCCGGCAGCGGCGACTCGATCATTTCGTCGCCGACTGTGATCCAGGCGTGGCCATGCAGCCGATCTCCTGCTGCGCGGCCTGGCTCGACCGCGAAGTGTATGTGCATGGGCTGGCCCTGGGCATCGAGAAAACGATAGTACATGAGCGCACGCAGATAGCAGGTGTTGTATGCACGCAGCCTGGGCAGGCGAAACCAGGGTCGGCTCAGCCGGTCGATCCGTTCCCTGGATGAATGCAGGTCGGCGGCGGCTGGTCGGGGCGCCGATTGCAGGCGTTGCAGAAGCTCTGGCAGCAGCATGTGATCGAGCCGGCGCGGCGCGCTCCAGATGAACCAGACCAGTTGTAGTGAAACGATGACATCGCTGGGGCGTCGCGCGATGTTGCGCAGACGCCGCCAACTACGCCTGAGATGCCATCTGCTTGCGTACGACCGGCTTACCATCGCCTGCGCTCCTTTCTGCTCCAATAGGTTTGCACGAAACCGCTGCGCAGCGCCAGTTGACGGACGAAGTCGCCGCGGCGCTGCAAGGCGCTTTCACCCGCGCCCGGCGATAGGGCGGCGACGCCCAGGGCGAGCACCTGGCCCCAGGCTGCCAGCTCACGGCGGAGCGGCCACGGCGCTTCCTGGCGGTAGCGCCACATGAATTGGCCCATGCCGCGGCCATACCAGCGCTGCTGCCGGAAAAAAGCCCGCCACGTCGTATGGTGTCGGTGCAGAACCACTGCTCGCGGCTCATAGAAGAAGGCGCCGCCGTAACTCCTGCGCAGGCGGGTGTGCAGGTCACACGACTCGTAGGCGTCGTAGCGCTCGTCCAGACCGCCGACCGCCGCCAGCGCCTGGCGGCGGTAGATGATATTGCCCATGGGCGCATAGGGAAAAAGGGGATGGGCGAGATGGAGATCGGTGTTGAATCCGCCGGCGGCTTCGATATAGCGGGGCACGGCCAGCGTGGAAGGAAAACCAATGATGCGTCCGGCCGCGCCCAAGGCCCGTTCATGTTCATCGCCGGAATGCACTGCCCGCCAAAGGAAGGCCAGCCAGTTGCGCGTGGGGCTGCAATCGTCATCCGTAAACGCCACCCATTCGGCAGCGGCAGCCTGCCAGCCCAGGTTGCGCGCCGTCGCCAGGCCGCGGTGCGGGCCGCTCAACACCCGCGCCCCGAAATCGGCGGCGATCTGCGCCGAACCATCGCTGGAGCCATCGTCCACAACGATGACCTCGAAACGATGAGTTGGAAAGTTTTGGGCCTGGATGGAGGTCAGACAGCCTGCCAGCGTTTCCGCTCCATTGTACACACAGATGACGACCGAAATATCTGGCCCGCTCATGGCCGCCGCTCCCCTTCCCGCACCATGTTGAAGAAACCGCCCCAGAAAGATTGACTCCACAGCCAGTGATAGCGGGCGAATTCGGCGCTGGCGGCTGAAGCCAAACTCAGGCGCTGTCTCGCAGGCGCGATCCGCGCCTTGAGGCTGCGCACGGCCAGAATCCAGCCAGCCGCCAGCCGCCGGCCGGCATGTAACCGCACGACATCGGGATAGCGCAGATGGATCTGCCCCAGCCCCTGGCCGTGATGCCAGGCCTGTTGTTGCAGCGCCTCAGCCGTCGTTCGCTGGCGGTTGAACAGAACGGCGTCCGGTGGGCGGAGGATCGGACAGCCGTAATGGCGCACCAGGCGGATACAAAAATCGAGGTCCTCAGCCGCATAAAGCTCCTCATTCCAGCCGCCGATGGCCAGCGCCGCCTGCCGGCGCACGGCCATATTCCCGGCGCCGACATAGGGGAGGTGTTGGCGAAAGAAAGCATATTCCAGCTTCGATGTGGGCATCTGTGCCATGAATCGCTCCGCCGGCGTCTTCGGCAGATAGCTCAGGGTGCGGCCGCCTGCCACCACCACTCCTGGATCGGCGAAAGGCCTGACAAGCTCGGCCAGCCACCGCCGCGTCGGCAGGACGTCGGCGTCGACGAAGACGACCACTTCTCCGCGCGCGTGTCGTAAACCACGGTTGCGTGCGGCCGAGGGGCCGCGCCTGGTTTCGGTGAGCAATGTCACCGGAAAACGGCTGACGATGGTCTGAGTGTCGTCGGTCGAACCATTGTCGACCACGATCACCTCCGTCGCCCGCGGCGCTCCCACCTGCTCGCTAAGCGCCACCAACAGATCGCCGATTGTGGCGGCCCCATTCAGCACCGGCGTCACGACACTTGCAGTCAGGTTAGCGCTCATGGGCCAGCTTCCTCCCCAGGCGCTGCTGAAAGCTCTGGATGTATTTCTCCGGCAGGACTTCCACACCCCAGACCGACCGAAAACGCTCGGCTCCCGAACTGATGGCAGCCAGATCATAGCGGGCGCGGGCATAGGTCACATCGGCGTCCGTTTGGGGCAGCCAGTCATCGTCGTGTGTCAGTACGGCCTGCGCCGTTGCCCAGACGCAATAGCCTCGCTCCGCCAGCTTCAGGCTGAAATCCATATCCTCGAAGCCAATCTGATAATTCTCATCGAAGCCGCCGCAGGCGGCGAAGGCGCGCCGCGAGAACAGACCAGCGCCGCCCGCTATGAAATTCGTCCTGGCGTCGTTCTCGCCAAAGAGGGTTTGCACTGTCTCCAGGGGAAGATCGTGAAACCAGCAGGCGATTTCCAGCACGGTTTCGCCTTCGGTGCGCACCAGTTCTGCTGCGTGCGCCCACACATTCCCATCCGGGTTCAGGCGCAGCGGCGCCACGAAATCGGCGCGGCGGCGCACGGCGCAAGCCATGGTCGCGCGCAGCCAGCCAGGGTGACAGATCATATCGTTATCAAGAAAGAATACATAGTCCGTGGTTGCCTGCGCCAAAGTCAGGTTGCGCGCGGCCGCCAAGCCCAATCGCGCCGGGAGTTGGCTGAGCGCTACGTTGTCACGAGCAGCCCGGAGATCGCGCAGATAGGCCAGTGTTTCAGCCTGCGAGCCGTCGTCGTGGATCAACAGATGGAAGGGATAATCGCTGGCCGCGTACAGGCTTTCGATGCAACGTTGGGTCAGATGCAGGCGGTCGAGCGACAAGAGGACGACGGTCACGGTGGGCCAGTCGGCCTTTGCGGGCAAGGGGAAAGGGCCGGCCTGTTGCCGCGCCTGCGCGATTTTCAATAGCTCCTGCGGATGAAGACGCCGGGTCGCGGTCATCGATCTGCTCCTAACGCCATTCGCGGTGACGCCACATGCTCAGAAAGCCGCGCCAATACCACCAATTCCAGAGGCGATGGCAGGCAGAAAGCTCGACATCTTCATCATCAGCGCGCCCGGCCAGCCGCAACAGCCGGGCAACGAGCGGCCACGCGCCTATTACTGCCAGACCGGCGAGGATGCGCACCCCACGGGTCGGCGACATGGGCGCCGCCTCGGCATAGCGCCGCCAAAGCCTGGCCCGACCCTGACCATATTTGAAGGCCTGCCGCGCCAATGCTTGTTGCGTGCTATGATTCTGCAAGAACGCCACGGCGCTGGGCTGCGAGTGGATCGTGGTTGGAAAACGTTGCCTCAGCCGGTAGGAAAGCTCTACATCCTGGGCCGCCAGAAAGTCCTCATCCCACCCGCCGATGGCCTGAGCCGCGGAACGCCGCACGGCCATGTTAGCAGCGGCGGCAAAGGGAAAGTCCATCAGGGTGGCGTTTTCCAGCCCTCGATCCAGGTAAGCGCGGGCGTAGTACCGCTCAGCCAGCGTGGTAGGGCGGAAGGCCAGGAGGCGGCCTGCGACCAACAACACTTGGGGGTCGCTGAAAGGGGCGGCGATTTCCCCCAGCCAGGTGCGCGTGGGCAGGGTATCGGCGTCCAGATAAGCGACGATGTCGCCGCAAGCCGTCTGCAGCCCGCGATTACGCGCCGCCGATGGGCCGCGCTTGGCCTCGCTGAGAAGCGCAACCCGAAAGTTGCGCACGATGGCGCCGGTGGCGTCGGTGGAGCCATTATCGACGACCAGGATTTCGACGCTGCCGGGATAGGGACTCTGGTTCATCAGAGCAGTCAAAGTGCCCCCAATCGTCCGGGCGCCGTTCAGAACCGGGATGACGACGCTGACCGACGGCGATCCACTCATGCCAGCATCTGCTCCAGAAGACCCAGGGTGTGTCGATCGCTGTAGGCGCCCTCGCCCAGTTCCAATTGCAAGCCCTGCAACTGACGCGCAGCCGGAACGATCGCTGCCAGGATGGCCCTGGCGATGGCGGGGTCGGCGGGGACAACGGTTTGATGTAGTAAGGCGGACAGGACTTGGGTCGAGCCAAGCGCCCGCACTTGGGCGGGTCGGGGGTCGGGGTGACGCCGAATCTGGACCAAATGCGTCGGCGTCGCCCTGGCCAAGAGGCTTCCAGGCCAGATGTTGTCGATATCCGCACGGCGCTTGGGCGTCCAAATCGAATCCAGCGGCAGCTGCGAGAGATCGCCCACCTCTGGAAACCACTGCCGGGTCTGTGGGTCGATGTTGAAGTGTTGTTGCAGCGAACGAAGCTCAGGCCGACCATCGGTCTGCAGCCTGAGCAAGAGTTTGTCATCGCCCAGAGTCTGCCAACCCAGATGCAGCAGCGCCGCCGTCAGCGTGGTCTTGCCGCCGCGCGAGGCCGCGGTCAGAATGGCGCAGCGCCCATCGTGGACGGCCGCTCCCGCGTGCAGCGGAATCCAGCCGGCCTGACGCCACGCCGTTGTGAGCACCAGCTCGATCAGGTCCTCCAGGTTGATATCATCCGAACTATCCAGACCCTGCTCCAGACGCCGGGCCGGAATCAGGAGTTGCCACCGCTGTCGCGCGGCGTCATACAGGCCGGATGCTCCTGATCGACAGGTCGCGACCAGCCCGGTGGTCGTCTTGTCGACGTGCATGGCGCGGCAGCGCAGGAAAGCGCCCGCACCCAGCGCGGCGTCATCGTATGATGCGCGCACATGAACTTCGACCAAGAGGCCGGCTTCGTCTTGGCCGGCGCCATCTGACTCCTGGCTCGCGTACAGACTCAACTCGGCCGCCGTCTGCGCGAAGATCGCCGGCGATGCTGCCGTCAGCCTCAACGTCACAGGCCCGCAACGAAAGAGGTCATTGTCGCCTGTCAACACGACGACGCCCTATTCGGCCAGCGGCAGCGTGGGATCGAAAGCGCTCTTCATAATCTGCTGCAACGGTTCTGGCGCCTTCTCGATTGTGGGCGCAGACCAGGTGCTACGCGGTGCAACCTGTAGGTCAGACGCCGGCCATTCGGATGGAGCGACTAACTTATCCCGGTTGACAACTGCCATGAAGCTGGCGATGGCCTCAGCATCCTGGGGTCTGGCGCCCCAGGCGCGACACTGCGCCTCGACATGGGCAGGAGTCGCTCCTGCTTCGTACATCTGTATGATCGCCCAGCCCGTCTCATTCAGGGCGTAGAAGTAATTCGTTGCCAGGTCGAACAGCACAGCGCCATCCTCGATCACTGTGCTCAGAACATCGGAACGTAAAACAAGGGTAGTGGTTGGTGAATCTGACATTTGTATGGGCCTCCGACGGCGCTCCTTTCAGTGCAACCGGGCGATGGGCCGCGCCATCACCCCAGGCGGCCCGCATTCTACCGATGATCGCCGGATGGCGTCAAACCCTATGCGCCCGCTGGCGCTGGCGCAGGTAGCCGCGCTCATCGCCGTGGATCGCCGAGATCGCCATCCCACCCAGACCGATGTGCAGCCGGTAGCAGCGCATCCGCTCCTGAAAGTGCGGGATATCATGGCCCTGGCTGACGGCCTCAGCCAGCCACAGGTCGCCAAAAGGGAGGTCGGGCGACCAATAGTCGAGCCAGGCCACGTCATACAGGAAATCGCCCAGTCGCATCTCGGCCCAGTCCAGGACGCCGGTGATCTGGTCGCGGGTGGCGATGACATTGTCGAAACCGTAATCGCCGTGTACGAGATACTTTTCTTCCGGGCAGAAGGGCAGCAGGCGCTCGAACTCGGTCATAAGATCATCCAAGTCGCGCTGCGCCAAGAATGTTCGCGCCAGCAGGTCATCCCAGGCGAAGTCGAATTTTTGGTTGTAGAACGTGCGCAGGTAGTCGCGCCAGCTGCTGAACTGGCCCTGGCCGCCAGCATCCATCAGCCCCCAGCCGGGGAAATCGCTCACATCAGCGGCATGGATGACGGCCAGGGCCTGGAACAAGGTCGGGGTGAGGTGGCGGCGCCTGTGCAGTCCCCAATCCACCATCGGGCGGCCGGGGCAGCGGGCAGTGATGGCAAACGAACGCGTCTCGTCGCACCGCCCCATCGCCAGAATCGGCGGGATGGGCAGGCCCGCGGCGCCAAAATGGGTGCTGGCAAAGGCATCTTTCTCGAAATCTTCGGCCCAGGCGCTCACCCGCACGACGAAGTCTTGCTCGCCCACCCTGAAGCTGTAAGCATGCGAGAACATGCCCGCGCCCAGCAGCCGCAGCCCAGTCGCCCGCGGGTCGAACTCGGCCCGCAGTTTGCGCAAAAGCGCCTTCGCATCAGGGGGCGGGTTGCCGCTCACACGCCAGAGGCGCCCGTCTTGACCGCGACCAACAACCCATCCCGAATCGGCAACAGCGTGCTGATCCAGTCTGGGGTCTGTGTCGCCAGCCGCGTCAGTTCCCGCACGCCCGCGGTGGCCGGGCTGTGGTCGCCGGCATCGAAGATACGCCCGCTCCAGAGCATGTTATCCACGATCAGCAGGCCGCCGGGGCGAAGTTTGGCGGCGATGACAGGCAGCGAGGCGGGGTACGCTGGTTTGTCGATGTCATTGAAGATGAGATCGAAGGGGCCGGGTGTCTGGCTGAGCGCCGCCACCGCCTCGCCCACGTGATAGCGGACGATGTCGCTGTAACCGAGTGCGGTCAGATGCCCGCGCGCCTGCCGGGAAAGCTCCTCATCCCAGACGACATGATGCACCTCCCCGCCGCCGTTCTCGTCCACAGCGCGGGCGAACCAGGCAGTCGAGTAGCCAAACCCCGATCCCAGCTCGAACACTCGTCGCGCGCTGATCATGCGGGCCAGCTGGTAGCAGAGATAGCCGGCGGTGGGGCCGATGATGGGGAAGTGGGTGGCGCGGGCGTGCGCCTCCATCGCCATCATCTCCGCTGGGCGTTCGGGGACGAGGCTTTCGAGATAGGATTGGACTTGGGTGGATTGTTGTTCGAGGGGCATTAGGTCACGGGGCCTAGGTCCGCATCACGTTTCGCGCATCATCCCATCCTGTTCGCGGAACTGTGTGTTGTACAGCCGGGCGTAGAGGCCGTCGCGGGTCAGCAATTCAGCGTGGGTGCCTTGTTCCACCAGCCGGCCGCCATCGATGACCAGGATGACATCGGCGGCAAGAATGGTGGAAAGACGATGGGCAATGACGATGCTGGTGCGCTGGTGCATCAGCGGCTCCAGGGCTTCCTGGATCAGCCGCTCCGATTCGGAATCGAGCGAGGAGGTGGCTTCGTCCAGCACCAGGATGCGCGGGTTCTTGAGGATGACGCGGGCGATGGCAATCCGCTGCTTTTCGCCGCCAGAAAAACGGTAGCCGCGCTCGCCGACGATGGTGTCGTAGCCATCGGGCAACGAGGTGATGAGGGTGTGGATGTTGGCGGCTTTACAAGCTGCGGTCAATTCCTCGTCGCTGGCGTCGGGCTTGGCATAACGCAAGTTGGCGCGCAGGGTGTCGTGAAAGAGGAAGGTTTCCTGTGTCACCATACCAATGGCGGCGGTGATAGAGTCGAGCGTCGCCTGGCGCAGGTCGTGGCCGTCGATGCGGATGGCGCCCTGGCTGGGGTCATAGAGGCGCGGAAGCAGGTAGGTGATGGTGGTCTTGCCCGCGCCCGATGGCCCCACCAGCGCCACCAGTTGGCCCGGCCGGACGGTGAAGCTGATGTCGTCCAAGGCCAAGCGCCGATCGGTGATCGGTCGCACGAAGCTGGCGCTCTCCCCATCCCGCGAGACCAGCGACACCGGCTCACCCTCGCCCAGATAGGAGAAAGAGACATGATCGAAGTTGACTCCGCCGCGCACGGGCGGGAGCGGGATGGCTTCGGGTGCGTCGCTTATCTCCAGTGGCAGATCCAAGATCTCGAACACGCGCTCGAACGAGACCAAAGAAGTCGCCAGATCGACGCGGGCGTTGGCCAGAGCGCCCAAAGGGCCATAGAGTCGGGGGAGATAGAGGGCGAAGGCCACGATATCACCGATCTGAAAGCCGCCCCGGATGGCTAGATAGCCTCCCAACCAATAGACGGTGGCTGTGCCGGCAGCCGCCACCAAGCCGATGATGACGAAGAAGGTTCGTCCGATCAGCGCTGATTGGATGCCCAAATCGCGCACCTCCGCCGCCCGATCGGCAAACTTAGCCCCCTCATCCACTCGCCGCCCGAAGAGCTTGACCAACAAGGCGCCACTGACGTTGAGCGTCTCCTGCATGAGCGAGGTCATTTCGGCGTTGGCTTTCATCTGTCGGCGGCTGATGGCGCGCAACATGCGGCCGATACGCTGGGCGGGCAGGGCGAAGAGCGGCAGAACGAAGGTCGACAGCAGGGTCAAGCGCCAATCCAACCGGAACATCACGGTCAAGGTGGTGGCGAGAATGATGACATTGGTGATCATTTCGATGAGGGTGCCTGTCACCGCGCGCTGCGCTCCCACCACATCGTTGTTCAGTCGCGAGATCATCTCGCCCGATTTGGTGGTGGTGAAGAAGCGCAAGCTCATCCGCTGCATGTGGTCGTAGAGCGCGCAGCGTAGATCGAAGATGATGCCTTCGCCCACCTTGGCGGAATATCGCCGTTGCCAGACGTTGATCAAACCGCCCAACAAGGGAATGGTGAGCAGCGCCAGGGCAAGCACATTCAGCCGGCCCTGGTTTTTCTGAGGCAAAGCATGGTTGATCAGATCGCGCACCACCAAAGGCAAGGCCGCATCCAGAAGGCTGGCCAGAAAGATAGCCACCAAAACATAGATCACCCAACGCCAATAGGGTCGAGCATAGCCCCAAACGCGTTTGAGCAAGTTTGTGCTAATCGTTGGGCGGGCGTCTTCGTCACGGACGAAGCCCCACCAGCTACCACTAGGGAGCATAGATCAAGAGGAAAGAGAGGTTGCGAGAATGATCGCCCCCGCCTCCGTGCCGTCAGCCTCGCCCCGCGCCGTCCCGGCCGCTGGCTGGAAATGCTGGCGATGGCGCTGAAGCGCGACGATTTCATCGACCGACAGGCCGTAACGGTTGGCGACGTGCAAGAGGGCGCCGATCAGATCGAGACCGATGATACGGGCGAGTTCAGCGTCGGAGCGGAACAGACGCCATTCGTCGCCTGCGAGTTGCAGGCTGGATAGACGCAAAAATTCGACGGCGGCAGGGGTCAGCTTCCGGGGTGCGCGCAGAGCCATGACAGGTCGCTCCAGTTGCCAGGCCAAATCCCACTCGCTGCCCGAAGGGGCCGTGATGTCCTGGCCGAGCAGAAAATAGACCCGATCGACATTGCTGATCAGCTCGAAAAGCGTCTCATAAGATACGCCTTCGGGCGGAAAACGCCGGATTTCGGCCCCGACTTGCACCGGAAGCTCGGCCAGCGTGCGGCCAATGACACCGCGCTGGGGTTCGAGATCGGCGGTGGCGCTGACAAAGATGCGAAGCGTCTCAGACATGATGATGTGATTCTAACACAGAGCAGGGGCGCGGCCAATACGTCGCCCGCATTGGTTGTTCCTGGCTGCCGATGTATAATCGACTGCTGGACCTCTGATGATGCCTCTCTTCCTTCGCTTTCGACGAACGATCTGCCAAATAGCCGTGGCGTCGCTGGCGCTTTTCTGCGCCGGCTGCGGTCAGATCGTCACCCGCCCCACGGCTGTCGCCCTCGTCCCTACGCTGACGACGACGCCCACCGCCACCCTCACCCCCCGCCCCACGGCCACACCCGCGCCCTACACACCCGAACCCACGGCCACACCCACCGTCACACCGACGCCCGTCATCCACACCATCGCCCGCGGCGAAACGCTCAGCGCCATCGCCAGCCACTACGGTGTGACAATTGGGGCCATCCAAGAACTAAACGGCATCGCCGATCCCCGGCGACTGCAAGTGGGCCAGCAGTTGTTCATTCCCGCGCCTGAGGAACAAGCGCCAGCAGGCAGCACACCGACGCCTGTTTCCACGCCCTTGCCAGCAGAGATCGGCCCCATCCACTTTGGGAACAGTCCCACGGGCGGATTGTGGGCGCTGGGAGAGGTCACGAACCCGATCACGGCACCGTTGGAAGGGGTGCGCGTTGGCGTCAGCTTGCTCGACGCCAACGGCGCCATCACCGCCACCGCCGAGGCCCTGGCCCAGACCGATGTCATCACGCCCGGCGGCAGCAGCCCCTTCGGCGTCTATTTTCCCCACCCGCCGGCAACTTTCGCCAACTACCTCCTACAAATCCTCGGCGCCTATCCCGCCCACCTGGGCATCTACTACCTCGACCTGCAAGCCATCGATGTGCAGCACGAGGGTGAGCGCTACCAGACGCAGCGCGTGCGCGGCCGAGTGCGCAACATCGGCCCCGAAGACGCCGTGGAAGTGCAACTCACCATCACCTTGCACGACGCGACCGGCAAAGTCATCGGCTTCGTCCGCGCCGAACCAGAACATAACGTCATCCCACGCGGCGGCGAGACCACGTTCGACGCCCAGGTAATCCCGTTGGGCGGGCCAGTGGCCCGCGCTGTTGTCGTCGCTCAAGGTCGCCGCTTACCGCCTGGCGCTGCGGCGAGCGCCTCACCCACCACCACACCCGCCCCATGACCCCGAACATCAACCGCAGACCCTTTGGTTTTCGCCTCGTACAGATGCTCATGCGCCTGCTCCTGCGCTTGTTGACGCGGGTAGACGTCGTGGGCCTGGAAAATCTGCCCGACCACGGCCCGGCCATCCTCGCGCCCAACCACGTCGCCTGGTTCGATGTCGTGCCCGTCTTCGCCTACACCAAGACAGCAGTGGTGACCTTTGCCGCCGAAAAATGGGAGCACCATTGGGCCTTGGGGCCGCTGATGCGCTATTTTGGCAATGCCATCTTCATCCAACGCGGCCAGGTCGATCGCGAGGCGCTGGAGCAAGCACTCGGCGCTTTGAAGAAAGGGGCCGTCATGGGCGTCGCACCCGAAGGCACACGCTCCTACACCGGCATCTTGGGCAAAGGACGCGATGGCGCCATCTGGCTAGCGAGTCGCACCGGCGCCGTCATCATCCCAATAGCCATGTGGGGCCACGAAGATATCGAGAAACAATGGAAGCGATTGCATCGCCCCCTCGTGCACTTTCACGTCGGCCAGCCCTTCCATCTCCCCCCCGAAGCCACCAAAGCGCGCAGTCGCGACCTCCCCGCCTACACCGATCAGTTGATGGCTGCGCTCGCCTCTCTCTTGCCACCCGAACGCCGTGGAGTCTACGGCGAGACGACCAGCACTTCCGGCGGCGAAGCAAATGGCTGAGGCAGAGGCCATCGCACGCATCTGTCCCTACCTGCGCGGGCGCTACCAGGGCGATCCCGAACCGATACCCAGCGCCAACAACCACTGCATCCTGGCAGCCTCCATCCATCTGCCCACAGCGCAACAATCGCGCCATTGTTTGGGCGGGCAACACTCGCACTGCCATCGGTTCGAACGCCAACAGGCGCGCCCCCTCCCGCGCTACGTCACCGGCATTCCCAGCCTGCCGCCGCCCCCGCCGCCGCACCCCGTGGCGCTTTCCACCCTCTGGTGGCGCCGCCCCTGGGGGCGGATCGCCATCCGCCTCACCCTGGCGCTGCTTCTGGCTGGGTTGCTCGTGCTGGGATGGCGCTGGCGGGAGGCGACGATCCCAAGCGCCCGCCTGCGCCTGACGCCCCGGCCGCCTCTGCCCACGCCGCTCGTCATCGCCACCCCCGCGCCCCTCGATAGCGCCAACCCCTATCTGCCGCCCACTTTCGGCCCGCCGGCGCGTTGATACTCAGGACGAGGCCAGAGCCTCCAACAACCTCAACCAATCGCCAATCGCCAACTCCTGCGCGCGCTGTCGCGGAGATAGGCCAGCAAGCGTCAGAGCAGAGCCGATACGATCGGCGGACAGACTCAATCCCGCCGCCAAACTGTTGCGCAACGCCTTGCGTTTCTGACCGAAGCCAGCGCGCACGAGGTTGAAGAACCGCTCGCGCTGTGCGGGCAGAACGAGCGGCCGGTCGAGTTGATCCAGCCGGAGCACCGCTGATTGCACTTTAGGCGGCGGAGTGAAAGCGCCGGGGGGCAAGCGCCGGACAATGGTGGGGCGGGCGTAAACTTGCACTGCCACGGCCAACAAGCTCATATCGGGTGGGCGAGCTACGATGCGCTGGGCTACATCCAACTGCACCGTCACCACCGCGCGCAGGGGGGGCGGATCGGCCTCCAAATAATGACGGAGCAACGGCGAAGTGATGTAATAGGGCAGATTGGCGACGAGGAAGTAGGGGGCGGGGCCGCCTGTCTGCGTCAATGCCTGGCGGGGCGTCATCGCCAGGGCGTTGGCATGGATGAGATGAAACTGCGGCCAATCTCGAAAGTGCTGGCGCAAAAGCGCCGCCAGCTGATCGTCCAGCTCGATAGCGACGAGCCGGCCCACGCGTGGGAGCAGGGCCGCGGTCAGGGTTCCCGGTCCCGGCCCTATCTCGATCACCACGGCGTCCGGCGGCAACTCCGCGGCGGCGACGATGGCGTCGAGAAGGTTCGCATCGGTCAGATAATGCTGGCCCAAGCCCTTGCGCGGCGCCACGCCCTGGCCGCGCAAATGCGATAACAACGTTTCCGGTCTGCGGCCTTCCACTCCTTCCTCCTTGCTCAACGCCGTCGATCGGGATAGCGAGGATAGTTGGGAAGCATATAATTGATGCTGTAAGCAGGAGGCGGGGGCCACAACAGGTAAATGTCCGTCCACCAATGCCAGGATTGATAGTTGGCGTCGTCATAGCCCAGATCGACGAAGCGACCCTTGACGCCGCCGCCAGTGTCGGCAGCCAGGGCCAGGCCATAGCCGGGGACATAAAGGCGCTGGCGCATGGGGATGACGGACGGATCGACTGCGACCAGGCCCTTGCTCAACGTCAAACCAATGCGCGTGCGTCCATACCAGGGCGCCGACGGCGGCGTCCCCGAACGGGCAGGGCTGTAAGAGGTTGTATAAACGCGCATCTTCCGCCAATAGGTGATGGGGCCGTCGGGGCTGTCGATGGTGATCGGTTCGATTTTGCGGCCATAGGCGATGACTTTGTTCTGCGGCGTGGCCGCCGTCCATTTGTCTTCGAGATCGCGCCCGATCTCGACGCCATCTTCATAGCGCAGGCGATAGCGGCTGCGCAAAATTCCCTGGCTGCCAGAGTTGACGATACGTTGCTGATCGATGGGCAGATTGTCATCGGCCACGAAGACGACTTGGAAGGGAATATGTTGCTCCTCGTAGATCACATCCTCGCGTACACGCGTCACCCGAATGTCGGTGTAAGCCCGCAGATTGGCGTAAAGCGGTGGTGCAACGCGGTCGAGTCCAACCAGCGCCGCGCCCATCTCGCCCAGGGCATCCCCCACTGTCTTTCGGCGCGAGCGCGTGGCCAGGGTGCGACCATCCACCTGGACAGTGAGAGGTAGCGAACGCTGGATGACGATGCGCTGGCCAGGTTGCAGACGGCTGGCAAGGGGTGGGAAAACGGCGTCGCCCTGGTAGATGGGCGTTTCGGCGACAGCCAGCGCCTCGCCCACGGTGGCAGCCAGGGTGCTGAAGGTGGCTGGGGCGCTGTCGCCATCGAGCAGGGTGATGGGAATGGCGCGGCGGATGGCGACCGTGAGTGGTGGGGTCGTTTGCGTCCAGGCAGCATGAGGCAGGCCATCGCGCGGGGCTGTCCACACGGGCGGGGGAAGCGTAGTCTCGTGATCGGCAGGCGCGCCAGCGAGGAGAACCTGATCGTGCGGGCCGAGAAACATGCCCTGGCGCCAGACGTCAGCCCGATCATGTTGGCGCTGTTCAGCCAAAAATTGGCCAAGCGTAGTCGCACGCGTCCAATATTCCGTGATATAGCCATCCGCCTCCACGCGGATCGGGCGGGCGCGCCTGATCACCAAGCGGGCTTGAGCGCTGAGTGGCTCAGCCGGCAGGCTCACCTGATCTTCGGGGCGAGGACGGTAGCCGATTTGAGCGAACAGCGCGGCTACGTCCCGCGCACGCGTGCGCACGACCTGAGCCTGTCCATCGACCACGATTTGGACATGGTTCAGGCTCTGCCAATATGTCCACCCCGGCGCCAAGAGGACGACCAACATGACGGCAAAGCCGCCCGCCAGCATTCGGGTCGGAAATCGTATGCGCCTGCGTCGCCAGAGCGAGTCGATTGAGTTCATACCAAGTGATCGGCCAATTACATCGGGACGACCAGATCGTAAGGAAAGTCGGAGAGATTGATCAGGTTGCCGCTCTCGTCGAAGGCGATGGTATCTTCGATGCGGATGCCCCAGCCTTCGTCGGGGTCGTAGAGGCCCGGCTCGACCGAGACGACATGGCCGGGTTGGAGACGGGTGGTGTTGCCTGCGATCAGCCTGAGGCTGGGGCCTTCGTGAACATCCAGGCCGACGCCATGACCCAGGCTGTGGTTGTAACCGCGCTGGGTTTGCGGATTGGAGCGGATGGTGGGATAGCCGAGGTCTTCGAAGTAATCGCAGGTCATGGCCTGATACGAGCTGCATAGCTCGCCCACGCGCATCTGGTCGAGAAGAAGATCGTAAATGGTCTTGACCTGACGCCAGCGCATGGCCAAATCATCGGGTGCGTAGCCGAGGAACAAGGTGCGAGTGATGTCGTGGAAGTAGCCGGTGGCGGCGTCGCGCGGGAAGATGTCGAAAACGATGCTCTGCCCCAGACGGAGGGGCATGTTCCACTGGCCGGCGTTGTGGCCGATGGCAGCGTCTCGCCCCTGGCTGAAGATGTTTTCGTGCGCCTCGGTCAGATTGCGCCGGGCCAATTCCAGGCGGATATGGGCTTTGACATCGCCGATGGTCAAAGCATCGCCGTCGGGCTTGATCAAGGTTTCGTTCTGCACGCGGTGCGCCTGCAAGAAAGTGATGACGCTGCTGATGACCTCACAAGTTCGTTGGCCTACGCGCTTCATCGCCGCCAATTCAGTATTGTCTTTGGTCTCGCGCGCAACCGAAAACAGGGTGGGCGCCAGCTCGCCGACCGGTTGGATGGTTGGATTGGTTTTACCCAAGGCATCGAGGAAAACATAGCCAGCGCCGACATCGCCCATCAACGTGCGCGCGCTGGCGCCCACGCCGTAGAAGCCGACGCGACCACTGACGCCGAGGTCGCGCAAAAGGTCGGTCCACTGCGCGAGGGCGGCCTGCAAACGGTCGCCGTTGGCGGCCTCCATGTACCGCGTCAGGTCCCATTCGCTCCACAGTCGCGTGGGATGACCCGTAGCAGCCGCGTTCTCCCGCTCCAGATCGCTGGCAACCAGGACGGCGGAGCCGTCACCGCGCTGGATGAAGACAGCGCCTTCGAGTCGAGCGCCGCCAGTGACATAAGACAGATCGGTGCTAATGTCGGTGTTGCCGCAGACGACGACAGCGTCGAGCCGGCGTTCTTGCATGAGATGGGGTAGATCGGATTTCATATTGTGGATTGCGAATTGCGAATTGTGAATTGCGAAACCTACGACTTGCGATCTGCCCGCCTACTTGTCTACTTACTTCCTTGTCTACTTGTCTACTTGCTTCCTTGTCTACTTGTCTACTTGTTTCCTTGTCTACTTGTCTACTTGTTTCCTTATCTACTTATCTACTTATTTCCTCACCAACAGCGAGGAGGTGCAATCGCTGCGGTTCACGCTGCCGGGTGACAGGCGGCGTTCTTCATAGGCCAAGATTTCCCAAGCGGAAAAGGTGGACAGCAGCTCGCCGGGTTGGAGCAGGTAGGCAGGGTTATCGTGCGGGCGCAGGCGCAAAAGGTCGGTGTGGAAGGTGGTGTAGAGCAGAAGGCCGCCCGGTTTCAAGGCATCCTTCAGGGCGGGCAAGAGGGGGCGCTCGAGATAGAACGAAACGAGGATCAAATCATATCGCGCGGGTTCGGGTCTCCAAATGCTGAGATCGGCGTGGAAAGGATGGATGGCATAGCTCAGAGAGCGCGCTTGCGCAGTCTCGACCAGCTTCGCCAGCCCGACCGCGCTCACATCCACGGCATCGACCTGCCATCCCATCTCTGCCAGCCATAGACTATGCCGACCCGTCCCGCAGGCCACATCCAGGGCCAGCTCGCCGGCCACGCCACGCAGCAAAGGCTGTTGCGCCGCCACCCATGGCGCCACCTCGCCCTGGCACGGGCCGCACCCGGAGCGATAGCGTTCATCCCAGCGTTGTTGGTCGGCGGTGGTGGCGCTGTTGGTGGGGATCATAGCTATCGATTTTAGCACGGGTGCGGTAAAATGTCGCAGCCCAACCATCGAGCATAAGCCCGCAAAACATCGACCGTCACCTCGATAGGAGTTTTTCCCTATGCCCGCCCCGACCTTCAAAATCACCTATTCCACCCTTTCTGCTGACAACACCGAATTGCACGCGGCCTACGAGGCTGCTGTCATTGCTGCCAAACAAAATTTCGGCCAAACCTTCCCGCTGATCATCGGCGGCGAGGAGCGCCGCGCTGTAGAGACCTTTCGCGACACCAGCCCCATCGACACAGGTCTGTTGCTGGGCTACTTTCAAAAGGGCAGTCGCCAGGACGCGTTGGACGCCATTACCGCCGCCCGATCTGCCTTCCCGGCTTGGGGTCGCCGCCCCTGGCAAGAGCGCGTCGCCATCCTACGTCATGCTGCCCAGCTGATGGATGAGCGCACTTTCGAGATCGCCGCCATCATGAGCATCGAAATCGGCAAGAACCGATTGGAGGCGCTCGGCGACATTGCCGAAACCGCCGACCTCATTCGCTATTATTGCGATGACATGGAGCAGAACGACGGCTTTCGCCGCCAGTTGCTGAGCGAGACTCCCAAACATAGAAACTCCAGTCTATTGAAACCCTACGGCGTCTGGTGTGTAATCTCGCCGTTCAACTTCCCTGCCGCGCTGGCCGGCGGCCCCACCGGCGCCGCCCTCGTCGCTGGCAACACCGTCATCCTCAAACCCGCCACCGATACACCCTACACGGCCTGGAAACTGGTCGAGTGCTTCCGTGAAGCCGGAGTGCCAGATGGCGCCCTCAACTTTGTCACTGGCCCTGGCCGCACCGTGGGCGAAGCCCTCACCACCAGCCCCGACATCGACGGCTACACCTTCACCGGTTCTTATGACGTGGGCATGCACCTCCTGCGCACCGTCATGCAGGGCGCGTACCCCCGCCCGGTGATCGCGGAGATGGGCGGCAAGAACCCGGTCATCATCAGCCGCCGCGCCAACCTCGACGACGCCGCCTTCGGCGTTATGCGCGCGGCCTTTGGCTTGCAAGGTCAGAAATGCTCCGCCGCCTCGCGCGTCTATGTCGAGCGCCCAGCCTATGAAGAATTCCTGCACGGTCTCTTGAAATACACCGAGGGCATCAAAGTGGGCGACCCCACCCAGGCTGACGTATTCATGGGGCCGGTGGCGAACCGCAGCGCCTATGACGATTACCAGCGCTATTGCGACGACCTGGCTGCCCACGGCGAAATCCTCTTCGGCGGCCATGTGCTGACTGACGGCGACTATGCCAAAGGCTACTTCGCCACCCCCACCATCGTCGCCGACCTGCCGCTCTCGCATCAACTTTGGCAGACCGAGATGTTCTTGCCCATCGTCGCCGTCCACGCCATCGACAGCCTGGACGAAGGGATGCGGCTGGCGAACGATCACAACTACGCCCTCACCGCCGGGTTCTACGGCGACTCAGAGGAAACGCAGTGGTTCTTCGACAACATCGCCATCGGCGTCTCCTACGCCAATCGCCGCTCCAGCGCCACCACCGGCGCCTGGCCTGGCTACCAGGCCTTCGGCGGCTGGAAAGGCTCCGGCACCACCGGCAAGGCCGCCGGCTCGTTCTACTACGTGCCCATGTACATGCACGAACAAAGTCAAACCCTCGTCGCATGAACGCCCTATAGATCGCTAGCCAAAGAAATGATGCTCAGCCCTGAAACGTGATGCGTGATGCGTGAAAATTGCCGACGTTTTCTCACGTTTCACGCTTCACGTTTTACGACCTTCATAACAAATCAACAAGACCAATCCCCAATAACCAATCTCCCCATGACCCCCGTCGAAGAACAGCTCACCATCCTCATGCGCGGCGCCGATTTTGGCGACGATCAGACCTACAAAAACATGGAGGCCGAGTTGCGCCAACGCCTGACCGCGAGCGTAGCCACAGGCCGGCCTCTGCGCGTCTACTGCGGCTACGATCCCACCTCGCCCGACCTGCATCTCGGCCACACCATCACCATGCGCAAGCTGCGTCAATTTCAGGACCTGGGCCATGAGGTCATCTTCGTCGTCGGCACCTTCACCGGGCTTGTCGGCGACCCCAGCGACAAGGACGCCGCGCGTCGCCAACAGACATCGGAAGAGGTCGCCGAGAAAGCCCGCACCTACACCGACCAAGTCTTCCGCATCCTTGACCCCGCCCGCACCCAAGTCAAGTACAACGGCGATTGGCTGAGCAAATTGACCTTTACCGATGTCATCCAACTCGCCAGCAACTTCACGGTGCAGCAATTCCTGGCGCGAGAGAAATTCGCCGAACGTTATGCCACTGGCCAGGCCATCTGGCTACACGAATTCTTCTACGCCCTCATGCAAGGCTACGACGCCGTCGCCCTCAACACCGATGTGCAACTCGGCGGCAGTGAGCAACTCTTCAACTTGATGGCCGGGCGCAAACTGATGGAAACATTCGGCCTGCGCCCCCAGATCGCCCTCACCTTCCCCATCCTGGTCGGCACCGACGGCCACCTGCGCATGAGCAAGAGCACCGGCAACTACATCGGCATCGCCGAACCGCCGGAGGACATATATGGCAAGATCATGTCCATCCCCGACAGCGCCATGCGCAACTACGCCGATCTCGTCACCTCCTGGCATCCCAGCCACATCGAGCATCTTTTCGGCGACCTCGCCACCGGCAAACTGCACCCGCGCGACCTGAAAATGGCCCTGGCGCGGGAGATCACCGGCCTCTTCCACCCGCCCGATGTCGTCACTGCCGCCGAACAGCACTTCGTCCGCACCATCCAACAAAAAGAACTGCCCAAGGACATGCCCTCCCTCGCCGTCCAGGCCAACGACACCGTGGTCGATTTACTCGAACGCGCGGGCTTCGCACCCAGCCGGAGCCAGGCCAAGCGCGATATCCAGGGCGGCGGCGTGCGTCTGGACGGCCAAGTCGTGACCGATCCCCACCACCATCCTTCCCCCGGCCCCGACGGCAGCGTGCTGCAAAAGGGCAAACGACATTTCGTGCGCCTGCTGCGCGCCGCTTCCTAACCCCGCGCCGACAACAAACCCGATGCGCTTCGCCCTGAACTACTCCCCCCAGGCTGCTGCACTCGCGCACACGGGAGCGATCACCTTCGATCTCTTCAAGTGCCCGCCGTGGCCCGATCTCGTCCGCTTTGCCAAGCTGGAAAAACCGGTCTACATCCACTTTTCCTTGCGCGCGGTCGGGGGCAACGGCTACGTCATCGATAACGGCGCCAAAGCACCCGTAAACTGGGAAGGTATCGAACGGTGGCTGGCCCTCACGGGCACACATTATGTCAATTTACATCTCGACCCGACCATCAACGAGCACGCCGACATCCCACTGGACTCCGTAGCTCCCGAACATGTCGCAGCCATGACGGCGGCGTTGGTGCAAGATGTGCAGGAGGCAGTCGCCCGCTGGGGATCAGATAGGATCATCGTCGAAAACAATCACGGCAACAATAACAAGGCTCTGCACGCCAGCGTCCTGCCCCATGTCATCCGCCAGGTCGTCGAGACGACCGGTTGTGGCTTTCTGCTCGATATTTCACACGCGCGTCTGGCCGCACGGCGATTGGGCATGGACGCGCGCGCCTACATCGCCCAACTGCCCCTCGCCCACATTCGCGAGCTTCATCTTACCGGCATCCAATATGTCGGCAGCTACTGGATGGAACGCCTGCAGGCCAACGGCGTAGAGGCCGAGCGCATCGCCCGCTACGAAGGCCGCTGGCTCGATCACCTGCCCCTGACAGACGAGGACTGGTCGTTCATGGACTGGGTTGCAGAACAGATGAGATCGGGCCAGTGGCCGCGCCCAGACATCATCGCTGTGGAATGTGGGGGCGTCGGCCCAGTCTGGCAAGCCTTCAGCGATGACGAGGTCCTGGCCGCGCAAATCCCCCGCCTACGCGCCCTCTTCGATTTTGCCGTATCGTAACCCTCGCCACAGACGCTGCGGTCGATACAGGCGCCGTCGCCAGAGGAACCAGACGCCCGCCGCCAAACCACCCGCTTCCCACCCCCACAGCTCCGGGCGCCGGGTGAACGCGTACCAGTAAGCCCGGCCGATCTCGTCCTGCTCGCTGCCGCGTTTCTGCCAGACATGGAAACGCCAGCCGCGTAGAGGCCAATAGAAGGTGTCGGGGAAGAACCACAACCGATCGAGCACAGCATGGCCGAGGAAGGCAAGGCCATAGGGCCACCAGGCCGGTCGTCTGCGCAGCAAATAGATCGACAACACCAGGTGGACGATGAGCGTGTGGGCAAAGAGGACGGCCGATTTGTAGCGTCGATAGAAATAGAGCGCGGCGAGCGGCTTGTCGATCAGATCTGGCCCCATGGCCGCCAGCGCCAACCAGCGGGGATCGATCTCAGGTAGCCTCGGCCAGCGACGGCGCAGCCATTCGTAGGTCGCCAGCGTATAGGCGGCGTGACTTTGCGGCAACACGGGTCTACTCTCCAGCTCGCACAGGCGCGCTCACGATGGTCGGTGTCGCCTCGGTCGCGGGCGGGGGCGGCGTGCGAACGTCATTCGTGGAGGCGGCGACATCAGGGCGGAGGAGGCTTCGTCCCGAGGCTCAGCCCGAGGGGCTTCGTCCCGAGCGCTCAGTCGAGGGGCGGTGGTCGAACTCGTTGGCCGGAGGCGCCACCACGCGCAGACGCCGGCGCTTCAGCTCACGCAGCTGCATCTCGGCCCGGCGCCCGCGATCAGGCAAAGAGTCTTTGATCTCCAGAGCAGCCTGCAAGCACTTCTCCGCTTCGTCGTACTCCCCGCGCTGCAGGAGCAAGCCACCCAAATTGGCGGCAGCCAGGCCATTCCTGGCATCCAACTGGAGTTGCGAGCGCAGTCGCTCCTCGCGCGCACGATCGCGATCGCCGGTGCGCAGCATCACGCCCACATCGAAGATGATGTCGGGCAACCGGCTCGACTCGATCTGCATCGCGCGATGCCGGATGAGGCAACGAGTGCGCGGAACGATCCAGTCCAGTTCGCGCACCACCTTGAGCCGAAGCTCAGCAGAGGCGAAGCTTTGGCCGACTTGAAGGATCGCCTGCTCGCCGGGGTCGATCAGCACGTCGAAATAGGCTTTTTCCTCATCCCCGACATGCAACGATTGCACCAACACCGGATAGTTACAACGATTGTTGACGGTAATGACGCCGTCTTGCTCTACAGCCGTAATGCGGTCGGTGTGCACCGTGCAGAGCGGCTCCACCGGAACCAACTCCTTGAAAGGATATTGTATGTCGAGTAGCTCGAGAAAATCCTGCGAATAGTTCTTCAAAATGCCCACGTGCTCGTGGACCTCGCCCTCACCGCTGATCTCCACGACAACGCGCCGGCCGATGAATTGCTCGAGCAAGGGATCGCTGGCCAACCCCGCCTGACCAATGATGTCGCCGCTAAATTTCTTGAGATACACCTCGCTCGTATCAGTCAGATAGCGCCCGACCGGCTTACGCGCCCGACCGACGACCAGCCCCACCACCTCATTCATCGAGCTGGACGCCGTGCTGAGAAAATTGCGCGTCTTGCGCAGCAAATAGCGCATCGGCCCCGGATGAAACCAACGCTGGACATCTTTGGCCCGTCGCTTGGCGCTTGCCTCGTCCAGTACATCGGCATAACGATAGATGGCCTGAACGTGCTCGAACTCGTCCTGATACATCACATAGCTGGCCTCGATATGCTCTTCGTCCTGAACGGCGTGACGGTAGAGAAGCTCCAAACCGGTTGGCTGCACCTTCAGCGTCCCCCAGATCACCCGCCCATCAGCATGTTGGAGGGTGACGTGATAGCCCTCGAACGCCGCCAGACATAGATCCTTGCGTCGCGAGCGGAGCCAGGCGCCCGCCAACGTCACCAGAAAGATGAAGCCGATCGTGAGAACGAGGGACCAATCGATGAACATCACTTGCTCCTACTTTTGAGCGACATCCGCCACATCACACCCCGCTAGCGCCCTATCGCTGCGTTCAGCCCCGCCCACCCCGGCGCGTCGCTCCGCCAATTCTGCTTCCAGGGCGGCAATACGTGCATTCATTTCCTGCAACATCTCCATCGTCACATCGTGGATCAGGTTGTGGTGCAGGTCTGGCTCGGCCGGCGCCACCGACTCCTGGGCATCCCGCGCGCGGGCGCGACCCGGCACCCCCACCACGACCGATTCCGCCGGCACATTCTTCACCACCACAGCATTGGCGCCGATGCGCGAATGTGCGCCGATGCGGATGGCGCCCAGCACCTGCGCCCCCGCGCCGATCACCACCCGATCTTCCACCGTCGGATGGCGCTTACCCTTGTGCAAATCCACACCGCCCAGAGTCACGTTGTGATACAACGTCACATCGCGTCCGATCTCTGCGGTTTCGCCGATGACGGTGCCCATGCCATGATCGATGACCAGGCCGGGGCCGATGATGGCGCCAGGATGAATCTCGATGCCGGTGAAGAAGCGACCCCAATGCGCCACCCACCGCCCCAGCAGCCTGAAATTGCGCAGCCACAGCCAATGCGACAGCCGATAAAACCAAAGCGCATGCAGACCGGGGTAACTGAGCACGATTTCCAAGGCGCTGCGCGCCGCCGGATCACGGTCGAAATAGGCGTGGATATCGCGTCGCAGGGTGTCGAACATGGTTGTAGCCAGACTAACGCAGATCCTCGAACAACGCCGTACTCAGATAGCGCTCGCCATAGGAAGGGATGACGACGACGATGAGCTTGCCGGCATTCTCGTCCCGCTTCGCCACCTGCAGGGCCGCATGGACCGCCGCGCCCGACGAAATCCCCACCAAGATGCCCTCCTCTGCCGCCATGCGCCGGGCCATACGCAAAGCATCGGCGTCTGCCACCTGCACGATCTCATCGATGATGCCAGTATTGAGCACGCCCGGCACAAAGCCAGCGCCGATGCCCTGGATCTTGTGTGGACCCCGCTGCCCGCCTGAAAGCACAGGTGAAGCCGCTGGCTCCACCGCCACAGCCTTGAATTCGGGCTTGCGCGCCTTGATCACCTCGGCCACCCCCGTGATCGTGCCACCCGTCCCCACCCCGGCCACCAGGATATCCACCCGCCCATCGCTATCCTGCCAAATCTCCTCGGCGGTGGTGCGGCGATGGATGGCCGGATTGGCCGGGTTCTCGAACTGCTGGGGAATGAGATAGTGCGGGTCGGCGGCGGCCATCTCCTCGGCCTTACGCACCGCGCCCAGCATTCCCTCGGAACCGGGAGTCAGCACCAAATCAGCGCCATACGCGCGCAGCAGTATCCGACGCTCGATACTCATCGTATCTGGCATCACGAGCGTGCAGCGATAGCCTTTGGCCGCACAAACGAAGGCCAGGGCGATACCGGTGTTGCCACTGGTCGGCTCCAGGATGATGGTATCGGGCGTGATCTTGCCCGCCTGTTCGGCAGCCTCGATCATGGCCACACCGATGCGGTCCTTGACGCTAGAGGCGGGATTGAAGAATTCGAGTTTGGCGACCACCGTGGCGACCGCGCCCTCTGTCACCCGATTCAGGCGGACGAGCGGGGTATTGCCGATCAAAGCGGTGATGTCATTGGCGATACGGGCCATTCAGAAACTCCTGAGCAGAAGCTGTAATTTGAGAAGCGCTTTGAGAAGTGCTTTGAGAAACGCTTGCTAGGCGCACCGTAGGATGCCAGAGTGTAGCGCAAGCGCCGCGACAGTGCAAGGATGGAAAAACCTTGCCCTGAGCGCAGTCGAAGGGCCTGCCCTGAGCGCAGTCGAAGGGCCTGCCCTGAGCGCAGTCGAAGGGCCTGCCCTGAGCGCAGTCGAAGGGCCTGCCCTGAGCGCAGTCGAAGGGCCTGCCCTGAGCGCAGT
>JAYRVO010000091.1:0-35095 GCA_041918515.1 Chloroflexota bacterium | reverse complement strand
CAATTTTCGAAGGACCTCGCTATTTGCTTGGAAAAGTACTGGGCGACCGGCTAAAACCGGCTCCCGACCGATTAGAAACCACCTCTGTTTGCACTACAGAATAGAAATGCCTTCTGTTTGTGCAAAAATAAGGTGTCAGGTTTTGGCAATCTGACAGGTCTTGTGTACAGAGAGGCAGAGGTGTGGTAGACTTGGCCCGCTTCCTCGAAGAAGCCGTCTGGAGTTTGTGAATGGGCGCGGGCGTCCCGCGCTGGTCATCCATGTTTCCATCCCATCTGTTACAGGAGAGAGCGCTTATGGATCGTGAGGCCGACATCATCGCTTCCGAACACGAGGTCTACCACCCTTCGCCCGACATCGTTTACCATGCCCACATCAAAAACTATGATGAGTGGTACGCCCGCGCCCTGGCCGATCCGCAAGGATTCTGGGCGGAGCGAGCCAGCCATCTGGAATGGTACGAGCCGTGGGAAAAAGTACTGGATGAGTCGAACCCGCCCTTTTACAAGTGGTTCGTGGGCGGCAAGACCAACATTGTCCACAATGCCCTCGATCGTCATGTCAGAACCTGGCGCAAGAACAAGCTGGCGCTGATCTGGGAGGGCGAACCAGGCGAAAAGGTGACCTTCAGCTACTACGGGCTGTGGCGCGAGGTGTGCAAATTCGCCAATGTGTTGCGCAGCATGGGTGTGCATAAAGGCGACCGCGTGACGATCTATATGGGCCGCATCCCCGAACTGCCGATCGCCATGCTGGCCTGCGCCAAGGTGGGGGCCGTGCATTCGGTGGTCTACGGCGGTTTCAGCGAGCAAGCCCTGGCTGACCGCATCGAGGACGCCCAAAGTCGGGTGGTGATCACCTGCGATGGCGCCTGGCTGCGCGGCAAGATCGTCGAGCTGAAAAAGATGGCCGACGAAGCCATCCATCGCTCGCCGGTGGTGGAACATGTCATCGTCGTCAGACGCACCGGGCAGGAGGTCTATATGGAGGCCGGGCGCGATTACTGGTACCACGACCTCATGGCCTTGCCCATCGCTTCGACACAGTGCCAAACCGAGGCCATGGACGCCGAGGATCCGCTGTTCATCCTCTATACCTCCGGCACCACCGGCAAACCCAAGGGTCTGCTGCACACTCACGGCGGCTATCAGGTCTTCACCAGCACCACGCTGCAGTGGGTCTTCGACCTCAAAGAGGAGGACCGCTATTGGTGCGCGGCCGACCCTGGCTGGATTACCGGCCACAGTTATATCGTCTACGCGCCGCTTATTGCTGGCGCCACCAGCTTCATGTACGAAGGCGCGCCCAATCACCCCTATCCCAACCGCTGGTGGAAGATGATCGAGCACTACGGCATCTCGGTCCTCTACACCGCGCCCACCGCCATTCGCGGCCTCATGCGCTTTGGCGATGCCTGGCCCGCCCGCCACGATCTCTCCTCGCTGCGCTTGCTGGGCAGCGTGGGCGAACCGATCAACCCCGAAGCCTGGCGTTGGTACTACAACGTCATCGGCAAGCGCCGCTGCCCGATCATGGACACCTGGTGGCAGACCGAGACCGGCGGCTTCATGATCACGCCCGTGCCTTCCGTCCCCCTCAAGCCAGGCTCGGCCACGCGGCCCTTCCCCGGCATCGAAGCTGACATCGTGGACGAAGACGGACATCCCGTCGCCGCCAACGAAGACGGCTACCTGGTGATCAAACGCCCCTGGCCCGGCATGGCCCGCACCGTCTACGGAGACCCCGACCGCTACGTGAGCCAGTATTGGGAGCGCTTCCGCGACCTGGGCTACTACCTGACCGGCGATTCGGCCCGCAAGGATAACGACGGCTATTACTGGATCATCGGCCGCATCGACGATGTGATCAAGGTCAGCGGCTACCGTTTGGGCACAGCCGAGATCGAGAGCGCCCTTGTCAGTCACCCCGCCGTCGCCGAAGCCGCGGCCATCGGCATCCCGGACGAAGTGCGCGGCAATGTGATCTGGGCCTACTGCATCTTGCGCAGCGGCTATGAAGCCAGCGATCGGTTGATTGACGAGCTGAAGGAACACGTCCGCCACGAGACCGGCCCCATTGCTATCCCGGCCAAGATCGAGTTCGTGGACGCACTGCCCAAGACGCGCTCGGGCAAGATCATGCGCCGGGTGCTCAAGGCGAAAGCGCTGGGCAAGGATGTAGGGGATATTTCGACGCTGGAAGCGTAAAAGCGATCCCAGGCTTCCCGGAAGCAAGGTAGAAATTCACATTGCCCCCAAATTGGCTCACGCAAAGCCGCTAAGACGCAAAGTTTTTATGTTTTCTTGGCGTCTTTGCGCCTTTGCGTGAGATAAAAAAGGCACAGGTGATACAGTTACGAAGCAAGGGACTTCCGGGAAGCCTGGGGAATTTTCATAAAACTTGGGGGCGCAAACGGGGCATTTTGTGCTATAATAGGATGTCGTGGGATTTTTCACGGATGCAGAAGACTGTCAATAACGACAAGATCGCGTCCGCACCTCGCCGTTGGCAAGCGGCAAGCATTGCCCTTGCGCCGGTGCAGGCGTGCGTAAGGAGGTCGAAAAAGGTGATCGACAACGATAACAAACAACGAAAGCCACTGTCTACACGGCGGATGCTGCGATGGATCGGCATCCTCTGCATCCTGAGCATCCTGCTGGCTCTGCTGGCAGCTTGCAGCTGGCTGGAAAGACAACCGCCCTCCGATGAGGCGGTGATCAAGGCAGCTCAAAAATTCGCCGCCGCCCTGCAGCTCGCGGGCAAGAACGCGCAGGAAATCCTGGCGCAGGCACAGGAGGAAGCGAAAAAGTGGGGGCCTAAAGCCCAGCTTTTCATCGATACAGTGATCAAGGAATTACAAAAATAGACTCATTCCCAGAAACTGGGAGGAGGTCAAAATGCAAATACTTTTTCCCTTTCGCTGGCGCCTCTGGCTTTGGTTGCTGGCGATTTTGTTGTTCATCTTGCTGCTACTGGAATTGAGCGTAGGGCTGATGGTGGTTGCGAAGGGAAGCGCCGATCCGCTCGCCATGCCTTTCGTGCAATCCGATCCACAGGCCACGCGAACGTTCACCGGCAACATCTGGCAAGGCGTGCCGCCAGAGACCACAACGCCTCTTGTCAACGTCAGAGTCACCCTTTATGGCTCGAACAACCCCGCCCTCTGGGAAGCCGAGCTTGCCAATGCCGTCAGCGCCATCGGCGGCGCTTATTCGCTATCCACCGATCGCACCTATACCTACTACCATCTCGTAGAGACCGATCCCTCTGGCTACTATTCCACCGGCGCGCAGGCGGGCGCGGCTGGCATGGCGCTCAACTACAACTGGATTCGCTATCAATCACCCACGGCTGGCAACATTGGCGGCAATCACTTCTGGGATCGGCGCTCCAACACACCCACTCCCACTTACACCTACACCCCCACCCCCTTGACCCAAACACCCACTCCCACTTATCCACCCTATCCCACCTACACGCCAACGCCCACACGCACGGGCACGCCACCCAACCAGGCTGATCTCTCGGTTTCCAAACGGCAGATCGTGCCCCCCAGTCACCACATCCCACCTGGCAGCCTGGTGACCTATGAAATCACGGTGATCAACAACGGCCCGGCCACGGCTACCAGCGTCATCGTCTCGGACACTCTGCCCACCGGTTTCACCTTTCAATCGGCGCCTGCTGGCTGCGTACGCGTGGCCCAGGCTCCCCCCAATGACATCGTGCGTTGCCAACCGGGCCACCTGCCAGCCGGACAAAGCCTCAGCCTGACGATCCAGGCCAGGGTCGAGAACAACGCTTGCGGACGCGTCCGCAACCGCGTGCAGGTGGGGAGCAGCACGCCAGACCCGATATCCTCCAACAATGACTTCACACTCATGGCCTCTGTCGATCCCTGCAACGTTCCCGGTGTGCTGGTCATCAAACAACAGACCGACCCACCCAGTTCTTCCGCAAAGCTCGGCGACGTCATCACCTACGCCCTCACTGTGGTCAACATCGGCAATGTCGAGTTGAGGTCAGTCGAATTGGTGGAGTCGTTCGACAATTCAAGAATTGCCCCTCTTGATGCTTCGCCTTTAGCCAACGAAATCACTCTGAGCGGACACGAAAGCACGATCAGATGGCGCGACCTCACAGGACCGCCGCCATACGGTTTCAATAGACCCCTGCCGCCGGGCAGTCAGGTCACCGTAACCGTGCGGATGCGTGCTGTGGACCTCGGCTACGTCAACAACTGCGCTTCTGTAACTGCAACTGGCGGCGACATCACGGTTAGCGATAGCGATTGCAACTACACACGCATCACCGACCCTGGGCGCGAGTTCATCCTGGGCAAAAGGCTCTTCTATCCCACCGGTGGTGTGGGTGTAGTGGGACAGATGGCGCTCTTCATGGTTAGCCTGGAGAACAATGGCGCCAACCCCATCGTTGGCATCCGCTTGCGCGACGAATACGACACCATGCTGCTCACTTTCCTCTCGGCAGCCTACACACCCGATGACAGCATTGACGATGGGCAACTCGATTGGGCCAATCTCACCCAGCCCGCCCCCCGCGGCTTCGGGCAGCCCCTGCAACCGCGCAGCGGACGTTCCTTCAGTCTCAACATCCGCGCCGACGCGGCCACACTACCAGGCCAGCCCGCCGAAAACTGCGTCCGCGCCTGGTACTGGCACGCCGACCAGGTCGAACACGAAGTCCCGCGCACCTGTGCGCCACTGCGCATCGTCAGCCGGAGCGATCCCCAGGTTCAGATCGAGAAAACAGTGATCGAGCCACTGGGCGGCATCGCCAACCCCGGCGATTGGGTTCGATTCGGCTTCCGGATTATCAACACCGGTCCTACCAGTTTCAAGAACATCAAACTCGTCGAGACCTACGATAAGAACTGCTTGAAGTTCGCGCCCCAGGGCGTCAGTGGGCTTGATCCAGACAACCTGGCTGACGATGGACAACTCGACTGGGCCAAATGGCTCAACATCACTTCGCTGAACCCAGGCGCTTCGGTATGGATTGGCCCGGCCGTCCAATTTCAGGCCAGGGTGGGAGCTACTTGCAACCCCACGACCAACACCCTGCAAGCTGTGATCACAGACACGGGCAACAAACAGGCAACGGCATCCGATACCGAGACGGTTCGCATTGTGACCGAGCCTTTCTCTTTGCCCGATTTAGGCGATGCCCCCACCTCTCTCAACCACGCCGGCGCAGCCATGACCGCCTACGTGCTCAGCGGCACACCCATCCCTGCTCAGTTTCCCACCGTCTACGATCCGGGCATCGGCGCCCTGGGCCCCATGCACCGGCAGCCGCGCGCGGGCGCCTGGCTGGGCGACTGGGTCACCCTCGAACAAAACGCCGATCAGTCCCCCGATGAAGATGGAGCGATCAATATCGCCCCACCGCTCAACTGGCCCGACCGCGACCGCGAGGACGACGGCGTAGCGGGCCTGCCACCCCT
Organism: Chloroflexota bacterium; assembly: GCA_041918515.1. Classification (GTDB taxonomy): domain Bacteria; phylum Chloroflexota; class Anaerolineae; order J102; family J102; genus SSF26. Next base: position 29,628 of record JAYRVO010000091.1, on the reverse strand, counting down.
GGTCCATTGCCAGCCCGCCGCCTTCGTGTTTCGCGTCGCCATCCCCGCTGGCGCGCCAGCGCAGGCCATCTATTTTCTCAATGCCTGGTTCGACTGGGATCGCGACGGCAAGTGGGGCGCGGTTGCCGATTGCGGCGTTGCTCAAACTGATGAATGGGCCGTGCAGAACTTCGCCCTTCCCGCTGGCCTGACGCCGGGCATCCATGTCTTCACCGCCCCTGCTTTCCTACCCTGGCATCCCACAACCCGACAGCCGCTTTGGTTCCGCCTGACCCTCAGTGAGCAACAGACAGACCGGCGCGATGGCGGCGGCCCCAACGGCGGCTATGCAATGGGCGAGACCGAAGACTATTGGCTGCCCGCCGCTCTCGTGCCGCCCAATCCGACCGCCACCTCCACCCCAACCATCACGCCTTCACCTACACCGACGGTCACACCTTCACCTACACCGACGGTCACACCTTCGCCTACACCGACATTCTCCCCCACACCAACGCCTACCGTCATCCCCGCCATCCCACTGTACATGCCCTTGATTCTGCGCCTTGCCCAGTAGAGAGAGACCTGTCAGGTCGTTGAGACCTGACAGGTCTTGTTCGCTTACACCTTCGCCACCGGGACCTGAATCTCGGTCACGTAGTCTGCCGGGCTGACGCCGTGTTCATGGCCGCGGATGTAGATCTCACGATTGGGGCCGACGATGCGGTAGCCGTTGCTCCCGATCCAACCCATCAGGGCGCCATAAGCCTGCGTGAACAAATCATACGACCCGTTCATAACGAGACTGGCCACCTGGGTAGCGGGCATGTCCCGCACTTTGACGCGGTCGCCAGAGGCAAGCGCCGCCGCAATCGGCTCACACACCTCGACATCGACATCCCGCTCTTTGTACTCTTCATCGTAATACACTGTGAAACAGGGAGCGATGGGCCGCACCTGGTGCTGACCGAGGTAAGTTTCAAGCTCTGCCCACAAAGGGCCTTGGGCGCCATAGTTGGGGACGATATCGCGCAAGGCGGCAACGCGTTGCGCGGGGGCCTGTTTGAGTACGACTTCGAAAGTTGGCATGGTATTCTCCTGTTCGATTTGTTGCAGCCGGGCGGCGACGCGGGCCAACCGCGCTTGATCGGCCTCGACCTGCTGCTGAAGTTCCGCCTGCTTCATCCGTAGCATCCCGCGCAATTCTCCTGGCGACAGCGCCTCGTTCAGCACCTGGCCGATCTGCTCGAGCGAGAGACCCAGGTCCTTGAGAGCGAGGATACGATTGAGCCGGGGAAGCTGACTGGGGGTGTAATAGCGGTAGCTGGTGAAGCGATCGACTTCGGCGGGACTGAGCAAGCCGATTTCGTCGTAATAGCGCAGCGTCTTGACCGACACCTGGCTGAGTTTGGAAAAGTCGCCGATCTTGAACATAGGGAGCTCTCCTTGTTCCAGCAGGCGCTGCACGCTTTACGTAGACGCCTCGCCCGCTGTCATTCTCATCCTACACCCTCCCCTGGGGGGAGAGTCAAGAGGGTATTCGAGCCAAAATAGGTCCAATTCATCCATTCCTTCGCTGCACTCAGGACAAGGTTTTCCCTATCCGCGTCCACAGATTGACCACACGCAGACAAGAGATGACAAGAAGTGCAAACATTGTGGAAGACATTGGTAGCCGATCTACGGTATAATCCAGCCGTGGGAGAAGCGCTATGAAAGACCCATTGCATCGTTTCCTGCTCGCCCTCACCCTCCTGCTCATCCTCGCGGTGACTGCCTTCGCCCAGGGGGATCCGCCTGCGCTTGTCCTCCTCCCCTACGACAGCGAAGACGCCCGCGTACAAGCCCAAGCTTTGCCCCTCACCCCTCTGGCTCGCTTGCCCCTGCCCACGGGCGAAGAATGGCTCCTGGCCTCACTGCCGCCCGCCGTCGTGCGCGGCCTCAGCGCGCCCAGCCTCAACCTTGGCCCCCTCGACCCCAGCGCCGGCCCCCTCTGGCTCATCGAATATAGCCCCGACCTCACGCCCGGACCGACCTTGCCCGACCTGGCCGCGTTCGGTCGCCTCCTGTGGCAGCAGGAACCCTACACCCTGCTGCAAGCCCTGCCCGACCGCGCCGAAACCCTCTCGAACCAGGGCCTCCGCCTCATCCCTCTGGACGCCCCCATCCGCCTGGCCGGACAAATAACTCCCTTTGCCTCCCCGCCCGTTGCCGCCGACCCCGCCATCGCCGGCATCCTCACCCGCCTCAACGCCGCCGCCATCACTGCCTGGGATCGCCGGCTGAGCGGCGAAGAACCCGTCATCATCGGCGGCGCCTCGTTCAACCTGCGCTCGCGCTACTCTCCATCGACGAACGGGCGCTTATCCGAGCAATACGTCTTCGAGCAGTTGCAAAGACTGGGTTACGCGCCCCGCTACTTCAACTACACCACCCCCTACGGCAGCACCTGGCGCAACGTCAGCGCCGACCTGCCCGGCCAGACCGATCCTAGCCGCCTGGTCCTCCTCATCGGCCACCTCGACAGCATCTCCTACCCCCTCGGCAACGCCGGCGCCCAGGCCCCCGGCGCCGACGACAACGCCAGCGGCAGCGCCAGCCTGCTCGCCCTGGCCGACCTCCTGCGCGGCGAGCACTTCGCCTACACCCTCCGCTTCATCTGGTTCACCGGCGAAGAACAAGGCCACTGGGGTTCTCTGGCCTACGCCCGCGCCCTCGCCAACCAGAACATCGATGTCCTCGCCGCCATCAACCTCGACATGATCGGCTACGACGGCAACCGCGACCACGTCCTCGAGCTCCACACCGGCACAGACGCCCCCAACATCCGCCTGGGCGACTATCTGGTCGCCGCCAACCAACTTTACAGCCTGGGCCTCAACCTCGAGCGCAAAACCACCACCGCCAGCCGTTTCAGCGACCACAGCAGCTTCTGGGACAATGGCTACGCCTCCCTCCTCGTCATCGAAAACTTTTTCGACGACGCCGCACCCTACAACCGCCCGCGCGACCGCAACCCCGCCTATCACCAGCCCACCGACCGCATCAACCTGGTCGATTTCGCCTACGTCACCGCCATCGCCCGCATGGGCCTGGCCGCCGCCCTCCACCTGGCCGTCCCTCTGCCCGGCAACGCCACCCCCACCCCCACCTCCACCCCCTCGCCCACACCGGCCACAGGCTGCAGCGAACGTCTCAACAACGGCGGTTTCGAGACCAACGCCATCTGGAGCTTCGGCTCCACCGCTCGCCCGGCCGGCTTCACCACCGCCGCCGCCCGCACCGGCGCCCGCAGCCTGCGCACCGGCATCGTCCCCCCCACCGCCAACGCCCGCGCTCACTCCAGCGCCTACCAGGCCGTCACCCTGCCCGCCAACGCCACCTCTCTGACCCTGAACCTTTGGCTCAAGGGCAACGGCGGCGACGCCAACGACTACAGCGAAATCCTCCTCCTGGACGCCAATCGCAGCCTCATCCGCCTCCTGTGGCGGGGCGACGCCGGCAGCAGTTGGACGCAGCGCAGCTTCGATCTCTCGACCTACGCCGGTCGCGCCGTCCACATCTACTTGAACACCTACAACGACGGCGCTGGCAGCGTCGCCTGGGCCTATTTCGACGACGTCAGCCTGCGCGCTTGCTCTGGCAGCATCCCCGTCCTCACACCGACCCCCACCGCCACCTCCCCAGCCGAAGCGACGTCCACCCCCACACCGACAACCGCAGCAACAGCAACGCCGACCTTCACGCCAACAACCGCAGCAACAGCGACCCCCACCCCTTCGGCTACGCTCAGCACAAGCCCGACCCCCACCAGCGAAGCAACCGCCACGCCCACCCCCTTATGTCGCGAGGGAGTGAGCAACGGCGGCTTCGAGAGCGACAGCGACTGGAATCTTCCAAACACCGCCAATCGCGCTGGCTTCACCAACGCCCTCGCCCACACCGGCCTGCGCTCCCTGCGTCTGGGCCTCCTCCCTGGCGCTCTCATCCAGTCCTCCGACGGCGGTGAACAGAACCTGCTGGGCGAACTGGCCCCGGCCGGCGCCGCCTACTCCACCGCCTACCAACTCCTCCATCTCCCTGCCGACGCCGCCAGCCTGACCCTGGCCTGGTGGCAACAACCCGGCTCGGCTGCCTCCACCGGCGATTGGCAGCGCGTCCTCCTCCTGCAGCCCGGTAGCTTCGCTCGCATCACCGAACTCCAACGCTTCCTGCGCAACGACGCCGCCTGGACCCCGGCCACATTCGACCTGACCCCGTACCGCGGTCGCGACGTCATCCTTTACTTCGAAGTCTACAACAACGACACCGGCCCCGCCGGTCGCACCTGGCTCTTCCTCGACGATGTCAGCCTCCAATCCTGCCCCGGCCCCACCGCCGCCGCCCTCAGTCCCACCCTCAATCCCGCCCTCTACCTCCCCCTCCTACAGCGCTAACCCCCTCCCCTCCCCGCCCTCTGTCCTCCGTCCTCCGTCCTCTGACCTCCGTCCTCTGACCTCTGCCATGCGCCTCCTCACCTTCCTCGCTCGCTCCTTCGCCTGGCAACCCTACAGCCAAACACTGCCCGACGCTCCGGAAGCCCTACCCGGCGCGGCGAGCGATGCCGTCATCGCCTTCGTCCAAATCGAACGACGCGACGAGGAGAACCGCGACAGCGCCTTTCGCCAGACACTCAAACACCTGAAATGGCTGGCGAACAAGAAAGCATTCCAGACCATCGTCCTCCACACCTTCACCCACCTCGGCGGCGACAACGCCGACCCGATCTTCGCCCAAGCCTTCCTGCTCGACCTGGCCGACCGCCTGACCGCCACCGGCTACCAGGTCGCGATCACGCCTTTCGGCTGGTTCTGTTCCTGGCAGTTGGATGTGTTGGGGGAGAGTTTGGCGAAGGTGTACAAGGAAATATAACCAGCGGGCGGAGATAGCGGCGATGCCATTGACCAAAGACCATGCCTGGGCGCACTTCATACGAATCAACCCATGGGCCAGCACCTACAACCCCAAAGGCAACAAACCCGAAGACGCCTGGGCCAAAGCGCTGCTTGAGGAACTGGGCGGGCTGGATTTTGGCGCGGGTCATAAAATTTTTGTGCAGGCGCAGCCGCAAACTCACTTGTTTTGGCTTCTACATGGCGTTGTCCACGAAAACGCCCGACGCGACAAGTTCCTCTGGTTTCGCCGTCAGATCGCTCCCAACCAATTTTTCGGTCAGTACGGCCTTTTCTTTGGCCCCAATTACTCGGAAGCCGTTAGCTCCGTCCCTGGCCAACTGCTGAGAGTCACCCCCGCCGGCCTCCGCCTCATCCTCGAAAAAAAACCAGACTATTACGACACCCTGCTGCTAGAAACACGGGCCAGCCGCCTGCGCATGATCCCCCTCTTCCGCAACCTGGAAGACGACGAAATCCGCCTGCTGGCGCAAGTCATCGACGAACAAGAGTTCAAGCAAGGCAATTCTCTGCCGCTCACGGCGAAAAAAGGCTTGTGGGGTGTCTACAACGGGCAATTGGCCGTGACCGGACCGCTTGCCGATGGCATCCCTATATCGCTCAGAGTCCCCGAATGGCGAATCACGGCGGGCAACTTCCTTATCACCCCCGGCGTGTCGGTGAGCAGTACGTGCGTCGCCAACACCGCCCAAGCCCGGGGCAATGCCTTCACCTTCTACTTGCCGGAAGATCATCTGGCGCGCCTGACGACGGTCGTTGCGGATATCGGAGACACGATCAAAGCGCCCATCGACCTCATCGATCACCTGCGGCAGATCAAATCCCCGTGGGCCACAGACTTGAACCCGGAGCAACGCGCACACCTTGCCCAGCACATCTCGTGGGCCTTTATCCCCGAACAGCAACACATCACCATTCACGGCAACACCGGCCAGCGCTTCGTCCTCGTTCGCGAAGGTGAAGCCGTCGCCACCGGCTTGGATGACAACAAACGCATCCGCCCTCTCAAGGTTCTGAAAGAAAACGATACCGCCGGCGATACCTCGCTCCTGGAGGGCGCCCCCCAGGATGCCACCATCCGCGCTGCCTCCTCGACGGGCCTGCCTGGCGCCGAATGCCTCTTCCTTGACCGTCGCGACCTGCGCCGGGTCTTCGCCGCCAATCCGGGTCTGTGGCGGGGATCCTCGTTACGCCATGCCTTCAAAGAGGCAAAAGGCAAACAGCGCGCCATCGAATGGCTGGAGGAAGGCGAAGAACTGGTCTGGCAAGGACGCCGCCACTGGTACTGGCTCGCCATCCGCATCGTCGTCCTCATGATCCTGGCCATCCTACCTGTTTATATAGCCATCGGCGCCAGCCAGCTATCTGATCTGTACTACCTGTTGCCGATCGGATTAGTCTATATTGTATTTGCCTATCTCTACCTCAATGACTACTACGACGACCTCTATTTTATCACCAACCGCCGCGTCTCGCGCACCGATCGGATCTGGTTGCTGCAATTCTCGCAGATCGATGCTTTTCTGGATCGTGTGCAAGACGCGACAGTGAACCGGCGTTTTTGGGGACGGATCTTTGGCTTCGGCGATGTCATCATTCGCACCGCGGCCAAAGACGTCACCATTGTCTTCAACGATGTGCCCCAGCCCGATCGGGCCAAAGGCTACGTTCTGGCAAGACGCGCCGAAGCCCAGGCCGCACGACTCGGCCGGCGCCGCGAGCTGCTGCGCGATAGGGTCATGCGCGAGCTACGCCTGGCGCTGATCGTACCCGAAAACAAGCGCGCCCTGAGCGATCCTGGGCCTTCGCCAACCTGGCGACAACGCTTCGCGCAATGGCGGCAGAAACTCATCCCCCAACGCTTGCGCAAGCTCATCGGCAGCAAGCCTGCCAAAAAGAAACCCACTCTCGAAAACGCCATCGTCTGGCGCAAACACTGGTTGAACCTGCTGCAACGCGCCATAGCGCCGTTGTTGCTCTTTCTGACGCTCCTCACCGTGGGCTTATTGGCCCCTTCTTTTTTGTCTTCTCTCAACATCGAACATAGCCGCCTGTTTCTGCCGTGGCTCGCCTTGGTCGTAGGATCGTTGCTTTGGTTTATCTATGGCTATGCCGACTGGTACAACGACCAATACATCGTGACCAACACCAACCTCATCGACATCGAGGCGACGCCCTTGCTCATCTCCAGAATCACCCGCGAAACCGGCCTGGACAAAGTGCAAACCGTCGATGTTTTGCAAAAAGGCATCTGGCGCAACCTTATCAACTTCGGCGATGTCCAAATCCGCACGGCTGCTGGCGATGTCGGCCTGACCTTCCTCTTCGTTGGCAACCCGCGCGACGTGCGCTCCAAGATCGTCAATCGCGTCGAAGCATTTCGGCTGCACCAGGAAGAAAAAGCCGCCGAAGATCGTCAAAAACAGATCCTCGAAGGACTCGATGTCTACTACGGCGTCGTCGACAAACCCGACCGCTATCGCCCCTGACGATGCCCGCCTCCCCCCTCCGCCTCCTCTTCCTTACCGGCGAATACCCCCCCATGCAAGGCGGCGTCGCCGACTACACCCGCGCCCTCGGCCAGACCCTCGCCCGCATGGGCCACGATGTCGCCGTGCTCACCTCCCGCCAGGCAGCCAGCGACGGCGCCGACAACCTCACCATCCTCCCCCACATCGAACGCTGGGATTGGAACTGCTGGGCCGCCATCGACCGCGCAGTGCGCGACTGGCAACCTCACCTCGTCCACATCCAATACCAGACCGCTGCCTACGCCCTGCACCCCGCCATCAACCTCTGGCCCTGGCGCCCGTGGCGACGCCCGCCCATCCCCACCGCCGTCACCTTCCACGACCTGCGCGAACCCTACCTCTTCCCCAAAGCCCACCTGGCCCGACGCTGGGTCACGCGCACCCTGGCCCGCAGCTGCACCCTGACCATCACCACCAACCCCGAAGACACCGCCGCCCTGCGCCCCCACCGCCCCGATCTGCTAGAAATCCCCATCGGCAGCAACATCCCCAGCGCCCCGCCCCCCGACTACGACCGCCCGACCTGGCGCGCCCGCCTGGACCTGGCCCCCGACGCCATCCTCCTCGCCTACTTCGGCTTCCTCAACGCCAGCAAAGGCGGCGAAATCCTGGTGGACGTGCTGGCGCGGCTGGTCGGGGCAGGCCACGACGCCCACCTCCTCATGATCGGCGGGCGCACCGGCGCCTCCGACCCCACCAACCTCGCCTACCTGCAACGCGTCGAAGCCAGCATCGCCGCTCAGAACCTGGCCCCCCGCGTCCATTGGACCGGGCACCTGCCCACCTCCGAAGTCTCCGCCGCCTTCCTATCCTCCGACCTCTGCCTGCTCCCCTATCAGGATGGCGCCTCCTACCGCCGCGGCAGCTTCATGGCCGCCCTGGCCCACGGCCTGCCCATCGTCACCACGACCCCTCGCGTCCCCTATCCCGACCTGGTTGACGGCGAGATCGTCCTCCTCGCCCCGCCTGGCGACGCCCCCGCTCTGGCTGCCGCCGTCCAGCGCGCCCTGGCCGATCCGGCCCTTCGCCAACGCCTCAGCACCAACGCCCGCCGCCTCGCCCAGCGCTTCACCTGGGAAAACATCGCCGCCGCCAGCGTCGCCGCCTACCAGACCATCCTCGCCAACCCAACCCGACCCCGCCATACCCAACCCGAGGCGTGAAACGTGAAAACAGCCGCCCCCTTTCACGCTTCACGCTTCACGCCTCACGTTTCACGCTTCGCGCTTCACGCCTCACGCCTCACGCCTCACGTTTCACGCTTCACGTCTCGTTCGGAAAAAATCCTCCTCACCCTGATTCTGTTGATCTTCGGCCTCCTCGCCGCCGCCTACAGCATCACCATACCCCTCTTCGAGACGCCAGACGAAGACCATCACTTCTTCTACATCAAGCGCCTTGCCGACGGCCACGGCCTCGCCATCGTCGATCCCGCCCATCCCGGCCCCTGGGGACAAGAAGCCGGACAGCCCCCCCTCTACTACGCCCTCGGCGCCCTCCTCATCCGCGCCATCGACACCGTTCGGCTGAGCGCTCACGACGAAGCCCAGCGCCCTGCCGACGCCCTCGCGCCCAACCCCCACGCCAACCTGGGCAACCCCCTCCAGCCCGGCAACAAAAACCGCTGGGTGCACACCCCCGCCGAAAACTGGCCCTGGCGCGGCTGGGTTCTGGCCGCCCATCTCCTGCGCTTCTTCTCCATCCTCCTCGGCCTGGGCGCCGTTTACCTCACCTATCGCCTTGCCGAGTACATCTTCCTTGAACCGACAGGCGGCGCGGGCAAGCAGACGAAAGGACGAAAGGACGAGAAGACGAAGGAGGCCGGGATGCTCGCCCTCGTCGCCGCCGCCCTCACCGCCTTTCTCCCTCAAGTCATCTTCAGCAGCGCCAGCATCAACAACGACAACCTCGTCATCTTCCTCGCCACCCTCGCCCTTCTCCTGCTCGCGCGCATCGGCGCCAGCGATCAACGCCCCACCTGGCCGAGCACACTCCTCCTCGGCTTCGTTGCCGGACTGGCCGCCCTCGCCAAAGTCAGCGGCCTGCTGCTCCTACCCCTGACGGCCGTGGTCCTCCTCTGGCGGGGGTGGCGCACCCGACGCTGGGGCCAGGCCCTCGCCCATCTGACCGTTGTCGCCCTCCTCGCCCTCGCCATCGCCGGCTGGTGGTACGCCCGCAACTGGCAACTCTACGGCGACCCCACCGGTCTGCGCCCGATGATCGCCATCGTCGGCCCTCGCACCCAACCCCTCACCTGGCAGACCTTGCCCGTCGAATTCCAGGGCCTGCGCATCAGCCTCTTTGGGCTATTCGGCTGGTTCAACCTTCCCCTCCCCAACTGGGTCTATCGCCTCTGGGACGCCTTCCTCCTCCTCGCCAGCGCCGGCCTTCTCCTCGCCCTCTGGCGACGCCGCCCCCACACCCCCTCACTCCCCCTCCTCGCCCTCTGGCTCCTCCTCGCCCTCCTCTCCCTCCTGCGCCTGACCAGCCTGACCCTCGGTAGCCAGGGCCGTCTGCTCCTCCCCGCCATCGCCGCCATCACCATCCTCCTCATCCGCGGCTGGAGCCAGTGGCTCCCTCCACAACGACGCCCGGGGCAAATCTGGCTGGCCCTCCCCCCTGCCGCCTCCCTCCTGACCGCCTTCCTCAGCCTGATCCTTGTCATCGCGCCAGCCTACCGCCGCCCACCCCTCCTTGCCCTCGCCGCCCTCCCTGCCTCCGCCCGCATCGACCCGCTCACCATCACCGACCGCATCCAACTCCTCGGCATCGCCATCGACCCCACCACTCTCCATCCCGGCCAGCCTTTCGACCTCACCCTCTACTGGCAAGCCCTCCAGCCCATCCCCTTCGATGCCAGCATCGCCCTACGCTTGTTCGGGCCGGGCGACCAACCCTACGCCCAATGGGATACCTACCCCGGCTGGGGCAACTTCGCCACCACCCTCTGGCCCACCGGAGTCGCCATCGCCGACCACTACCGCCAACAAGCGCCCTGGGATGCTCCTGCTCCCACCCTCCTCAAACTCGACCTCAGCCTCTACGACTACGCCAGCAAAACCAGCTACCCCAGCCGCCTCCCTTCTGGCGCCCCCCCGCCTCTTGGCCTCGCCACCCTGCGCCTGCTTCCTGCCGAGCCGCCCACCCCCCTCATCCCCCACCCTGCCGCTTTCGACTTCGACGGACGCATACGGCTTCTCGGCTATGGTCTACCTGCCGCCCCTTCATCCCATTTTGGTCAGGTTTTTCATCCCGGCGACACCGTCGATCTCGACCTGTTCTGGCAGGCTACAAAACCGGTGGGCGAGGATTTTCAGGTCTTCGTCCACCTCCTCGACGACAATGACCAACGCCAGGCCGGGTACGACGCCGCGCCGCGCGGGGGGTGGTGGCCCACCAGCGCCTGGGAGCCAGGTCAGATTGTCCAAGATCGCTACCCTCTGCCCCTCCCCCTCGATCTCAAGCCCGGCCGCTACACCCTGGCCGCCGGCCTCTACCGGCTGGACACACTCGAACGCCTACCCGTCTCCAGCCCACCCGATTCGACCCGTGACCGCGCCGCCCTGTTGACGACCATCGAGGTTGCGCCGTAGAATAGCACCATGCTCCATACCGCCTACCTTCGCTTTCACTCCCTCCTCATCCACCCCGACCCGCGTCGCCAGCGCCCGGCCATCTTGGCGCTGCTCCTCGTGGGCGGCTTGAGCGTGGGCCTGCTCGTGGGGCTAGGGGGACCTTTTGTGGCAGCAGGCCTGGCGGTCGTGCTCTGCGCCGCCTGGCTGGTGGTGCGCAGCCCGCTGTGGGGGCTGGTGGGCATCGTCGCCATCAGCATGGCGCTGCCCTTCGCCACCTTACCCTTCAAGATCGGCTTCACCCCCAGCTTCCTCGACCTGGCCATCTTCGCCACCTTTGCAGTTTGGGCTTTCAAATACGTCACCCGCCAGGAATCCAGGCTGGAAGCCTCCGACATTGGCGCCATCGTCGCTTTGTTCCTGGCCATCGCCATCATCACCTTTGCCCTGGGCCTACGCTATTCAAGCCCCACCTCCAACAATCTGCGCCAATTCCTGGAGATGGTGTTGAGCATCACCCTCTTCTTCGTCGTGATCAATGTAGCGCGCACACGCGCACAAGGGATCTTTCTGGCCAGAGCCATCATGATTGGCGGAGCTATCGCCGCGGGCTTGGGCGTACTCTTCTACTTCATCCCTCAGCCAGCGACGGTATGGGTGCTAGATCGACTGGCGCGCTTCGGCTATCCGGGCGGGTTCGGCGCCCTCCGCTTTGTCGATGACGACCCCGCCGGCTTGATGCGCGCCATCGGCACCGCTGTGGATCCCAACGTGCTGGGCGGGATGATGATCCTGGTGGGAACATTCACGATGCCCCAACTCTTCATCCCCCAGCCACTGTTCCCCCGTCGTTGGGTCGCCTTGATGCTAGGGCTGGAAGTCGCTTGCCTCTACCTCACTTTCTCGCGCGGATCGATGCTGGGCTTTGCCATTGGCCTCGTTGTCATCGGCGCCAGTCGCTATCGCAAGCTTTTGCTCGTGGCGCTGATCGGCGGCATCCTTCTATTCTTGCTACCGTTCACCCAGGTCTATGTCCAACGCCTGCTGGAAGGACTGGCCGGGCAAGATCGGGCCACCCAGATGCGTTTTGGCGAATACCGCGACGCCCTGACCTTGATCGGCCGTTATCCGATATTCGGCGTTGGCTTCACAGGCACGCCCGAAATCGGACTTTACATCGGCGTCTCCTCTCTCTACCTGCTGATGGCCGAGGAAATGGGGCTGGTCGGGGTGGCGATCTTCCTCATCCTCATGCTCCTTTTCCTCAACGCCCTCATCCGGGGCCTCCGCCAACGCCCCGACGCCGCGCTGGAAGCCATTCTGCTGGGGGGGCTGGGCGGCGCGGTCGGGCTGCTGGCGGCGGGGGTGCTCGACCACTACCTCTTCAACCTTACGTATCCGCACATGACCGCGCTGCTTTGGGTTTTCGTTGGCCTGGGCATGGCGGCTGTGGCTCAATCGCAAGCGACACATCCCATCTCCACTCGCTCGTTCCTACGGGAGTAAAACCATGTCCGACAGCACTCTCGCCATCGTCCACGATCAACTCAAACGCTGCGACCTCTTCTGCATCAGCGGCCGCATCGACAGCGAAGCCGCGCAGCAGTTCGAGCAAGCCTTGCGCACGGTCTTGGACGCCGGACGTTACAAGATCGTCCTCAACCTGGCCGGCGTCGATTACACAAGTTCGGCGGCGCTGCGCGTTCTCATCAACACATCGCGAGAATGTCGCCGTTTCAACCGCGGCGATCTGCGTCTGGCCGAGGTCGGCGAGCGGGTCAAGAAAGTCCTCGACCTGGCCGGGATCACGGAACTCTTCCATCTCTACGACACCGAAGCTAAGGCCGTGGGAAGCTTCTAAGAACACCAAACGTAACTGCTCACCTGTGCCTTTTTTATCTCACGCCAAGACGCCAATAAAACATAAGAACTTTGCGTCTTAGCGGCTTTGCGTGAGCCAATTTGGGGACAACGTGAACTTCTACCTTTGTGTTAACTACGGTTGTGGTAGTGCGTCGTAACCGCAATGCGCGGTACGCAATACATATGGACCAATATAAGCTTTACGTCGCCGCGCAACGCAGTAGTCTGCCTGCAGTCATCGATTTCACTGCCGATTGCTGTCGCGCCTTCGGCATCGACGATGACGCCGCCTTCGCCATCCGTCTGGCCGTGGACGAGGCGGTCACCAACATCGTCGAGCACGCCTACGAGGACGGCGCTGAGGCCGCTGCCGACGCCGGCATCCAACTTTGCTGCTGGGTGAACGAACACGACTTTTTCGTCCAAATCGATGACCAGGGCAAAAGCTTCGATCCTGAGCAAGTGCCGCCGCCCGAACTGGGCAAGCCGATCGAGGAAATGAAGCCCGGGGGGTTGGGCCTTTACTTCATGCGCAAACTGATGGACGAAGTGAACTTCAGCTTCGACGCACAAGGCAACCGCCTCCTCATGATCAAGCGCGACATCGCCTCCTGAAGACCCCACGGGCGTCTCTATTCTCCTGCTATGCTCCAAGACCTCTCACGTAAACTCCTCGCCAACGTCGCCCGCGTCATCATCGGCAAAGAGCAAATCACCGAGTTGGCGCTGATCGCCCTCCTCTGCGAAGGCCACATCCTCTTCGAAGACGTCCCCGGCATCGGCAAAACGACGCTGGCCAAAGCCCTGGCGCGCTCGCTGGGTTGCTCCTTCACCCGCATCCAATTCACACCCGACCTACTACCTTCGGATGTGACCGGCATCGCCTGGTACAACCAGAAACTCCAGGAATTCGAATTTCGCCCCGGCCCGGTCATGACCCAGATCCTCCTGGCTGACGAGATCAACCGCGCCACCCCGCGCACCCAATCTGCCTTGCTGGAAGCCATGCAGGAGCGTCAGGTCACTGTCGATCGTGAGACCTACCCCCTGCCCCGCCCCTTCCTCGTCCTTGCCACCCAAAACCCCATCGAACTCGAAGGCACCTTCCCCCTGCCCGAAGCTCAGCTCGACCGCTTCCTGATCAAAACCGCCCTCGGCTACCCCACCGAAGCCGAGGAAAACGCCCTCCTGCAACGCTTCCAGCACAGCGACCCCCTGGACGATCTGCAACCGGTCATCGGCTTCGCCGACGTGCTGGCAGCGCAAGCGGCAGTGCGCGAGGTGCGAGTAGAAGATTCGGTGCGCGGATACCTGGTGCGGGTCGTGCGAGCCACGCGCAACCATCCCGCCGTCGATCTAGGCGCCAGCCCGCGCGGCGCGCTGGCCCTCTACCGCGTTTGCCAGGCCCATGCCGCCCTCCGCGGACGCGACTACGTCCTGCCCGACGATGTGAAAACAATGGCCCCCCACGTCCTCACCCACCGCATCCACATCAGCCCGCAAACGCGGCTGCGCGGACGCGCCGCCAGCGAGGTCGTGTCGGAAGTCGTGGGCGAGGTCGCCGCACCGGTTTTCACCTAAACCCAAGTCAGTCCTGTGTTTAGCTCGACGAAGGACGCAAAACCTGCCTTGAGTGCAACGAAGGGACAACGACCAGACGCACCCCGCTCTCTTTGGGGTCGCCGACGCGTCGTCATCGACACCGAGGAGCAATTCAGCACCGCCTGGTTCGCGCTGGTGCTGCTACTCACCCTGGCCGGCCTGATCTGGCGGGTCGATGCCCTGCTCGCCATCGCCGCCGCCCTGGTTGTCATCACAGCCATCAGTTGGCTGTGGAATCGCCTGGCCTTGTTCGGGCTGGATTACCGGCGATATTTCGCTGTGCACCGTGCTTTCGTCGGCGAGACGGTGGAACTGCGACTCTCTGTCGCCAATCACAAATTCCTACCTCTCACCTGGCTGCGCATCGCCGATGTTTTCCCCACCGAACTACCCCTGACCGGCGCCACCGTGGTCAAGCGCCACGACACCAATCTGGGCGAGATGAGCACGTTTTGGTCGCTCAAAGGCTACGAACGACTCGAACGCAGCTTCCAACTCCTGGCCGTCCAGCGCGGCTACTATCGTTTCGGCCCCTCGCGCTGGGAGACGGGCGATCTCTTTGGCCTCTTTCATTCCATTCACCAACACGACGACGAACAAACCCTCATCGTCTACCCCAAGGTTGTACCCTTGACCAGCCTGGGCTTGCCGGCCAAAGAACCGTTTGGCGATGTGCGGGCGCCGCATTTCGTGTTCACCGACCCTCTGCGCACCGTCGGCGTTCGCGACTATCACCCGGAGGACGATTTTCGCCTCTTGCACTGGAAAGCCAGCGCCCGGCGCCAGCAATTGCAGACCAAAGTACTCGAACCAGCCAGCTCGCACAACCTTCTCGTCGCCCTCGATGTAGTCACGTTGCCCCACCACTGGCAGGGCCTCATCCCCGAAGTATTGGAACAAGTGGTCAGCGTCGCCGCTTCGCTCTGTTACTACGGCCTGGAACATCGTTGGCCCACCGGCCTCATCGCCAATGGCGCCCTTCCTCGCTCCGACCAGCCCATCAAACTCCTGCCGGGCCGCGCGCCGGCGCAAATGACTGCCATCCTGGAGATGCTGGCCGTCATCACGCCCTTTGTCACAGCGCCGATCGAGAGATTGCTGGCCGCCGAGGCCGCGCGGCTGCCCTGGGGAAGCACTTTGGTCGTAGTCAGCGCCATCGTCACCCCGGCGCTGACAGCCGCCCTGCTCGATCTACAGCGGGCAGGCCGCCGCCTGGCCTTGATCAGCCTCGATCCCGACCCTCTGCCGTCAGCATTGCGCGCTATTCTGGTCTACCAGATCCCCCGCCAATCCGATCCGCCCCTCCTCGATCTCGGCCTCGCCGCTACCTCCCACGCCTGGCTCGACCCCCAACAACAGCAACAGCAGACCATCCGCGAGATCGGGGCGACGCTGCGTTCAAGGGTGGAGCCATGAGCGGGCGCAGCGACTCGTGGCGTCACACCGCCTTGCTCGTGGCGCTTATCGGCATGGAGATCGCCTGGCTCACCCCGTTGCTGATCAGTCTGCACCGGCGTAGCTGGAGCCTATCGCCCTGGTGGTTCCTGCTCGGCCTGTTAGCGCTCATGCTGGGGCTGATGAGCATTGCTCGCTTTCTCTCCACACGACGGGTGTCCTCACCCACATTCGAGCTGATCGTACTGGCCGTCATCGTGCTGATCGGCTTGCTCCTCGTGCGACTCTACGTCTTTTGGGAGGAACCTATCTTCAGTTGGCGTTGGCTGGGGCCGGCTTTCGTGAGCAACGACCCTCGGCGCATCGATTCCTTCGTCGTACTGGCCACGCTGGCCTATCTGTGGTGGCGCAGCGTCAGTTTCTTGCAACGCGACATCGGCTTCTTCAGCATCGGCTACGATTTCCGCAAGGGCGTGCTGGGGCTGGCGCTTGCCGTCAGTCTGTATACCGTCCTGGTGCGAGAGGTTGCACATCCGGCCTGGGCGGCCAATGCCTTCGTCTACCTTTTCTTCTTCTGTAGCCTGGTCGCCATCGCCCTCGGCCGGGCCGAAGACAAAGCTCAGGTCAGCAGCCGGGGTCAGCCGTGGGGTCCGGGCTGGCTCGGCCTTGTCGTCGCCGCCAGTCTGGGCATGGTCGGGGTGGTGAGTCTGGCCCATCGCGCCTGGAGCCTGGCCGGACTCGGCCGTCTGGGACAGGCAGCGGCCCCTGCCTTCCTCTGGCTCTATGACCTGCTGGAGCCAGCCCTCCTCCTTCTTTTCCGCTTGTTAGAAATCGTTTTCTCCGGTCTGGTAGCGCTTTTGTTCTTCCTTCTCAGCCCCTTACTACGTTTGCTGCAAAATAATGGCGACGCCATGCTCTGGCTGCAACGCCTGCAAAATTGGGCGGTGGAACAACCCCAAACCGCCCAACGCTCCCCCAGCTGGCTGGAGCCAACGTTTCGCGTCGTCCTGCCGTGCTCGCTGGGCCTGCTGGTGTTGGTAGCCCTGGCCGTGTGGCTGCAACGTCGGCGCGCTGGCGGAGAATACAACCCGGAGCAAGAACAACGCACGGGCGTCTCGGGCCAGGAAGCGCAGGGCCTTCGTCAATTGGCGGCTGCGCAGCTTCGCAACCTGGCTGCTCTCGTCCATCGGTTTGGCTGGGGCCGCCGCTTCTACGCCGCGCTCTCCATCCGTCACATCTACGCCAATCTCCAACGCCTGGCCGCCGCGCGCGGCTTTCCTCGCCACCAAGCCCAGACGCCCAACGATTACCTGACCGTCCTCGAAACGGCTTTTCCGGGGCAAAGCGAGACCCTGCATTACATCACCGCCATCTACAATGCCTTCGAATATGGCCAGACGCCTACCTCCACCGCCGAGCTAGCGCGCCTTCACGCAGCTTGGAAGGAGATAAGTAAATCAGTAAATCAGTAGACAAGTAGACAAGTAGACAAGTAGGCAAGTAGACAAGTAGGCAAGTAGGCAAGTATATAAGTAGGTAAGTAGGTAAGTAAGTAAGTAAAAATAATCAAAGAGCTTCGTGTTTTCTTTGTACCTTTGTGTCTTTGTGTTAAGAGTAATTCAAGAACTTCGTGTTTTCTTTGTGTTCTTCGTGTCTTTGTGTTAAGAGTAATTCAAGAACTTCGTGTTTTCTTTGTGTTCTTCGTGTCTTTGTGTTAAATGTGACAGACAACATGTCCGATCTTCACGACCGTCTCGCCCGTCTGCGGCAAGCCGGACGCTTGACCCGCCGCCCGTCCAGCTCGGCATCCCCTCCGCTCTCAGCCGCTGAGGAGGCCCCGCCATCCGTATTTTCCGCGCGGCCAGATATGCCCTGGTTGGATGCTGAATATGGGGCTGCGACCCAAGATCTGACCGACCTGCCGGGGATGGAAGTCATCGAGGAACGCCGAGGCAGCTTCCTCCGGCGCACACTCACCTTCGATCTGACCCACAGCCAGGGCGATGTAGCCGTGGGCGCCTTGCTCGATTTGCCTGCCGCAGCCAGCGCCCTCGCTGGCAACGACCCCACCCTGGCCGAGATCGATTTCCGCCGCGCCGTCTTTCTCGACACCGAAACATCGGGCCTGGCGGGAGGCACCGGCACCATCGTCTTTCTGACCGGCATCGGTCGCTTCGAGGAAGACCGCTACGTCGTGCGCCAGTACTTCGCGCGCACCCCCGCCGAAGAACCGGCCTATTTATCCCATCTCGCTGCCTTGTGGGAGGATGCTGGCAGCCTCGTCACCTTCAACGGCAAGAGCTTCGACCTCCCCCTCCTGCGCACCCGCTTCCTGATGGCGGGGCTGCGTCCCCCCAACCTGCAATTACCCCACCTGGATCTCCTCCCGCCCGCCCGGCGGCTGTGGCGCGATCGCTTGGGCGCCTGCAACTTCGGCAATTTGGAGGTCGAGATATTGGGGCATCGACGCGGCGGGCAGGACGTGCCCTCATGGCTGATCCCCAGCCTGTGGTTTCGCTACGCCAGCGGCGCCAACAACGTCGACGATATGGCGCACGTGCTCTACCACAACCTCCACGACATCGTCAGCATGGCGCCGCTGGCTCACGTCATCTGCGGCGTCTTTGGCGGGGTGGTCGAGCCGCACCCACACGACTTGCTGGCCCTCGCGCGCAGCCACACCCACCAGAGCCGCTTTGGCGAAGCCGAAGCCGCCTTCCGCCGCGCCCTGGCGAAACCGCTCGGCTCGACGCAGGAAGCCGAAGCCGTCGCCGGGCTGGCCGAGGTGATCAAGCGCCAGGAGCGCAGCGCCGAGGCGGTCATGTGGTGGGAAGCCCGCGCCGCCATGCCGCCCGACGACATCACCGCCCCGATCGAGTTGGCAAAATATCACGAATGGGAGACAAAGGAGCTGGTGACAGCGTTGCGGTGGACAGAGGAGGCGCGAGCGCAGGCGCAACGCTGGCGGCCCGGCTATCAACGGGCGCAGGCCCTGGCCGAGATCGAACACCGGCGGGAACGATTGCTGCGTAAGCTGGGGACCTAGGAATTCGCGGTGCGCCTGCAGAAGTATGTCACACTGCCAACGCGATGCACCGACGATAACAAATTCGGAACCAGAAAAACATGACCAGCGTCTTGTACACAGCACGCGATACGCAGCGCGCAATACGTCCATCCTCCCAGGAAATACAGCCATGAAAAACCAACCCTCACATCCCTTTGCCCAAACCCTTCTTCTCCTTGTGGTCGTTACGTTGGCGGCGGTGATCCTCACCGCCTGCACCATTCCTGCCGCTGCCGGCGGCGGCCCGGCTACCAGCAGTTCCCTCGTTCCGCTCCGCGCCAATGCCGAATCGTTGCCGCGCTCTATTTCTGTCAACGGCACGGGCGCGGCCACCGCCGCGCCCGATGTGGCCAACGTCAACCTGGGCGTCGAGACCATCAGCCCGGACCCTGCCGAAGCCGTCAGCCAAAACAACGAAAAGATGACCGCGGTGATGACGGCCATCGCCAGCCTGGGCATCGCCCCGGCTGGTGTGCAGACTATCAACTACACCATGTCGATCGAGCAGGTGACGGATAAAGAGGGCATTCCCACTGGCGAGACCAGATACCACGTCAACAACCAGATTCGCGTCGAAGTCACCGATCTGACTCAAACCGGCAATGTGTTGCAGAAGGCGCTGGCGGCCGGCGCCAACACTGTGGCGGGCGTCGATTTCAGCGTAGCCGACGTCACCGCCTTACAACAACAGGCTCGCGACAAAGCCATGGCCAATGCCAAAGCCAAAGCCGAGCAATTGGCCGCTGGGTTCGGCGTCAAGCTTGGCGCCGTTCACAACGTCAACGAGTTCAGCGTCGTCTTGGCGCCCATGCCAATGGCCGAAGGGATCGGCGGCGGTGGGCCTGTGCCCGTGCACGGTGGATCGCTCAGCGTCTCGATCGAGATTCAGGTTGTCTACGATCTGATTGACTGAAGAAGCGCAATACGTAATACGCAATACGTATTACGTATTGCGCCCATAGAATCGCGCCAGCGCCCAATCCATTAGCCCCGGCGCCAGGGTCGCTCCCCAAACGAAAATGCGGTCGAAAAGGGTGGCATAAGCATCGCGCGGTTCTCGTTGCGCCGCACGCGCGATAGCCTGGCCCACCACGGCGGCAGGCGTTTTGCGGGTGCGGCTACCACGGTCGTTGCTGACCGCGCCTGTTAGCTCGTTGCGCCCGAACTCGGTCTCTGTGACGCCGGGGTAGAAATTGACGACGCGTATGTTGTGGGGGCGCAGTTCCAGCCGCCACGCTTCGGCCAGGGCATTGACGGCAAACTTGGTGGAACAATAAATGCCGGCATTGGGCATGGCCCGGCGTCCGATGATCGACGAGATAGGGATGATCAATCCGTCGCGCCGCGCTAACATCGCCGGCAACACAGCCTCGGTGCAATGGATGACGCCCCAGTAATTGACCGCAAACACTTGCTGGGCCGCGCTGAGATCAATGCTCCCCGCCGGGCTGCGCATCCCCACCCCAGCGTTGTTGATCAGGATATCGACCGACCCCAACGCCTGCTCCACCGCGGCGACCGCGCGTTCCACCTCCTCCCGCCGGCTCACATCCGCCACCACCGGCAACGCCCGCACACCTGGCCGGGCATTCATCTCGTCGGCCAGGGCTTGCAGGCGGACGGCAGAGCGAGCCAGCAGGGCCAGGCGCACGGGATAAGCAGCGAAAGCGCGCGCGGCGGCGGCGCCGATGCCTTGCGACGCGCCCGTAATCAAGATCGTGCGGTTCGTCAGTTCCATCAAAGCGCCTCTGTGGGCCGATCGGGGGCGCTAACACGCTGGCCCGAGGTGCGGCGTCCACCCAACCACCAACCCATTCCTATCGCCAGGGCGACAGCCGCGATCCCCGCGCTCCACCACAACCATGTGGGTTGGGCGGACGCTTGCAGACGGGTGGGAGGATAGCGGTTGGTCGCGCCGCCCAGTTCGACTTCCTCCAATAAATAGTAGCTACTCTCGCCCGCGCGGGCCGTTGTATCCCGAAATTCGTAGCGCCCCCCGCGCACCGGCTCAGCGGAGGGCGGGATGAGCGTGGCGTTCACCTGCGTCCACGGACCATTGGCCGTTGGCCCGCGATAGATGTTGAACCCGGCCGTGTTCGCCTCGGAGGCGGTCTCCCAGGTCACGACGTTGGGCGCCCCAGCGCAGGCCGCCAGAATGACAAACACGACCAGCAGGGCGAGCAGGAGGGTCGGCCTTGTCATCATGATTCCTTGCCGGTAAGCAGGCCAGTGACGACCACGCGGTGGGTGTTCGAGGTGGGCGGCCAACAAGTGACCAAAGTCAACTGGGCATCGTTGGTGGGAGCCATGTAGCGGGCATTCTCCTGGCGCGCGGCCAACGAGGCATTGGCTTCCGGCATTCGCTGCCAGCCGTTCACCTGGTAGGTGAAGCGCCGGCCGGCCTCGTCCACCAGGATCATGTCGTCGCCCAGCCCGAAATCAACGCCCGGCTCGCCAATAACGCACAGAGTGCGGAAGACGGCGCCGCCGATATTGTTGTGACCGGAGAGGACGACATTGCCGGCCTCGCCCGGATAGACCGAATCGATGTGGTGGCCGGCCGCATTGTCGATCACGTCCCACTCGCTGTGCGCGCCGTTGGCATCCTCGACGACATGCCAGCCCATGGCCAGAACGGGAATATCGAGTTGCAGGGCGGGGATGAGCAGGCGCACAGGGGCGCGTCCTTGGCCGATGGGCAACGGCGCCACCGTTGGTAATGCGATCGGCCCGGCCACGTCGATGCGCGTGGCGGCCGGGGCGGAGCGTAAAGGTGGAGTGGTGGGAGAGGGCGCGGGAGGTGGTGGAGTCGCCGTCGCCGCGACCGCTGTTGGCGATGGCGGCGGGGGCGGGGTGGGGCTGGGAAGGAGGTCGGGCGTGGACGTCGGCGCGGGAGGAGCCGCGGTTGCCGGGTCGAGCGCGGGCGTGGACGTCCAGGTGGGCGCAGCGATGCTGGCAAGGGTGGGCGCAGCATTGACACGATGGCGACGGGCGCGGTCGCCCACCGTCAGGGCGACGATCGCAACGAGGAGGGCAAGCGTGAGGGCGACGAACGTCCGGGAGCGCACGAAAGGGGAGAAGCCTTGTCCGAGAATGGCTGCTATTGTACGCCATCCCGTCCTCGAAGCACAACGCCTGTCAGGTCTGCGAGACCTGGCAGGTGTATAATCATCTCTGTGCTATGAGTCTCTCCCTGTTTTCTAGCTATCGCCAACGCCAACTCGAAGCCCTGCTGGAGATCAGCCGGGCGCTGACCGCTCGCCTGGATCTGGCTTCGTTGCTGCGCATGATCTTGGGCTATTCCGCCGAGATGATCCGCGCCGAAATGGGTTATATCGCCCTGGCGACGCCCATCCGCAGCCTGCGGCTCGAGCGCGGATACGGCCTGCCCTCCTCGGTCTTCAACGCCCTGGCGCCCTATTTGGCCCGCCAGAATCTGGATCAGGATTTGTGGACAGAAGCCGAGCTTCGCCGCCAATTGGCGGTCGTCGCGGAAGCCTCGGAGCGCGCTTTGGAGCAAGTGGTGGCCTTGCCGCTGGTGTTGGAAGACGAGGGCATCGTTGGCGGCATCTTCCTGTTTCGCTCCGGCTCGGTGGCCTTCACAGCCGGCGACCGCGCCTTGCTGCGTGATTTCGCCGATCAGGCGGCCATCGCCGTGCGCAACGCTCGCCAGGTGGAAAAATTGCGCGTCGAGAAAGCGCGCGTCGAAACCATCATCGAAAACAGCCCCAACGGTGTGCTGATCCTCGACCCTGACCTGCGCGTCCTTGTCATCAACCGCGCCCTCTCTCAACTGGTGGGATTGGCGCCCACAGAAGCCCGCGGCAAAACCTGCGCCGAAGTGCTGAGGCTACAGAATACGATTGGCGATCACCTCTGCCTGAGCGACCGCCCGCTGCCGGCGCCCACCAGCGTCTGGTATGGCGAGGGCGACATCGTACGCTCTGGCCGCAAACGCATCACGGTAGGCGTTGCTTATTCGCCTCTTTTCGACCGCAACGGTAATCTGGTCAATGTCATCGTCACCTTGACTGACATTACGCGCTTTCGCGAGGCCGAGGAACTGAAATCGACCTTCATCTCGGTCATCTCGCACGAACTCAAGACGCCCGTCAGCCTGATCAAAGGCTATGCCAGCACCCTGGCGCGGGAAGACGCGCCGCTCGACGCCGCCATCGTCCGCGAGAGCGGTCGCATCATCGAGGAAGAGACCGACCGACTCAACGAGCTGATCAATAATCTGCTCGACGCCTCGCGCATTCAGGCGGGCGCACTCAAACTGGAGATGGGCGATGTCAACCTGATCCGCGTGGCCCACACATCCATCGATCGCTTTCGCACCCAGACGGAGCAGCACGAGTTCGTGCTCGACTTCCCGCCCAATCTGCCCCTTGTGCGCGCGGAAGAACGCCGCCTTCGTCAGGTTTACGACAACTTGATCGACAACGCCATCAAGTATTCACCCCATGGCGGCGTCATCCGCGTCGGCGCCTGGCGTGAACATGACGCTCAGGGCAATGGACGAGTCGTCAGTTACGTGGCCGACCAGGGCGTCGGCATCCCACCAGAAGAGCAGCCTAATGTGTTCGAGCGTTTCTATCGGGTGGATTCGAGCCTGCGCCGGAGCACGCAGGGAGTGGGTTTGGGCCTGTTCCTGGTCAAAGCCATCGTCGAGGCTCACGGCGGCGAAGTATGGTTGGACAGCAAGCCGGAGGAAGGAACGACGTTTTTCTTTGCCCTGCCCACAGCGACCAGATAGCGGCGATGTTCAGGCCAGCGCCGCCAGCGCCTTTTGCACGCGCTCGTTTGCTTCCGTGGCGATGGGTTCCAGAGCAGGGTTGCCTGTGACCCCCATCATCTGCAACGGGTCCAGAATGCCGATGGTGCTCGCGCCGTCCAGGTTGTCGTAGACGATGACATTGCAGGGCAGAAGCAAACCCAGGTCCTGCTCGGCTTGGAGGCCGCGATAAGCCAGTTGGGGATTGCAGGCGCCCAAGATCACGTAGGGCCGGAATTCCACGTCCAATTTCTGTTTGAGGGTCGCCTTGACATCGATGGTCGTGAGAATGCCAAAACCCTGGGCCTTGAGCGCGACGGTGATGGCGTCGATGGCATCCTGATAGGCAAGGGGAACGGTGGTGCTGAGGCCATAGGCAGAGGACATAGAGGCTCCTGAGAATGGGGGTCCGGTGATCCGAAGAAAGGAAATAACGCTAACCTTGAGATGCGCCTCGCTTGTCTCTGGTTACGTCGCCTCTGCGAGCGACAGCCGACGCCAGGACGAATCACGACGTTTCTCGTTTAGCGGGCCACACTTTACAATGAAAACAAAGACCATTCGTGTTTCGGAAACCCGAATGGTCTTTGATCCCCACCTTTCATTCGCCCCCACGGAGTTCCCTCCCCATGCTCGATTTTGATCCTGTTCGTCGTCGTGAGATGACCCTGGCGGAGTTCGCCACCCGCCATCACTACGATCGCGGCGATCTCATTCGTTTCACCAACGACATGATCGACGCCCAATTGGGACTGATCGCTGACCTTGTCGACCCCGACGTGACTTTTGTCCCCGTCGATCTCAATGCTGATGACCCTTTCGCCAACAACGCCGAGGAGAGCCAGATAGCCTGGACTCTAGGCCACGTCGTCGTCCACTGCACGGCTTCGAGCGAAGAATGTTGCAGCCAGGCTGCCAACCTGGCGCGTGGGGTCGAGGTGACGGGCCGGATGCGATACGAAGTTCCCTGGCAGCAGATGCAGACCGCCGCGCAATTGCGCGAACGGCTGGAAGAGAGCCGCCGCATCCGCCTGGCTTTTCTGAACGCCTGGCCCGACCGGCCCCATTACGACCTGACCTACACCCCCTACAAAGCCCCCCACAACTGCGTCACCCGCGTTCTGGCTGGCCTCATGCACGACGCCGACCATATCGACCAGATCGCCGACATCGTGCAACAAGCGCGCGCCGGGCGTTGACTGCTCACGTTTCACGCTTCGCGTTTTACGACCTTCATAACAAATCAACTTGGCGATCAATAGCACGTAGTACGGAATACGCAGTAAATGCATTTCATGAAAATCCTTACCTACAACATCCACTATTGGCAAGGAACAGATGGCGTCACTGACCTGGAGCGCACCATCGCCATCATCCGTGACAGCGAAGCCGACATCGTGGGACTCAACGAGGTCTACCATCCCGCCAAACTCAAAGGCTGGGACAAACCCGCCCTTGAGATCATGGCCGAGCAGCTGGGCATGAACTTCGTCTTTGGCCAGGCTCAGACCTTTCCCCTGGCCTTCAACCGGCCCGGACGCAGCTTTGGCAACGCCTTGCTATCGCGCTGGCCCCTCCTCGCCTCCGCCGCACACCATTTGACGCCTGTCAACGGCAGCGCCCCGCGCGGCTTGCTCGAAGCGCGTATTTTGCTCCCGGATGCCCAACGCACTCTGACCGTCTACGTCACCCATCTCGACGCCGAATCCGAAGATGTGCGCCTGACCCAGACCCAAGCCTTGCTCAGTTGGACAGCGCGCGACCGCGGGCGGCCCCACGTGCTCATGGGCGATTTCAACGCCTACAACCCCGCCGATTATCCTGACCCCGCCAGCCTGGACGCGCTCCGCCGCACCGTCGAGGGCCTGGGCTTGCACCTCAACGAGCCGAAAGTGCTGCCCCGCTTGCTGAAAGCGGGTTATGCGGATGCCTGGACGCAAGCCGGCGCCGGCCCTGGCCCCACCTGCTGCAACCAACCCGAACCGCTGTTTCGCATCGACTACATCTTCGTCTCCGACCCCCTGGCTCCTGCCCTGCGCTCCTGCCGTCGTTGGGAAGCCGACCCGGCGCCGGTGGCGTCGGATCACTTGCCGGTGGTAGCGGAGATGGAATATTGAGATTCACCGCTCCGCACCGGCGCAAAGTACGGCATGGCTATGGATGTTTCGACAAACAATCGCCTGGACGATTTGGATAAGGCCATCCTCGAAGCGTTGCAGAGTGATGGTCGCCTGACCCATGCCGAATTGGCGCGGCGTATTCACCTTTCGCCGCCCGCCGCCTACGCGCGCGTCAAACGTCTGGAGCAGGAGGGTTACATTCGCGGATACGTGGCCTTGCTCGATCGCGAGCGTGCGGGCTTCGATATGATCTGTTTTGTGCGCGTGAGCCTGGCCATGCACCAGCCCGAGCAGGTCGAGCACTTCCGCGCGGCGGTGCAGCAAATGCCGGAGGTGATGGAGTGTCATCACGTCACCGGCGATTTCGATTATTTGCTGAAGGTGGTGGTGCGCAATCGCAAGGATTTAGAGCGCTTTCTGGTGGAGCGTCTGACCCCCACTCCCGGCGTCGCCCGGCTGTACACAAGCTTGGGGCTGGATGAAGTGAAGGCGACGACATCGCTGCCGTTGCGGGGGAGTGCTACTGGGTAGGTGATGAGCGCCTATCGCTCACGATGAGGAGGAGGGCGCTGGTGCTGACGACAAGAAGCGAGCCGAGGGAGAAGAAAATGGTGAGGTTGCGGCTGGGAAGGGGATAGCGCGCCCATTGGTGGTTCAGGCTGGCGAGGAGGGCGCACACCAGGAGAAGGGCGAGAAACAGGGGTTGGGAACGGTTTCTTTTGGAAAGGAAGCGTTCTTGGAGGATGATGGCAATGAGGAGATAGAAGATGATGAAGGCAGGGGCCATCAGGCGTTCGTTGTTGCTACCAAAGAGGGTGCTGGCGAAGACCAGGACGAGGTAGACGAAGAGATAGAGGTGGTTGCGAAAGAAGCGGAGGGTGGTGCGAAAGAAGATGAAGGGTAGGAAGACGAGGGGGATGAAGGGGTTGATCAGGAGGCGGAAGAGGGTGGAGGAGTCGAGGATTTTTGGGGCGGAGTGCAGGAAGGCTTCGACGAGGGTGGGGCCGCCGGATGGCTGGATGAGGAGGCGGAGGCCGAAGAACAGGACCAGGGCGGGGAGGATGGCGGCGATCAGGTAGTTGCTGCGGGCGGCCAGCTGGCGGCGTTCGATCAGGTAGGCGAAGGCGACGGGGATGGCGAGGATGGTGGTTTCACGGGTGAGGGCGCCGAGGGCGAGTACGATGCCGAAGATTGCCCAAAGCATCGGCCTGTCCCCGCGCAGCATCCACAAGAGGAGGACGAGGAAGAGCAGTGAGAGGGCGTCGTCGATCTGGAAGTAGTCCCAGACGATGAAGCCGAATAGGTGGCGGTTGAGCAGAAAGAGGAGGGTGGTGAAGGCCGCCAGACTGGGTAGGAGGGCGTGGGAGCGCAGAAAGCCGTAGAAGGCGAGGGGAAGGGCGAGGGCGACGAGGATGGTGAGGAGGTGGAAGGCGGCGGGGTCGGGCAGGGGCAGCAATCCGGCCAGGTAGGGGCCGAGGAGTCGGTAGGTGTAGGGTTGCTGGATGCCGGTGGGGAGGGCGGGGGCGGCCTGGGCCATCAGGCGGTAGTGGTAGAGGTCGGTGGTGGCGTAGAAGGGGTCGGTATAGTCGATCTGGCCGTACAGGAAGATGAGCGGCGCCGCTATGAGGAGTAGCAGCGCCGGGTAAAGCCATGTCGATTTGGTGCGAGCGAGGAGGTTCATCCCGATGGGAGGTCAGTTGCAGCTGCGCGCGGGGAGGTCTTGGATGGGGGCGCGGGTGAGGCCGCTGGCGCCGTGCGTCCAGATGTTGGGAGCGGTGGGGATGCCTTCGACATCGACCCAGAAGTAGATGTGGGCGTTGGGGTCGTTGGCGGCGCTGACGTCGATGTCGTTGAAGTCGTAGATAAGCCAGCTGAGGCTGCCGAGGTGGATGGGGCGTGGTTGGCCGCGCGGGGCCAGGGAGGCGGGCGGGTTGACGCCGTTGTCCAGGGACCAATGGAGGCGGGCGGTGGGGGCGGGTTGGATGAGGGGGTTGAGGGCGTTGAGGCTGCTTTGCTGGAAGAGGAAGGCGCTGATGTTGGCGCGCTTGGCCTGGGCGACGGGGGCGCCGCCGTGTGGCCAGACGATCTCGATTTTGGCGTCGAGGGCGGGGGGGAGGGTGCTGCGAACGCCGGTGGGGGTGTCTTGTTGGGGAGCGAAGGTGAGGGCTTCGGCGCCGTGGGTCCAAATGTTGTGGCGGGTTTCGACGCCATCGACGGTGACGAAGAAGTTGATTTTGTGTTTGGGGTCGCGGGCGGCGCTCACGTTCACGTCGTTGAAGTCCCAGACGGTGAAGGTGCGGCCGTTTTGGCTGAGGCTGCGCGGCTGGCCGAGGGCGATGGAGCGGGCAGGGTCGTTGTCGAGGGCGGCCCACAAGCGCACGACGGCGGGGAAGTTGCAGGCGACCGGGTTGAGATGGTCGTCGGCGTAGAGGTGGGCGGTGATGTTGGCCAGGTGGGCGTCGGTGACGGTGGCGCCGTCGTGGGGCCAGACGATTTCGATTTTGGCGATGATGGGGGTGGCGGATGGGCTTGCTGTGGGTGTAGCCGAAGGGGTGGGAGTGTGGGTGGGTGGAGGGGTAGGGGTAGGAGTCGGGGTGGGTGAGGGTGTGAAGGTTGCTGTCAGGGTGGGTGAGGTTGTAGGTGAGGGCGTCGCTGTGGGGGTGGGTGTGGAGAGGTGGCAGGGGCCGCCGTCGAAGATGTCGAGGACGCCAGCCTCGAAGGCGGAGACATAGATGGTGTTTTCGCCCACGGCGATGCCCTGGCCGCCATGTTCGGCGCCCTGGGTGGCGAGGGGAAGGGCGCCGAGGAGTTCACCGGTGGTGGAGGCAAGGACGAGGAGGCGGTCGCCAGCGGCGTCGATGGCGAGGATTTGGTCGGTGGCGGGGTTGTAGGCCAGGGCGTAGGGTTGGGTGGGGAGGCGATAGCGTCCGAGCTGGGCGCCGGTGTCGCTGTCGAGGATGAGGATGCTGCGGGCGTTGCGGCTGCCGACGAAGAGGCGTCGGCCGGCGGAGTCGAAGGCGATGCCGAAGGCGTCGTCGCCGGTGACGGGGCCGAAGGTGTTCAGGAGGGCGCCGTCGCTGCCGATGACGCTGATGTGGCCGCCGAGGTGGCTGATGTAGGCGCGGTCGGCGGCGGCCACGACGAGGGCGGGTTGGATGGTGACGCGGGTGGTGGCGAGGGGTTGGCGGGTCTGCAGGTCGAAGACGCTGATGGTGTTGTCGAGGAAGTTGGCGACGTAGAGGCGGTTGTTGTTGGCGGCGGCGCCCCAGGGCAGGATGCCGACCGAGAGGGTGTCGATCTGGCGGCCGGCCTGGAGGTCGATGACGCTGACGGTTCCGCTGTCGCGATGGATGAGGTAAGCCAGGCCGTTGGCGACAGCGACGCCGTTGGCGCCTTTGCCGTTGGCGGGGATGATCTCGACTGTGGGTTCCTGTGGCTGACCGGCGGTAGTGCGCACCACGGCCAGACTGGAGTTGCCGTTGAGGCCGATGAGGGCCAGATCGGGAAGGTCGGCTGCGCTGGCGGCTGCGCTGGCGGCTACGCCTTTGGGTTGGTCGCCGATGGTCACGGCGGCGATGGGTCGCGGCAAGCAGGCGGCGAGCGTTGGCGTGGGGGTGGGAGTGAAGGTGGGTGGAGGGGTGGGGGTGAAGGTGAAGGTGGGGGTGGCCGAGGGGGTGAAGGTGAAGGTGGGGAGGGGGGTGGGAGTGGGGGAAGGGAGGGGGGTGGGAGTGGCGGTAGGGGGCGGTGTTGTGGCTGTTGGGGTGGCAGTT
>JAYRVO010000090.1:0-7000 GCA_041918515.1 Chloroflexota bacterium | reverse complement strand
GTCACCCACTTGTCGTAGTTCGCCAACGACGTCGTCCGCAACATCGCCTCTTCGATCCAGTCCGTCATCGCCCAGCCTGTCGCTGCTCCCGACTCGATGCCCACACACCACGGCGCATCTCCATCCGAAGCGATCTGCTCTGTCAACGCCATCAACTCTTCCCACGTCTGCGGTATCGTGTACCCTGCCGCATCGAACTCCGCCTTCGGATACCACACCAGCGACTTCCCGTTCGCTCGCGCCCAGATGCCAGCCGTCACCGGCCCATCCGGCCCCGTCATCGTCCCCATCTCCAACCACGCCTGGCTGTAGTTCTCCTTCAGCCAATCCGGGTTGATCACTCCCGCCAGGTCCACTGCCAATCCCTTCTTCACCAGGTTCGCCAGCAACCCAGGCTGCGGAAAGTCCACAATGTCCGGCGGACTCCCGCCTTCTACCGCAATCGTGATCGACGCCTCGAATTCCTTCGACCCCGTGTACTGGATGTCGATGCCTGTCGCATCCTCGAACGCCTTCACCGATGCATCGAACTTCACCGCATCATTGTCCGTGAACGGCCCCTGCATCGTCACCACCGTCCCCTTGTACGCCCCACCGTACGCCTCCGCCAACTCCGTCAATCCCTTCGAAGTGGCGCCCTCAGCCGAAGCGCCAACCGAGGCCATCTCGGCAGCAGGCGCCTTGGTTGGTTCAGCAGCAGGCGCTTCCGTCGCTGCCGGGGCCGCGGTCGCAGCCGGGGCCGCGGTCGGAGCTGGGGCTTCGG
Organism: Chloroflexota bacterium; assembly: GCA_041918515.1. Classification (GTDB taxonomy): domain Bacteria; phylum Chloroflexota; class Anaerolineae; order J102; family J102; genus SSF26. The sequence continues at coordinate 6,237 of JAYRVO010000090.1, read as the reverse complement.
TGGGGGCCGGGGTTGCACGGCCACATGCGGCCAGGACAAAGGCCGCCATCAGTAAAACTGTCAGTACAACGAATAGCTTCTTCATGGTTTACTTCTCCTCTTGAGAAATTGAACGGGAAACTGATCCGCAAGTTTGGGCTTTGTTCCCGCAGAATAACGTCTTCGGCCTTCGTGCCAAAGACATTGTCTTGCTTGAAGATGCTGGATTCAGACTATGATGAAAGTGCTTGTCTGTGGTTCTCACCTCCTGACGAGTGCCAGCCTCAATGGGCTGGCGGCGCTGTCGTTTGCCGAGTTACGAGCCTCACATCCAGCGACACCGCGCCCGCAGGCCGATCAGGCTGTTGGATCTGATCCAGTAGTAAGGCCACGCCTTCGACGCCTGATGTGAACAAAGGCTGATGGATGGTGGTAAGGTGCATATACTCGGCCAGATAGATGTCATCGTAGCCGATGATCGAAAGGTCGTTGGGGACGTGCAGGCCCGCATCCTGCGCCGCCTGCATCACGCCGATGGCCTGAACGTCGCTGGAAGCAAAGATGGCGGTAGGCCGAGGCGACAACTTCAGCAAACCGGCGGCTGCTTGTCTGGCCTCTGGCACACCGTGCCACGCGGCTGCGATATAGTAGTCCGGTGGAACAGGAAGGTTGGCCTGGCTGAGCGCCTGGCGATAGCCCTCCAGCCTGTGTTTGCCGGCTATGAAGCCGAAAGGACTGCCCAGTTGGTCGCTCACATAAGCGATGCGCTCATGCCCCAACGAGATAAGATGTTGCGTGGCTAACCGCCCACCAAGTACATCATCGATGATGACACGCCGGAAAGCGGGCTGGTCGGAATCGATCAATACAGTCGGTAATCCCGAATGTGAGAGCGAGGCGGCTTCGCGATCTGACAAAGGCAAGGAAACGATCAACAAACCATCGAAACGTTGTCGCCGTGGCAGGGTCTTGAGATAGTGATCGCGACGCTCAGCCGTCTCGACATTGTAGATGACGACATCATAAGGCGTATCTTCCAACGCCGTCACCACCCCTTGCAGCCGCTCGACGAACGAAGGCAGGGTGAAGAAGGGCACGATAGCAGCAATGGTATAAGTCTTTCCTGACGATAGCCGCCGGGCGCTGGGGCTGGGCGCAAACTCCAATTGGGCAATGGCAGCTTCCACTGCCTCGCGCGTCGTCGCACTCACCGAAGGATGATTGTTGAGCACCCTTGAGACTGTGCCGACGCCCACGCCAGCGTGTTTCGCCACATCGCGAATGGTGATGTTAGCCATGCTCTCCGTCATGGAGAAGAACGAAGACGGTGAAATTTTCTTGCACGCCTGTCGCGATTCCCTCGGACAGGCGCGTCTTGGAAGCGGTTCCAGACAAGCCTATACTAGCACGGCCCTACCGGTTTGTCAATACTTTTTTTCTTTTTCTCGACAGCTTTGCACTGCTCTAACCTCTAATCTGCCGCCTCATCCCAATAACCTCCCGCTTCCGCCCAGCTTTTTCTGCGCATGATCACCATCCAATCGCTCTCGTACAGAGCCAGATACTCAGCCAGCGCTGCCTCGACTGTGTTCAGGATATCGTCCTCGTAAGGCTTCTGTCCGATCTTGATCAATTGCTGGCGCAATTGCGCGGCCGTGACTTTCAGCCGGCTCGTCGTAGGAGGCTTGCTTTTGAGGACGGACAAGGCCACGTCGCTCAGACGCACGCACAGCTCCTGCACCTGCAAATCGTTCATATTCTGCACACCCTGCACATCATCCTGAAAACCCCTATAAATCTCATTGGCCAGGGTATAGCGACACCAGTTTTCCCATGTCTGCTCGGCTGTAGATTTGGCGAAACGCGAGCGAGGGATGGAGTCATATTCTTCGGCGTCCTCCTCATCCATCGCATCATCCACATCAACCCTCGCCGCCGACAGGGCGCGCAGCCATCGCACCAGCAAGACGGTGCTGCCAAAGATGCCGAGCATCCCCAGCAACGTCCCCTCGAACAACGTAAACGGCGCAAATCGGGTCAAAACCCAACCAACGCCCATGCCAAGCGCCAAAAGCAGAGCCAGAACGACGAAGAAGATCAGAATCGGGAGCAGAAAGAATAGAATTATACGCATAGTAACTCCTAACTCGATCCAAACAGGATCACTGCAAATGTCAGGACAGTATACGTTGCCAATAGCGATGCCCTCAAATCACAAGCGCGCTGGCAAAGGACCCAGGCTGGTAGTTGACTTCCGGGCTGTGACGCACACGAACTCGCGATGCCGATCGGAGCCTGGGATCATCGTGATCTCGTGGAAACCGGCGACTTGCAGAAGCCCGCGCACCTCGGCGGCTTCGTAGAGATGCAGGCTATGCTGTGCAAATGAACGCCCCGCCAGCGACGCCCGCTCGGTGAAGCAGAGCGCCATCATGCCGCCCTCCACCAACACCCGTTGCATCTCGGCGCAAGCGCCAGCCGCATCCGACCAGTAGAAGATGGAGTTGACACTGCATACTTTGTCGAAGCAGCCGTCGGCAAATGGCAGGCGTTCGGCGCTGGCAACCCGCACAGCCACTTTGCCACTCTGGATCCATGGACGCAATCGTTTCTCGCCGAAAGCAACCATGGCCGGCGCAATATCCACCCCTGCCACGAAGCCATCGGAGGCGATGGCAGCGATGCGACTCAGCAAATAGCCTCCGCCAAAGCCTATCTCGAGCACCCGATCCTGGGGCCTCAAAGCCAGAACTTGCAAAACCACATCGTTCAGAGCGCGATTGCGCCTATTCCATAGACGCGGGAATATCCATCCGGCCCAAAAAGCGGATGGGTTCCCGAGCTGCTGCGCCAGAGTGCGAGCCAACAAAATACGGCTCCTTACAACGTCTGGAACACACTACAGCCCATGATCGGCCATCACCTTCAACAATGCTTCCTGTACATGTTCTGGCGATTGCGAGCCATCCACCACCGTCAACAAGCCTTTGGCAAAATAGTAACCGATCAGAGGCGCTGTTTGCTTGTAATACACATACAGCCGATTCTGCACCGTCTCCGGCTTGTCGTCATCGCGCAAATACAACTCGCCACCATCCACATCGCACACCCCTTCGACCTTCGGTGGGCTGAACTCGACGTGGTACACCGCGCCGCAGGCGCGACACACCCGGCGCCCGGTGATGCGGCGCATGATCTCTTCGTCGCTGACATCGAGCATGGGCGCCAACCTGACGCCGCCATCCGCCACCAGCATCTTCTCCACCGCTTCCACCTGCGCCAGCGTGCGCGGGAAACCATCGAAAATGGCGCCGCGCGCACAATCGGCCTGCTTCAGACGATCCTCCACCATGCTGATGGTCACTTCGTCCGGCACCAACTCGCCCTTGTCTATGAAACTCTTTGCCCAAAGACCCAGGGCTGTCTGATTCTTGATGTTATAGCGAAACAGGTCGCCGGTCGAGACCTGCGGTATCCCCAACTTCTCGGCCAACACGCGCGCCTGCGTTCCCTTCCCCGCGCCGGGAGGCCCTAGGAAAACCAGGAAAGTTCGTTGCTGAGCAGTCATCTCGTCACCTACATAAGCTTAACAAAGAGGTTGAATCGAACTCTAGCACAATTCGCTGTCTTGGTCAAAGCTTGTGAAGTTCGGCACAACATGAACGAGCATCTGTATTGCCAGCAGACCCACCCATCCCGCAAGCCCGATCAATGCTTTGGAATAGGGCAGGTTTGGCTTCATTATACCTCCATCGGTGTTTCCATCTTTAGAACTCTGTTCGGGTTGGGGTCAGGAGCTTTTTCATTTCGATGCTCCGCGGGACGGCGGCGCCGATGGCAGTCATAGTGGTCTGGTTTGTAGGCATGGCCTTTTTGACCTTCCCGATCAAAGGTCGGGAAGAAGTTGTTGCACCGTCTGTAAAAGGCGCTGTGTGCTGAATGGCTTGATCAAGTAATCGTCGGCTTCGCGGCAAGCCCACAACTCAGTCTCCTCTGTGCCAAAGCCGGTAATGAGAACACGGCGGATGTCAGGCCAGGCTTCAGCCACCCGGCGCAGCAATTGCCGCCCATCGAGGCCAGGCAGACGCAGGTCGGAAATGACCAGCGCCCACGAATCTGCGCTCAGTCTCTCCAACGCCGTCTCTGCTGAGCTGCACGCTTCCGCGGCATAGCCATGCAACGCCAGCGCCCGGCGAATGCCCTGGGCCACATTCTCGTCATCATCGACGATCAAGATCTGTTGGGTAGACATGAGGATAACCTCGCTCCGAGCAGAACGATCGTTGTCTCTGCGATGTTCATGAACCCCAGTCTAACTCACCCGCACATCTGCCGCACGTGCAGATCCATCGCGACTTCATCGCGAGATCGTTCGCGCCCTCATCTCCCAACCAGGAAATACCCCCCGCCGCGCACCGTCTTCACGAATTCGGGATGGGCGGGATCGACTTCGATCTTCTTGCGCAGGCGGAAGATGTGCGAGCGCACCGTGCCGGCTGCCTCGGCCTCGCTGGCGTCATAACCCCAGGTCGCCCACACCAATTGGCGACACGTCCGCACCTGGTCGGGATGGCGCATCAATTCCTGCAGGATGGCGGCCTCGGCCTCGGTGAGTTCGGGCGAGCGCGGTGGCGAGTCATCGACGGTAGCCACTCGCTTTTCCACATCCAGCGTCAGGGCGCCGACGCGCAACATCTGTGCGGGTTCACCGGCGGTCGGGGGCGCCTCAGCGGCCGGGCGCAGGACATCGGCCACCTGATTCATCAACGCCACCACGCGCTGCTGGCGCAGGCTTTCGGCGCGAGCGGCCAGCGCCCGACTCACCGCCGCCTGCAGGGTGGAGATGCTGACCGGTTTGAGCAGATAATCGCTGGCCCCGGCTTTCACCGCAGCGATGGCGCTATCGAGCGTGGCATGGCCGGTGAGAACGATGATAGCCAGGTCGGGCTGTCGCCGCCGCGCCTGCTCCATCACCTGCACGCCGCCCATGCCGGGCATGTTCATGTCCACCAGCATCAGGTCGAAGACGCCGCGGCCATCCTGAGCGGAGCGAAGGATCGCCAGCGCCTGCGCGCCCGCCACGGCCTCGTCCACCTGATAGCCGCTCAATCGCAGCGACCAACACAGCCCCTCGCGCACGCTGTCTTCGTCGTCGACGACCAGGATGTGGGCGTTGGCAGTCGGAAGGGGCGCTGAGTCCGACATCAAGGCTCGCCGATCACTGCACGATGGCGCGACTTCGGAGATCTATTATCGCCTCCATTGTTGCTCCGACCGTTGCCGGAACTGTCCCCGTCCTGCGCTTTGACATCTGCGACGCTCACGATTTTCATAGGACGATTTCCTCGCCACTGATCGAAAGACGATGGCCGTGTTTCTCAGCAATCGTCAGATTCATGAGCATCATTGTGGTGATAAAAGGATATTTGTCAAGCGTAGGAGTTCACGTTGCCCCCAAATTGGCTCACGCAAAGTCGCTAAGACGCAAAGTTTTTATGTTTTCTTGGCGTCTTTGCGCCTTGGCGTGAGGTAAAAAAGGCACAGGTGAATAGTTACTGTCAAGCAGGGTAATTACTCAGCCACACCACCCAGACTGCATCGAACACAAAGACACGAAGGGATTGAAGGCAGGGTGGGGCCGCTTGCTCAGGGCTTTTGAATGACCCTGCGGCTTCGCGCTTCGTGGATGAACTTGTCGTGGCGGAGGTATTCGTGTAAGATAGTAGCCAGTTGTTTTGGTAGCAAAGTCACGCGGTCTTCATTGCCTTTCGCGTCTCGTACGAGGATATGATGGTGGTCAAATCGATACTTTGCCAAGCCAAAATCGATACTTTGCCAATGGCAGAAAGGAGTTTGCCTATGAGATGTTTAGTATATTCTGAGGCGTGTTATATCTCAAATTTGAGAGGATCCGGAATTAACATCTGCAATTTGAGAGTGAATAAATAGTTAGCCTGTGCGACGGAGAGCCTGTCCTTGAGCGAAGCGAAGGAACGAAGGACAAAAGACGAAGTTGCCGTTGCGGCGTGCAGGCGTGAGAATGATGACGTCGCTGCGACGGACGGGCATCGGCCAGCTTGTCGCTGCCGGCGCAGGTTGTGCAGGCCAGCATGTTGCTCCCGGCGAGAGAATCGGCTAACATCAGTTCCAGCGGACGGGCTGGCGCCCTCGTGGACCCGCACGCGAACTTGAACCCCACCGTTGAGTTATTCCCGACCTTCAGACTGATTCCGCCGCCCGCCGCTGAACTTCGCCGTT
>JAYRVO010000089.1:0-157212 GCA_041918515.1 Chloroflexota bacterium | reverse complement strand
TAGACAAGTAGACAAGTAGACAAGTAGACAAGTAGACAAGTAGACAAGTAGACAAGTAGACAAGTAGACAAGTAGACAAGTAGACAAGTAGACAAGTAGACAAGTAGACAAGTAGACAAGTAGACAAGTAGACAAGCGGCAAGTGGCAGGTCGCTTCACGTTTCACGCTTCACGCTTCACGTTTGCACACCGCCATCCGTCACCGCAAGGTCGTGAGCTTTCGTCACGCTTCACGCTTCACGTTTCGCAATTCGCAATCCGAATTCCGCAATCCCCCTATGAACCCACCCGCCCTCCACTTCGCCGCCATCCTGCCCGAACTCATCATCGCCACCACAGCGCTGGTGATCCTGATCGTCGAAGTAGCCACGCGGGTGACATTGGGCGCGCAACGCCATCATCACGTGGCTGCGCTCCTGGCCTTGGTGGGCCTGCTGGCAGCAGGTGGATTGACCATCAGCGCGTTGGGCCAGCCACCTGCTAGCTTCGGCGTTGCTGGCGTCAGCATGGTGATCGCAGATGACCTCAGCCGCTATCTCAACCTGATCCTCATCCTGGCAGCGATATTGGGCGTATTTCTAGCCTGGGAGTACCTGGGGCGATTCTCGAGATTACACAGCGAATACTACGCCCTCCTGCTCATCGCTGTCACCGGCATGATGTTCCTCGGCAAAGCGGTCGAACTCATCACACTCTTCGTGAGCCTGGAAGTCCTTTCGGTGGCGCTTTATGTGCTCACAGGCTTCGACCGCAAACAACTGACCAGCAGCGAGGCCTCCTTCAAATACTTCCTGCTCGGCGCCTTTGCCTCCGGCTTCGTCCTCTATGGCGCCGCCCTATTCTACGCCGATACCGGCAGCACGCTCTTGGCCGACATCGCTGCCCAAGGCACGGGCGGATTCTTCCTATTGGCCGGCCTGGCCCTGCTGCTAGTGGGATTCGGCTTCAAGCTGGCCCTCGTCCCCTTCCACATGTGGACGCCCGACGCCTATCAGGGCGCGCCCACCTCGGTCACAGCCTTCATGTCTGTCGCCACCAAAGCCGCCGCCTTTGTCGCCCTCTTCCGCGTCTTGCAAGCCACTATCGCCATCCCCGACGCCTTATGGGCCTCCGCTCTGGCCATCCTCGCCTTACTGACCATGACCCTGGGCAACCTGGCAGCTATACGCCAACGCAGCCTCAAACGCATGTTGGCCTATAGCTCCATCGCCCAGGCCGGCTACATGCTCATCGGCCTGGTGACAGGCACGTCGGCTGGCTTCGACGCCACGCTCTACTACCTGATCGTCTACGCTTTCATGAACATGGGCGCTTTCGCCATCGCCTCTTTGCTCGAAGGCCACGCTTCCACCGATGTACAAGACGCCGACATCCGCACCGCCGACGGCCTCTACCAGCGCAAACCCCTGGCCGCAGTCGCCATGGCGATCTTCATGCTCTCGCTGGCCGGGATACCACCCCTAGCCGGATTCTTTGGCAAACTCTACCTATTCAACGCCGCCGTAGAAAGCGGCTGGACCTGGCTGGCTCTGGCAGGTGTGATCAACAGCGTGATCAGCGCCTATTACTATCTGCGTGTAACCGTCGCCATGTTCATGCGCGACCCCGCTCCCGACGCCCCCCCGCTCACCTTACCCGATTCCCTGGTTGTCGCCCTGGCGATTGCGATAGTTGGCACAGTGATCTGGGGCTTGTTTACAGGGCCGTGGCTGCTGAATGCCGCGCAAAGCGTAGCCTTGGGCGGCTAAAAGCGACGTTGTCGCGCCGCCTCGAACAAAATCACGCTGCCCGCCACCGCCGCGTTCAACGACTCCACCTGCCGGGCCATGGGGATAGCGATGCGTCGCAGATCCGACCAGGAAGCCGTCAGCCGCGCGCCATGCGCCTCGCTGCCGATGACGAGCGCGCTTGGCTGCGTCCAATTCACGGTGGTGTAGACCTCAGATCCCTCCGCTGCGGCCAGCAAGCGCTGCGCCCCGCCGATCCACTCCTCGACCTGAGCCACATCGCGCGCCTGGCGAATGGCGATCCGATAATGCGCCCCCATCCCTGCGCGCAACACCTTTGGCGCCCACGGATCCGTCACGCCCGGCAGCGTGATGACCTGGTCCACCCCCGCCGCCGCCGCACTGCGCATAAGCGTTCCCACATTTCCCGGATCCTGCAAACCATCGAAAATCAGGCTGAGACCCTGGCGCCCCGGCTCGATCTGGGGCCACGGCGCCACCGCCACCACCCCCTGCGGCGTCGTCGTTTCGCACAATATATTTAGCAGATCTGTTTCCAGGCCGGCCACTTCGGCCCCCGCCGCCTGCACTTGCCCCAGCAAAGGCGTCAGGGCGACGCCAACAGCCTGATCAAACAAAACCAGCGCCGGTGGATAACCGGCGCTGATGGCATCTTCGATGAGACGCACGCCCTCGAGCAAAAGCAGAGCGTGCTTGTGGCGGCCTCGCCGCGTCAACAAAGCACGGGCGAGTTTGAAGCGGGAATTGGCCGAGCTGGTAATCGCTGGCGCGTTCATCCCTTAGGCGAACGAGGATTTAGCCACCTCGGCCACGGCTGCAAAGATCTGAGGATCGCGCACTGCCAGATCAGCCAAGATTTTGCGGTCCAGACTCACATCCGCCTTCTTCAGCCCATCCATGAAACGGCTATAGCTCAGGCCATGTTGGCGGCTGGCCGCATTGATGCGAGCGATCCACAAACGACGAAACTCGCGCTTGCGGCGACGGCGATCGCGAAAGGCATAGAGCAGGGCATGGATGCGCGACTCGTTCGCCACACGATAGAGACGATGGCGAGCGCCGAAATGGCCGGCTGTAAACTTGAGAACTTTTTTGTGGCGAGCATGACTAGTAACGCCACGTTTGACACGGGTCATGGAAACCTCACAACGTTAATCATTCTTCATGTAGGGGGCCAGGCGCTGAACACGTTTTTTATGTTCGGCGTTGCCGTCGGTCAGCAATTTGTCGAACTGGCGCTTGGTGCGCTTGGGAGTGCGGCGCTTGAGATGGCCCTTCCCTTGTTTGGTGCGGCGCAGCTTGCCATTGGCTGAGACAGTGAAACGCTTAGCCGCGCCCTTGTAGGTTTTGATCTTAGGCATAGCTTAAATAAACTCCTGACAAACAAAGAGGGAGCTTCCGACGCATAAGTGCAGGTGCACCGCTGCGCAAACAAGCAGCACCCTCTTTATCGAATACTGTGGGATAGCTAGAATAGATTATTTGTGCTTCGCCGGCAACGGCGCCAGCACCATCAACATACTAGGTCCTTCCAAATTAGGCTCTTGTTCGACCTGGCCAGTATCAGCCAATTTAGTAGCAAACTCGCTGAGCATCTCGGTTGCGATCTCTGGATGATAAATTTCGCGACCACGAAACCGCACTCGGACCTTCACCTTGTTGCCATCTTCCAAAAATTTGCGCGCCTGGCGCACACGCACTTCGGTATCGTGTTCACCCGTTTTGGGGCGCAAACGCACTTCCTTGACCTCAATGACCTTCTGTGCTCGGCGCGCCTGGCGCTCCCGCTTTGTCTGCTCGTATTGATACTTGCCAAAATTCATGAGCCGACATACAGGGGGTTGTGCATTAGGCGCCACTTCCACCAAGTCCAGATTGCGCTCCAGAGCAATTTGCAGAGCCTGCATCGGCGGCATAATGCCGACCTGTGCGCCGCTCTCATCGATGACGCGCACCTCAGGAGCGCGTATACGCTCATTCACGCGGACGCCTGCCATCTGACTATCTGATTGATCGGGCCTTCTAACTATTGGAAACCTCACTTTGAGTATGAAGATAAAAGCAACACGATATGCGCGCGACACGCTTCCGGTCGCTCAGAGTTGCGACCGCTGAGAATACCATAATGGTCAGAAGCTCGTCAAATTGCCTCCGCACGCGCGTTGCATAGTATAATCCTACCTGTCCGTCACCCTTTGTCCACTTCACCCTACCTATGCGCCCCCGAATCCTATTCTTCCTCCTGACCCTGCTCTTGGCCGCTACTCACGCCGCTGCCCAGGGCCCGACCTCGTTGAAATCACTCCAAATCTCCCTCTGGCCCGAATTCGATAATGCTCAATTGCTTGTCATCCTCGACGCCGATCTATCCCAATCTGGCCAGGCAGTGCACGTGCCCATCCCAGCCAACGCCGAGATCAACGCCGTCGCCGTCGCTGGGAACAATAACGACCTTATCAACACAAGCTATGAAACCAGCAACAGAACAGGCGGCCAAGTGCTCACCCTCACCCCCTCGAGCACAAAGCTCCGGGTGGAATATTACACGCCCCTGCCAAGCAATGGCGCCCAACGCACCGTCAAACTGGAACTGCCGGCGGGGTACCTGGTAGCCGACGTCGCCTCAATCGAGGTCCTACTTCCCGCCAACGCCAGCATTCGCAGCAGCCTACCAGAGCTACAAGCGCGCGGGACAGGCATCGGCGACGGATTGTTATTTCAACGCGATGTGGGCGTCGTGAAAGCCAGCACGATCATCACACAGGATGTCACCTACGACAATCCAACTGGCGCCCTCACAGTTCCCGAACATACCCCCACTGCCCCAACACAGACATCTGTTCCTACGCCCGCACCTTCGCCAACCCCAGCCAAATCCTCGTCGTGGGGAATCTGGTTGCTGGCTTTTCTGGCGGTGGTGCTCATCGCCGCTGGGCTTTTTGGAGTCTGGCGCACACGGCAACCCCGCCTCGCTGACACCGCTCCCGCGTCCCCTCCCGCTAAACGCGGCCCGGCTCGCAAACCCACCCCCACCGTCCCCGCGTCAGATCGCTTCTGCCGCAAATGTGGCGCCGAATTCCAGCGCGAGGATCGATTCTGCCGTCAGTGCGGTGCGACGCGGCGATGAATCCACCGAAAACCATGGGAATCGCCATACTGAACCATCCATGTCTGGCGTCGTAATGCAAATGAATCAGCGCCTATGGCGCCGCCCTACGCGCTGTTTCGAAACCTCGAACCCTTCCCCTCGCCTGGCCGGCGTCCTTCTATGACCGACCAGGAAACGTTGCTTGCCGCCGCACAGCAACGAGACCCCAAGGCGCTAGCCATCATCTACGATACCTACGCGCCTAAAATCTACGCCTACATCTACCGGCATGTTGGCGACCCCCACCATGCCGAAGACCTCACCTCTGGCGTCTTTCTCAAGATGCTGGAAGCGCTCGACAAAGACAAATTCGCTCACGACGCCCTTCAAGCCTGGCTCTACCGCATCGCTCACAACCTCATCATCGACGAAGCCCGGCGCCAACAACGCCGCCCGGCCAGCGAGCTACACGAGGGCATCTCTCTTCCCCCCGAAGCCCATCCCGAACACCTTGTCGGTCAGCGACTTGAACGCGAACGCCTGCGTCAGGCCATCGACCAACTTACCGACGATCAAAAGCAAGTCATCCTCCTGCGTTTTGGCGATGGGATGACCGCACCCCAAGCCGCCCAGCTCCTGGGCAAGACCGAAGAAGCCGTGCGCGCCCTCCAGCGCCGTGGCCTTTCCAACCTGCGACGCCTCCTCTCCCCAACCGCCACCATCGCCGCAGACGACGACCCATGACCCCCGAAGGCCGCGACCTCCTCCTCGATCACGCCATCGACGCCATCCTCGAAGGCTCACCAACCGGTGCGATCATCTCCGACCCGGAGACCACCGCCCTGTTGCCCCTCGCGCGCGCCCTGCCTCCGCTTCTAGCAACCGTCCCGCCCCCACCGCACGGTTTACGCCCTGGCCGTTCGGCATTCCTCACCGCCGCTGCTGCTCGGCCCCCGCGCCGCCGCTTCACCTGGCCGAACTTTGGCGCCCTGACCAACTGGCTGGCTCCCACCGTCGCCGTACTCCTCCTCGCCCTCCTCCTGACCTTCATGCTGCGGGAGGGCGGCCTCAGCCGCCTCGTGGTCCCTGGCTCCGCCCCTCAACAAGCCCAGAGCAATACCCTCCTCCTCTTCCCCGTCCAGACCCCCACCCCAACGCCCACCCCCACCCCCTTGCCCACCCCGACGCCTACTCCCACCGCCACGCCAACAGCCATACCCACATCAACACCTACTGCAAGCAGCGTGGAGATGCAATGAGGTCCAAGTAGTTGGCTTTCACATCTCACACTCTCCTCTGAATTGACCGCCCCTTGCGAAGTAGGCAAGGGGCGGTTTTGTTGTGTACAATACGGCCCATGTTGGCGCGACTACGACGGCCCGCGCAGATATTGTTCCTGCTGCTGGCTTTGGTTTTCATGGGCTTACTGCTTTGGAGCCAATGGGGCGAACTGCGAACCTATCCCTGGCGGCTGCGACCGCTGTGGCTGCCACCTGCCGCGGCCTTGCTATTCGTCAGTTGGGCGCTGGAGATCGTGATCTGGCGGAGATTACTGAGATTATTGGGAGGAAGCATCACATTTGGCTATGGATTCCGTATCTGGTTCGTCAGCGCCATCATGCGCTACATCCCCGGCAACGTCTGGCAGCCACTGGGGATGACAGTATTGTGTTACCAGCAAGGCGTGCGTCCCGAAGCCACAGTCGCCAGCATCGCCCTTTATCAGGTGGTCAATCTGTTGTCGGTGGCGCTCATCGCCGCCGTCTATTTCCCCCTGACCGGCAATCTGGGCCTGCTACAACAGGTCGTCCGGCTGCCCCTGGCGCAACTGATCACCCTCATCGCCCTTCCCGTCCTGCTGTTCCTCGCCCGACCGCAATGGCTCATCCGCATTCTCAACTGGGGCCTGCGCCTGATCAAACGCCGGCCGCTGGCTGTCACCCTCTCTTCACGCGAACTCCTGATTGCAGTTTCGCTCGAGATCGTCGTCTGGCTATTACTCGGCGCCAGCTTTGCCGCCGTGACGATGGCGCTGACTGATTGGCGCTTGACCGAGCAGGGAGCCAAAACCGTCCATCTTATCGCCGGTTACCCCATCGCCTACAGCATTGGCTATCTCAGCTTCATCACGCCCAGCGGCCTGGCCGTGCGCGAGGGCGTCATGTACCTTCTGGCCGCGCCGATAATAGGTGGTGGATTGATCACAGTGGCGGCGCTGGCGATGCGCATCTGGCTGATCATATGCGAGCTGGCTGCCGCCGGGCTCAGCCTCTTGACCTGGCCAGGACGCTCGCCCTTGCGGTGGCGAACCACATCGGTGGGGGCAACGACAACCGATGGCTGAGCCAACCGCGCGCGAGCAGCGCAGCTATCGACTCCTCCTCCTGGCGATCACGCTGGCATACATCGTCGTCTTTACGAAACTGGCGTTCGATCAACACGCAGGGATGCGCACTCACCAGGCCGACCTGGGACAAATCGACCAGGCGATCTGGAATAGCAGTCATGGGCGGTTTCTTGAATTCACAAAAGGCGAATTTCAGTCTATTCGCCTGACCGACCATGTCGAGCCGATCTTCGTGCTCATCAGTCCGATTTTCTGGCTATGGAACGATGTGCGGGCATTGCTCGTGTTACAGGTGCTGGCGGTGGCCATTGGCGCCTGGCTGCTATATGCGCTAGCCCAGCGCAAAACCACGCCCCTTATCGCTATCGCCTTGGCGATAGCCTACTTCCTGGCGCCGCAAACCCAGTCCGCCCTCCTCACCGAATTCCACGCCATCCCACTGGCCGCACCCTTCATCTTCTGGGCCTTCTGGTCGCTAGAAACAGAACATTGGGGTCAGTTCGTCGTCGCCGCCCTCCTTCTGGCCAGCGTCAAAGAAGAGGCCGCCCTCCTCGCCGCTGGCCTGGGTCTCTGGGCGATCTGGGTCGGGTGGGGCAAGAGACGCGAGAACAAAAGAGCGCTGGAACAGCAGGAAACAGATAGACAAACGCCCCCGCCTCACGCCTCACGTTTCACGTTTCACGCTTCACGCCTCAGCCTCATCACCGGAGTAACCGTTCTCCTCATCAGCCTGATCGGGTTTGCCCTTGCCACTTTCGTCATCATTCCCCGCCACGCCAGCACAGTTTATGGCGTCGAAGCCTCCATCTACTTCCACCGCTACGGCGCGCTGGGCGACAATCTGGCCGACATCGCCCGCAGCTTGCTCACTCGCCCTGACCTGGTTTGGAGAATCCTAACCGAACCCGCCCGATTACGTTACCTGCTGGGGCTATTTGCCGGTTTTGGCTTCGTGTGCCTCTTCGGGATCGACATCATCCTACTCTGCCTGCCGCTCTTGCTGGCCAACGCGCTTAGCGCCTTTCCCGCCCAGTACTACGGCGAATTCCACTACAGCGCCCCCCTCACACCCTACTTCGCCGTCGCTGCCGCCTATGGCGCCTCCCGCCTCCTTCAGCGCCCCTTTGCCCAAAATACTGGTCGGAGGCAATGGTCAAGGCTGCTCGCCCTCTGGGTTTTAGCCTGGGCAGTGGGGCTTTATCTATTGGCCGGGCGAGGGCCGTTGGGTGGACGCTACGACCCCATCCCCATCACCGCCCATCACCGCCTGCTCAGCCGCTTCCTCGCTCGCATACCTGCGGAAGCCGCCGCCACCGCCACCGCTTCGGTGCACCCACACATCAGCCATCGTAAGCGTGCTTACCAATTCCCCAATGGACTGACTGAACCAGATGGCGCCGAATGGGCGCTCATCGACGTAACCACCGATACCGACATGGCCCCCGGCGCCGTGCGCGCGACGGTCGAGCAGATGTTGACAGGGACTTGGGGCATCATCGATGCCGCCGATGGCTTTCTACTCCTACAAAAGCACACGCCCAACAAAACGATCCCACCCGCCTTCTACGATTTCGTGCGCGGATCGGGCGATGTTGCGACCGCTCTTGGCCCCCTGGGATTCGTCGATCTCCGCGTGGACGACTGGCCTCGCTGGCGGCAAATCCGCCTGACCACGCGCTGGCAGGCGGGCCAAAACCTCGTCCCCGGCACAGTGCGTCCCTGGCTAGAAGTGCGCAGTCCCGATGGCCGGCCAGTCTTCACCCTGGACAAACTGGCGCCTCCCGCCCTCGTTTGGTATCCGCCCACCCAATGGCAACCCGGCGAGGCCATCACCATCACCACCACGCCGCTATCATTGCCACGCGCCTGGGGAGCGGTCTTGGGAGTGGCGCATGGCCCCAATCCCTTCGAGCCGGGCAACCGCCTGCCCGCCGACTGGATCGCTTCGCCCGACCTGCCCCGCACCCCGGATGACACCCTCTTCCTGGCCGCCGCCTTTCGTCGTGACGAGCGCGGTCGTCTTAAGGCTCTACCCCTGACCCGCCAAGACCCCCCTGCCGATTTCGACCAAAAACTGCTTGCCAAAGAGGGCATGTTCATGACGCCGACAGGCCAACAAATACACGTAGAAGCGTGGCTGCCAGCCCAGCGTTTGGAACCCGGCCGGACACTCGACATTTGGCTACGGTGGTCCGCTGGCATCCCAGCCGGCTACACACCCTCGGTGCAGTTACGCCAGGGTGAAACTAAAATCACCCAAGCCGACGGCCCGCCCTGGCGCTTCATCCCCACAGCAACCGACGACTGGCGGCAACTCACCCTTCCCCCCGGCGTGGCCCCCGGCGTGGTGCTCGGTCTGGCGCTTGGCCTCTACAACCAAACCGATGGCAGTCGCTTGGCTATACAAGACGCCACCGGTCAACCACTCGGCGCCGAGCTACCGCTGGGCAACATCGTAGTAGGCCGCCCCTCGATCCCCGATCAAGCCTGCGCCCTCGATCCCAACGCTTGCGCCAGCCAGCCATGAATTCATCCGATCGCATCCTTGTCACCGGCGGTTGCGGCTTCATCGGCAGCCATCTGGTCGATCTACTCAGTCGCCAGGGTCACGAAGTCATCGTCTACGACCGCAAATCGCCGCCGCCCTGGCTGGCCGGGCTGCCGCGCGTGCAGTTCTTTCAGGGTGAACTTGTCGATCTGTTGGTCGATCTCCCGCTGACGGGGATCGACAAGGTTTTCCACCTGGCCTGGGCGCACATCCCTGAATCCGCCACCCAACATCCGGTCGGCGACATCCAAGCCAACTTAATCCCCACCATCCGGCTGCTCCAGGCGTGCGCGGAACAGCGCGTTCGGCGACTGATCTTTCTCTCTACCGGCGGCGCCATCTATGGCCCCGTCGCGCGTCGACCTGTACCGGAGACCCACCCCACACACCCCATTTCTGCTTACGGCGTCACCAAGCTGGCCGCTGAGAAATACATCGAGTTATACCACCACCTGCGCGGTTTGGAATACGCCATCCTGCGCCCTTCAGTGCCCTATGGTCCCGGTCAGGATCCGCTTGGGCGACAAGGGGCGGTGTCAGTGTTCATAGGCAATATCCTCACCGGTCAACCCATCACGCTTTGGGGCAATGGCGAGAACATTGTACGTGACTTCTTCCACGTTTCTGATTTGGCCCATGCCATGGTGCTGGCCGCAAACCATGCCAACCCGACCGGGGTCTACAACATCGGCGGGGGTCAACCCGTCAGCTTGAACCACCTGCTTGATCTCCTCTCCCTGCTTGCCGGCTCGACCTACCCGATCACCGTCCGCCGAGCTGATCCCCGACCTTTCGATGTACCCTGGCTCGTGCTCGATATCAGCCGCGCCCGGCAGACGTTGGGATGGGAACCACAAGTAGCCCTGCATAGTGGCCTGGAAACGACATGGGCGTGGTATGAGACAGTGTGGCTGCCTGCCCTTAGAATTTAAACAGGATTGGCAGACCAGCTATAATGCTGGCAGCGACATCCGCAGGAAACACAGATGGCGAAAGGCGCTGACATTGGCAGCAAACGACTCATTAGCCTGGCTCCCACAGCCTGGGTGCGTTGGTTGCTGCAAGATGACACGCTCGAAGTCTCCGATATGCTGGCTGCCGACTTTCAATGGGTAAGCCGTGAAAGCGACGCCCTCTTGCGTGTCTACAGCCCGGTGCACGGTGGCTTCATTGTCCTGAACGAGATACAATTACGCCCTGACGCCAACATGTCGAGGCGAGTGGCCGCCTATGCAGCTCTGGCGCACGAGCGTTATCGCGTTCCGATCTACCCAGTCGTGGTCAATGTCTTGCCGCCTGTGGATGCAGCGCCGTTGCCTGATCGCTGCGAGTACGAATTACTTGGACTGATCGCCCGGCAGGATTACCGTTTGGTCAATCTTTGGAGTGTCCCTGCTGACCAGGTGTTGAAGCAACCGTTGCTACCACTGTTGCCGTTCGTGCCTGTTCTGCAAGACGGAGGAGATGCTACAACCATCGAGCGAGCGCTTACGCTCTTGCGAGGCGACCCGAATCTCTCACAAGTAGAGACCTTACTCGCTTTCTTCGCCAGTTTTGTGCTTGATACAGAACTGGTTCGTCGCATCATGAGGTGGGATATGGCTGTTCTACGCGAATCACCCTGGTATCAAGAGATTCTGGCCGAGGGTCTTGAAATAGGCAAGGAGCAAGGCATAGAGCAAGGTATGGAGCAGGGCATGGAAAAAGGTATGGAAAAAGGCATGGAAAAAGGACGAGAGGAAACACTGAAACAAGCTGTCCTCGGCATTCTAGAGCACCGTTTTGGTCATGTTCCCGCGGATATCGTTCGCGCCGTCAATCATCTGCGAGTCGCTCAACTCAAGCCTTTACTGGACGCTTCCCTCGATGTGACAACCGTCGACGAAATACGCGTTCACCTGCCGTTTGGCTACGAAGCGGCTCATCTATGGTCATCGGACCGTTGAGAACGAGCACCCATGTCCTTAACCCTCAACGACTACCAACAACTGGCGTTGCGCACCGCAGGCAACCACGGCGATTTCGAGCGCACGCTGATCTACACCGCCCTGGGTCTCAACGGCGAAGCGGGTGAGGCTGCTGAGTTGGTGAAAAAGGCCTTCTTTCATGGTCACGAATTGGAGCAAGACAGGCTGAAGAAGGAGTTGGGCGACGTGCTCTGGTACGTTGCCGTTATGGCAAACGCTGTCGGCTGGTCGCTCGAGGAAATCGCCCAGGATAACGTGGATAAGCTCGCCCGCCGTTATCCCGAAGGCTTCTCCTCCGATCGCTCGCGTAATCGAGCCGAGTAGCATTCTCACCTTTCCAATGAGCGCGCGGCCCGCTCCCCGGCGTCAACCCAAGCCCGCCCTATTGCTCCTGGCCCTGATTCTCGCGGCCTGGGCGTTGCGCGTGCATTCCCTCGATGTCCAGAGCCTGTGGTACGACGAAGGCGTGACCGCTCAAGTCGCGCGTCTGGGCACGCGGGAACTGGCCCGCTGGACAGCGAACGACATCCAGCCGCCTTTGTACTACCTCCTGGTAGGCGGTTGGCTGCACTTGCTCGATCCCTGGGCCGGGCCATTGGCATACGTGCTGCGGTTCGTCTCGGCAGCCTTCGGGGTGCTGCTCGCTCCTCTTCTGTGGGCGTTGGGACGACGACTTTGGCATGAGCAAGCAGGAGCTTTGGCCGCGCTGGTGGTTGCTTGCTCTCCACTGATGGTGTATTACAGCCAGGAGGCGCGAATGTACACGCTCCTGCTGGCATTGGTGGCAGCCGAGGCATTGGTCGTGGTCAGGTGGTTGGGGCAGATCGTAGGTCGCCATCCCTCGACGACCAGGGAATCAGAAATCAAGATCGGGGGAGCCTATGCCGGATTGGGTCTGGCGGCCCTCTACACTCACTACTTTGCTGGCTTCGCCCTGCTGGCCCTGGCGCTGTACTGGCTCCAGCGTTGGTTGTTCGGCGGACGACAGCGGCGACCCCTGCTGGCATTCGTGGTTGCCAACGCCATCATCGTGCTCGGCTACCTGCCCTGGCTGCCGGCCATGCTCGGTCGCTTTCGTTCCGATAGCAGCTACTGGGCGGGCGCGCTGAAGGTGGGCGAGGCGATCCTTCATATCGCCCTCAACTTCTCGGCAGGGGCGACCGAGGTCATGCTGGAGCAGGACGCCCGCGCCTGGTTGGTTGCCTTCGTCGTCGCGTCTTTGGTCTGGGGATTAGCGCTGTGGTCACGCCGCCCGACCGGGGTGCAGCACCCCCTCGCCTTTCTGATCCTCTGGGGACTGCTGCCGGCCGCACTCGTCCTGATATTGTCCTACCGCACCCCCAAATTCAACACGCGCTATCTACTCGTCACCTGGCCGGCGTGGGCGCTGTTCATCGCTGGCGGCCTGAGTAGTCTGTGGGCGCCTGGTTTGGGCCACGACACCGACCACCGAGACTTCGGCAGCTGGATGTCCTACACCCTCTCGCGCCTCCTTTTCTTCTCCACCTTGCTCCTCGTCCTCGGCGCCCAAACTATCGGCTTGCTCAACTGGTTCACGAACCCCAATTTTGCCAAATCCGCCTGGCGCGACGCCATCGCCGAGATGTACTTCCATCGCCAGCCCGACGAGGTCGCTCTTCTGGTTTCGGGCCACGCTTATCCGGTGTTCGATGCTTACGTACCTGTCGAGCTGGGCATCTCTCGCTATCGTCTGCCGGAGATCGAGATACTGGACGTAAACCAGGTGATCGGCTGGGAGGAGGCGGCGACGGCCCTCAACCACGATCTGGCGGGCAAGGGCGGCGTCTGGCTCTTCCTCTGGCAAAACGATGTCGTGGATCCCGCCCATGTCGTTGTCACCCTCCTCGATCGCTACGCCGACCCGGTTGCCACACCCTCGTTCCCGTACATCGGTCTGCGCCACTACCGCCTGCACCCCCGCCAACCTTTTCCCGAGCAGCCACCCGTCGCCCAGCCAGGCGCCGACTTGGGCGGGCTGTTGCAGATGGTCGGGATCGAACCAGCCGCTGGGGGATTTTGGCTTTACTGGCGGGCACTGCGCCCCGACCTGCCCGACCTTCAGGTCGCGCTCACTGTGCGCGACGCCGCCGGCAACGTACTCCTCCAGCAAGATCAACGCCCCGCCGGCTACGATTTCCCGACAACGCGCTGGCAGGTTGGCGAAACGTATCCCACCTGGACGCCAATCGCAGATGGAGAGCCAGCCCAGATAGACATTCGGGTATATCGCGCTGCAGAAACAGAACCATTGGGCGAGTCGCACTTCACTCTACCATAATCCAAACACAAAATGCCGCCTCCTGCCCTGAGAATAGCGGGGATGAAGAGATTTTCTGCTACACTTCCTTCAGCCCCATCCTTCGGGGACCTTCACCATCAAATCTGACCATTTCCCATCCCCCCTCTGGGCGAGATGATCCCATGCCCAACCCGCGCGCGCCCAAACTCACGTCCCACGTCTCACGTTTCACACCTCTCCTCCTCCTGGCCTGTCTGACCGCTCTCGCCCTCAGCGCTTGCAGCAACAGCCCCCTCGTCGCCAATGCCCGCTTCGAACCGAACACCATCAGCCCCAACGCCGATGGCAATAGCGACGCCACGCGCATTAGCTACACGATTCGGCGTCCCAGCGACGTTTCCATCTACGTCGAGGATGCCAATAGCCAACGCCATTACTTTCGGCAGGAGCGCCGCCGCTCCGCGCGCGACTACAACGTCCTTTGGGGCGGCGTGATCGATGGTCGCGTGCTGCCCGATGGCCGCTACACCTGGGTGATCGAGGCCACCGACGACCGCGGGCGCAGCGACCGGGCCACGGGCGAGCTAACCATCGTCGACGCCGACACCACTCCTCCCGAATTCCACAACTTCGCCGTCAACCCCCAGATCATCACGCCCAACCAGGACGGCATCGACGACCGCGCCTCCATCACCTATTATCTCACCAAACAGGTCGCCGAAATCCAGGTCTACCTGACCAACCCCCGTCAGGATGCCAACGACCCCAATCGCAAATACCCTTTGGCCGAAACCGAGCGCGAAGTGAAACCCGCCGAACCTGGCTTCCACTTCTTCGATTACGATGGCGGCATCGATCTGGGCGCTGACCCGCCGCCCGACGGCGACTACAACGTCGTGGCCGAAGCCAGCGATCTCGCCGGCAACCACACCATCATCACCCGCACCCTCACCATCGCCAACGGCGGAAAACCGCGCGCCGAAATCGTCAAAGGCGAAGTCACCATGCTCAACCCGCAGACCGGCGATCTCAACATCCCTCTCGGCGGCGCCCTCGTCTTCACGGCCACCATCGCCAACTACGGCAAAGTGTCCATCCGCACTGCTGGCCCCTGGCCTGGTACGATCTATCACTCCAACCAGAACTACAACACCCTGGCGTACGAAAAGAACGACAAGAGCTGGTTCGAGCAATCGGGCACCTGGCGCTTTGGTCTCAACTTCCAATCCAACTTTGGGCAAGATTGGCCCTTTCGCTACGCCGTCGGTCGCCGCGAAGACCTCCGCTGCGAAGTGGTGGATGGTCGCGAACAATGCTTCCTGGACCCCGGCAAGCGCGGCCTTGTCTATGGGACCATCATTTGGGACGGAGCGCCCGCCCGCAACCCCTTCCGCATCTGGGGCGGCCTGCTCCACGAAGACGTAGAAATCGTCAACGATTTCGCCGACGTCCAAGAAGCGAAAATCGCCGATCCAAAGCAGTAATCCGCCAGCGGCAACTCCCATGCATCTCGGCGTCGTCATCGTCAGCTACAACGTTCGCGACCTCCTGGCCGCCTGCCTGACGTCCCTTGCTGCCGACCTGTCGCGCGCACCCCACCTGCACACCACTGCCATCGTCGTCGATAACGCCTCAGCCGATGGCAGCGCCGCCATGGTCGAGGCGTATATGGCGCAAACAGCACTCGCGACGCCATCCCTGCAACTCGACCTCATCGCCAGCGCCGAAAACCTGGGCTTCGCGCGTGGCAACAACGTGGCCCTGCGCAAACTGGGATTCGGAATTCCCAACCCGCCGCCTGATCGTCCTGAGGCCATCCTTCTCCTCAACCCCGACACCGAACTCCACCCCGGTGCCATGGCGGCGATGACCGACTTCCTGATCCACCATCCCCAGGCGGGCGGCTGCGGCGCCCACTTGAACTACGGCGATGGCAGCTTTCAGCACAGCGCCTTCATGTTCCCCGGCCTGACCCAGCTCTTCCTTGATCTCTTTCCCCTCCATCCTCGCCTCCTCGAATCGCGCCTGAACGGCCGCTATCCGCGCCGCCTCTACAACAATGGCCAGCCCTTCCCCATCGACTTCGCCCTCGGCGCCGCGCTCATGGTGCGCGACCGTGCCATCGACGCCGCTGGCCTGCTGGACGAAGACTACTTCATGTACGCCGAAGAGATGGACTGGTGCCGCCGCCTGCAAGCCGCCGGCTGGCCGCTCTACTGCGTCCCTAACGCCCGCATCACCCACCACGAAGGCCGCAGCACCCGCCAATTTCGGGCCGTCATGCTTGTCGCCCTCTGGCGCTCCCGCCTCCGCTATTACGACAAATACTACTCCCCCTGGCAGCGCAACCTTGCCCGTTGGCTGCTCCGCCTGAGCATGCGCGTCCACTCCTCCCAAACCCGCGCCATCCCCGACCTCCACGAACGCCAGGCCCGGCTGGAAGCCTACCGCGCCATATCTCGGCTAGCCACTCACTGAGCCATGCCCATCTTCTTCCCCACCATCGACGACCTCCAAACCGCTTTGCAAACCCAGCGCTACCTGGCCGACCGCAGCCTGGCTACAGCCATCTTCCTGGCCCTCGAACTACGCAAACCCCTGTATCTGGAAGGCGAAGCCGGCGTGGGCAAAACCGAAGTCGCCAAAGTCCTGGCCGCCGCCCTCGACCGCCCCCTCATCCGTCTGCAATGCTACGAGGGCCTGGATGTCAGCACCGCCGTCTACGAATGGAACTATGCTCGGCAAATGCTCCACATTCGCTTGCTGGAGACAACCGAGCCAACGAACAAGGCTGAACTCCTTCAGCACCTCTTCGGCCCCGACTTCTTGCTCAAACGCCCACTTCTGCAAGCTATCGACTACGGCGGAACTGCATCCCCCGTCCTTCTCATCGATGAAATCGACCGCGCCGACGAAGAATTCGAGGCCTTCTTACTCGAAATCCTCTCTGACTTCCAGATCACCATTCCCGAAATCGGCCCCATCCGCGCCCCAGAACCACCCATCGTCGTCATCACCTCCAACCGCACCCGCGAAATCCACGACGCCCTCAAGCGCCGTTGCCTCTACCACTGGATCGACTACCCCGCTTTCGACCGTGAATGCGACATCGTCCGCGCCAGAGCGCCCCTTGCACCCCAGCACCTGACCATGGCCGTGGTCAAATTTGTGCAAAAATTGCGCGACGAAGACCTCTACAAAAAACCCGGCGTCGCCGAAACCCTGGACTGGATCAACGCCCTCATCGCCCTCGACCGCCAAACCCTGGACGAGGAAATCATTCACGACACCCTCGGCGTCCTCCTGAAATACCAGGACGACATCACCCAAATCAGAGCCGGCAAGATCAGACATTTATTGCGAGATTCCTGATGTCTATCCCCCTCCTGCGCGGCCTCCTGGCCCTTGCCTTCCTCATCCTACCCATCCTTGGCCGCGCCCCCCTCCCTGGCGCCGACGCCGACGACTGTACCGAGCTACTCCTCAACGGCAACATGGAAAACGACCAGGGCTGGGAATTCCCCCTCACCGCAGTCCGAGGCGGCTACAGCACCGACATCTACCTCAGCCCCACCCACAGCGCCCGCCTGGGCATCGCCTCCGGCGCCAACCTCAACGCCTCCTCCTCCATGCGCCAGCTCGTGCACGTCCCCTCCGCCAACCACCTCATCCTCGCCTGGCGCCTCTACCCCCTCAGCCAACCTCTCGATGCCAGCGATCTCCAACTCGCCAGCATCTTTTCTCCCAGCAACACCGAACTACGCCGCGTTTGGAGCGGCGTGCGCAACGACGCCGCTTGGTTGACATGCAATTACGATATCAGCGCCTTCGTGAACCGAGACATCTTCGTCTACTTCAGCGCTCGCAACAACGGCAGCGGCGGCGCCACAGCCATGTACATCGACGACGTCAGCCTGAAGACATGCTCCACCCCACCCACCACCCTCAACGATTGCATCGCCGTCACCCCCACCCCAACGCCCACCAATTCGCCCACCCCTTCGCTCACTTCCACCCCCACGCCAACCCCGACGCGAACGACGACGCCTACATCAACGCCCACACCCGGCCCAGCCTGCCAACAACTCATCGTCAACCCTGAATTCGATCAAGGCGGCGGCTACACTGGTTGGACACAAAACCTCATCCTCACTTCCAGCTTCACCGACCTGGCCGGCGCCACCCACACCGGCGCCTGGTTCGGCGGCGCCACCCACACCGCCCAATACCTCTACCAAGACATCATCCTCCCCGCCCACGCCCCCACCGCCCAACTCACCTACCTGTGGGCGCTCAATCCCCCCACCCTCGACGCCCCCCTCGGCAGCGGCGAAGCCCTGACCATCACCCTGCGCCGTCCTGATGATACCCTCCTAAGCACCCTGCAAGTCATCGGTCAAGGAAGTGATCGCCGCCATTGGCGCCACTTCACCGCTGATCTCAGCCCCTATCGCGGCCAGATCGTACGCTTGCACGCTCAGGCCACCACCAGCGACACCACCACTTCGTGGTATCTCGATCAGGTGCGTCTGACCACCTGCCAACTCGACCATTCCCTCTACCTCCCGTTGCTCCTGCGTCAGCCGTAGGGGCGATTGATGCGTCTTCGACTTTATGCTATCATCTCGCTCACCCTGGCCTTCCCGTTCCTATTTCAAAAGGTGATCCCCTCATGGCTTTCGCGATCCCCAGCCTCCTCCTGAAACAACTCTACACCTTCGATAGCCTGAAAAACACTCCCCAGGGCGTCAAATTCTCGCTCAAGAACCGCCTCAGCGACACCACCGTGGCGGCTTTGCACAGCGTCAAATTCGACGACCGCGAAGTCCCGCGCGACGCCATCAGCATCGACCTGGGCGGCGGCGTAGTCCTGAAACCCGACGACGTGGCGGCCAACCCCATCGACTTTCCCCTGCGCCGGACGCTAGACATCATCTCGCGCATCGATCCCCTGCCGGAAGGCAAGCACAAGATCGAAGTCAAATTCGAGGCGCCTTCCTTTGGCGTGTTGACAATGAAGGTGGAGGGAGGCGTCGCCAAAGCCGTCGAGCGGGGCGTCCACATCCCGCGCGACCCCGCCGATGATTACTCCGAGCACATCATCAAAACGCGACAGAAGTTCGCCGAGGACTACGCCGGCGTCAAACTCCAGCACATCGTCAACTATTCGTTCGATCCGCACACCACCAAAGGCAACGCCGAGCATTTCATCGGCGTGGCGCAAATCCCGCTCGGACTCGCTGGCCCCCTCACCGTCCGCGGCGAACACGCCCAGGGCGACTTCCTCATCCCCATGGCCACCTCGGAAGGCACCCTTATCGCCTCCTACAATCGGGGGATCAAGATATTGAACCTATCGGGTGGCGTCAAATGCAGCATCGCTGAGGACTTGATGCAGCGCGCACCGGTATTCGTGTTCAAGGATGCCATCGCCGCGCGCGAGTTCGTCAAATGGGTCAACGACAACCTGGACAAAATCCGCGAAGAAGCGGAAGCCACCTCGAGCGTCGCCAAATTGCAATACATCGATCCCTATCTGGCCAGCAAATTCGCCTATCTCCGTTTCAACTATACCACCGGCGACGCCGCCGGACAGAACATGGTGGGGCGAGCCACCTTTGCCGCCTGTAGTTGGATTCTGGATCATTACAGCGGCGTCGAGCATTTCTATCTGGAATCGAATCTGGCCACCGACAAAAAGGCATCGCAAGTGAACGTGATGCGCACGCGCGGCAAGCGCGTGACCGCCGAGGCCACCATCCCGCGCGACGTCCTGATCCAGCACATGCGCGTGGAGCCAGAAAGTTTGACCTATCACTATGGCGTCGCCAACGTGGGCGCCATCCTCTCCGGGGCCAATAACAACGGCGCCCATTCGGCCAACGGCATCACGGCCATGTTCATCGCCACTGGACAGGATGTCGCCAACGTTTCGGAATCCTCGGCGGGCATCCTCTACACCGAACTGACGCCGGAGAAAGACCTCTACCTGGCCCTGACCATTCCTTCTCTGATCGTCGCCACCCATGGCGGCGGCACCGGCCTGGCCACCCAACGCGAATGCCTGGACATCCTGGGCTGTGTGGGCAGAGGCAAGGTCAGCAAGCTGGCCGAGATCATCGCTGGGGTGGCGCTGGCCGGCGAGATTTCGCTGGCTTCGGCCATCTCTTCGTCCGATTGGGTCTCCAGCCACGAACGCTACGGGCGCAATCGTTGATCGGGGCGATATGAGTTTGATCCTCGGTCTGGAGACTTCTTGCGACGAGACAGCGGCGGCTGTCGTGAGCGATGGCCGCCGCATCCTCAGCAATGTCGTGGCGTCTCAGATCGATCTGCATCGCCGCTATGGCGGCGTCTTCCCAGAGGTAGCAGCGCGCCAGCATATTTTGACGATCTTACCCGTCGTCCACGAGGCGCTAGCACAGGCGCAAATCGGGTGGGGCGAGATCGATGGTGTGGCCGTGACGCAGGGGCCGGGGCTAGCTGGGGCGCTGTTGGTGGGGGTGAATGCAGCCAAGGGGATGGCGTGGGCGCGCGGGCTGCCGCTGGTGGCCGTCAATCATCTGGAAGGACATATCTATTCGAACTGGCTGGAAGTAGAGGGCAATCGGGCCGACAAGTCATTTCCCCTGTTGGTTCTCATCGTCAGCGGCGGGCACACCGAGCTGGTCGCGATGCACGACCATGGTCGTTATGAACGCCTGGGTGGGACCATCGACGACGCCGCGGGCGAGGCATTCGACAAGGTTGCGCGATTGCTGGGCTTGGGGTATCCTGGGGGTCCGGCGGTGCAACGCGCCGCCATGCAAGGCGATCCCAAAGCGTTCGATTTTCCTCGCGCCTGGTTGTCCGGCGCCCATGATTTCAGCTTCAGTGGTCTCAAGACTGCTGTCTTGCGAGCCGTGCAGAAGATCGAAAAAGATGGCGCCGAGGGCCGCAAGTTGATCCCCGGCAGCACTTTGCCCCCCACCATCACGGCCGACCTGGCAGCTTCTTTTCAACAGGCGGTGGTAGACGTGCTGGTCGAGAAGACGGTGCGGGCGGCGAAAGCGGTGGGCGCCACCGAGATCTGCGTTTGCGGCGGCGTGGCAGCCAACGCCCTGCTGCGCGAGACGGTGCGCCAGCGTTCATCTCTCCCTGTTTCGGTTCCCCCTCTTTTTCTCTGTACTGACAACGCAGCCATGATCGCTGCCGCTGGTTTCTATCGTTGGCGACAAGGCGACCTCAGCACCCTCGATTGCGACGTTATTGCTCATCTTTCCCTGGTTTGATCACTCGGAGGTCATTGTGAAGCCCATTGCGATGTCGGAGCGCGTAGATAGGAGCGGTGAAAGCGTCCTGGGTCCGGAAGAAGCAGGCACGTTGACCACCTACCTGATCTATGGCAAGTTGGCCCCCAACGAATCAGGACGACGTTTGCGGCCTGGTCAGGGTCGCGAAGAAATCCTGTTAGTCATCGATGGCAAAGTTCGCTTGGAAGGGACCGGTTTTCAAGAGGTGACGTGTGGGGCGGGGACAGCCGTGCCTTTGCTAGAAGGGTCGGATTGCTGGTTGAGCAATCTGACCACAGGCGCCGTTCAGTATGTCATTGCCGGCAGCTTCACCGAGCCGGCGCGTTTCTTGCGGCAGGTGCAACAGGCGCAGATGGCTTCTCGTTATCAAACAGGGCGCTAGCAGGCCGTTCTTCTTTTTTCAGGGACTTGATCCATGAACGAAACTATCATCGTTGCCCGTGATGTGCACAAATGGTATGGTCACTTCCACGCCTTGCGTGGGGTGAACATGGAAGTGACGAGGGGCGAGGTCATCGTCATTTTTGGCCCTTCTGGTTCTGGCAAATCTACTTTCATTCGCACCATCAATCGCCTCGAAGACCATCAGAAAGGCACCATCATCGTCGATGGCATCGAATTGAACCGCGATACGCGCAATGTGGCGGCGATTCGGCGCGAGGTGGGTATGGTTTTTCAGCAGTTCAATCTTTTCCCTCACCTCACTGTGATGCAAAATATCACCCTGGGGCCGATGCAGGTGCGGAAATGGCCGAAAGAGAAGGCGGAAGAGGTTGCTCTGCAATTGCTGACGCGCGTGGGCATTCCTGAGCAAGCCGCCAAGTATCCGGGCCAGCTTTCGGGCGGTCAACAACAGCGCGTGGCGATTGCCCGCGCCCTGGCCATGCAACCTAAGGTGATGTTGTTCGATGAGCCTACCTCGGCCCTCGACCCCGAAATGATCAAGGAGGTGTTGGAGGTGATGACCGAGTTGGCCCAAAGTGGCATGACCATGCTGGTCGTGACGCACGAGATGGGTTTTGCCCGCGCGGTGGCCCATCGCATGTTTTTCTTCGATCAGGGCAATATCATCGAGAGTGGCTCGCCCCAGCAGATTTTCGAGAATCCACAAGAAGAACGCACGAAGTTGTTCTTGTCGCAGATTTTGCAGCATTAAGCCAAAGTCAGGCCGAGAATGAAAGTTTTTTCTGTATTGCGCTTTTGACCTGTGCTACAGTTAAACATCGATACCAATTATCTTCTGGGGATTCTCAAAGAGTTGCTGAATATTCCCAGCCCCACCGGTCTGGCAGAGCCGGCCCTGGCGTATGTCGAGGCAGCGTTGCAAGAACTGGGGTTCCAACCGCGCCGCACGCCCAAGGGTGTTCTCCTGGCCGATTGGTCGGGTGGGGCCAGCGATGCGGCGCGGGCGATTACGGCGCACGTGGACACGCTGGGAGCGATGGTCAAGCGGATCAAGGCCAATGGGCGGTTGCAACTCGTGCAATTGGGCAGTTTCGACTGGAATGCCGTCGAAGGGGAGGGTTGTCAGATTTTCACGCGGGAGGGGAAGGCTATCCGGGGGAGTCTGTTGCCGCTGCGGGCGTCGAAGCACATTCATGGCCTGGCCTCGGCGGAGTTGCCGCGCCTGGACGAGACCATGGAGGTGCGGCTGGATGAACACATTTCATCGTATTACGATGCGCGGGATTTGGGCATCGAGGTGGGCGATTTCGTGGCCTTCGACCCGCGCGCCGAGTTTGCCGCCAACGGCTTCATTCGCGCCCGCTATCTCGACAACAAGGCTTGCGTCGCCTGTTTGCTGGCAGCCGTGCACGCTATGCAGCAAACAGGTTTGCAGCCGGCCCAGCGCACGACGTTGCATTTTTGCGATTTCGAGGAGGTGGGGCACGGCGGCGCTGCTGGTTTTCCTGACGATGTGGTGGAGTTGCTGGCGCTGGATATTGCTCCAGTGGGCGAAGGGCAGGCGTCAGATGAATTCCACGTTACGATCTGTGTCAAAGACGCCAACGGCCCCTACCATGTGGGCTTTGCGCGCCAACTGCGCGAGCTGGCGCGCGCCGAATTCATCGCCCACCACGTCGATATTTATCCCTATTACGGTTCTGACGCTATGGCGTATTGGAAGGCCGGGGGCGATGTACGGGTTGCGCTCATTGGCCCCGGCGTGGACGCCACACACCATTACGAACGCACCCATCTGGATGCTTTGACGGCGACGGCGCGTTTGATTGCCGCCTATTTGTGTCAGGCCAACAAACCCTAAAGGTCTGCAAGACCTTTAGGGTTTGCAGACCTTTAGGGTTTGTTGCTGATGCTGGTCAGGTAGAGTTTCTTTTCGGCGATGTAGTGGCGCACGGTCTCGGGGATTTGGTAGCGCACGCTGTGACCTTCCTGTATTTTGCGGCGCAAGTTGTGGGAGGCAATGCTAACGCCGGGCATGGGCAAGAGGGTGACTTCGTGGCTGATGCCAGGAAGAATGGCCTCGAGCGGGGCCCAATCGACTACATAGCCCGGACGGGTGGCTGCGGCCAATCGCGCCAAGCGGCGAATGCGGGCGGGGTCGCGCCAGTTGGGGAGGTCGATGAGTGAATCCAGGCCCATCAAGAACCAGATTTCGGCATCGTTTTGCAGACGTTGGCGCGCTATTTCCAGCATGTCAGCGGTGAAGTGCGGGCCAGGTCGATCCAGATCGATGTGAGAGATGCTGAAAGCGGGGTTGTCGGCGATGGCGGAAGAGAGCATGGCCAGACGATCTTGGGCGCAGGCGATGATGTGGCCTTGTTTGTGCGGCGGATCGGCAGCGGGGACGAAGTAGACGTGGTCGAGTTGGAGGGTATCGCGGGCTGTCTCGGCCAGGATGAGATGGCCAAGATGTACAGGGTCGAAGGTGCCGCCAAGTAAGCCGACGCGTTTCATGGGTTGTTTATATCGTTGCGAATGCTGGATTGCGGGTGTCTAGCCAAAGAAGGAATGCTTTACTTGGAAGCGTGAGGCGTGAAATCTGGCCGACTGTGCTGGTGTTTTCGCGTCAGGTGTTACAAATCAACCAAGCGATCAGTATGTATAGTCATTACTCCACTCAAGCTCGACAGCGCCGATGTGGACAGTATCCCCTTGCTGGACGCCTGCTTGCTCCAGCGCCTCGCGGATGCCCATGGCCTCCAAAATGCGTTGGAAACGGGCGATGGCTTCGTAGTAGTCCCAATTGGTCATGGCGGCCACGCGTTCGATGCGCTTGCCGCTGACCACCCAGCCTTCGGGGAGGCGGTCGATGCTGAAGGCGTTCTCGTCGATAGGGTGTAGGATGGTAAGGGGTTGTTCTAGTGGCGCGGGCGGGGGGAGAGTGGCCAACAAGGCAGCAGCCTGTTGAATGAGGCGTAGGGTGTTTTCGCCGGTGGCGGCGCTGATGGGCAGCAAGTCGACGTCGAGACGCTGAAAGGCATCGCGCAACGCCGGCCAGCGCTCCTGCACATCGGGCAGGTCCATCTTGTTGAAGGCGACGATCTGGGGTTTGTCGGCCAGGTGGGGCTTGAATAGCTCCAGTTCTTGATTGATGGCCTGGTAGTCGCCCACAGGGTCGGGACTGAGGCCGTTCAACATGTGGATGAGCAAGCGGGTGCGTTCGATGTGGCGCAGGAATTGGAGGCCCAAGCCGGCGCCGGTGTGCGCGCCTTCGATGAGGCCGGGGATGTCGGCCAGGACGATGTCGCGGTCGCCGACGAGGGCGACGCCCAGGTTTGGCTCGAGGGTGGTGAAGGGGTAGTCGGCAATCTTGGGCCGGGCGCGGGTGAGAGATGACAGCAGGGTGCTTTTGCCGGCGTTGGGGACGCCGATGATGCCGATGTCGGCGATGAGCTTGAGTTCGAGCCGCAACCAGTGTTCTTCGCCTGGTTCGCCGTTCTCGGCAAAGCGCGGGGTTTGATGGGTGGGGGAGCGGAAGACGGCGTTGCCTCGGCCCCCGCGCCCACCTGGCGCCACCAGCAGGCGGTCCCCCGGGTTGAGAAGCTCGCCCAGGTAGTCGCCGGTGTCGGCGTCGTAGACGACAGTGCCGGTCGGAACGGGGATGTCGTAATCAGCGCCTTGCGCGCCCTGTTTGTTGGAGCCGCCGCCGTGCCCGCCCCGTTCGGCCTTGAAGTGGATGCCCTGGCGGAAGTGACCGAGGGTGTTGTGGTGGGCGCTGGCCACGAGGTAGATATTGCCGCCCCGGCCGCCGTTGCCACCCGCGGGGCCGCCGCGCGGGACGAATTTCTCGCGACGGAAGGCGACGAGGCCGTTGCCGCCATCGCCGGCCTTGACGTAGATTTTTGCTTGGTCGACAAACATAGGGTAATGGGTTGCCAGGAGTAAAAAGACCCGTCCGTTGGGACGGACGGGCGCTTCGAGACAGAGGAGTAGGAGGGGCGAGATCAGGTGGGGAAGCTGGCGATGCGGCGGACGAAGGTGAGGCTGATTTCTTTGATCTCGGCCAGGATGGAGGCAGTGCCAGGGTCGAGGAAGATTTGGAGTTGGTCGACGCCTTCGTCCGTCCACAGTCGTTCAAGTTGACTTTGGACGGTTTTGGCTTCGGCAACGAGTTCGGTCAGAGAAGGAGAGGGGAGCTGGGTCATGAAAGGAATTACTCCGGATCGCCGGGCGTTGGGTGGCGTCATTATACAGGTTGGACGGGTGCGGACGAAATGGCGAGGTCGATCAGGTTTTGGTGAGACGGGGCGGGCGCAGCCAGGCCGACCAGAAGCCGAGGCTCCAGGCAAGATGGAGGGTGGGAAAGGTGAGTAGGAGGCGAGGGAGGGCGCTGAAATGGTGAGTCAGGCTGAGTTGGAGGCTTGTAAGTAGGTCGAGGAGCAGGTAGGCTGCCAGGAGGAGGATCGCAGGCCAGGGTGCCCAAAGCAAGAGGAAGCAGGCGCCAAGCAGGGCAGGAAGGAGGAGGGCGGGGAGGAGGTGGCGGAGGCGCAGCCCGCGCGGGTGGCGTCGCCAGGTGATGGTGCGCCAGGCGCCATAGCGATAATACTGGCGGGCCAGGCCGCCCAGGGTTTCGCGCGCCAGGTAGGTGCTGTGGATGGCAGGATCGACGAGCAGTTGGCCCCCGGCCTGGCGCAGACGCAGGTTGAGGTCGAAGTCTTCGTTAGCCCCAAAGGTTTCGTCCCACCCGTCGATTTGCCGGAGCCAGGCGGTGCGATAGGCGCCCAAATAGAGGGTTTCGGAGGCGACGGGGTGGGTGGCGGAGCGATAGCGGGGGGCACCAACGCCAAAGGGATGGTTGAGGGCGAGGGCGTGGACGCGGGCGGCGGGTGTGTCTCCGTCGGCGATTTGTGGGCCGGCCACGCCCGCCCATGTCCCCACGCGCAGGCGTTCGATGCATTGGGTGGCATAATCAGGCGCTGGCCGCGTGCGGGCATCGAGGCGCAGGAGGAATTCGCCCTGGGCTTGGGCGAGGGCAAGGTTGAGGCCGGCGGCGGCGATGCGGCGCGGGTTGGCGATGAGGTGGAGGTGGGGATGGGTGGCAGCGGCGGCGGCGGCCATCTGGCTTGTGCCGTCGGTCGAGCCGCCATCGATCAAAAATATCTGGAGGCGGTGGCGGGGGTAGTCTTGGGCGAGGATGGCCGCGAGGAGGCCGGGAAAGCGCGGGGCCTCATCGAGGAGGGGAACGGCAAGGGTGAGGAGGCTCAAGGGGGCAGGGCGTCGAGGGCGCGCGGGAGGGCGTCCCACCAGGGGACGCGGTGGATGCCTTGTTGGAGGGTGGCGTGGGCGGCGTCTATGTCGCCCATCTGTTTTTGCAGGTCAGCCAGGTTGAGGTAGGTGGGGCCGTAGAGGGGGTCGAGGGTGAGGAGGGTTTGGAGATCGGCAAGGGCGCCAGCGCGATCGCCAGTGGTTGCGCGCAGGAGGGCCAGGCGGTTGCGGGTCTGGATGTCGTGGGGTGAGAGGGTCAGGGTTTGCTGGAAGTGGGTGAAGGCGAGGGGGATGGCGGCGGGATCAGTGGCAGCGCGGGTGCGCAACCATTCGCCATAGGAGGCGATGGGTTCGGGAGCGAGGGGCTGGGCGCGGATGGCGCGCTTGTAGAGGTCGCTGATGAGGCGGGCCTGGGGGTCATCGAGGCGGGCGGAGGGTGCGAGGGCCTGGTTTTCGGTGGGGATGATGCCGGAGGCGATGTTGTGGTCGTAGGGGCTGAGGAGGAAGGCGCGCTGGAGGGCGATGCGACGGATAGCAGCGTCGGCGGGGTGGAGGATGGCGGTTTTGAAGGCGATGTCGCCGTAGACGGGGAGGTTGAGGAGGAGCAGGAGGGGGGCAGCGAGGGCGACAAGGAGGAGGGCCGGGCGACGATGGGTGGCGGAAAGGAGCAACAAAGGTTGGAGGAGGAGCCAGACGAGGAGCCAGGAGTAGGCGAGCCAGGCGGGCAGGCCGCTGAAGCGGTTGAGGAGAAGGGCAGGGAGGAGGAGAAGGGTGGGGAGGAGGAGGGCAGTGAGTTGGGTGGAGAGGGGGAGGGAGGAAGGGGTTAGGAGGGTCGCCAGGAGGTAGAGGAGGAGGAGTCCGGCGAGCCAGAGGGGGAGGGCGGGGGGGAAGGCGGCGCTGAGGCTGAAGGCGAAGGCGGCGCCGGCGAGGCCGGCGAGGCGGAAGGGGAGGTCGGAGGAGGGGGCGAGGGGGGGGGGTGCGTTGGGAGGAGCGTCGATGGCAAGGGTGAGGCCGGCGATGAGCCAGAAGAGGAGGTCAGGGGCGTGGGTGGGGAAGCTGAAGGCGAGGAGGAGCCAGCGTCCGGCGAGGGCGGCGAGGAGGAAGGGGGCGAGGGGAGGGAGGAGGGGGGCGCCGGGACGCGGGGGTGGCGCGATCAAGAGGCTGAGGAGGGCGCCGCCGAGGAGTCCAGCGGCAAAGCCGAGGGGGGCGGCGGTGGTTCCGGCCAGGAGCCAGGCGATGAGGGCGAGAAGGCAGGCGCCTGCGATCTGGAGGAGTAAGGGAAGCCAGCGAGGGAGGCCAGGGCGCGGGGGCGGGAGGAGGCGGGCGATGAGGGTGGCCCAGAAGAGGGTGAAGAGGAGGAAGCCGAGTAGGCCCGTTTGGGCGAGGAGGTCGAGGGGGAGGGTGTGGGCGCGGTCGGGGATACGGAAGGCCCAGTCTGGCTCGAAGTGGGCGAGTTGGGCGGGGATGTGGGGGGCGAGGCGGAGGGGGAGGGTGTCGAGGCCGACGCCAGTGAGGAGGAGGCGAGGATGGGTCTGGAGGAGTTCGATGACGCCCTGCCAGAAGAGGAGGCGTTGGCCGCCGGTGCCGCCGCTGGCAAAGAGATCGGCCAGGCGGGGAGGCAGAAGTTTGGGGACCGCCCAGGCGACGAGGAGGAGGGCTGCACCGGCGAGGAGGGTGGCGACACCCCCTGCCTGTATGATTTTGCGACCGTGCTGATGGCCCCAAGCGAGGAGGAAGATGACGGCAGCGGCAAGGGCGCCGAACCAGGCGCTGCGGCTGCTGGTGACGAGGAGGCCGAGGGTGAGGAGGAGGGAGTAGAGGGCGAGACCGAGGCGGGCCGAGGGTTTGAGGGGAGGGCCGATCAGGAGACGGGCCAAGCTGAGGGGGAGGACGAGGAGGAGGAAGTCGCCGAGGAAGAGGGGGTTGCCGAGGCTGGAGGAAGCGCGCTGGCCGAGGGTGAAGCTGAGGGTATTGCCGCGCACGGGGTCGTAGCCGAGGATTTGGAGGAGGCCGTAGAAGAGGGGGAGGGTGGCGCCGAGGAGGGCGGCGTCGAGCAGGCGCCAGGTCCAGCCGGCGCGCGCGGCTGAGGAGGCGGCCCACATCATGCCGGCGCCAGCGGCGAGGGCGAGCCAGCCGTAGCCGCGTTCGTAGTTGCCCCACAGGCTGGTGATGGGATCGGCGCTGAGGAGGACGCCGAGGAGGGTGAGAAGGAGAAAGCCCGCCAATAGTTTCCAGGCGAGATCGAGGTTTCGCCATTGGGGGCGGTCGCCGGCGCGCCAACGCCGGGCAGCCTCGGCGCCGAGCATCAGGACGATGACGGCAGCCAGGGTGCGGACGAGGGCGGCTTTGTCTGGCTCGAAGCTGGTGTTGCTCTGGATGTTGAAGTAGGCGGGGAGGGCAACCAGGGCGGCGAGGAGGGTCGCGGTCGCGAGAGAAAGCGGTGTTTGTTGGGTTTGTGGGCGAGGGGAACGCATGTGGCGAGTGTGGTGTGGCGGGCGAATAGCGCCTGCGCGTCAACGCCGGGTCGGGGTCAGGGGACGAGGGGTGGATTGGCGTGGCTCGATCAGCATGTGGTAGCCCCAGTAGAGGGGAAAGGCCTGGCTGAGGGCCAGCCAGAGTAGGAAGAGGATGGTGGCGATCTTGAGCAGGCGCACGCCCTGGGCGACGCGAGCGCGCACGTCTTCGACTCGTTGTTGGGCGGCGGTCATGTTGGCGGCGAGGTCGTCGAGCAGGGCGGGCATGGTGCTGATGCTGGCGCCGATGGTTTTGAGGTCGGTGACGACGCCGTTGAGATTTTCGCTGATGCCGCCAATGTTTTTGTCGGCTGCGCTGATGTTGATGGCCAGGCCGTGCAGTTGGCCAGGGACGCCGTCGAAGCTGTCGCCGATGGAGCGGACGGCGGTGTCGAGTGGTTGTTCGGGGTTGTAGGTTCCCAGGCCAAAGCGCCCCAAAGCGCGCAGGGTGCGGTCGATGGTCTGGCTCAGATCGGCCAGGGTGGGGACGGAGTCGCGGAAGGCGGCGATGCTGCCGGCGACGTTTTGTGACAGGTCGGCGACGCCGGCGATGAGGGACGCGGTGTCGGTGAGGGTTTGGGAGGCGTCGGCGATGGCGCGTTCCACCGTTTGTAAGCTGTCGCCGACTTCGTCGACGGCGCCCTGGAGAGAGGCGAGGGTGCGGTTGATGGCGCCGAGGCTGTCGGCGGCGAGGCCGAGGGTGGCGTCGACCTGCCCACCGATGCTGTCGATAGCGGGCGGGATGAGGATGATCCCCGTGATGGCGATGAGGAGGCCCAGGATGCCAGCGGTGATGGCGAAGAGACCGAGAAGGCGTCGCATGTCGATTGACCTCTCAAGGGTAGCAAAAGACCTCCCTTGCGGGAGGCCTTTTGCGCGGTGCGCCGTGGCATTACCCAATCTGGCGAGGTGATGCCACGGCGCGTTTACTACCTAAGTCCATTGACATCACCTCCTGTACGGTGGGATAGCGAAGGAGGGGGTGGTAAATTCTCTGGTGTATGAGGGAATTTACTGTATGGGATTATGGCATAGGGTTGGGGGGCTGTCAAACTGGCCGGGAAGCGACGCGTTAGGGGGCGGGGTTGGGGGATGGATGGGCAGCCAGGAAGCGGTCGAGATCGGCAGGCTGGCTGATCCCGCGCACGGTGTGGAGGAAGGTGGCGAGGTCGGGGGCCAGGCGGCGCAGGGTTTGCAGTTTGGGGCCGATGGGGTCGGAGGAGGCGGCGCCGGTGGCGTAGGAGCCGTGGAAGGCGAAGTAGGCCTGGTTGAGTTTGCGGATGGGATAGCCGTGTTCGACGAAGAAGCGGCGGCGGTCTTCCATGTAGTTTTCGGCTTCGACGATTTTGCCCGCAGCCAGCAGGTCATCGACGTGGAGGCGGGTGCGGCGCATTTCGGTGTTGAAGTCGAATTGGTTGGGGTCAGGTGGGGGCGGGGGTGGAGGTGGGCCAGGCGGCGGGGGTGGGGGGTAGGGGATGCCGTAGAGGTCGTGGGCGAGTTTTTGCCCTACTTCTTCGCCGACGATGGTGGCCACGGTCTCGTTGATGGTGCGCATTTGCGGGCTGGCGGCCATGTTCCAGCCCAGGGGGTGGAAGGCCAGATAGTTGTGGACCCATTCATGGGCGATGGTTTCCAGGATCCACGAGAGGCTGGCTTCGTCCATGACCATGGTCGGCCAGACGCCGAGGCCGCCCAGTCCTTCGATGAGGGTCGAGCGGTCGAAGCGCCGCGCCACGTCATCTTCGATGCGGGTGATGGTGGGGGTGTCGAGATCGGGCTGGAGATGGAGGCTGGTTTCTAGTTCGATGCGGTCGCGCGGGGAGACGATGAGGTAATTGGGAAGGTCGCTGAAGTCGAAACGGACGGGTGGGAAGACGACGCCGGCGGTGGTCAGGTCCATGTCGGCCAGCATGGTTCGCACCTGGTTTTCGAGGATGGTTTCGACCAAGGGGCGGAGGCCAGTCTGGAGAGTGCGTAGATGGGCTAGTTGTTTGCGCGAATCGGCAGTGGCGGCGGCGGGGTCGGCCACGGCGGGGTCGGCATAGGTGCGGTTGATGGTTTGTTCCAGACGACTGATCTGACCGGAGCGCAGGCGGTATTCGCGAACCAGGCGGCGTTGTTCGTCGGGGTTGAGGCGCAGGCCCGGACGTCGCACCAGGTCGCGCAGCTTGCCAGTGATGGCCGTTGCTTCATAGCGCCACAGGTCGAAGCGTTGGTCGCGCACGGTGGCGGCCACGGCTTGTTTGAGGGGCGAGGGGGGATCGAATTGGCGCCACAGGCGTAGGCCCAATAGGAGAGTGACGCCGCCGCCAATCAGGACGACAAGGGCGATGGCAATGAAAAAGGCCGAGCGACGTGATCGTTTCATCGGCGGACGCGCGCCGCCCCCGGTTGCGTCCGGGGGCGGCGGAAAGGTGGGAATGGGCGTTGGTTCAGGAGCGTTGGGGCAGGGGGATGTAGTCGCGCAGCAAGACGCCATCGAAGATCTGGCGCGGGCGGGCGATCTTCTGGTCGCCGTCCTTGAGCATTTCCCGCCACTGGGCCATCCACCCCACCGTGCGCGGGATGGCGAACATGACGGTGAACATGGTGGTGGGCAGGCCGAGGGCCTGGTAGATGATGCCGCTGTAGAAGTCTACGTTCGGATAGAGCTTGCGCGTGACGAAGTAGTCGTCTTCGAGGGCGATGCGTTCCAGTTCCATGGCAATGTCCAGGAGGGGGTTGCGGCCTGTGACTTCGAAGACGTCGTAGGCGGCTTTTTTGATGATGATGCCGCGCGGGTCGAAGTTTTTGTAGACGCGATGGCCGAAGCCCATGAGCTTGCGTTCCTGGCGTTTGACGCTGGCGATGAATTCTGGCACGTTCTTGACGTCGCCGATTTCGGTGAGCATACGCAGCACGGCTTCGTTGGCGCCGCCGTGGCGCGGGCCATAGAGGGCGGCGGCGGCGGCGGCCACCGAGACGTAGGGGTCGGGCAACGAGCTGCCCACCATGCGCATGGTGCTGGTCGAGCAGTTCTGTTCATGGTCGGCGTGGAGGATGAAGAGGATATCGAGCGCCCGTTCCAGGACGGGGTTGGGCTTATACTTCATCTCGGTCATCTTGAACATCATGTTCAAGAAGTTGCCGGTATAGCTCAGGTCGTTGTCGGGGTAGATATAGGGCAAGCCCATGGCATGGCGATAGGCGTAGGCGGCGATGGTGGGCATCTTGGCCACCAAACGGCGGGTTTGCAGCTCGACCGATGCCCAGTCGTTGACGTTGCGCGCCTCAGGGTAGAAGGTGGAGAGGGCGGCAACGGCGCTGATCAGGATGCCCATCGGGTGAGCGTCGTAGCGGAAGCCATCCAGGAAGACGCGCAGGCTTTCGTGGATCAGGGTGTGGTGGGTGATGTCGTATACCCACTGCTCGAGTTGCTGCGAGGTGGGAAGCTCGCCATAAAGGGTGAGGTAGGCGACTTCGAGGAAGGTGGATTGTTCCGCCAATTGCTCGATGGGATATCCGCGATAGCGCAGGATGCCTTTATTGCCATCGATGTAGGTGATGGTGCTGCGACATGAGGCAGTGTTCAGATACGAGGGGTCGTAGCTCATCAGGCCAAAGTCAGCGGCGTCGGTTTTGATCTGCCGTAGTTCCATGGCATTGATGGTGCCATCGGTGATGGGGAGTTCGTAGGTCTGGCCAGTGCGATTATCGGTTACAGTGAGACTATTAGCGCCCATGGCTACTCCTCTTGGGGTGGAATCTTTTAGGGTGGTAATGAATGAAGACGAATTGGCGATGCCGCCGAATGTGGGCGCTATTCTAACACAATCAAAGAGTTGCAAAAAAGACCCCAACCGGGATGCTCGGTTGGGGTGTAGAAAAGTGGCCCATACGGGGTTCGAACCCGTGTCTCAGCCTTGAGAGGGCTGCATCCTGGGCCGCTAGACGAATGGGCCCACTTGCACGGTGCATTATAGCGGGCAGGTAATGGTGTGTCAAAGTTGTCAGCCAGGCCATAGGCTGTGCTAGAATGAGGGCGGCAATATGTATCCTTCTATTTCTATGGTTCAACGCGAGGCAGCATAGTTTGAAACGGCTCTTGAGCTGGGTTGGCTTGATCATCAGCGCCGTGCTGTTGTGGTACGCTCTTTATCAGATGCGTTTGCCTGAGGTTTGGGGCCATTTGCGCACGGCGAAGTATTGGTGGATTTTGCCGGGCGTGGTCATCTATTTCTTCGGCGTGTGGGCGCGCACCTGGCGCTGGCACTACATGTTGCGTCCGTTCAAAGCAGTGCCGCTGGCGCGCCTGTTTCCGGTGGTGTGCATCGGCTACGCCGGCAACAATGTCTATCCCGCCCGCGCTGGTGAGGTCATCCGCTCGTTCGTCCTCAAACGGACGGAGGGGATCGCTATGAGTGGCAGCCTGGCAACGGTGCTGATCGAGCGCCTGTTCGATGGCCTGGTGATGTTGCTGTTCGTGTTCGTAGCCCTGCCCTTTGCCCCCAATATCCCCTCCGTCTATCGCATGTGGGTGATGGGGTTCAGCCTGTTGTTCGGGGCAGCGCTGGTGGTTTTCATCTTCGTTGCCGCCCGCCCGCGTCTCGCCCGCCGGCCGTATGATTGGATCATTGCCCATTTTGTACCCCATCGCTATCAGGACAAATTGGGCGGTTTGTACGACCGTTTCATGCTCGGCCTTTCCTCGCTCACCAGCGGACGCGATGTGCTGATGATCTTCGTCACCTCGGTGGTCATTTGGCTGGCCGAGACGATGAAGTATTGGTTCGTGATGCACGCTTTCGATTTTCGGGTCTCGTTCCTGATCCTGATGTTGATGAACGGCATCGTCAATCTCTTCACGACTTTGCCTGCAGCTCCTGGCTACATCGGCACCTTCGATGCGCCCGGCATCAAAATCTTGGAAGTAGTGGGCGGCGTCAAGGGCGAAATCGCCGCCGCTTACACCCTCGTCCTGCACGCCGCGCTGTGGATTCCGATCACCCTCTTGGGCCTCTACTACTTCAACAAGCAACGGCTGAAGTGGTCGGATTTCGAGGCGGCAAGTCAGGCAGCCGCGAGTGAAATACAAACATAGGAGGAACTGGTGAAAAACATTTGCACCCTGGGCGCCGGCTACGTTGGTTTGGTCACCGGCGCCTGTTTTGCCGATTTAGGCAACAACGTCTTCGTCCTTGACATCGATGAGCGCAAGATCGCGGCCTTGCAGGAAGGTGAAGTGCCCATCTACGAGCCAGGGCTGGCAGAACTCATCGTGCGCAACGTCCGCTCCGGACGCTTGCAATTCACCACGAGTTACCAGGAAGGGCTGCATGCGGCCGAGTTCGTCTTCGTCGCCGTCGGAACGCCATCAGGCGTGGGTGGCGAGGCCGATCTGCAATACGTACGCATGGCCGCCGAATCCATTGCTGATGCGATGGATCACCCTCTGATCATCATCAACAAATCGACCGTGCCGGTCGGCACAGGCGACTGGGTGGCTGACATCATTCGCAAACGCCAACGCGATCCCATTCCCTTCTGGGTCGTCTCGAATCCGGAGTTCCTGCGCGAGGGTTCGGCTATCCACGATTTCATGAATCCCGACCGCGTCGTTTTAGGCTCGTTGCACCGCGAAGCCGCCGAAGCCGTGGCGCAATTGCATGCGCCGTTGCGGGCGACAATCCAGATCACCGATCTGCGCACCGCCGAGATGATCAAGTATGCCTCGAACGCCTTTCTGGCCACGCGCATCAGCTTCATCAACGAGATCGCGACGATCTGCGAGCGCTTGGGCGCGGATGTGAAGGAAGTCGCCATCGGCATGGGCTACGACAAGCGCATCGGGCCGCATTTTCTGGATGCGGGCCTTGGATACGGGGGCAGCTGCTTCCCCAAAGACGTGCGCGCCCTCGAACACATGGCTTTGGTCCACGGCGCTCATCCGCAGCTTCTACGCGCGGTGCTGGACATCAACCAGCACCAACGCCACCAGGCCGTGGTCAAGCTGCGCGGGCTGCTCGGTGGGCTGAGCGACCGGCGTATCGGTCTGTTGGGCCTTTCCTTCAAGCCCAACACCGACGACATGCGCGAAGCGCCCTCAGTCGACATCGCCCGCCAGATCATGCGCGAAGGCGCCACTATCCAGGCTTACGACCCGGTAGCTATGGAAGTGGGCGGGCGCGTCCTGCCCACTATACGCCTGGCCGCCAACGCCTACGAAGCCGCCGCCGATGCCGACGCCCTGCTGCTCGTCACCGAATGGAACGAATTTCGCCAATTGGACATGAAACGCGTCAAAGCAAACATGCGCGGGGATGTGCTCATCGACGGGCGCAACATCTGGGACCCCGCTGAAATGACAGCCATTGGCTTCCGCTACGAAGGTGTGGGGCGCAAAGCGCGCGTGGACAATAACGGGTGAGAGCGAAAACATGATCACCGATGATGTGCGGCGGGCGATATTGGACAACGGCCTGTGCGTGCTCACGCGCGAGGTGCACAGCGCGCCTGTGGTCAGTTTCTGGGTGTGGTACCGCGTGGGCAGCCGCAACGAGCGCCCTGGCCTCACCGGGCTTTCCCACTGGGTCGAGCACATGCTCTTCAAAGGCACCCCCACCCACCCGCGCGGCGCTTTCGACCGCATGGTGCAGCGTGAGGGCGGCTACTTCAACGGCATGACCTGGCTCGATTGGACGACTTACTATGAGACCATGCCCAGCGATCGCATCGACCTGGCCCTGCGCATCGAAGCCGATCGCATGATCAACTCCCTCTTCGATCCCGCCGAGGTCGAGAGCGAACGCACCGTCATCATCGCTGAGCGCGAGGGCAACGAGAACCGCCCGACCTACCAACTCCACGAACAGGTGCAAGCCCACAGCTTCGTCGCCCACCCGTACCGTCACATGGTCATCGGCTGGAAAGAAGACCTGCGCAGCATCAGGCGCGACGACCTCTACCAGCACTATCGCTCCTTCTACGCCCCCGACAACGCCATCGTCGTCGCCGTCGGCGATTTCGACACACCAGCCCTGATCGAGCGCATCGCCGAGCGCTTTGGCTCGATCCCGGCCGGTCGGACGTCCACGCCTGCTCACCCAGCCGAACCCCCCGCGCGCGGCGAAAGACGCCTGCACATCAGCGGCCCCAGCGGCGCCTCCTATCTCAGCCTGAGCTACCTTGTCCCTGGCGCTGGCCATCCTGATTTCTTCCCCCTCGTCGTTCTCGATGCCGTGCTGAGCGGGGCGAAAGGAATGCCTCCTTTTGGCGGCGCCGGATTGGGACGGTCGGCCCGCCTCTATCGGGCGCTGGTCAACACCGGCCTGGCCGTGTCTGCCGGCAGCTCGCTCAGCGCCACCATCGACCCTTACCTGCTTACCATCTCAGCCACGGCCCATCCCCAACGCACGCCGCCGGAGGTGGAGGCAGCCGTCTTTGCCGAATTGCAGCGACTGCAAGAAACTCCGGTCGCCGAAGACGAGCTGCACAAGGCCATCAAAGGCGCTACGGCGCAATTCGTCTATGGCAGCGAGAGCGTGACAAATCAGGCCATGTGGCTGGGTTTCAGCGAGATCGTGACCTCTACCACCTGGCTGGCCGGATTCCTCGAACACCTCGCCGCCGTCACCAGCGAAGATGTGCAGCGCGTGGCCCGCGCCTATCTGACCGCCAAGAACCGGGTGGTGGGATGGTACACGCCGGAGGGTAGCGCAGCATGACTTTCTCCGCCAGCCTTCCCGGTCCCCACAACATCGTCACATCCGCCCTGGCCAATGGCCTGCGCGTCTTCGTCCATGAAAACTTCAGCAGCGAGACCGTCGTCCTCGACGCCTATCTGGGCGGCGGCGCTGTCTGCGAGACGGCTGCGCAAGCGGGACTGGCGAATCTGACGGCGGCCATGCTACGCCGAGGTACGCAACAGCGCAGCTTCGACGCCCTCAACGAAACAGTCGAAGCGGTAGGCGCTTCTTTTGGCTTCGGCAGCGGACGGCACGTCATTTCCTTCGACGCCAAATGCCTGCCCGCTGACCTCGATCTTATTCTCGGTTGTCTGGCCGAGAGCCTGGCCGAGCCGGCTTTCGATCCCGGCCAGATCGAGCAGATACGAGCCCAAATCCTCACTGGCATCCAAGAACGCAAGCACAGCCCCC
The DNA here is from genome assembly GCA_041918515.1 of Chloroflexota bacterium. Classification (GTDB taxonomy): domain Bacteria; phylum Chloroflexota; class Anaerolineae; order J102; family J102; genus SSF26. The sequence goes on along the minus strand of JAYRVO010000089.1, from coordinate 119,644 downwards.
GCGCCTCGGCTGCCCTCAGTTTTCGCGAACGCCTCTTCCCCCCCGGCCACCCCTATGGCCGCCCCATCTCCGGCTACGAGGAAACGGTCGCCAGCATGCAACGTCAGGATGTGTCGGCCTTCTATCGCCGCTACATCGGCCCGGACGACGGCATCATCGTGGTCGTGGGCGCTGTCCACGCCGCTGCTGTGCTGGCTGCCCTGGAGCGCACCCTGGGCGCATGGCAGCAGCCCGATCTTCAGCCGATCCCGGCGACCGCCCCCATCCCGCCGTTGGCCGCGCCCAGCAGCCGCATGATGACGATGCCCGGCAAGAGCCAGAGCGACATCCTGCTGGGCTGGCACGGCCTCCCTCGCCGCCACGACGATTTCTTCTCCGCCCTCCTCGCCAACAGCATCTTGGGCCAGTTCGGCATGGGGGGGCGGCTGGGCCACAGCATTCGCGAGCGACAAGGCATGGCCTACTATGCTGCCAGCATTCTGGAGAGCAACAGCGTGGCGGGCACATGGTACGCCAGCGCCGGCGTCAACCCGGCCAACGTTGCCCAGACTGTCAAGACCATCGGCGACGAAGTCGCGCGCATCGTCCAGGAGCCGGTGAGCGATGACGAGCTGGCCGATGTGCAGGCCAATCTCACGGGTTCACTGCCTCTGCGTCTGGAAACCAACGGCGGTCTTGCCGGCTACCTGTTGGACATGACCTGGTATGATTTGGGGCTGGACCATCTATCGAGCTATGCGGAGAAGATACAGGCCGTGACCAAAGACGACATTCTGCGCGTCGCCCAGACTTATCTGCACCCCGATTGCTATGTTCTGGCCGTAGCAGGCCCAGAAATCTAAGCCATGCGCGCCGGCGTCGATCTCGTCGAAATCTCTCGTATTCAGGCTGTTCTGGACCACCACGGCCAGCGCTTCCTGGAGCGCGTCTTCACAGAGGCGGAGATCGCGCGTTATGGCGGGCGCGTGGCTTCGCTGGCCGCGCGTTGGGCCGCAAAGGAAGCCGTAGCCAAAGCTCTGGGCAGCGGCATCGGCGAAATCGGCTGGCGGGAGATCGAAGTGCTGGCGGACGCGGAAGGCGCCCCTGTCCTCCATCTCTACGGCGCCGCCGCCGCCCGCGCCGCCACCCTCGGCCTGACAGAGTGGGCTATCAGCCTGTCGCACACAGAGGCGCAGGCGATTGCGTTTGTCGTGGCGCAGTCGTAGCCACTATCAAAACGACATCCGCTGAAAACCTTCATAATAGCGCAATTCGTCGTCTGGCCCTTGCTCGACCCAGCGCTCGCGCACCCATTTCTCCATCTCATCCAGATCATCGAATTGGCTGACATGCTGGCGCAGGGCCAGGATTTTGGCATCGATTTCGGGGGTGATGTCACTCTTGAAGTTCGGGTCATCGACCATGCAGATCCACAACTCATGGATGTTGTGGGGGGTCAGGCCCTCGGCCAGCAGATCGGGGAAGAACATGGGATTGCCGGCGGCAGGGAAAATGGCTTCGATGGTAGCCACACCGGCGTTGCGATGATCGGGGTGGTTGATATAGTTGTTGCCGAAGAAGTAAGCCCCAGGGTTCTGGCAGATGATGACGTCCGGGCGTAGTTGGCGGATGATCCGCACCAGGCGCTTGCGCAGCTCGCGCGTGGGCTGCAGGAATCCATCCTCTTCGCCCAAAAAGATCACCTCTTTGACTCCTAGCACTGCGGCGGCGCGACGCTGCTCCTCCATCCTTTTCTCGACGACCTGTGACACGGTCACGCCGAGGTCGTGATTGCCCTTGTCGCCGCCGGTCAGCACGACGTAAGTGACAGCAACGCCCTTGTCAGTATACTGTTTGGCGACGCCGCCACAGCAGAATTCGGCGTCGTCGGGGTGGGCCATGACGACAAGGATGCTCTCGATAGTAGGTTCAGTGCTGGGATCAGCCATGTTCGTGCCTTCCGAATTGGTAAGGGGATAGAGTGAGGGAGAAACAAAGACCCTCGCCCAAAGGCAAGGGTCTCCCGGCAAGAGGTGAAAAGTGTGGCTTAGGGCGCCGAGTTGTAACCCGGCCCCGCTTTGAAGAACTGGGCGTTGAAATCGATGGATTTTTTGAATTCGGCGGGGACATCCCCCTCCGTGAAGATGGCTTCCACCGGGCATTCGACAGTGCAAGCATCACAATCGATGCAGGTGTCGGGATCGATATAGTACCAGGGCCAATTGTCTTCGGGAAAGCCGGGGACGATGCACTCGACGGGGCACACTTCGGCGCAGGCGCCATCGCGGATGCAGGTGTCTACGATGACATGGGTCATGGGTCGAGACCTCGGAAAGAAAGATTTGGATCAGAGAGGATATTTGGGGGGGAATGAAAGAAAAAAGAACGATGCCGGTTCGCCGAAAGGCGATCCTGCAACCGTGTGCATTGTAGTAGGCGCAGAGAGTGACTGTCAAAAACTGCGGTGAATCGATGTGCGACGCATTTGATGGGCAGGTGCGTCGCACTTTGCAAGTGCGACGCACCTGATTGACTTGACTAACGCGGCAGCAGGTATGGCTTGTTCGGGTCAGCGCCCTGCAATTGCCAGACTTCGAAGCCAGAGCGGGCGAAGTTCAGGGACTGGTCGGGGCCGGGGTCCTTCGTGTCGCCGCGATGGAGGATGTAGCCGATCTCGGCGGGGTCGGCCTTCAAACCGATCTTGAAGACGACGCCGAAGCGATCCTGGCCGACAGGTTTGAGCGGTCGCGTCCACTCCACCGACTCGCTGGTGTCGCCCCACAGGTGCAGGCCCCAGAAGTCGCCGGCATTGGCGCTGGCGTAATCGCCGTAGTCGGCATTCGTCCGGCGATAATGCAGCAGGGCGTAACCTTCCGCCGCGCCGCGCTGTCGGTAGATGGCGGCGTCGCCTTGTTTCAGCCAGACGAAAGCGCCGGTCTGGTTGGGCGTGAAGATGCGGTCGTTGGACGTATCCTTGTCGTCGCCTTTGTGGATGATGAAATTCACCGCCTTGCTGGGGTCGACGAGCTTGACCTGGAAGAAAGCGCCATAATCGTCGGTTCCAGTGGGCAACTTGGGCGCACCCCACTGCGTGGCTTCGGACGGATCGATGGCGTCGCCCCACAGGTGCAGGCCCCAGCCGTCGTAATCGCCCGCGGGCCGTTTGTAGTGGATGACCACATAGCCCAGGGCGGCCGGCGCGCTGGCGAAATTGTCCGCCTTGTCCTGGATGGCCCAGAATTCTGGCTGGTCGGCGGGGGTGAAGCTGCGGTCGTTTGGCGTATCCTTCTCGTCACCTTTATGGATGATGTAACTCACTGGCTTCGAGGGGTCCTTGATCTTGATGAAGGCGAATACGCCGTAGCTGTCCTCGCCATTCCACTGCTTGGGATTACTCCACTCCGGCAACTCGGATTCGTCCACGCCCTCGCCCCACAGGTGCAGACCCCAGCCAGCGTAATCGCCGGCAGGTCGGTGGTAGTGGATGATGGCGTAGCCTGCCTGCACGGGCGGCTTCGGCGGCTCGACCACCGTCGCCGAGGTCAGGGCCATGTTCAAATGACCGTTGAGGTCATCGACGATGGCCTTGAAGACCAGTTGTGTGCCCACAGGCAGTCCGCTCACGTCATAGAAGACGCGGTAGGGCGGGTTCGTGTCCGTCCCCAGGGGCGTGAAAGTGGTCGCATCCCCGACCTTGACGGCAAAGCTGACCTCGGCCATCTGGTTGACGGGAACCTGGGCGACGATGTCGGGGCGGCCATTGACCTTGCCCTGGCTGCCTGGCTGCATCAAGGCGATGGTGGGGGCAACGGCACTGGCGGGCATGGGTTTGGCCGCGCGGAAGATGGCGACGCCCAGGGCAGGAGCCTGAACCGTGATCTGGCCATCGGCGCCGGTTGTGATCCGAACGGGGTTGACCGTGACGGGGAAGATCTGGTCAAAGGCGACGCCAGGGCTGAAGGTGGCGAAGGTGGCGGATTTGGGCGTTTCGGCGTTGTTGAGGGCGACGATGTACTCGACGCGCTCGTCGCGGTCGATGCGCGAGAAGGCGTAGATGCCGGCGCCGGCTTCGCTGGTGCGATGGATCTGGGCGCCCCGACGCAGGGCCTTGTGCTGCTTCAACAGGTCAGCGTAGGTGGCTAAGGTCTTGTAGATCGGGTGGTTCTGGTCGAAGTTATCGACGGCGGTGGTGGCGTCGGTGCCGATCAGGTCGTAGGCGTTGTACTCTGGCACCCGGCTGGCCATCATATCCTCGCGCGCCAGTTTGTCGCCGCCGCCGCTGATGAAGCCTTGTTCGTCGCCGTAGTAGACGATGGGGAAGCCGCGGGCGAAGTAGATGAGGGCGTAGCCCAGGTTGACGCGGGCCACGTCCTCGGCGTCGCTGGCGCCGGCGTTGGCCGAGCGCACGCTGCGCCCCAGGCGGCCAATGTCGTGGTTGCTGATGAAGTTGCCCAGACTGTAGGCGTTGCTGTCGGCGTCGGTGAAGTAGTCGTCCTGGAAGAAGTAGTCGCGGAGCTTGTCGGTGGCATCCGAATTGGCGGCGAAGTTCGTGGCCTGGCTCTGTAAACCGAAGTCGACCACGGTCGGCAGGCGACCGGCAGTGGTGTACTGACTCATGAAGGAGGGGTTGCTGTCGAAGACCTCGCCGAACATGGTGAAGTTCGTCTTGCCCAGGGATTGGGCGTAGTTCATGACGTTCGGCGCCAACTGCTGCCAGAATTCCATGTTGACGTGCTTCACCGTGTCGATGCGGTAGCCATCGATGTTGTACTCGCGAATCCAGTACTTGAAGATGTCTTCAAAGCCGGCGACGACCGTGGGCTGCTCGGTGAAGAGGTCATCGAGGCCGAAGAAGTCGCCGTAGAGCGAGTTTTCGCCGCGGAAGGTGGAGTTGCCGCGGTTGTGATAGTAGATGGGGTTGTTCAGCCAGGGCGGGTTCTTGGCCGTGGCGTCGGTGGGGCTGGGGAAGAAGGGCTTGTAGGGGAAGCTAATGGCCGGGTCGAGGGGCGGGAAGGTGGTTCCACCGGCGTAATCGCTGTCATCGAAGACCTGGCCGTTGGCGTCCTTGTAGGGATAGTCAGCCTTGCTGCGATAGCTGTAGTTGCTGTTCTCGTAGAGGATGTAGTCGGCGGAGTGGTTGGCGACGATGTCGAAAAAGACCTTGATCCCTTTGCCGTGGGCCGAGTCGATCAAGGCTTTGATCTGCTGATTCGTGCCCAGGTGCGGGTCGGTGTTGAGCCAGTCGCGAATCCAGTAGCCGTGATAACCGGCGCCGACGCCCAGATCGGTGGAGCCATCCTGCTGGGTGGGGCGATTGGTGAAGGGCGGGGTGATCCAGATGGATGTGATCCCCAGGCTCTTCAGGTAATCCAATTTGCTCGCCAGCCCTGCCAGGTCGCCGCCGTGGTAGAAGGCTTTGTCGGCGACGCGGTAGCCGTGGCGGATGACGTCGGCGTCCGCATCTCCGCTGTCGCCCCCACGATCATTGCCAGGGTCGCCGTTGTAGAAGCGGTCGGTCATGACGAAATACATGACTTCGTCCTGGATGGGCGATTGCACCGCCGGACGGGCGAGGGCCGCATCCCCGGCGCTGACACCGGTGCCCTCCATGTAGCTCACCGTCAGCCGCGGTTGTTGGCCGCGCGGCCAACTTTCCAGGCTTTGCATGGCCACACGGCCCAGCGGCCCAGCGGCGGTGATGGCCAGATAGCATTTGCCGCCCAGATGCTCTTGTTGATCCATGCGGTCGCACGTCGCCACCTGGCCTTTGGCGTCGATGGTGATGGCGCCCAAGCGGACGGAAGCGGCGGGGCCGGGGTTGAAGACGCCGGGAGCAGTGGCGTAGGTGACTTTGGTTGGGTCGAAGGGGGCGACGTTGTTGAGGACGGCCAACGCCTTGCCTTTGGTGCCCGATTCCAGCGTGGTCAACACGTCCAGGCTGGCGCTGACGATCTCGGCGCCGATGGGCAGCGGGCTGCGGTCGAAGACGAGTAGCACGTTGTCCAGGCCGGTGGTGCGGGCAATGAGGGCGGCGTAGTCGTTGAAGTTGGTGGTCTTCTGGCCGCCGTTCACCCAGGTGTCGGCCAGCAAGGGCAGCGTCACGGTGATAGGCGTCGGTTCCGGCTCGACGAAGACGGCGGCAGTGCGGGCCGGCAGGGTGAAGACGCCGGTGTTCGCGTCGAAGGCGGCCGTCTTCACCACGGCATCGACCGAGTGCTGCTGCACTGGATGCAACTGCAAGTCCATTCCGGCGAAGGGCGAGGTGAAGGTCTGGCTTTCGTCGTTGGCGTTGAGCAGGACGACGACCGTGTCATGGTTCGGGTCGAGGTCGGGATTCACGCGGTCAGAGAGGGCCATGACGATGAGGCCGGGGAGTTGGTCGAGGCCGGTGTTGAGGAAGGTGAGGCGGGATTGCACATCCTGGGCCGTGCGCAGCCGGAAGAGCGGCGAGCTGGTGCGAATTTTCAGCAGTTCCTGGAAGAGGTCGCGGCTGAGGGCGATGTCGCTGGGGCCGGGCTTGAGCGCGGGGTTGGCCAGCAGTGGTTGCATGATCGGCCAGTTTTCGGCGTTCTTGCCAGCGACAGGCAGACCGACGCCGAAGTTGTTGGCCTGATAGGTCCAGTCGATTTTGTTGAACCAGTCGCCGGAGTTGTAGCTATCGCGGTCGAAGGATTTGGAGCGCAGGAGGTCGGCGCCGGCCTGGACGAAGGGCACGCCCTCGCCCAGGAAGACAGTGGCGAGACCAACGTTCTGCGCCCGCACGCGGTCGGCCATGGTGCGGGCCGCCGGGATGCCGTAGGTGTAGATGTCGAACAGCGTCTGGTTGTCGTGCTTTTCGACGTAGTTGATCGCTTCCTGCGGGTCTTTGGTGTAGCCGGTGGGGCTGCCGTTGTAGTCGACCTGCGAGCCTTTGACCAGGGCGCCGGTGCGATCTTGGAAGGTGTAATCGGAGAGATTACCCGTCATCCCAACCCGGATCTGGTCGCTGAGCAAGAGCAGGCGCTCTTTTTGTTCGGCGGCTGTGCCCTGGTTGCTGGCGTTGGGGTCATAGTAGAGGCCGCTGGCGAAACCTTGTTTCTTGAGGCCCTCGCCGCTATCGAAGGGCCGGGGGCCGCGAGCCGCGTCGCGTGAGCGGTCGTTGAAGGTGCCGATGCCGGCGCCAGCCAGGTTGAGTTGGGTGGCGTTGGCGCCGCGGGCGTTGTCCGCCACCTCACCGAAGTTCCAGCCTTCACCGTAGAGGTAGATCGATTTGCCATCCACGCCGTCGTCCGCCAGGGTGAGGGCGTCCAGGGCCTGGCGCACATGTTGCATGTTGCTGACCATGTGGTGGCCCATCAGATCGAAGCGGAAGGCGTCGATCTTGTAGTATTTTGCCCATGTCACCAGCGAGTCGATCATGAGCTTCTCGAACATGGCGTGCTCGCTGGCGGTGTTGGCGCAGCAGGTGCTGCTTTCCACCTGGCCGTTGGCGTTCAGACGGTGGTAATAGCCGGGCACGATGCGGTCGAGCACCGAGTTGGGGGCTTGGCCGGCGGCGTTGGTGTGGTTGTAGACCACATCCATGACCACGCGTAGGCCCATGCGGTTGATCGCCCCCACCATGTCGCGGAACTCGACGATGCGGGTGGGGCCATCAGGATTGGTGCTGTACGAGCCTTCGGGTACAGTGTAGTGGAAGGGGTCGTAGCCCCAGTTGAAGCCGTCCAGGTTTTCGGTGGCGACGACGGCCTTCTGCTGTTCTTCTGAATCGGGTGGATAAGTGGCGAGGACGGCGGGATCAGGCTGCTGCCAGTTGGCCTTGTTTTCGTCGATGGTGGCGATGTCGAAGACCGGCAGCAGGTGCAGGTGCGTTAGCCCGGCTGCTTGCAGCGCCTTCAGGTGCTTGACGCCGTTGCTGTTGGGCAAGGTGAAGGCTTTGTACGTGCCTTTCAAGTCGGCGGGGACCGACGGATCGTTAACGCTGAAGTCGCGGACGTGCAACTCGTAAATGCTGATGTCTTCGGGCGCAGCCAGCGGCGGCTTGGACAGGCTCGACCAGGCATCCGGGGTCAGAGCCGGATCGGCCAGGTTGATGATCTGCGTGCGCTTGCTGTTCAGCGCCAGGCTGAGCGAGTAGGGGTCGGTGACGAGATTGGTCTCGATCTTGCCGGTGCTGGGGGCGAATACTTTGACCTCGTACAGATAATATTGACCTTTCCACGACGGCTCACCTTTGACCGTCCACACGCCGGAATCGGGCGTGAAGTACAGGGGATAGGCGATGCCTTCGGTTTCGGGGTAGGCGTTCGGGAAAAGTAGGAGCCTGACCGACTGCGCCGTCGGCGCCCACACTCGGACCACGGGTGTATCGCCTTCCCAAGCGACGCCCAATGCCCCGCCGTAGGTGAAGAGATCATCGAGCACGCCGGGGATTTGCAGGCCGGTGGCATCCAGCAAGGCCCCACCGGCGTCCTTCGACTGGATGGCGAACTGGCCTTTGAGGATGTCGGGGACTTTGTCCAGGTCGGAAGCGGCGATCTTCAGCGCGCCGAGGCTGGCCAGATGCGGGAATTTGGCCTTGATAGCATCGCTCAGACCGGCGGGGTCGTAGGTCAGGGTGATGGTTTGGCCACCCTCGATGCCGCCCTTCTTCAGAGAAAGACCGGCGTTGGCGTCGTAGTGCAGGGTGTAGACATTGCTCCCAGCGGCGGCTTTCGCCCAAGCGATGGTGTCGCGGCTGACCCAATGGGCTTGCTGCTTGCCCAGGTCGCCCACCGCGCCGGAGGACAGCACAGCGGTGGGGATGGCGGGGTCGAGGTATTTCTTGCCGCTTTCCTGGATTTTCCAGATCTCGAAGCCATCGCCGGCAAAGGTCATGGATTCGTCCGGGCCGGGGTCTTTCTGGTCGCCCTTGTGAATGATGAAGCTGATTTTGGTTGGGTTCGGCTTGAGGCGGACTTTCCAGTAGATGCCGTAGGCATCCTGACCCGCCGGTTGCAGGGGATTCGCCCAAGTGACGCCGGGTTCGTCGGCGTCCTCCCAAACGTGCAAGCCCCAGCCATTGTAGTCGCCTAAAGTGCGGCGGTAGTGGATGAGGGCATAGCCTTCGGCAGCCCCGCGTTGCTTGTAGACGGTCGCCTGGCCCGATTGCAGCCAGACCTGGTAGTTTTGGGCAGGTGTGTAGCTGCGGTCGGCGTCAGGGTCCTTCGCGTCGCCTTTGTGGACGATGAGGTTGACCGGCTTGGAGGCGTCGGAGAGGTTGATCGTGAAATAGGCGCCGTAATCATCCGTGCCATCGGGCAGCTTGGGATTGGCCCAGTCGGTCGCTTGCCCCGGCGCCAGGCCGTCGCCCCACAGGTGCAGGCCCCAACCGTCGTAATCTCCGCCCGGCCGGCGGTAGTGGACGACGGTTTTGCCGGCCACAGCCGCGCGCGAACCGTAGTTGGCGGCGTCGCCCTGTTTCAGCCAGAGTGTGGGCAGGGCGCTGGGGTTGAAGCTGCGGTCGTTGGACGTGTCTTTGTCGCTGCCCTTGTGGATGATGTAGTTGACTGGCTTGGACGGGTCTTTGAGCTTGATGGCGACATAAGCGCCAAAGCCCTCGGGGCCGTCATCGACCCCGGCGAAGGGCCTGGGGCTGGTCCATTGTGTGCCTTCGCCATCGGCCAGGCCATCGCCCCACAGGTGCAGGCCCCAGTAGGTGTTGAAGTCCGAGCTGGGGGTTCCGTAGTCTGCGGCCGGGCGGTTGTAGTGGATGACGGCGTAGACCGGTTCGGCAGGCGGCGGCGGGGTGGGCGTGGGGGTCGGGGTGGGGCCGGCGCCGGGGACGAAGTACTCCACCTGACCGCGGGCAGTATCCAGGAAGAAGTAGACGTCCTGGTTGGGGGCGGTGGTGGTGATCTCAAGATTGGGGGCGTCGGCGTTGCGCCCGTCGCGGCTGAAGGCATCCCACGAACCGGTGCGCGTGACTTTGCCGATGTGGTTGCCGGGCGCGGCGATGCTGGCATGCCCGACGAAGCGGCCCATGCCCAACGGCGTCATCAGCGTGTTGGGATCGGCGTTGTTCCAGCCCTGGAAGTCGCCAACGATGGTGAAGCTATCCAGGCTGCTGTCGCCCCCAACGTTGACGATGTTGGTGTTGGGGACGAGGAAGGCTTGCGTAACGCCGGCGGCTCCCACGCCGTAGGTGTTCGTGTCGAAGGAGATTTTGACAGTTTGATTGGCGGCGGCGGTGTGGAACCAGGCGTTGTTCGAGGGATAGGTTTTGCTCCAATTGCCGCACTCGACCGCCTTGAACTCATAGCGACCGGCGTCGGCAACGACGATATCGCGCGCGAAAACACCGTCGCCGGCGATGAGGTCGCCATTACTGCCGTCATCGGTCAAAGCATGGCTGCTGTTGTTCCAGCCCTGGAAACTCCCGGCTGCGCACCAATTCCCGGCAGCTGGCGCCTTCGCCACCCGCACGCTGACCTGGTTGTAGAAGAGGTCGAGCAGGAAGTAGACGGTCTGGTTGGCGGTGGTGGTGACGAAGGCGATGTTCTTGGCGTCGGCGCTGCGCCCATCCGCGCCGAAGCCGTCCCAACTACCGGTCTTGACGGCCTTGCCATTGTAATTCCCGGCGGCGGGGATGACGAAGGCGCCGAAGAAGCGCCCGCGGCCGAGGTTGGTGAGGGCGGTGGCGGGGTCGTTGTTCGTCCAGGATGTGGCCTGCCAGTCGCCCACAGCGGTGATGGCGGCCGGAGCGGTATCGCCGCGAATTTGAACGATGTTGCTGGCGGGCAACCAGTCGCTCAGCGGCAGCGCGGCGGCGGTGGCGTAAGTGTTGACGTCGAAACTGAAGACGACCTGTTGGTTGGCGGCGGACGTCTCGAACCAGGCGTTGGCCGCGGGATAGACCCGGCTCCAGTTGCCGCATTCGACCGCCTTGAATTCATAACGACCGGGTTCGGCGATGGCGGCGCTCAGGCTGAAGACGCCGTCGCCGGGGATAGCGTCGCCGTTGGCCCCGTCATCGGCCAGGGCGTGCGAGCTATTGTTCCAGCCCTGGAAGCTGCCGGCGATGCACCAGTTGCCAGAGGCGGGCGCGAGGGAGCGGAAAAACGAAACCGCCGGTCTGGTGAGCCGAACGAGGAAGCCAGAACCGGCGGTGGGAGAAGTCGCTGCCAACGCCGCGGGGACCACGGCGGAAATCAGGATGGCGATGACGACGAGAAGCGTCATCAGGCGGGCGCTGCGTTTCATTGGGGGACTCCTTTGTCTACCAACACGAAAAAGGGAACGTTGGCTGGATTGTAGCATGGGCGAGCACATGGCTACAAGGCAAAGGCCCTTTTCCTAACAGAACTGTCAGCGAGTTGTAAGCAATTGGCTATTGTGCCAGGGGTGGATCGTTGCTACGATCAAAAGTGTCGCATACATGAAGGTTTGTTCATGACAGGTCAAGCCGCATATCGTTTCAAGAGTGGTAGCGTCCCAATAAACGACAACCCTTGTTTGTTCACCACTCGGAGGTTCTCTATGATCGATACTTTTCTCTCTCGCCGTTTCAGGTTCCTCTTCTTGATCGTCCTCCTCGCCCTGGCGCTGCCCACGGCCATCGCCCTGGCCGCGCCTGGCTCTCCCGATGCCTCTGTCGTGTTCGATGGCGTGGTGCAGCAGAAGCCCGCCACCATCGTCGGCCCCTGGCAGATCGAAGGCCGCACCGTCGTCGTCGCCCCTAACACTCAATTCGTACCTAACGCCCAGGCCATCAACCAGGGCGACCGGGTTCACGTCGTCGCCAATCGCCGCCAGGATCAGCTCGTGGCCCAACTCATTGCCAAGATCGAGCGCCCGCAATTCATGGTGCAGGGCCGGATCGACGCCCTCGCGGCGGGGCAGTGGACGATTGGCGGCCAAGTTGTGCTGATCGATAGCGACACCGTCATCGAGGGTGATCACCCAGATGTGGGCGATATGGCGATGGCGCGCGTCGAGCGCACCGCAGCCGGCTTGCTGGCCAAGCGCATCCAGGTTCACGACCCACCGCCTCCTCCGCCCGTGGTCGTGCGTGGCCGCATCGAAGCTATCGCTACGGACAAATGGACCATCGATGGTCGCGAACTCCTCATCAATAGTGAGACGGTGATCGAGGGCGATCATCCTGATGTGGGTGATCTCGCCGCGGCTGTGGCGGTGCGCACGGATGCCGGGCTGCTGGCCAAACACATCGAGGTCCACGACGCCCCGCCGCCGCCGCCGCCGCAAGCCGTGCAGGGCCGCATCGACGCCATCGCCGCCGATCGTTGGACGATCGCCGGTCAGGTCGTTCTGATCGACGCCAACACCGTGATCGAAGGCGACCACCCCGATGTGGGTGACATGGCCGTGGCGCGCGTCGAGCGCACCAATGCCGGTCTGCTGGCCAAGCGCATCCGCGTCCTAGACCCTCCGGCGCCGCCGCTGCACGTGATCCGCGGCAAGATCGAGTCGATGGCCGCGAACAAGTGGGTCATCGATGGACAGGAAGTCCTGATCGATGCCGAGACCCGCATCGAAGGCGACCATCCCGACATCGATGATTTTGCCACGGCCCATGTGCAACGCACCGAAAGCGGGCTGTTGGCGAAACACATCCAGGTTCGCGACGAAGCGCCCGGCCATCTGGTTGTATTCCGCGGCGTCGTCACCGCCATCGCCGAGGAAAGCTGGAAAGTGTTGGTGAATGAACATGAGAAGACTGTCCTGATCGACGAACAGACCCGCATCATCGGCAACCCGTCCGTGGGCGACCGTGTAGGCGTCAAGGGCATGGAGATGGCGGATGGCTCGGTGCTCGCCCAGATGATCGTCAAGCTGGATGATGAGCACGAAGAAGCGCCGTTCATGGGTTTCGTCACCGAAATCCTGCCCACCCCGCAGGCCGAGCCGAGCGAATGGGCCTGGGTGATCACGCTGCCCGCGCGCCAGGATGAGCCCGCCCGTTCGTGGACTGTCATCGTCAGCCGCGACACACGCATCAATGTGGACCCGGCCACGGTGCAGGTGGGCGCCTGGGTGAAGGGCGCCGGCGACAAGCTGGACGACCAGACCATCCAGGCCAAAATGGCGCGTGTGACGCCGCCCCCGCGCCTGCCTTTCCGCGGTGAAGTGACGGAGCGTCCCGATGCGGGAGCGCCCGATTTCCCGCAGGGCAAGTGGGTGATCGGTGGGACGACCGTCTATGTCAGCGCCAACACCCGACTCCAGGGCGAGCCGCCAGCGGTGGGCGCGCAAGCTGGTGGGTTCGGCGATCTGCGCCCGGATGGAGCGCTGAATGCGCTGGTGTTGATGGGCAGGTAGGCGGCGCAGCAAACACCGACCATAATGACAAACCCCCGGTCGCGAGGCTGGGGGTTTCTTATTGCCTATCATTGTGGTTTGATCGGCAAGCGCTTTGGCTACTACTGATGATCGGGTCCTTGATCCAGCCCATAGAAAGTCAACTGACGGGGACTGATGATGCCGATGGTCTCGTAGGATTCTAGGCGTAACAAATCCTGATCGTGAGTGACGATCAAAGCGGCACCGCCGGCCACAGCGCATTCGACGATGCGATTGTCATCTTCGTCGCCGGGGACAACATGCAAAGATTGCTGCGGTTCGATGATCTCGGCGATTGCGCGGATAGTCTCCACGAACAACCGGGCCTGCTGTGCGGACCAACCCAGCCTGTGGGTAAGTTTGCGGTCGAGTTCAGCCAGGATGGCGGGGGATGTCAGCAGCACGACCTGATTTGCAGCCGCGAGTTGCAGCACCGTTTCCGCCTGGCGGCCGTGCAGGGCTGCCGAGATATACACATTGGTATCGAAGACTATGCGCAGTAATGGCGCTCTCATCCCAGAAATGCTTCCAACGCCTCATCGCTCTCGATATCAAGCCGGGCAGCCGTCTCGGTTCCGAGCTGGCGCAAGATCCGCCAGCGACGAGTGAATTGGTAGGAGCGAAAAGCCTCGCGGATCAGTTCGCTCTTGGTGCGCTGTTCAGCGCGCGCCGCCGCTTCGATGGCGGCGTACATGTCAGGCGGAACAGAGATGTTGAGCACCCGCGTCTTGCGGGTCATCGAAATAGTCATAGGATAGCTCCGTAATACATTGTATTACTGGCGCATTGTGACATAGCCATGAGGCGGTGTCAACCCAAAAGCGCTGCCGAATTTCGAAGTTCGTTGTCACAACAACCGAAAGGTGTGCTATACTTTACGCAAACGAATTCACTGGGCGTCTTGCATTGGGTCTTCATCGTAGCCGGAAAAAGCGTGGCGTCCGCGTCATGACACGGCCCACCGCCTGGTGAAGCATAGAGGTGAGCAGTCACCTTGCGTGAGGCGATCACGGCCGCCAATACAGACAGGGCTTCGGGTGTGATGGCGGGCGAGTGTGTGACGGGGAGTGGGGCTGAACCATCGCCTTCAGCATCGGCGGCGGCGGGGCGCAGACAATCAGTCCTGCCAGCGAACTGCCTGCGATCACGACGTCCATGACGGTGGATGGCTTGACACAGCCGGGATACAGCGGGATGCCGCTGATCCGTATCGGCCATGCGAGCAAGGGGTTTGCAGTGCAAGGAGCCAGCGGGGTGACCGTTCGAGCGCTGGACCTCTGCTTATGACATCCCGATTCGGAGACCCCTTCGACTGCGCTCAGGGCAGGCTCTTCACTGGTTGATCGGAGCGACAAAACACCAGATCGACCCGTTCAGGGTGACGCGACGAGGAGGTCATTGCTCGGGCGCATGCCGCCACGAGGCATGGGTCACTCAGAATGACACCTCAAAGGGATGTGCGGTTGTAGTACTATTCTGTTCCTCCCGTCCGGGTCTACAACTGAACAACAACTGAGCAGCGATTGGGCTGGAAAGTGAGCAGCAGGGCCGGCTAAGATGGCAGTGTCTGAGTTGACCCAATTCTGCTCTTGGAGCGTGTTCCATGTCCCGTCGTCTTGCCGGCAGACGCCGCCTGGGGGGCGCGGCTCTCCTCATCTTCGTCATCTTGCTGATCTGGCCCCTGGCTGCCTGGGCGCACCCGTTGGGCAACTTCACCGTGAATCGCTACAGCCGCCTGGAACTGCACACCGGGCAGGTGGACATTCACTATGTCCTCGACATGGCCGAGATCCCGGCCTTCCAGGAGCGCGGGCGCATCGACGCCGACAGCGACGGAGCCATCGCCCCGAACGAGCACGAACGCTATCTGGCCGAACAAGTCGCCAACTTGCGTCAGGGTCTGCGTTTGACGGCCGCCGGGAGAGCTTTGCCCCTGCTGGTTCAGGCCCAAAACCTGGAGTTTCCGCCCGGTCAGGGCGGGTTATCCACCCTGCGTCTCACCGCCACCTTCGTCGCCCCCCTCCCGTCGGAGGCCGCAAGCTGGCAGATGGACTATCACGACGCCAACTTTGCCGACCGCCTGGGCTGGAAAGAAATTGTGGTGGCGGCCGGCGATGGGGCCAGGCTGCTTGCCTCCACCGCGCCCACCGTCGACTTGAGCGACGAACTGCGCAGCTATCCCCAAGACCTGCTGCAGAACCCACCCGACCTCTCCGCCGCCAGCTTCCGCTTCGAGCTGTTGGCGAGCGGTCAGACCACCCTCGTGGCCCGCGGCCCCTCGCCCGCGCCCGTGACAGGCATCCGCTCCACCGACCGCTTTGCCGCCCTGATCGAAACCCCGATCCTGGGGCCGGGCGCCCTGCTGTTGGCCCTGCTGGCTGCCCTGGGTTGGGGAGCGCTACATGCCTTCACCCCCGGCCACGGCAAGACGGTGGTGGGCGCCTACCTGGTGGGCGCTCGCGGCACCACCCGCCACGCCCTCTTCCTGGGCCTAACGACCACCGTCACCCACACCGCTGGCGTCTTCGCCCTGGGCCTGCTCACCCTCTTCGCCTCGCGCTACATCCTGCCCGAACAACTCTACCCCTGGCTCAGCCTGGCCTCGGGCTTGCTGGTGACGGCCCTGGGGCTGAGCCTGCTGCGCCAACGCATGGGCGTCTGGAGGCACAGCCTGGCCCATCGTCGCGGCCTCGCCCACGATCATCCGCATGACCATCACCACCATCATGGCCACGCTCACGTCGATCTGCAAAATGACGATCACAGCCATCTTCCGCTCGGCGCCGACGGCGCGCCCGTCACCTGGCGCAGCCTGCTGGCGTTGGGGGTGTCGGGCGGGCTTACGCCATGCCCTTCGGCCCTGGTGGTCATGCTTGGCGCCGTCGCCGTCAACCGCATCGGCCTCGGCCTGGCCCTCATCGTGGCCTTCAGCCTGGGTCTGGCCGGGGTTCTGACCGCTATCGGCCTCTTTTTCGTCCACGCCGGACGTCTGGTGGAGCGGGCGCCGGTGGGAGGGCGCCTCCTGGCCGTGGCGCCGGTCGCCAGCGCTGCTTTGGTGGCCATCATCGGCCTGGGCATCGCCTGGCAGGCCCTCGTCCAGGTCGGAGTCATCTAGACAGGATCGACGGTGGGGCTGGCCCGGTCGCGGACATCCACCACAACCGGGTCGAGCCGAAGACCCTGCCGCATTCGACCTTCTTCCTCTCAAGGAGATGTGTATGACCCTAACCTGATTCGTTTTGCTTCTTCCATCCCCGTTCCTTTTCCTCTCTGTCGAACAGGAGATTCGACCATGACCACCTCTCGTTTCGCACAAACCCCCGGTCGCCTGCTCATCACTGGCCTGGCCCTGGGCCTGGCGCTACTGCTGTTGGCCGCGACCCTGCTGCTGAGCGGCGGCAACGCCGACGCCTCCAGCCACCGCGAAGCGCCGCTCATTTCCCGCGACGCCTTCGCCGACAACACCGACACCTACGCCTGGGTGCAGGGCAATAACATCGTCCTGGTCGGGGTTTACATCCCCTTCGAAGGCCCCGAAGGCGGGCCGAACTACTTCGCGTGGGATGACAACGTCAGCTATGAAATCCACGTCGATAACGACGGCGACGCCAAAGCCGACGTGACCTACGCCCTGACCTCCAAGACCACCTTCCAGAACCCCCGTACCTTCCTCTACAACACCGGCCCGATCACCTCGCTCGACGACCCCGACTGGAACCAGCGCCAGGTTATCACCATCACCGAGACCTTCGAAGGCCATTCCCCGGTCAACCTGGTGGCCAACAAGCCGACGACGCCGGCCAACATCGGCAGCAAATCGACGCCCAACTACGCCGACCTGGTGGGCCAAGCGATCTACACCTATAGCTCGGCCGAAGGCCCGATCAAGGTCTTCGCTGGCCAGCGCGACGACCCCTTCTGGGTGGACTTGCAGGTATTCGACCTGCTCACCCTGCGCGGGCAAAACCCGCCCGTGGGCTACTCGCTGGGCAACAACATCCCGGTCGATTCCCTGGCCGGCTACAATGCCCACGCCTTCATCCTGGAGATTCCCGTCGCTCACCTGGTAAAGGCCGGCGACCCAGTATTGGGCGTGTGGGCCACCGCCGCCCGCAAGTCAATGTCGGTGTTGGCGCAAAGCGATGCCGCCGCCGCCCATGTCCAGGTCTCGCGGCTGGGCATGCCGCTGGTTAACGAGGTGGTGCTGCCTCTGGCCCTGAAGGACACCTTCAACGCCATCAAGCCGGAAGTCGACCTCACCGTTTACGGGGTGTTGCAGCCCTATGTCGAAGACCCCGAGATCGGCACCCTGTTGTGCGCGCTCTACGGCGTGCCTCTGCCCGGCGATGGCGCCAGCCCTGACTGCCACACCAACTTCACCCCAGGTACACCTCGTTCAGGCCGCGGCGACATCTTCGATGTGTTCGTGACTGGGATGAAGCTGGCCGCACCCTTCACCATCCATGCGGGAGGTGGACCCGTCACCCTCCCCGCCGGGTTCAACGTCAACCAGCCCATGAACGTCGTCCCGGCCGAGATGATCCGCGTGAACACGACCATCAGCGGCACCCTCTGCCATCCCACGCCCCAACGCCTGGGTGTGTTGGCCGGCGATGCCTGTGGCTTCCCCAACGGTCGCCGCCTGATCGATGACACGGTCGAGATCGAGCTACTGGCCGTGGCCGGGGCCGCCTATCCCGCGTTGGATGGCCGCGACGCCGGTTTCAGCTTCAATCCGGCCCTCATTGGCGTGCTCACCGACGGCGTGGACCACAACGACAAGCCGTTCAAGGATCACTTCCCCTACCTGGCCACCCCGCATTCGGGCCAGGAGCGTCTGCACCAGAACCCGCTGGCCCCGGTCTACATGCCGTTCCAGGCCCACCAAAGCTATGCTGCCTCGGCCGCCGAACTGGTGAAGGAGAATCCGGCCGGTGCGGCCCTGGCCATGGCCGGCGGCCTGCTCCTGCTGGGCGCCCCGGTCGCCTGGCTACACCGCCGCAGAGATGGGGGCAAGCCGACGACCGGCGACCCCTTCGACCTGACCCTGGATTGACCGCCGCAGCCGGGGGGTTGCGGGTGGGGTGAACCCCGCGCCCGCAACCCCGCCACCTTGTGGGTGCAGCGTTCTTTTAGCCTGGCAGCTGGGGCGCTGCATCCATTTTCATGGTAGCTTTCACCACCGCAAAGGACAAGCGATGGCATCCTCGATCACACCCACGACCGCGCGGCGATGGTCGTTTCCCCGGCCCCTGGCCCTGCTGACCGCGGCCTTGATCCTGTTCCTGACGGCCCTCTTGTTCCGGCTTTTCAGCGCCGCCGCCCCCCCGCCGCCGCCTACCCCCACCGAGATGGGGTCGCAGGCTGTGATCGAACGATTTCAGGGTCGACTGCGCCGTCATCCCGATGACACCTATGCCTATGCCCAGTTGGGGCTGGCCTATCTACAACGCGTGCGTGAGACCGCCGACGCCTCGCTCTACGCGTTGGCCGAACAAGCCTTCGACCAAGCCCTGGCCCGCGACCCTGACCAGATCGACGCCATCTTGGGTCGCGGCGTCCTGGCCCTGACCCGTCACAATTTCGCCGACGCCCTGAACTGGGGCGCCCGCGCTCGCGCCCTGAACCCCTACAGCGCCGACGCCCTGGGCATCCTGGTTGACGCCCAGGTGGAGTTGGGCCGCTACGACGAAGCCGCCGCCACCCTACAAACGATGGTGAATCTGCGCCCCGGCCTGGCTTCCTACAGCCGCATCTCCTACCTGCGCGAGTTGCACGGCGACACCGCCGGCGCCATCGCCGCCATGCAACGGGCCGTGGCCGCTGGGACGCCAGCGAGCGAGGCAACCCTTTGGGTGCAGACGCAACTGGGGCATCTCTATCTGCGCAGCGGCGACCTGGCGCAGGCCGAACGGGCCTACCGGCGGGCGTTGTGGGCGCAGCCCGATTACGCCTATGCCCTGGCCGGGCTGGCTCGGATGACTGCGGCCCAGGGCCACTACCATGAAGCCATCAAGCTCTACGAGCCATTGGCTGCTCGTCTGCCCCTGCCCGAATTCGTCATCGCCCTGGGTGAACTTTACGAGACGATGGATCGGCAGGACGAAGCAAAGCGGCAATACGACCTGGTGCGCGCCATCCAACGGCTGCAAGCCGGGGCCGGGGTGGATGTGGACCTGGAATTGGCCCTTTTCGAGGCCGACCGCCGCGATGACCCGGCGCGGACGCTCCTGCAGGCGCAGAGGGCCTACGAGCGGCGCCCCAGCCTGTACGCCGCCGATGTGTTGGCCTGGGCGCTCTACGGGGCCGGGGAATACGAACAGGCCTGGCGCTATAGCCAGGAGGCCCTGCACTTGGGCACGCGTGAGGCGCTCTGGCACTATCATGCCGGGATGATCGCCTATGCTTTGGGCGACCGGGCCGCGGCCCGCCGGCATCTACAACAGGCGTTGGCCATCGACCCGGCCTTCTCGACGCTTTTTGCCCCGGTGGCGCGGGCGTTATTGGCAGCTATCGCCCCTGACTGACGAGTGCAGCGCCAACATGCCGGCGGAATCACTCGCCGCCGTCTTGGCTACGCTTGGCGTGCCCGTTTCACCATCCCCGGCTCAACGGTTGGGGGATGGTGTTGCTTATGCGAATGTTTGTTCGTACAGCAATTCCCGATATGACTCTGGCCGCCTTCAGAAAAGATATTTTGTGGACGCGGATGGGGGACGGGGTATTGGTCGTTTGCCAGCGCAATTTGACAGGGCTTTGGGCGGGGCTATAATGAATTGTGATCGTTCTCATCGTTTGCCGGCCTAGCAACTCGATGAGGCCGCGTCCGTTTCTTTCCCAACCCCTATCAAAGGAGAATGTATGAAGACCAATAAAATTTTGATTGCTGCTGTAAGTTTACTCGTCGTTTTGGCCATCCTCTCCGGCTGTGCCGCGCCCGCGCCCTCAGGCGGCAGCCAACCGGCGGCGGGCGCCAAACCGTACATTCCTGTCATCTCCAAAGGCTTCCAGCATCAGTTCTGGCAGGCAGTGAAGCAGGGCGCCGAGCAGGCCGCCAAGGACTATAACGTGGACATCACGTTCGAAGGCCCGGCCACCGAGTCGGAAGTCGACAAGCAAATCGAGATGCTACAGGCTGCCCTGGCCAAAAACCCGAAAGCCATCTGTCTGGCCGCGCTTGACACCAAGGCCGCCATCCCTCTGCTCGAAGAAGCCAAGTCCAAGGGCATCCCGGTGGTTGGCTTTGACTCTGGCGTCGATAGCGATATCCCGATTGCAACCGCCACCACCGACAACATCGCCGCCGCCGGCCTGGCTGCCGACAAAATGGCCGAATTGATTGGCGGCGCGGGCAAGGTCGCCGTCTTGGTGCACGACCAGACCAGCCGCACCGGCATCGACCGACGCGACGGCTTCATCAAACGCATGAAGGAAAAATATCCTAATATCGAGATCGTCAACATCGACTATGGCGCCGGCGACCATCAGAAATCCACCGACATTGCCAAGGCCGTCATCCAATCCAATCCTGACCTGAAAGGCTACTTTGGCGCCAACGAAGGCTCGATCATCGGTGTGCTGAACGCGGTGAAAGAGCTGGGCAAGGAAGGCAAGATCGTCGTCATCGGCTACGACGCCAGCAAGCAACAGAAAGACGCCGTGCGCAGTGGCGTTCAGGCCGGCGCCATCACCCAGAACCCGGTCGGCATCGGCTACAAGTGTGTCGAAGCCGCGGTCAAGGCGATCAAGGGCGAGAAGGTCGATAAGGTCATCGACACCGGCTTCTTCTGGTACGACAAGACCAACATGGATCAGGACCAGTTCAAGCCGCTCCTGTACGATTGAGCGCAGACATGAGGAGCCGCCGTCGCCGGCCTGATTTTGGCGGCTGACGCGGTCTTCGCCAGTAAGAGGAGGTAGGAGGGAGCGAGATCGAGGTAGAGTCAACCCAATGTTCGGCTCGCCGAGGTCTCTTTTCTCTCCTATCTTCTTTTTTATCCGAAATCGAGCAAAGGAGCCTGCCGTGGGCGATGTGCTTGTTTTGATGGAGGGAATCGACAAATCATTTCCCGGCGTCCATGCGCTCGATCAAGCTCAGTTCGAGTTGCGGTCTGGCGAAGTGCATGCGTTGGTGGGCGAAAATGGCGCCGGAAAATCAACTTTGATGAAGGTGTTGGCCGGGGTGTATGCCAGGGATGCGGGCCGCATCCTCTATCAGGGCAAGGAAGTCGATGTCCCCAATCCGCGCGCCGCGCAGCAGTTGGGGATCAGCATGATCCATCAGGAACTCAACCTGATGCCGCATCTGACGCTGGCGCAGAATGTTTTCATCGGCCGCGAGCCGCGGCAGGGCGTGCGCTTTGTGTTGGACGAGAACAAGATCAACGCCCAGACTCAGGCCCTGTTCGACTCGATGCACCTCAAACTGGACCCGCGCACCAAGACTTCTGATCTGACTATCGCCAAGCAGCAGATGGTCGAGATCGCCAAGGCGCTGTCATTCAACTCGCGCGTCTTGATCATGGATGAGCCGACCGCGGCGCTGACCGAAGTCGAGATCGAGGAACTTTTCCGCATCATCCGCCAATTGCGCGACAAGGGCGTGGGCATCGTCTACATCTCGCACCGGCTGGAAGAACTGAAGCGGATCGCCGACCGCATTACCGTCATGCGGGATGGCCGCTATGTGGGCACCGAAGAGGCGGCGACGATCCCGATCGAGCGTGTGATCAGCATGATGGTGGGGCGCACGATCTACGAATCGGCGCCGGAAGTGCCGGAGCGCCCGAACGAGGAAATTGTCTTGGAGGTCAGGAACCTCAACCGCGGCGACGTCATCAAAGACGTCAGTTTCAAGCTCAAAAAGGGCGAGATTTTGGGTTTTGCTGGACTGATGGGCGCCGGTCGCACCGAGGTGGCGCGCGCCGTCTTTGGCGCCGACCCGGTAGATTCTGGCGAAATCCTTGTGCAGGGCAAAAAAGTTACGATCAAGCAGCCGCGCGATGCCGTGGCCCATGGCATTGGTTATTTATCCGAGGATCGCAAACGCTATGGCTTGGCGTTGGGGATGAATGTCGAGGCCAATATCGTCTTGGCTGCCTTCCAGAAGTTCCTGGGTTGGCTGGGGGTCGTCAACGATGGCAAGATTCGCGAGACCGGCGCCAAATATGTGGATGCATTGGCCATCAAAACGCCCAGCCTGCAACAGAAGGTGAAGAACCTGTCGGGTGGCAATCAGCAGAAAGTGGTCGTGGGCAAATGGCTGACGGCCAACACCGACATCCTCATCTTCGACGAACCGACGCGTGGCATCGATGTCGGCGCCAAGAGTGAGATCTATCATTTGCTCAACAACCTGGCGCAGCAGGGCAAGTCGATCATCATGATCTCATCGGAACTGCCGGAAATCCTGCGTATGAGCCACCGCATCGTGGTCATGTGCGAGGGTCGCATCACCGGCGAACTGACCGCCGCCGAAGCAACCCAAGAAGGCATCATGACCTATGCCACCCAACGCCGGGTGTTGGTGGCAGCGGACGACGCATCAGACAACGAACCTGAAACCACAAAGGTGTGAGCATGACAACCATCGATACAACTGCCGCCGCAACTCCCAGACGTTCGATTTTTAGTTCAGAGGCAGCCCAGAAATTGCTGGCATTCGCTGCCTGGATCGTTATCGTCATCTTTTTCTGGTTTGCGTCGCCCTATTTTGCCACCATCGAGAATGCGATGAGCATTCTGTTGGCCACGACGGTCAATGGTGTGCTGGCTCTGGGCGTCACGTTCGTCATCATCACCGCCGGCATCGACCTTTCGATCGGCACGGTGATGACGTTGTCGGCGGTGACGACCGGCGTCGCCATCTCGGTCTGGGGTCTGCCCATCCCGCTCGGCATCCTGGTCGGCTTGCTGACGGGGATGCTGGCCGGCCTCGTCAGCGGCGGCGCCATCTCGCGGATGAAAATCCCGCCCTTCGTGGCTACATTGGGCATGATGATGATCGCCCGCGGCCTGGCTTTGGTAATCCCGGCGGCGATCTTTGGTTCGGTCAAACCAATCTATTTCGACAAAGCCCCAGCCTTCAACCAGCTGACGATGGGATCGATGGTGGGCAAGGCCATGCCTTTCTTCCCGATCCCCAACGCCGTGCTCATCCTTTTTGGCGCCGCAGCGGTGGCGGCCTTCATCCTCAACAAAACTGTGTTGGGGCGCTACGCCGTCGCTATCGGCAGCAATGAGGAGGCCACCCGTCTCTCCGGCGTCAATGTAGCCAACTGGAAGACCGCCATCTACGCCCTCTGCGGCTTGTTCGCCGGCCTGGCCGGGGTGGTGATCGCCTCGCGCCTCAATTCGGCCCAGCCCGGCACCGGCGCCGGCTACGAACTCGACGCCATCGCCGCCGTGGTTATCGGCGGCACCTCGCTGAGCGGGGGTGAAGGCACCATCCTGGGCACGCTCATCGGCGCCTTCCTCATGAGCACGCTGACCAATGGCCTGCGCATCCTGGGTGTGCCGCAGGAATGGCAGATGGTGGTCACGGGCGTCATCGTCATCCTGGCCGTCTTCCTGGACATCGTGCGGCGCCGCGCCCGCTGATTGGCATGTCCCCAGGTCTCATCCTTGCCCACGACCTGGGCACCACCGGCGACAAAGCCACCCTCTTCGATAGCGATGGCAGGGTGGCGGCGACCGCCTTCGTTGCCTACGAAACAACCTATCGACAGCCCAATTGGGCTGAGCAGAACCCTGCCGACTGGGAGGCTGCCCTCATCGGAGCCACACGGCAGCTCTTGGCCGCGGCCGCTGTCCCGCCGAAAGCCATCGCCGTCGTCAGCTTCAGCGGCCACATGAACGGCGCCCTTCTGGTCGATGAACAGGGCGCCCCGCTGCGCCCGGCCATCATCTGGGCCGACCAGCGGGCCACAGCCCAGGCCGAATTCATCCGCCAACGCTGCGGCGACGAAGAAGTGTATCGGCTGACGGGTAATCGCATCAGCCCGGCTTATACCGCCCCCAAAGTGCTGTGGATCAGGGATCACCAGCCCGAACTTTTTCGGCGCGGCCACAAGGTTTTGCAGCCCAAGGACTATGCCGCCTTCTTGCTCACCGGCGTCCTGGCCACCGATTATTCCGACGCCTCGCTGACCTTGCTCTTCGATCTGGAACAGCGTTGTTGGGCCGCCGACATGTTGGATCGGCTGGGCCTCAGCGCCGATCTGTTCCCCACTCCTCTGCCTTCTGCCACCGTCATCGGCAGCGTGACTCCGGCTGCCGCGCGAGCGACCGGCCTACGCGCGGGCACGCCGGTGGTGATCGGCGGCGGCGATGGGGCTTGCGCCACGGTAGGGGCGGGAGCTATTGCCGCTGGTCAGGTATACAACTACATCGGCTCATCTTCCTGGCTGGCTTTGACCAGCGAACGCCCGGTGCTTGATCAGCAGCGGCGCACATTCAACTTTTTGCATCTCGATCCCCAACTCTACTGCGCCATCGGCGCCATGCAGTCTGCCGGCGGGGCCTACGACTGGCTGGCGCGACTATGGGAGGGCGAATCGCTGTACGCCGTGCTGGATGCCGAGGCCGCGCGCGTCCCGGCTGGCAGTCGCGGCTTGCTCTTCCTGCCCTATCTGTTGGGCGAGCGCAGCCCGCACTGGAATCCGCTCGCCCGCGGCGCCTTCGTGGGCCTGGCCATGCCGCACGGCCGGGCCGAGATGGCCCGCGCCGTGTTGGAGGGCGTCGCTTTCAACCTGCGCCACATCCTGGACGTGCTGCGCGGGCAAGGCGCTGAAGTCGGGGCCATGCGGCTGATCGGCGGTGGCGGCAAGAGCGCGCTCTGGCGGCAAATCTTGGCGGATGTGTATGGTTTGCCCGTCGAACAGCTCGGTTTGCCGGCGCAAGCCACAGCTTTGGGTGCGGCCATTGCTGGTGGGGTGGGCATTGGCCTCTATCCTGACTATAGCGTGGCCCAGCAGTTGGCCCCCGTTCTGCACATCGATCTCCCCAACCCGGACGTGCAGGCTCGTTACGAAACCCTCTACGCTCTTTTCAAAGAAACTTATGTGGCTTTGGAGTCTGTTTTCGAGGGGTTATCGGTTGTTGGTTGATCGGTCGATCGGTTATTGGTGTTATGGGCGTCTATGAGGCTCTGCGCCCATGCCGCGTCGGCGCCGGTCAGTGGGGGCGCGGGCGGCTGGCTGTAATCCAGGCGCAGGTCGTAGCGCGCCCGCTGCCAGGCCGTGCGCAGGGCCTGACCGATGTCCAGAGCCACATCCGGGTCGGGAGCCAACAGGGGGATGGGAATGATGGGCAGGGCTTGGCGCAGGCTGATCGGCCAGATATCGCACTCCGGGCGATCGGCGACGCGGCTGACCATGGCCAGATAGTCGGTGCGCGGCAAGGGGTCGTTGAACGGCATGCGCGGGTGGCCGCGTAACAGGTCGACCTCCACCAGGTGGATGGGTGAACTCAGGTAGGAGCGTCGCTTGTCCAGATACTCTTCCCGCGCGGGACCACGACGCTTGTTGACTGGCGATAGCAGTTCGATCACCGTCACCAGCTTTCGCCCCACCCGTTCGCGAATGAAGATCGAAGCGAGGCGCGTGGGCGCTTCTGGCGGCAGCCGCCAACGCAACGGCGCCTGCATCGATTGGGCGGCGTAGACGAGCGCAGGTTCGTTCAACCGGGTCACGCTGACATCGGGTCGGACGGAAAAAAGATCGTTCTCCTCGTCGATGCCGGCGATGATCAACTGTGTCTCCAGTTCGGCCAGATAGTTGGGTGATAGCACAGGCGCCAATTGCTCGGCAAAGACGTTCATCAGGCGGCTGTGCACATCCGGCCAGATGTGAGGCGCTTCGAGATAGGGGTCCATGCCAGGGAAGGGCGAGGGTTTCATCTATGTCTCCACAAGTGGAAAAGCAAGACAGCCGCACCGTTTGGTGCGGCTGTCCGAAAAGATACGATGATCGCCCGCGATCAGGGTGCAGGGGGCGGGGGGAAGGCGGCGAAGGGGACAGCGCAGCCTTCGGCGAACTCAACCAGAAGGGTGTAATCGCTGGCGGCGTCGCTAATGCCCTTGTTGGCAAATTCCAACTTCAATTCTGCGTCTTTGTTGGCATCGATCTGGCGGTCTTTCATCTCGCCCAGCCAGCCGGTATTGATCACAGCAAACAGGCCCGGCGTTCCGGGAACCACCGACGGATTGCTCACGGGCGTCTCATACAGCGTCTTGCCGCCCAGCTTCACTTTGGTGATGGGACCGTCGGCCTCGGGCCAGCTGACCGTGATGCTGCTGATGGTCAAGGTCTTTTCACCTTCGTTTTCGATCTTCCAGTGCATATCTTCCTTCTTCAGCTTGGGTTCGGCGCCAAAGACAGCGCAACGATCGGGGCAGACGCCGTCAGGGCAGGGCGTGAAGGAAAGGGGGGTGTAACCAACGTTGAAGATGAAGCCGGCGCCGCCGGTGTAGATGCCTTCTTCCTTCTTGTCATGCTTATAAGCGCCGCTGGCTTTATCGACCAGGAAGCTGCCCTGGGCTACAGGCCCGGCCAGGGTGGGGATGGCGAGGCCGCCGAAACGCATGTCGGCCTGGCCTTCGTCGGTGCTGATCTTCAGATTGCCAAAGTTGGCGCCGCCGAAGGTGGCCGGGTTGACGACGCCCCATTCGTCGAAGTGGAAGCTGCCGCCGGCGAAGTAACCGCCCGTGCCACAAGCCTGCCCAGTGAAGCCCAGGCAGACGAGATTGCAGGGAGCGCCGTACAGAGCTGTGCACAGGGCGTCGTTATCCACAGCCGGGCCGCCCTGGGCGGCGATGTGGAACTTGACCTGGCCGCTGGGCAGGAATTGGAACTCGCTGGGAATGAGAGGCGGGAAGCCAGGGATAGGAGGAGCGGGGACGAGGTTGGTGGTGTAGCCGGTGGTGGAGAAGGGCTCGAGCGTAGGGCCGGCGGCGGTGGCCAGGCCGGTCGCGATGAGTAGGAAGGCGACGATCAGTAAGGGGAGGGGCAAAAGTCTTTTCATGAGATGTTGTCCTTGTTGCAAGTCGAAAAAGGGGAGGAAATAGAATGAATCCAATATAGCACGGTTGTGTGTTATGTCTGTAGGTTATGACTCACAACTTGAAACTGAACTGTGCTATACTGTCGGCGCAAGAGCAATAGGACTCTGCGGAAGCGCGCTCCCCCACGGCTGAAGCAGCACCCAAAGTTAGGAGTTCACCGTGGAAGAACAGCACACTATCATCGAAGCCTTCACTTCGCTTGCGCCCGGTTACGAGCAGACCGTCGATCACGAACTGCGTTTGTTTTGGGGCATTGGTTATCAGGAATTCGTCGAGCGATTGCTGGCATGGGTGGAGATCGACAAGGTCGAAAGCGTGCTGGATGTTGCTACCGGCACCGGGGTCATTCCCCTGGAGCTGCTCGCACGCCGCGGGATGCGAAGCCGAGTCGTCGGCCTGGACATCACGCCGCTGATGTTGGCGTATGCCCGCCAAAAGCTTAGCGCTTGCAGCGATTCGAGCCGCTTGGTGTGCGGTTCGGGGATGGAGATGCCCCTTGCTTCCAATGTTTTCGACCTCGCTATTTGTTGCCTGGGCACCCACCATATGGCAGTGCCCCAGCTGTTGGCCGAAATGGGGCGCGTGCTCCGACCTGGCGGCGTGCTCGTCATGGCGGATGTATGCGCGACGACCTTCTGGCGCTCCCCTCTCGGCTTCATCATGCTGCGCAGCCTGCTATTCTTTTATAGCCTATCGTTGCGTATCTCGCACAGGCAGGTTGAGGCCGTGGGTTTGGCCATGAGCCGCGAACGGGCGCGCGCTGAAATCGACGCCTTTGCCAACATTAGAACGGCAGCGGAATGGCGCGCGCTACTTTCGGAACTGGGCTTCGCTCAAATCGAGACACGGGAGATCTCGGCGCTGCGGCGCATCTATCCCGGTGGACTTTTCATCCGCGCGGTCCGCACCGCGCACTGAGATACTATGGTTTTTCTGTGCTGGGCTGGCTGTCAAAGGCCGGCGCCGAGCACTCATCGAAACTACCCTCCCCTCCCCCGCACTTGTTCCAAAGCTATTCGGAGAAACACTTGTGAGCACCAATATTGCCAAGCTGTTACGACAAGGCCGCACAAACGACATATGGACCCGCTATTGTGGCTTTCTGGACTTGACACTGACCGAGTTCATGCAAGTGCAAAAGCGACTGTTGGCAGAACAGTTGGAACGCGTAGGCCAATCCACCCTCGGCCAATTGATCATGGGCGACACGCCTGTAACGACGATCGAGGAGTTCAGAGAAATGGTGCCCTTGACCACGTATGCCGACTACGAGCCGTATCTCTCGGAGCGCCGCGAGGATGTATTGGCCATGAAGCCGCACACTTGGGCGCATACGTCCGGTCGATCGGGGCGCTACAAACGAGTGCCTTTCAGCAGCGAAATGTTCGATCGCGCCGGCGAGCGGATTATGACTGCTGTCATTTTGTCGATGGCGCGCGAGCGCGGAGATGTCCGCCTGGAGGAGCAGGACGTGTTGCTCTACAACACGCCGCCCCACCCCTATGCCAGCGGCATCTCGTTGCTTAGCCTGCATGAGCAATTTCCTTTCCACTTTGTACCCTCGTTGACCGAGACTGAATCTCTATCATTCCAGGAACGGCTGGAGCTGAGCTTCCAGACGGCCATGGTCACCGGCATCGACGTCCTCGGTTCGATCACTTCCGTGCTGGTCAAGATCGGCGAGCGTTTCGCCAATGGCGGTGGCAACATGCGCTTGTCACGCCAGATGCTTCACCCCAGGGCGATCAGTCGGGTGGGGCGGGCGTTGTTGCGCAGTCGGATGGCCGGGCGGCCGATGTTGCCCAAGGACCTGTGGTCGGTGAAGGGCATTTTGTGTGGTGGCACCGACACATCTATCTATAAACAGAAGATCCTCGACTACTGGGGCATCATGCCGCATGAGATCTATGCTTCCACCGAGACCGGCGTCATCGCCGCATTACAGGCGTGGGATCGCAAAGGGATGTATTTCCTGCCTGATGTCGTTTTCCTGGAATTCATCCCCGAAGAAGATTGGGCGCAGCAACGACAAGACCCCACGTTCCGACCTCGCACAATGCTGCTGGACGAAGTGCAGCCGGGCCAACGTTATGAGTTGGTGATCACGAGTTTTGGCGGCGGGCCTTTCTTGCGTTATCGGATGGGCGACCTCGTGCGCTTCATCCAGTTCGCAGACCAGGAAATCCAAGTTGCCCTGCCATCGATGACCATTGCCGGTCGTTCGGATGGCCTCATCGATATTGGCAGCTTCACGGGTCTGATGGATGAACCGATGTTTTGGCAGGCGATCCACGATACCGGCTTGGACTACGAGGAATGGACCGTGCGCAAGGAGATCGATGCCAACGGCGCCTTTCTCCACCTCTATATCGAGCTGAAAAAAGCCGTCCCTGCCGCCGAGGCGCGGCATCGGATTCACGAACAACTCAAGGCCAGCAACCTCTTCTATGCTGACTTCGAATCGATGTTAGAGATCGATCCTCTGCGGCTGACGTCGCTTTCACCGGGAACATTTCGCGCTTATGCTTTGGAGCGACAAGCCGCAGGCGCCGACTTGGCGCATCTAAAGCCGGCTCACATGAATGTCCCCGATGCTATCATTACCGATTTACTGCGTCTGAGTGCTTCCTTGACCTGAAGAAGAGGGCAGGCGGCAACGATGCTGTCGCTGCCTGCCCCATTCCCCCTCCCAAAGTATGCGAAGATGACCGTTTTGGTGTTCAGCCTGGTGCCGGCGTTGGCCGGGATTCTCTATACTGCCTTGCTGTTCATCACTTGGCGACATGACTTACAGAGCAAGGTCAATCGGCGTTTCGCCTGGTACTTGACCAGCATGATTATCTGGAGTGCCGGGGCTTTGATGATGTATCTGGATCGCGGCCACGCGCTGGCATGGAATCGGCTCATGCTGTCTGGCGTGACGCTGATGCCGTTGGCATTTTGGGGGTTCGTACAGGCGTTCTTGGGATTGAGGCGCTTCGATGGCTGGCTGCCGATTGGGGTGGCGCTCTATTTGGGCTTTTTGATATTGAACTTCCGAGGTCTTTTGGCCACTGGCATTGCTGTCACAGAAGACGGGATCATCAAATATACACTTGGCCCGGCAATTCCCATTTTTGGGATTTATTTTGCCGTTTTTATCGGCGCCTCGGCTTGGAATTTGATGTCGACGCTACGCGCGAAGAAAGATTTTATCGTCGTAAATCGCACAAGATATATTCTCATTGGTATGATATTCGTCTTGATCGGTGGTACAACCAATGTAGTCGATTATCTTGGTTCATATCCAATCGATATTGCAGGAAATGCAATTAATGCCATTATTATTGCATATGTTATTTTCCGCTACAGTTTGCTTGATTTTGATATTGTCATCCGTAAAGGTTTAGCTTATTCAATTCCTACAATTATCATAGGAATCAGCTATTTCCTAATCATTTCCCTGGTCGTCAACCTGTTGCATCTGGTGGCTGGCTATCAAGTGCTCATTGCTTCCTTATTGGTGGCCGGAGTAGCAGCAGTATTCATGCAGCCTCTGCGCGATGCCAGCCAAGCTTGGGTGGACAAGTATTTCTTCCGTGAAAAATATGATGTGGCGCAAATGCTACAACGGCTCAGTCAGACCACCGTTTCGGTGCTGGACCCGGGACGGCTGGGCAACATGATCCTGGATGAATTGACGCAGACGATGCATGTTGACACAGCAATGGTGGTTCTGCTCGATAAGGAAAGTCATACCTACGAACTAAAGGCGCAAAGAGGCCTGCCGCCCACTCATACATTGACGATGCGCAGCGATAATCCCATTGTCAAATGGTTGGCCGATCACGATGGGATTTTGACGATTGACGAGATCAATGTGATTCCGCGCTTCAGAGGATTGTGGAGACGTGAGCGGGAAGAACTGAGCATCGCCAAAGCAGAACTCTTTCTGCCCCTCAAGGTTCATACCAATCTGGCCGGCTTGATCGTACTTGGCCCGAAACTATCGGAGGCACCCTACTCGCCGGATGAACACCTGACCCTCATGACCCTTGCCAACCAAACCGCCATCGCTGTCGAAAACGCCCGGCTTTACCAGACTGTCGTCGATGAAAAGGAGCGGGCCGAGATCATCTTGCAACAGGCGTTCGCCGGCATCATCGTCCTCGATCAGGACTTGCGCGTCGTTGCCATGAATCCCAGCGCCGAGGGCGTCACCGGTTATGCGGCGACCGAAATCATGGGCAAACGTTTCATCGAGCTTTTCGGCCCCGAGATGTGGGAGAAAGGCAGCCCGCTGTATACAACCCTCGAAACCGGACAATCTATTGCGCCTGTCGAAACCGTTCTCGCCAGCGCCAGCGGCAGGCGAGACGTGCTTCTAGGCGTGACGCCCGTGTCCGATGGTTTCCTGCTCAATTTCACCGACATCACCCGCCTCAAAGAGATCGATCGCCTGAAGTCCAATATCGTGGCCAGTGTCTCCCACGAGCTGCGCACTCCCCTGACAAGCATCAAAGGCTATACCGATCTGATGCTGGAAGGCTTTGGCAGCCAGGATGAGAAGCTCCGCCATCAATTCCTGACGATCATCAATAACGAAGCTGATCGTCTGACCGCGTTCATCAACGATCTGCTAGATCTTGCGCGTCTTGAATCGGGGCGTACAGAGCCGGTCACGGACGAACTTTATTTGGATTCCATCATCGCCGAGTCGGTGCGGGTATTACAGGTGCAAGCTCAACAAGCCAGGGTGACTATCCACGTCGATATACCCAAAGATTTACCTGTCCTGCGCGGCAGCAGGCAGTTGATGATCAGTGTAGTCAAGAATTTGATCGGCAATGCTATCAAGTTTAGTCTCGAAGGCGGCGATGTCGATGTGTCGGCCTGGAACACAGAGGACGCGGTGATGTTCGACGTTGTCGATCATGGCATGGGTATTCCGCCAGAGGACCTGCCGCACCTCTTCTCCAAGTTCTATCGCTCCCAGACTGCCTGGAAGAGTGGCATCAAAGGTACGGGTTTGGGGCTGGCATTGGCCAAGGAGGCGGTGGAGGTTCATCACGGTATGATTACCGTCGAAAGCCAGGTGGGTTACGGCTCTCGTTTCACGGTTGCATTGCCGCTGGCGAATGACAACGGCCAAGTCCATTAGGAATTGCACGCTTGGTCGCCATCTCCTACAATGACTGTCTATGCCCGTCCTCTCCGCTCTCGACCGACGCTTGTTGCGCCTCTTGGCTCTCTACGCCCTGGCTCTGCTCGGTCTCTTCCTGCTGGTCGAGCGGCTGCCTGTCGCCTGGGCCGGGTTCTGGTATCCTGAGCGGTTGATCGGGCCGGGGGGACGGCTGCTGCCGCAGGAATGGCTCTGGGGCGTCTATCTCATGACTTATCTGCCGAGCTGGCTGCGATGGGCGGCGATAGCGATAACGGCGGGGCTGGTCGTCTGGACTGGGTTCGGACGCGTGGGCCGGCTGGATGGCGGTCTTCGGCGTCTGAAAAAGGTCGGGTTTCCGCACGACGCCTGGGTGCAGATGCTGCTGGCGCTCCTCATCTTCCCGGTCTTCTGGCTGGGCCGGGTGGTGCACACACGCTGGGGCGACGCCTATCTGCTGGTCAACGGCATCGCCCACCCCGATGTGCGACTGCTGTACAACTGGCAAGCCCCGCTCGACACCTTCGTCCACGCCCTGCTTTTTCGCCTGGGCGAACGCTGGTGGGGCTGGCGCGATGCCATGCCCGCCTATTGGTGGCTTTCCAGTCTGGCCGGAGCGGCGGCGATATGGATCATGCTGCGGCTGGCCGACGAGATCGGGCGTAGCACCGTGGAGCGGTGGAGCGTGTTCGGGCTGATGGTCACGCTCGGCTCGATCCAGCTTTTCTTCGGCTATCCCGAAAACTACACCCTCATCAGCCTGCTCATCCTGGCCTATTTGTGGTTGGGATGGCGCTTCGCGCGGGGCCGGACCTCGCTTTGGGCGCCCAGCATCGTCCTCGCCCTGGCCAACGGCTTCCATCCCGCCACTCTGATCCTGCAACCGGCGTTGTGGGTGCTCGCCCTTGCCGTCGTTGGCCGCCGGAGCTTCGGTCTGCGCACGCTGACCACCCTCATCGCCCCGCCGCTGGTGGTGGGATTGGGCGTCTTCGCTCTCATGTCGACGGGCGGGCACGGTCTCGCCTCCTTCCTCGGCGCCGAGGCGCCCGGCGGCGGCGACCATCGCTGGCTGGTGCCGCTGGCAGGGGTCAGCAGCCAGTGGGAGTATTACACGATGTTCTCCCGCGGCCATCTGCTCGATTTCATCAACCAGCAACTCCTGGTCATGCCCTTCACCCTGCCATTGTTGGCGATTCTGGCGATTGGGTATCGGTCCCGCTGGCCGCGCGAGCCGTTCGGCTGGTTCCTGCTTGTGGCAGCGATCAGCTATGTACTCCTCACCTGGGTCTGGAACCCGGACTATGGCGGCCAACGCGACTGGGATTTGTTCTCGGTGGCGGCCTGGCCGGCCACACTGCTGGCCGCCTGGTGGCTCACCCGCGCCCTGAATGGCATTACTCTGGCCCGCGCCCTGCTCATCATCCTGCCGGTGCAGGGCTTCCACACCGCCGTCTGGGTTTTCAGCAACACCCGTCCCTGGGAATGGCCCACCTGATCCGCCGCCCTCGCTTGCTTTTGCTGGGCGTCCTCCTCTTGGCCTTCGCCCTGCGCCTCTTTCGACTCGAAGACGCCAACATCTGGTGGGATGAGGGCCTGGCCGTGTGGTCGGCGCGTATGCCCCTCGGTCAGATGGCGGCCTGGACCGCGTCCGACGTCCACCCGCCCTTCTACTTCATCCTACTGCACTTCTGGTGCCTGGCCGTCGGAGAAACCGAGTTTGCCATCCGCTTCCTCTCAGCAGTCTTTGGCGTCCTCACGGTGGCGGCGCTGTGGCGCTTGGGGCTGGCGGTGGCGCCCAACCGACCGCGGGTGGCGCAGGTTGCTGCGCTTGGCGGCGCGCTGTTCCTGGCGCTTTCCCGTTTCGGCGTCTGGTGGTCGCAAGAAACGCGCATGTACGCGCTCGCCGGGCTGCTCTGCACGCTCAGCCTCCTGCTCGCCCTCCTCTTGCAGCGGCGCTTCACCATCCGTCGGGCCATTGCCTGGCTGCTCGTCACCGCCGCCGCCCTCTGGACACTCTATCTCCTGGCTTTCCTCCTCGTCGTCGAAGGGCTGTACTGGCTCTGGCGCCTGCGATCTCTGCCATCCACCCGCATGCGCCGGCGCTCGCTGACCCGATGGGCCGTCCTGCAAATCGCCGCCCTATCGCTTTTCGTCCCTTGGTTGCTGTACGCCCTGCCCCGGATGCGCTCGTGGTCGGTGCAGACCACCTTCGACGTCGGCCTTTTCGCCCGGCTCTACGCCACCCTGCTGGCGGTCGGCGCCTCCACCGACATCGACGCCTGGCGCTGGCCGGTCATCATCATCGTCGCCGCGCTGATCCTGGGCCTGCTGGCGCTCTTCTGGAACCGCCGCCGGACAGCCGCCCCTGCCGGCATCGTGTTGCTCGTGCTGGCCGTACTCATCCCGCCGCTCGTTGTCTGGCTGCTGACGGCCATGCCGCGCGGAATTGGCTACGCCCCCAAGCCCGAGGCGCGCTACCTGCTGCCCTATGCCCCTGCCTTCTACCTGCTGGCGGCCTGGTCGCTGGCCGGATTCGGCCAGTTGTTCGGGAAACGCGCCCCCTGGCTGGTCCCCGCCCTCTTCTGCGCCCTGGTTGCCGTTCAGCTTTGGAGCCTGGCCGCCTACTATCACGACCGCTATCTGTCCGACGACTACCAATCGGTAGCCCAGACGCTGATCGCTCACGTCCATCCGGGCGACAAAGTCCTCCTTCACACCGACCAACCCTGGCCGGTTTTTGCCTACCACTATCCCCAACCTTTCTCTGGCACGCCCAACGCCCAAGAGGCCACCCCCGCCAACGTCGATGCCTGGCTGCGCCCCCTCTGGCCGCAGAGCGACGCCCTCTGGTTGGTGGTGAACGAAGACGCCCTGCGCGCCGACAAAGACCGGCTGTACGAAGCCTGGCTGAGTGAGCACGCCGCCGGGCGACAGGAATGGCGCTTGGGCGACAAGCGCGTGATCGCCTTCGCCCGCACCCCCGCCCGCGTCATCACCCTTGCCGATTTAGCCCCCGGCTTCGCTCCGCCTCCGCCCCCACTCACACTCCAGGGGCCGGGCGGGGCGCTCGTTGGCTGGGAGCAGCCTTTGCGCCGCCTGCGCGTGGGCGGGTTCGCCCACGTGGCGGCCTTCATCGCCCACCCTGGCCCCGATCGCGCCACCCTCACCCTGGGCGATCCACCCCTCGCGCAAGCCGAAGCCGACCTCGCCTTTGGCCCCGACCTGTTGCGCCTGCCGCTCACCCTCGTCCCGCCGCTCACGGCCAAACCGGGCTGGCAGCCATGGCGGCTCAGCTTGGGCGCAGGAACCGAGACGGTGGGATGGGTGCAACTTTTGGGGCGAGCGACGAAAGCCGCTTCGACAGAAGCCATCTCGCCCCAGCACCCCGCGCGGGCCACCTTTGGCGAGCCTCCCCTCGTCCGGCTCCTGGGCTATGATCTCGGCCAGCCCGCGCGCGGCCAGCCGCTCGCGCTCACGCTCTACTGGCAGGTGCTGGGCCAGATCCCCACCTCCTACAAAGTCTTCAGCCACCTCGTCGGCCCCGACGGCCGCCCCGCCGCCCAGGGCGATGACTACCCCGTCCACGGCGAACGCCCGACCACCACCTGGCAACCGGGCGAAGTCATAAGCGACGCCTACACCATCCCCCTGCCGCCTGATCTGCCCCCTGGCCGCTACCCTCTCAAGATCGGCTTCTACGACCCCGTGACCGGAGCGCGGCTGCTGGTGCGCGATGCGGCGGGCGCAGCCCAGCCCGACGATCAGATTGTGTTGGGCGAGGTCGAGATCCGTTGATCACTCGGCGTCTGGCCTGAGTCGCCAGCCAGGGGAGTCTCAGAGCGGGAGCTGTGCCGGCTCAGCCAGGCGCCTCGCATCCGCCCGCGCAGTTGCGCCGCCCTCGTGCGCACTGCGGGGATGCGCAGCGCCAGCAGCAGCGCCAGCAGCACCCCCCACAGCACCGGCTGGCGAATGTCGGCCTTCTGCACCCAAATGTAGTGGAACACCGCCAGCACCCCGGCCAGGTAGACCCATTTGTGCAGGGTGGCCCAGCGCCGGCGCAGGCGTTTCTGCCAGCCTTTGGTCGAGGTGAGGGCCAGGGGCAGAAGGATGAGGAAGGCGCTGAACCCGACCAGCACGTAACGCTTCTCGGTCAGTTCTTGCCAGAGCAGCCGAAAGTTGAAGCCGTAATCAAGGCCGATGTAGATAAAGAAATGGATGAGCGCGTAGCCGAAGGCATACACGCCCAACGGCCGCCGAACTTTGATCGCCTGGCGGAAGCCGAAGACGGTATTGGCGGGGGTGCAGGCCAGACCGGCGATGAGCAGGACGATGGCCGCCTTGCCCGTGCGGAAGGTGATGTCTTGGATGGGGTTGACGGACAAATTGCCGCGCGTCACATCCCAGATGAGCAGCGCCAATGGGGCCAGGGCGGCAAAATGGACGAAAAGCTGGAATTTGGTGAAGTGGAGACGGGGCATGGGTGGGGATTGGTTATTGGAGATTGGAGATTGGAGATTGCGCGCCAATCTCCAATCTCTACGAATCAATAATTCGCCTGCAAGCTCATTCCTGCGTACAGATGTGCGACTTGCTCGCCGTAGCCGTTGAAGGGCAGGGTTTCGCGGCGGCCCAGTTCGCCGATGCGGCGCTCGCTGCGCTGCGACCAGCGCGGGTGATCGACCTCAGGGTTGACGTTGGCATAGAAGCCATATTCTCGCGGGGCCGCGGCCATCCACAACGAGGTAGGGCGTTCTTCGACCAAATCGATCTTAACGATGGACTTGATGCTCTTGAAGCCGTACTTCCAGGGCACGGCCAGTCGGACGGGGGCGCCGTTCTGCGGCAGCAGGTTCTCGCCATACAACCCTGTCGCCAGGATAGCCAGATCGTGCATGGCCTCGTCCAGGCGCAGACCCTCGACATACGGCCACTGGTACCAGTCGCTGTTCTGGCCGGGCATCTGTTTGGGGTCGTAGAGCGTCTCGAAGCGGACGTATTTTGCTTTCGAGGTCGGCTCCACCTTCTCCAGCAGCTTGCGCAGCGGGAAACCCAGCCAGGGGATGACCATCGACCAGGCTTCGACACAACGCAGCCGGTAAATCCGCTCTTCCTGGTCGAACTTGCGCAGAGCGTCGATGTCGAAGACGCCGGGCTTGTTCACCAGCCCGCCCACTTCCACCTGCCAGGGCGAGGTGACGAAGTTCTTCGCCTGTTGCGCCACGTCCTGCTTGTCGGTCGAGAATTCGTAGTAATTGTTGTAATTGGTGATCGCCTCGAAGTCGTTGGCAGGGTTGCCCAATTCGTCCATTTTGGCCGCGGTTGACGCCGCGCCCGCGGCATCGCCGACGCGGGGCGCGGCGGGCGAGGGAGTGGGTGTGGCGCGCGGGGCGCAGGCAGCCAGGGCGAGGGCGCCGGCGGCCAATCCGGCCGTCCTCAGAAACTGGCGGCGGGAGTAGAAAAGTTCTGGGGGGGTGATCTCAGAAGAGGGGATGTGTGGAATTGTGATCATCTGCATCCGTTCGCGAGGTGTGTGTGAAAGTGTTTTTTCAATAGAATAGCGCCTATTGCTGAATTTTACCTTAAGCAACCATTACAACATGGTTATAGCTATCGAGGATGGTTGTCCGCCGGGGTGAAAAAAGGCCTCGGAGGTCTTCGTGACCTCCGAGGCCGGGCGGTGGAGTGATGCCTGGCTTCAGGATGCAGAACAGGCGGCGACTTGGGGCGCGTAGAGGCGCCGGATATAGTTGCTGGGGCTGACTCCGCGCGCGGGGGTGGGCGCGCGCTGGCTGCTGATCTGGCCGATGATGTTGTGGTTCTGGTCGGTCAGGTAGATGGTGATGAAGTTACCCAGCGCCGTGGGCGGTACAGGGATCACGCCGAAGGTGATGGGATGGCAGGTGCGGAGAGGGGTCTCGACGGTGACCCAGCGCACACCCACGACGACGCCGTTTTCGAAGATGGGTTCGGCGGTCCAGCCGGGTGGGGGTGTCAGCCACTGGGCGCTCTGCCACGGCGGTTGTTGGGCCGCGAAGTAGATCTCCCAGTCGAAGACCTTGCTATCCAGATCGTCTCTTTGGATGTGGATGGTGACGTTGGTGACACCGGTGGCTGGATCGGTGAAGAAGGTGGAGCTGACACCGGTGAGAACCGGGATGCGGGTGGGTGTGGCCGTGGGCGTGGGCGTAGGGCTGGGGGTGGGGGTGAGCGTCTTTGTGGGCTGCGGGTGGTTGACGAAGATGATGATGATCTCCTTCGGCGGCAGCGGCACATGGATGACATAGCGGATACGCCCAATCACCTGGTTTTGAGCGTTCAGGAGCGGAATGTCGCCCGGCTGCGATTGGTAGGCATCCATGATCGGCGGGATGGCGTGGATGACAGACTTCATCTGCACCGGTCGTTCGTTGTGCAACATCCCCAGCGGGGTCTCCAGATCGACGAAGACATCGAAGAAGCTATCGGCGGGGAAGTCTTGCCCGGCCATTTGCTGGTGGACACGGCCCAGCGATTGCTTTGTTGGGCTTTCGCGCAGGTGTATCTCACCCGCGGCCATCATCCCGGTGAGGTTCATCTCCAGCAACTCGGTCTCGATTTCCATGCGCCCGTCGCCATCGCTGTCATGAGGATCGCCGCGCATGACCCGCGATGGGCCGTTGAGTGTGAGGAACATCGGGTCTTGCGCACCGATCTGGACCAACATGCCGGCGCCAGAGGGGAACATGTCTTCGCCGGCCGGTGGGTAGTCCTGCGCAGCCAAACCAGAGCCAGGAACGCCGGTATCGGTGAGGACGACAGACTGGCAGACTGGGGTCATGGGGTCATAACCGGGCATCTGGTCTTCCATGACCGAGTAGGGGCCAGGGGTCAGGTCGGTGAAATCCAACATGCCGGTGGCGTCGGTCATCATCTGGGCCAGCGGCTCGCCCTGGCAGCCTGCACCCGCATAAAGTTTCATCGGCCAGTTGGGCAACGGGTCCCAGGTTCCGCCATCATACGAGAGCTTGATCACGACGATGGATGGCAGTGTAGGCTTCTTGGTGGGCGTGGGGGTGGGAGTGAAGGTGGCTCGCGGCGTCGGCGTGGGGGTGGTGGTGGCTGTTGGCGTGTGGGTCGGTGTTCTGGTGGGGGTAGGTGTATCGGTGGGTATGACCCGGGTCGGCGTCGGCGTCTCGGTGGGCGGGGCTTCTTTGGTCGGGGTCGGCGTCTCGGTGGGGTGGGTCTGCTCACACGCGTAGTAGTCTTCGGTTTCGCCGTACTTGTAGCCGCCAACGGGACCGCTGCCATCGATCGAGGTGGAGAGGGCGGGGGCGTCGCTGATGGTCATGCGCCACCACAGGCAGGGGAAGTCGCCGGCGGCGGGGTTGTAGGGCAGGAAGGCGGGCGTGGTGAAGTTCCAGACGCCGGGGCCGGGGAGGACGAGGGCCTGGTTCTGAACCGACCATTCGTTGGCGACGAGAGGCATGCCGGGGCACTGGAAGATTTGGCCCCAATCGCCGCTGCGGTTGTAGTCGAACCAGAAGTTGACGTAGACTTGTTGGTTGAGAGGCGCACCGGCGGGGACAGTGACCTGGTAGGGGATCTGGGTGAGGACGCAGTGAGGCAGGGGCGGGTTGGGGTTGGCGCCGTCGTCGGCCAGATCGAGGTCGGGTTGATCGTTGGGGGGCTTGAGGTTGTTGGTGGGATCAGCGTCCGGGCCGATGTCGGCTTCGCGCTCGCGGGTGATGGCGGGGCCGAAGAAGAAGCGGAGGGGGACGTTGTGGTGTAGGGGGCCGTGGGGCGGCGAGCCGATGGTGTAGACGGTGGGGAATTTGGCGCCGACGCCGGCGGGGCCGCCCGCGGGATAGGCTGTCATGGCCGTACCGACGAAGCTGTTGGTGCTGTCGGGGGCGTCGCCCAGGTCGGGAACGGCTTCGAGGAAGGGTGTGGCGGTGGGGGTTTCGGTAGGCGGTTCTTCTTTGGTGGGAGTGGGGGTTTCGGTGGGCCGTGGTGTGGCGGTGGGGGTTTCGGTGGGCGGCGCTTCTTTCGTAGGAGTGGCCGTGGGTGTTGGCTCAGTGGGGAAGCAGGTGTAGTAGTCTTCGGTTTCGCCCAGGTTGTAGGCATTAGCGGGGCCGCGGCCATCGTCGTTGGTGGCCTGGGTGTCGGAGAGGGTGATGCGCCACCACAAGCAACGGAGGTCGCTGGCGCCGGGGTTCCAGGGCAGGAAGACGGGGGTGGTGAAGGTGTGGTTGCCGGGGCCAGGGAGGAGGACGGGTTGGTTCTGCACCGCCCATTCGTTGGCGCCGGCGATGGGGCCGCAATCTTTGATGCCTCCCCAGTGGCCGCTGCGGTCCCAATCGAACCAGAGGTTGACGTAGGCTTGTTGGTTGGCCGGCGCACCCAGTGGCACGGTGACGTTGAAGGTGGCGACGGTGGGCTGGCAATGGAGCAGCGGCAGGTTCAGGGTGACGCCGTCATCGGCGCGGTCGCGGTCGGGGCTGTCCCACAGCGGGAGGATGTTGTTGGAGGGGTCGGCGTCGGGGCCGGTGTCGGCCTCGCGTTCGCGGGTGAGGGCCGGGCCGAGGTGGTAGAGGAGGCGGGGGTTGTTGCGGTGCAAGGGGCCGTGGGGCGGCGAGCCGGCATTGAAGACGGTGGGGTAGCGGGCGGGGACGCCGAGTGGGCCGCCAGCAGGATAGGCCGTCATCGTCAGGCCGTAGGTGTTGGAGCTATCAGGGGCATCGCCTAAGTCGGGCTGAGGGTTTTCCTGTTGCTCGAAGCAGGTGTAGTAGTCTTCAGTTTCACCCCAACGGTAGCCGTTGGGCGGGCCGCTGCCATCGACATTGTTGGGCGTCGCCTGCGAGTCGCTAAGGGTGAGGCGCCACCACAGGCAGACGTTGCCCTGGGGCCGGTAGGGCAGGAAGGCGGGCGTCTGGAAGGTGTGGGTGCCGGGGCCAGAGAGCGAGATGCTTTGATTGACCACAGCCCATTCAGGAGCGAGCGCGCCGGGGCAATCCGCGGTGTCGCCCCACATGCCGTTGCGATTCCAGTCGAACCAGAGGTTGGCGTAGGCTTGTTGGTTGGCCGGGGCGCCCGGAGGCACGGTGATGGTGAAGTTGAGCTTGGTCTGGACGCAGTGCGGCAGGATGGGGTTGGGGTTGATACCGTCGTCGCCGCCATCGAGATCGGGCCGATCCGCTTGGGGGACGATGTTGTGGTTGGGGTCGGCCTCGTAGCCGCTATCGGCCTCGCGTTCGACGGTGATGGTTGGCCCCAGATAGTAGCGGTAGATGGTGTTCTGGTGCCAGGGGCCGTAGGGCGGCGAGCCGGTTTGGTAGACGGTGGGGTAGCGGGCGACGACGCCAGGGGGGCCACCTTTGGGATAGGCCGCCATCACCGCGCCGAAGTTGTTGCTGCTGTCGGGCGCGTCGCCCAGGTCAGATTGGGGCTTCTTGTCGATGATGACGCCGGCGCTGGGCAGCCAGAGCAGGTTGAGGCCAGATGAGATGGTGGGCTGTGGTTGGATGGCGCCAACCTGAGGCGATGTTGAGAGAGCGCTGATGCTCAAGGTGAGCATCAACACGACGGCCAGCACAATCAAGCCGGCCGCCAGTTGGAAGGGACGATGTGCGCGCATGAATCTACCTCCGAAAAAAGAAAGTGTGTGGACTTGCGGGGCAAGGTGCTGGACAGATGGACGGTGGAACCCCCAGGGGAGATATATGTTGGTTCTCACCGCCTGCCGGAAACCCAATCGTTGACAGACGCCTGCCCCCATTGGTGTGGGGGACTCGAACAACTAAATTCTAACAGACTTGTGAGATGGGTCAAGGAGTCTGGCAACCAGTTCCCCAAACACACCGGACTTGTTTCGTTGCGCCCCATCTTGTCTGCGGGGATTTGGGGATTCGGGGATTTTTTTGTTCCCCAAACATGCCAGCCTGGTTTCGTTGCGCCTAACTCCTGTTCGAGCCTATAATCAGACGTAGTCCTCAACCGAAATTGGATGGTCCGAAGTCGAACATGACGAAATTGTCATCATGAAACCCCTCATTCTCTGGGCGCGTAACCAATATCCCCAACCTTATGTCCTGCGCATTGGCGAGCGCGACGCCACAACCGTGGCGGGGATGGTCAAGATAGCAGACGTCTGGCGTCCTTTCCGTTTCGATAGCCAGGCGCTGGAGATTCGCATCGGCGAGGGTGAGGAAGCGCGCCGGGTGCGCATCGACGAGTGGGGGTGGGAGCAGTGAGGAGCCAGATGCGAGACCGGATCGTGCTGCGACCAGGCAAAGAAAAGCCCGTGCGTCAGCGTCATCCCTGGATTTTTGCCGGGGCGATTGCCCGCGTCGAGGGGCAGCCGGGGCCGGGCGCAGTGGTGGATGTGTTGGCGGCGGATGGTTCATGGCTGGCGATGGCCGAATTCAATCCCCAATCGCAGATTCGGGCGAGGGTATTTTGTTGGGAAGCGGGGCGGCAGGTGGACGAAAGTTTTTGGTGGGGGCGATTGGCTGCCAGCATTGCCCGGCGCCGGCAGCTGTTGCCCGACCGCACCGCGTTGCGCCTGGTCTTTGCCGAAAGCGACGGCCTCCCTGGCTTGATCGTGGATCAGTACGGCCCCCACCTGGTGTTGCAGACCCTGACGGCCGGCGCCGAGGCGCGCAAGTCCCAGACAGTGACCCACCTGGTCGAATTGCTACACCCGGCCAGCATCAGCGAGCGGGACGACCCCATGCGGCAGAAAGAAGGTTTGGCGCCGGTGGAGGGTGTGCTTTGGGGTGAGTTGCCCATCGAGCCGGTGGTCATCACGGAGCGCAGCCAGCATTTTTATGTGAATCTGAG
Organism: Chloroflexota bacterium; assembly: GCA_041918515.1. Classification (GTDB taxonomy): domain Bacteria; phylum Chloroflexota; class Anaerolineae; order J102; family J102; genus SSF26. The sequence goes on along the minus strand of JAYRVO010000089.1, from coordinate 76,325 downwards.
CGCGGGCCAGAAGACGGGCTTCTATCTCGACCAGGCTGAGAATCGGGCGGCGTTGGCGCCTTACTGCGCCCAGGCCGAGGTTTTGAATGCCTTTAGTTACACAGGCGCCTTTGCGGTTTGGGCGTTGGCGGCAGGGGCCAGGCACGTCACGAATGTCGATAGCAGCGCCGAGGCGTTGGCGCTGGCGGCCCGCAATTTTGCCTTGAATGGTTGTCCGGCCGGCGATTGGATCAACATCGAGGCCGATGTTTTCGCGCAATTGCGACGCTGGCGAGACGAAGGCAAGCAGTTCGATGTCATCATCCTCGATCCGCCCAAGTTCGCCGTCACACAGGCGCAGATCGACCGCGCCGCCCGCGGTTACAAGGACATCAATTGGCTGGCCCTGCGTCTACTTCGCCCCGGCGGCCTCTTGGCGACGTTTTCTTGCTCCGGCTTGATCGACCGCGACCTGTTCCAGAAGATCGTGTTCGGCGCGGCGCTGGACGCCGGGCGCGAGGTGCGCATCATCCGTCATTTTTCACAAGGCGCCGACCACCCCGTCCTGTTGACGTTCCCGGAAGGGGCATACCTGAAAGGTTTGTTGTGTCATGTGGCCTAGCTCATGAGCCGCTATCCGTGGACTTATGGCTTCGTGCTGGGGCTGGGTTTCTTCGGCATCACTGTGCTGGGGCCGATCTACAATACCTATGTGCCCTTGTTGCTGCATGGTTTCGGGCTGAGCGCGAGCTGGGTGGGCGCCATCATGACGCTGGACAACTATTTGCAGTTGGCAGTGCCGGCCTGGGCTGGGGCGGCCTCGGATCGCACCTGGAACCGGTTGGGGCGACGTAAGCCCTGGCTGTTGGCGGGAGCGCCGCCTGCCATCGTCGGCTTTCTTTTGATCCCAGTCGTTCCCGCTTTGCCGACCCTGGTGTTCATCCTGGCTGTTCACAATCTGGCCATGATGCTGATGCGGGCGCCGGGGCTGGCCCTGTTGGCCGATCTTTTTGCTCCCGCCGACCGCAGCAAAGCCAACGGTGTCATCAACCTGGTGGGCGGGTTGGGCGCGGTGGCGGCGCTGGTGGGCAGCGGCTGGGCCTATCGCCGCAACCCGGCGCTGCCGTTCTGGCTGGGCGGGCTGCTGATGCTGGGCGGGTCCTTGATCTTCTTGTTGGCAGTGCGCGAGCGGCGGGAATGGGAGACGCACGCAGGAGAAGGCGCGGCCACGGTCTGGCGGCGACTGATTGTCATGTTCGGCGCTGCCGTGCGCGGCGGGCAGGAGCAACCAGCGGCCTTGCTCCTGTTGGCGATATTGTGCGCTTTTAGCGCCTATGGCATCCTGGAAACCTGGATCAGCTCATTCGCAACGTTCGTGCTGGGTTTGGATGCCGGACGCGTGCCCCTCCTCCTGGCCGTCTTCGCTGCCGCCCTCTTGCTAGGCGCCATCCCCAGCGGTTTCGCCGGGGCGCGGCTGGGGCACAAGCGGGCGGTGGGGCTGGGGATGGCGGTCTTGGCGATGATTTTCGCTGCTGGAGTCTTCGTGCGCACTCCTCTCCTGGTCATGATCTTGTTGACGCCGGCTGGTGCAGCCTGGGCCATGATCATCATCAATCTTTTTCCCATGTTGTACGCAGTTGGCGGCGAAGGCAGCGCCGGGTTGTTCACCGGCCTCTATTACACAGTGACAGCCGTCGCCGCCATCGTCGGGCCGCAGGTGGTGGGTTGGCTGCTGGACGCGTCGGGCCAGAACTACGCCGTGATGTGGCTCAGCGCCGCCCTCCTCATGGCGGCGGCGGTGGGGTTTTTGGTGAGGGTGAAGGAGTAGGGGGGTATTGGTAATTGGTTATTGGTAATTATAGCGCTTAATAACCAATAACCCAGGGCTTTCCGTTTCTCATTTGATAAAGGAATATCTCCCGATAGTGTGTCATGCTGAGCGGGTCAATCGGACAACCACATGATGAAAACAACACCAGCGAAGCATCTCGCGCGTCATGATCAAGGACTATTGCGAAGAAATCGCCCAATTCATGGGCCACATATAACCCGGGCGAGAACCTGTCCTGAGCGCAGCGAATGGATGCTTCACTGGCTGATCGCTGCAACAACTTTGTGTGATCGGCCCGTTCAGCATGACACATCAAGAGTTTCTTGCTCGGGCGACATGCCGCCACCAGGCATGGGTCACTCAGCATGACATAATCAGTGTTGGTGTGCTATACAACTCAGCCTGATATGAGAACTGGAAAGCCCTGCCAATAACCAATACCTAATAACCAATTACCAATATACATACACCGCCGGACTATTTCCCCCGCCCGCGGCGCTCCATTGGAAGATCCACCAGGCGTCGTAGGGGCTGAGGTTCACACAGCCGTGGCTGCGCTGCGTGCCGAAGGCGTCGTGCCAGTAGGCGGTGTGCAGGGCGTAGCCGCCGTAGAAGTAGCATGTCCAGGTGACGCCTTCGAGGTAGTAATAGCCTTGACCAGGCTGACCGCCTGACATCTTGGTGGAGGGCAGTCGCGCCCAGGTGCGGAATATGCCCTGGACGGTTGGGGTTCCGGGCAGGCCAGAGGCGATCATGGCGGCATAGACGGGCTGATCGCCGGCGTAGGCGATGGCGGTCTGGTCGCGCAGGCTGACGCCCACCCAACGCTCGGCAGCGCCGATGCTGGCGGGGCGGGGTTTGGCGCGGGCGACGCGCAGCCATTGGCCGCTGACCCAGCGGTCGGGGCCAATGCGATGCCAGGTTTCGCTGCCGGCGGCGCGGGACTCAAGTACGCTGACCATCTGGTTGTGGAGCAGTTGGTCGATGGGGGGATTGTCGGCGGTGGCGCCAGGGCGAGCGCGCACCGAGAGTGAATCGGCAAAGACCCATCCCACCGGCAGCGAGACGCCAGCGGCAATTTCGGCGCTGGCCGCAGTGGCTGGCAGCACCCGCACCCATTGGCTGTGCACCCAGCGATTGACGCCGATCCGATACCACAGGCCGTCGCTGACGCGAGTCTCTTCGTAGATGACGACCTCAGCGTTGCGCAGTAGCGAGTCGATGGGCGGGTTGTTGGCGGCGACGCCGGGCCGGGCGCGCACATTCAGGCGGTCGGCGGTGACGACGCCCCGGCGCTCGGCTGGCGGCGGAGGCGGTGGAGGCGCGCCGGCCAGTTCGGCCCCGCGCAGGGTGGAGGGGCGGAAGAAGCTAACCGATGAGGCCGGTATCCAGTCGCGGCCCAGGGTGCGATACCACAAGGCACCTCCGGCCCAGGTTTCGGCGTCGATGCCCAAGTAAGTGCCCGGCGCCAGGCCGCGCGAGATAGTCGTCCCACCGGGCGTCGTGTAGGTGCGGGCCCAAGCCCAGAGGGGGTAGGCATAGCGATAGGGCAGCCAGGGATCGGCAGCCGCAGTCGCGACTTCGGGTAGTGGGGAGATAGCGGCCGGTGCGACCAGGGCCTCGCGCAGGGTGGGAGGCGGAGCGATAGGTTCAGCGATTTCGACTGTGGCTTGGGACAGATCGGCCACCCAGAAGCCGTCAGCATCCAAAAGGGCGATGGTCAGGGGGTAGGAGGCTGGTTTGGGATAGGCAAGGGTCCAGATGGCTTCCTGGTCGGGGCCAGAGCTGCCGGCCAGTTCATGAATTTGGCCGGCGCCGCCATCGAGCCGCAAGCGCTGATCCACGGCCAGATCGGTCACGTGCAGCCGCGCCTCCATTTCCAGCGGCGCGATGGGTGCGACGGTGAAGTGCGTGACGTGAGCGGAGGCAACCAGGGTGATGGGCGCGCTGGGAATGGAGAGAGCGGTGGTTTCTAGCGTAAGGTCGCCCCAGGTCAGGCGGGCGGTGTAGGGGCCGGGGCTGGGATAGGTGTGGGACATCAGGTCGAGATGATGCCCGGTTTGCCAGGTGAAGACGGTGGGGGTGCAGAGGATGCCGAGATCGCTATGCTGGCCGTCGCCGAAAGCGAGTCGGGCGGGTGCACAGGCGGCTACGCTATCGGGCTGGGGGGCGGCGAAGGCCAGGCGAAACTGGACGCTGTTGGCTTGGCGGCCAGGAATGGTCAGCAGGCGGGCGGTGGCAGGCATGGGGGGAAACCTCGGGGGGTGTTGATTTGTTATGAAGGTCGTAAAACGTGAAACGTGATGCGTGAAAATTGTCGACGTTTTCTCACGTTTCACGCATCACGCATCACCCTTCGACGGCGTTGAGTACAACGCACTCAGGGCAGGCTGCTTCACGTTTCAGGGCTGAGCATCATTTCTTTGGTAAGTATAATGGTATTCGGGGGTTGCAACCGTAAGGATCAGCCCTCAAAGAGTAGGGAAGTGCTGATGAACACGGTGGCCGCGGGCGATTTTCTGATGGATGTGAAGGCGGCTGAACATCGGTTTCGTCAAGGTGGATGCCTCGCGCAATCCTATCGCCAACATCATTCAGGTGATCAAGCTATGACCTGTGGAACGCGGGATGTATAATTCCGTTATGGAAGCCAATGAAGCTCTGTCTATCTTCGCCAAAGTCGCCGCCGAATATGGCCTGGACAAACACCAACTGGCCGAACAAGGTTGGAGCGAGAGTCAATGGAATGCGTTCGCCGTGGGCAACAACCGCCAACTCGGACTCATGCAGGTCCCGCCTGCGGTGTGGGGCGAATGGGCGCCCAAGCTCAAGGTATACGATCCCTTCGATGCAGAGAGTAACATTCGCCTGGCCGCGTCCTATCTACGGGATCTGCGACAACGTCTGGCAGCCCAACTGAATGTCCGCGGCGACCATTGGTTGCTCGCAGCCTACCATTGGGGTTTCGATCCTGTCAGCCAATTGCTGCGAGGGGGAAAACGCTGGGAAGACGTCCCCGCCACCGAGCAAGACTATGTGATCGATATCTTGACAGGCGCCGAAACCCGCGCGCTGGTCGTCGCCGAGCCTCGATCTGTTTGAACCGCCCTCTCGCTGCGCCCTTGTTAGCCACCGAATCATGTCCAAACGCCGCACTCTGCCGTATGCGACCCTCATCGCCCTGCTGGCCGCCTGGATTGCCATGCTGGGCAGCCTCTATTTCAGTGAAATCGCCGGGTTCACACCCTGCAAACTGTGCTGGTATCAGCGCATCCTGATGTACCCGCTGACCATCATCTTGTTGGTGGCCGTCCTGCGTCGCGCTGACGATACGCCCTACTACGTCCTGCCTTTCTCGTTGATCGGCATATGCGTTTCGACCTATCACTATCTTCTTCAGAAAACGAACCTCTTCCCCGAAGGTGGCGTGTGCACCGGCGGCGTCCCCTGCAACATCGACTACATCAACTGGTTGGGCTTTATCACTATCCCATTCCTGGCCCTCACCGCCTTTATCATCATCACTATCATGATGCTATGGTTCCTCAGCGAAAGGGGGACAGAGAGTGAGGAATTGGAAGCTTGAAGGGAGGTTACATGACCATGTCCGAGCTTGACAGGTTCTCCACCACCAGCACCGAGGTGATGGTCGGATCATTTGTGGTGACGTTCCCACCTGTGGAATCCGACACATGGGACGCGTTCAGCGCAGTCGCCGCTCGCAGTGCGGCTGCCGCCAACGCAACCACTTCTGCTGTCTCCGAAGAACTCACCGCGCTCGAAATCGCCACCGAGGACAGCTTCCTCGCCCCCGCAACCGAGAGCGAGGCGGCCATCGTCAACGGCACCCTTGACGAAAACATCGCCACGGCGGCGGCGACCGCCGCGGCAGAGGCAACGACCGCCGCCGTGGATCTCACCACGCTCGAAATCGCCACCGAAGACAGCTTCCTCGCCCCCACGACCGAAAACGAGGTCCCGGTCGAGGCGATAGCCAGCACGCCGTCCATCGCTACAGAGAATCGTGCGCCCGCGACTGTCGCCCCCTCGCTTCCTTCTGCCGCCGAAACGCCGCCATCCCCTGCTCCTGTTCCGACTCCCGCCCTTGTTCCGACACCGCCCATCGCTGCGCCCGTTGCCCCGGCGCCCCCCTCTACGCGACGAGGTTCGACCGCCCTCGGCTGCCTGCGCGATGTCCTTCTGGTGATCGTGAGCGCCCTCTTGGGAGCCACTCTTGCCCTCAGTCTGCTCTACTACGCCAATGGCGCCATCGATATGGGGCGGCATGAAAAAGTGCTCGCCCTTACCAGCAGTATCGACACCTTGCAACGCCAGAATGACGATCTGGCAACCCAAATCGACCAGAACGTCGTCGCCGCCGACCAACTGCGCACTGGTTTGACGAATCTCAGCGCGGCCTTCGACCTCAAATCAGGACAACTCGATGCTCTGCAAGGACGAGCAGCTGATCTGCAAAACGAGGCGCAACAAATGCAGGAGCAGATCACTCAAACCGAGGGACGGCTTGGCGCCCTCGACGATTCGCTGGCCACAGTGGCCCAAGAAAACACCGCCATCCGGGCCGAAGTGGATGCCGTGCATGCGCAGATGGCCGATCTCAAACAAAGCGCCGGGCGTTTCCAAACCTTCGTCACGGGCCTCCAGCAGTTGGTTGCTGCCATCGCTGCACCCGGCCTGACGGCCGCCAGTCCCATCACCCCCAGCGCGACGGTCACGCTCACTGCCCCGATCACGAACACAGCGCCGCTCACCACGACCATCCCTGCCGGCGTCGCTCCGCCCGGCGATGAAACCCCTCTCTCCGGCCCCTTCGTCACCGGCAGCCCCACGCTTGACCTGTTCCCGCCACTCCAGCCCATCCCCTTGCCTGCCCCTGGCCAGAGCCACCTCTATGGCCTGGTGTGGGTGGATGGCAATGGTGACGGCGTCCCCAATGCGGGTGAACAAGCGTCGCCCGGCATGCAGGTGACGTTGCGCAACTCGCGCGGCGTCCAGATTCGGGCTATCGACACGGGCGCGGATGGTCGTTATCTGTTCGCTGACATCGATCCCGGCAGTTATACGATCGCCCTGATGGGCCAAGGCGCAGAGGCAACGACTCAGGTAGCCGTCGCCGTTGCCACCGACGAGGCCGTCGAGGTCAACATCGCCCGCCCAGCGCCGTAATACAGCTACTTTGCATCCGCCGGGAGCGCGAGGGTGGCAACGATGCCATCGATCAGGGTCAGGTCGAACGTGTAACCGGCTGGCATCAGGCTATCCAGCATACTCGCTGTATCGTTCAAGTATTGTTCGAAGCCTTGCGCCCAGGCGTCGTAGCTCTTACCGCCAAAAGCCTGCTCGTCGGTGGCGGGCAGCAACTTCGTCTTCAGGGGCCAAAAGACGGTGACATAGTGTTGGCCATCGCTCGTCAAGCCCTGAAAAGTGTAGAAAATGCGATCGCGCAGGATAGGGGCGACATCTTGGGCGTAGTAGGTGACGAAACGGATACCTGATCCACCCTGGAAGTCGAGATAGCGCTCCTGAGCGTGAAAAACCTGAGCGGCGTTGAAGGGCGGAAAAACAGGCAGGGTTTGGGGAAGGTCGGCGGGGCGGTCATTCAAGAGATGTTGCAGGGCATCGACTTGCTCGGCTACCGCCGGATCGATGGCGCGAAGGCCGGCAGTCGGATAGATGCGCACTTGCGGCAAGTAGGGATCGAAGTATTGCGGCGTGTCTTCGCCATCGAAGAGAAAGGCGACATGTTCCGGCTCGGCGCCGCCCAAGCCTGGCCCTTCCCCCGCCGGCACGGCAGGCATGGTATAGCCCTGAGCCGAGCGCACGAGCGCCGCATCGACGGTGAAGCGAACCCCCGCGAACTCAGCCTGCACACTGGCCCCCGTTCCGACCCGTGTCAAGACCACACCCCGCGCGCGCCAGAAGCTTCGATCCTGGCGCGCTGCTGTCAGACGGTTGCCCGCCCGCCCAAAGGTGAGGAGAAGCCCCCCCTCATACGGTGTCCCATCGGCTTCGCTGAGGCTCACCAGCACCTTGCCGCGTTCGACTTGCCACGTTCCTCGGGCTACGCTGATGCCCTGGCCGACGTTCTGCCTGGCCAGTGTCGCGCTGCCATCGGCATCGAGATGCAGGGTGATCACGAGCGCCAATCCATTTTGGGTTGGCAACAACGCCGTATAGTCTGCGGCCAGAACTGTTTGAGGCTTGGGAAGGCACAATTTCTGTCCAGGCTTGAGATTTTTGGCGGCGGTCAGGGGGCTGAAACTGGGGTCGGATGCAGCGGCGGCATTGGTGGCGGCGATGATCCAGGCGCCTGCCTCGGCGCCGCCGTAGAACGTGCGCGCCAGTGCGGCCATGCGGTCGCCTTTTTTGACCGTATAGACCTGATCACAAGCAGAAGCCTGGGCCCATGCCGCGGGGCTGTGCAACAGAGCGGCGACGCCGAGCAAAGCCAGCACCAACGAGCGGGAAAAGAAACGCATGTGATGCTCCACGGGAGAGGCAAGGGCCGGCAGCGAGTCCCGCTGGCCGGCCCCGATTTCTTGCGCCAGGATGTGTTAGCCGCGCAGGTGTAAGTAGAGTGCAACGATCAACAACAGTTCGTCCAACTTGGTGATGAGGCCGATGGGGTTGCTGAAACTGTAGCCGCCGTTGACCACGAAGTAGGCGATGATGGTGACGGCGGCAAAAGCCATGAACGCCCAGTGCACCAGGCGGCTTTGGCCTTTGGGGATGTCGAGCCACAGCGCTGCCAGCAAGACCACATAGCCGAGAGCGTTGAGGAGGAAGATCGGGCCTAAAGAATCCTTCCCGATCATACCGACGCCGAGGAAGAGATGGATGGCGGCAGTGATGAGAGCGAGGATGGCAATGGCGAGACGAAGAGTTGAGCGATTCATAGAATGCTTCCTTGAGTGTGGGAATGGTGTCGTGGTGGAAGCATTATACGGATGCGGCTTATCCAGCCAAATCGATGTCTGAGCACCCTCCAACAGCCACTGGCGCGGGGCTTATCGCTCCAAATCGTATGCCGCCCATGTCGATTCGTTTTCCCACAGCTTGACGCTGAGGGCGGTGATATTGGGCGCGTATAATTTCTCATCCAGTTCTTCGCAGAGCCGGCGGCAGAAGCGTTCCAGGCTGGGGTTCAGGTCCTCGAAGCCGGGCAGATCGTTGAGGGTCTTATCGCGATAGCTGGTGATAAGGGCTTCGAGGTGGGCGGCGAAATCGACGATGTCGATGAGGTGGCCGTGGCGGTCGAGTTCCTCGCCCTCGATGAGGGCTTCGATCTTATAGTGGTGCGAGTGCAGTTCATTTTCGGCGCCCCAGTCGCTGCCGACGAGATAGTGTTGGGCGATGAAATGGCGTTGGAGGCAGAGAGTATACATGGGTCGTTGGGTCAGACAGTGGATTCGGCGAGGAATAAAGGAGAAATATTGGGAGTTTGTATCCCAGTAGATGCGAACTTAGCCAATGCCGGCGAGGCGCTGACCATCGGACAGAATGGCGGGCACCTTGTCGCCGTGAACGGTCTCGCAATAAACGCGGATGAGCGGCTCGGTGCCACTGAAACGAATGAGCAACCAGCCGCCATCCTCCAGGTCGAATTTATAGCCATCGATGGCAAGCTTGCCGGTGCAACGCAAGCCGCCGATGGTCGCTGGCTGGGCGGTGTCGAGCAGGGCTTTGGCGCGGGTAGCGAATGCGCGCGATTCCAGCCGGGTGTCGATGCGGTCGTAGTAGTGCGGGCCGCCGACAAGGGCAAAAAGCCGGTCGAGCAGTTGGGTGGGCTTCAAGTCGGTGCGCACCATGAGATCGAGCAAATAAAGATTGGCCAGGATACCATCGCGCTCGGGCACGTGGCCGTGGAAGGCATAACCGCCGCTCTCCTCGCCGCCGATCAGGGCGTCCACCTCCATCATCTTTGGAGCCACGTATTTGAAGCCCACACCCGTCTGATACACCGGCACGCCGAATCGCTGGCCGAGTTTTTCCAGCATCGAAGTCGTGCTCAGGGTTTTGACGATGGGGCCGCGCAACCCGCGAATATCCAGCAGGTACATCGCCAACAGACCATAGACGCGGAGTTGATCGACGAATTGGCCGTTTTCGTCACCAAAGCCGCAGCGGTCGGCGTCGCCATCGGTGATGCAGACGCAATCGGCGGCGTGCTTCAATCCGGCCGCCAGGCCCGCATCCACGTTGGGCGGGATCGGCTCCGGGCGCTTCATCTCGGGAAAAATAGGATTGCGATCAGCGTGAACCTCGACCACCTTCGTGCTACCACCCGCCAGCAGCCTGCTCAACCAACCGGCGCCGTTTCCCCACATGCTGTCCACCACAATCGTCAGCCCGGCCTGACGGATCGGCTCAAGATCGAGCAAGCGGTGGAGTTGAGCCGTATAGGCCGGATTGGGGTCGAAGGGCTGAATCAAGCCAGCCGACACGCCATCGCGAAAGCGCAGGCGCTTGACGTCGTCGATGTCAGGGATGGCGGCTTCGATCTGCTTCAGCCCATCCGGGTCGATGGCCCCGCCGTTGGGGTCGCGCACCTTGAAGCCGTTGTCGCCGGGCGGATTGTGGCTGGCAGTGATGTTGATGGCGCCGATGGCCTGCCGCTCGACCACGCTGAAGGCAATGACCGGGGTGGGTGTGCTGGCGCCGGTAAAGTGGACGGGAATACTGTTGGCCGCCAGAATCTCGGCCACCGCCTCGCAGAAATCCTCGGCGCCAAAGCGCCGGTCGCCGCCCACCACCACCCCGCGCTTCACCTGCTCAGGCGAATAGCGGTTTTGTAGATAAGTGGCAAAACCCTGCGTACAGCGCCGAACATTGTCGAATGTATAGTCTTCGGCGATTTTCCCTCGCCAACCATCGGTGCCAAAAGTGATTCTGAATGACATAATTTTCACCAAAACAAGTTATTGGTAATTGGTAATTGGTTATTGTGAAATTTCTAATAACCAATTACCAATTACCAATTGATATTCGGCGTCGTTCGTTCCGTTTCCACCTCTTCCAGCATGGCCAGGTCGGCATTCACCATCAGGCGGACGAGTTGATCGAAGCTGACCGAATGCTCCCAGCCCAGGACGCGACGGGCTTTGGCGGGGTTGCCTACTAGCAAGTCCACCTCGGCTGGGCGGTAGTATTTCGGATCGATGACCACATGTTTCTCCCAGTCCATGCCTATATGGTCGAAAGCGATCTGGACGAACTCGCGCACGGTGTGGGTCTCGCCGGTTGCGAGAAGATAGTCATCAGGGTGGTCTTGCTGAAGCATCAACCACATTCCGCGCACATAGTCGGGCGCGTAGCCCCAGTCGCGCCGCGCTTCCAGGTTGCCCAAATGAAGCGTCGTCGCCAGCCCGGCCTTGATGCGGGCGACGCCATTCGAGACCTTACGCGGGAGGAATTCCAGGCCGCGGCGGGGTGATTCGTGGTTGAAAAGGATGCCGGAGCAAGCGAACAGAGCATAGCTCTCGCGATAATTGACTGTGAGCCAGTGCCCATAGACTTTGGCTGCGCCATAGGGGCTGCGCGGATAAAACGGCGTCTTCTCGGTCTGCGGCACTTCCTGCACCTTGCCGAACATCTCGCTGCTCGACGCCTGATAGAAGCGGATATGCCTATCGACGATGCGGACGGCGTCCAACATCCGCGTCACGCCCAGCGCCGTCACTTCGCCAGTCAGCACCGGCTGGCTGAACGAGGTGGGGACGAAAGATTGCGCCGCCAGGTTGTAGACCTCGTCCGGGCGGTGTTCTTCGAGCAGATGGATGAGGCTGACCTGATCAAGCAGATCGCCCTGGACGATCTCGATGCGGTCTTGAATATGGTGGATACGGTCGAAATTGACTGTACTGCTGCGCCGAACCACCCCGATGACTTCGTAGCCCTTCTCCAGTAGAAAATCGGCCAGATACGAGCCATCTTGTCCGGTGACGCCGGTGATTAGTGCTTTGGGCATGAAAGTAATCCTTGTAATTGGTTATTGGGGATTGGGGATTGGTTATTGGATATTGGTTATTAGTTATTGCGAGTTAATAGCTACTAACAATTACCAGGGCTTTCCGGTTCTCATTTGATGAAGAAAAAAGCGCCGATTGTGTCATGCTGAACACAGTGAAGCATCAGTGAAGCGAAGCATCTCGACTTTCATGGCAGATGGCTTTTTGGGCAACGCGAGAACCTGTCCTGAGCGCAGTGAATGGATGCTTCGCTGGCTTTCAACCGCAACAATTTCGTGTGATCGACCCGCTCAGCATGACATAATTAAATCTTGGATGCTATGCGACGTGGTTGGATGTGAGAACCGGAAAGCCCTGAGCAATTACCAATTACCTATAACTAAACCCGCACACGTTGCCGCCAATCATCGAGGATGTCCTGCAAAGTTTGCTCGAAAGAGATTTGCGGCCTCCAGCCGGTGGCATACTGGAGCCGGGCGGGATCGCAGACGATGCGCGGGATGTCCGATGGGCGCATGAGATCAGGATCCGCTTGGGTGGCAATGGGCAGCCGGGCTTTCTGCAAAAACGTCTGCAACGCCTGCTCAATGCTGACGCTTTCGCCGCTGCCGATGTTGTAAACGGCGCCTGGCTCGCCCTGGTTCAAGATCAGCCAATAGGCTCGCACCACATCGCGCACGTCGGTAAAATCACGTTCGGCCTCCAAGTTGCCATGACACAACGGCCTCTGACGACGGCCCAGCTCGATCTCTGCCACCTGTTTGGCAAAGCTTGAAGTCACGAACATCTCGTTTTGGCCAGGGCCGATATGGTTGAACGGTCGCACGCGAATGGTGTGTAAGCCGTGGCTGCGATGGTATTGCCACCCCAACAAGTCTTGCGTCACCTTGCTCACGCCATAGGGCGAGGAGGGGCGCAGGGGGGTGTCTTCATCGAGAGGGAGGTCCGCAGGTGCGATGACGCCGTACACCTCGCCCGAACTGACGACCAGGAGTTTCGTCTTTTGCAGATGAGCAGCCAGCACGCCCTTGAAGATGTTGATCTGCGTCAGGACGTTCTGCTCGAAAGTCGACCAGGGATGCTGCCAGGAGATGGGGACGAAAGACTGCGCGGCCAGATGCAGGATATAATCTGGCCGCCAGCGGGTCAGCACCTCGGCCACGGCAGCTTCTTCACGCAGATCCAGGCGCTCCAGACGCACGCGCTGGCTGGGGTAAGGAGGTTCTGGTTGGCGGCGGTAAGTGGTGCCGATGATCTGGAGATCGGTCGTTGCCAGGAGATGGTGAATGAGATGGCTGCCAGCAAAACCGGCAGCGCCAGTGACCAAAGCGCGCATGGGATGGTATTATACCAAAAGCGATCCGATCATCCCCAGCGAGGGTCAATGAAAACCGGCGGGGATAGAAGGATTGTGGGGATTCTTGAATGTACAATCATCCCCAAATTCCTTCATCCCCGCCATTTTCAGGGATCGCCTTGTCAGATCAGCCCAGCCGCCTGGTGCAACTCTTCGGCCTTGCCCGTATCTTCCCAGGGTAGGTTCAAATCCGTGCGCCCGAAGTGCCCGTAGGCTGCCGTCTGACGATAGATGGGGCGACGCAAGTTCAAGTCGCGGATGATGGCGCCGGGGCGCAGATCGAAATACTCGCGCACCAGACGCTCGATCAACACATCATCCACCTTGCCCGTACCAAAAGTTTCGATGCTGACGCTCAACGGCTCGGCCACACCGATGGCATACGAGATCTGCAACTCGCAGCGGTCGGCCAGCCCGGCGGCCACGATGTTCTTGGCTACCCAGCGCGCGGCATAGGCCCCGCTGCGGTCCACTTTTGTGGGATCCTTGCCTGAGAAAGCCCCGCCGCCGTGCCGTCCGACGCCGCCGTAGGTATCGACGATGATCTTGCGCCCGGTCAGCCCGGCGTCGCCCATCGGCCCGCCGGTGACGAAACGGCCGGTAGGGTTGACGAAGATCTGGGTGTTGCCGTTCATCCACGATCCCACCACCGGTTCGATCACGTGCTTGATGACGGCCGCCCGGATGTCCTTCTGGCTGATTTCGGGCGCGTGCTGCGTCGAGACGAGCACCGTGGCCACACGTTGGGGCTTGCCAAAGGCGTATTCCACCGTCACCTGGGCCTTGCCATCGGGGCGGAGCCAGGCAAGTGTATTGTCCTTGCGGACTTCGGACAGGCGCCGCGTCAGCCGGTGGGCCAGGCTAATGCTAAGGGGCATGAGTTCGAGGGTCTCGTTGCAAGCGAATCCCACCATCATCCCCTGATCGCCAGCGCCGATCGCGGCCACTTCCGCTTCGCTCATCCGCCCTTCCTTCGCTTCCAGGGCCTTGTCCACGCCCATGGCGATGTCGGGCGATTGCGAAGCGATGGCCACCTGCACGGCGCAAGTGTCGGCGTCGAAGCCATAATCGCTGGAGACATAGCCAATTTCTCGGACTGTCCGGCGAACCAGAGCGTCGAAATTGACATGGGCTGTGGTCGTAATCTCACCCAACAGCATGACGAACCCGGTCTTGACCGCGGTCTCACAGGCCACGCGAGCGGTGGGGTCTTGCGCCAGACAGGCATCCAGCACGGCGTCGCTGATCTGGTCGCACATCTTATCGGGATGTCCTTCTGTCACCGATTCGCTGGTGAAGAAGAGCTTGGGCGAGCGCATGAAAGTTGTGCTCATGGGAAAGTATTGACTCCTCAATGGGTAAGTAAAACGTAAAACGTGAAGCGTGTTGCGATTTTCAGGCGATAAAGCACTGTATTTCACGTTTCACGTTTCGCGTCTCATGTGCCTTCCTGCCAGGAATTCAGATACGCTTCCTGTTCGGTGGTCAGCGTGTCGATGGCGATGCCCATGGCTTGTAGCTTGAGGCGCGCGACTTCCTTGTCGATGGCTTCGGGCACCGAGTAGACGATGTTTTCCAGATCATCAGCATGCTGGCGCATGTAGGCGGCAGCAAGCGCCTGGTTGGCGAAGCTCATATCCATGACGGCGCTGGGATGGCCTTCGGCGGCAGCCAGATTGACCAGGCGGCCTTCGCCGATCAAGTAGAGGCGGCGGCCATCCACCAGCTTGTATTCGTCCAGAAAATCGCGCACGCGGGTGATCTGCGTCGACATCGCTTCCAGGGCCGGGATGTTGATCTCGACGTTGAAATGGCCGGAATTGGCCATGATGGCGCCATCCTTCATGACTTCGAAGTGATGGCGGTCGATCACCTTGATATCGCCGGTGGCGCTGACGAAGATGTCGCCGATCTTGGCGGCTTCCAACATTGGCAGCACGCGATAGCCGTCCATCACGGCCTCCAGGGCCTTGAGTGGGTCCACCTCGGTGACGATAACGTTGCCACCCAACCCTGCCGCGCGCATGGCAATGCCCCGGCTACACCAGCCATAGCCGATCACGACTACGTTCTTGCCAGCAATGAGCACATTGGTGGCGCGGATGATGCCATCCATCGTACTCTGCCCGGTGCCGTAGCGATTGTCGAAGAAATGCTTGGTCAGGGCGTCGTTCACGGCGATGACGGGATAGGCCAGGGCGCCGTCTTTCGCCATCGCTTTCAGGCGGATGACGCCGGTGGTGGTTTCTTCGGTGCCGCCGATGACGTTGTCCAACAAGTTCCGTCGCTCCTTGTGGAGCGTCGCCAGCAGGTCCATGCCGTCATCCATTGTCATGTGCGGCTGGTAATCCAGCGCGGCGTGCAGATGCTGGTAGTAGGTCGAATTGTCCTCGCCTTTGATGGCGAAGACTGGGATCTCGAAATGAGAGACGAGCGTAGCGGCGATGTCATCCTGGGTCGAGAGAGGGTTGGAGGCAGTGATGATGACTTCGGCGCCGCCGGCTTGCAGCGCCCGCGCCAGATTGGCCGTCTCGGCCGTGACATGCAAACACGCTGCCAGGCGCACGCCATCTAGCGGTCGCTCCTGGGCGAAACGTTGCTCGATCAAGCGCAGAACAGGCATCTCTTTGGCCGCCCATTCCATGCGGAAACGCCCGCGTTCGGCCAGATTGATGTCTTTGATGTCGTAATTCTTGACTTTGACAGTCATGAGGAAAAGGAACTCCTTGTAGAGAAAAGGTTAGGTGGTAGACAAGTAGATAAGTAGATAAGTAAACAAGTAGATAAGTAGATAAGTAGATAAGTAACTCACGTAATCGGTAAGTAGTTGGAGGGGGTACTGGTTTCCTGGTTTCCCGGTCTTCCGATCTACCGTTGACGGAAATCTGCCGGAGGCAGGTCTTCGCCGTAGTTGTCGCGATAACGGGCAGCGAACTCGTCCAGGCTGTAAGTGTGATTCTGCGTGCCCATCTGTTCGATGACATAGACCGCCGCCACGTTGGCCACACGCAAAGTCGTGATCCAATCGTAACCGCGCATCAGGCCCGTGAGCAAGCCCGCGCGGAAGGCGTCCCCCACGCCGGTCGGCTCGATCAGCGCGTGTGCGCGGGCCGAAGGTACGTGGTAAACCCCATCTTGCCGGGTGTAAACGCTGGCGCCATCAGGCCCGCGCGTTACCACCAGCGCCCCAACGTGTTGCAACAGACCGGCTTCGTCCATTCCCGATAGCTTTTTGGCCATCTCCAATTCGTAATCGTTGACCGTCAGTACGGCTGCCCCTTCCATGCTTTCCATCAATTCTTTGTGGTTGATGCGAGCCAACTGTTGGCTGGGATCGTAGATGAAGTGGATCCCCAGGGAGCGGCACTCGCCAGCATATTTCACCATGGCTTGCGGATCGTTGGGTGAGATGATGACCCAGTCGATGTCGGCGCGTGGGAGTGAGAAGAACGAAAGCTCGCGAGCGCGAGCCATGGCGCCGGTGTGGAAAGAGGCAATCTGGTTGTGATCCCGATCGGTCATGACGGTGAAGGTGGCGGTGAATTCGTTCTCGTAGACCACCGTTAGCGAGGTGTCGACGCCAATGCTCTCCAGCCATTCGCGATAGTCGGCAAAATCAAGGCCGGCCGTGCCCATCAGCCGGGGGCGGTTGCCCAAGAGGGCCAGGCTGTAGGCGATGTTCGGCGCACACCCTCCGCGATGGCGTTCTTTGGAATCGACCAAAAAGCTGACCGAAAGTTTATCCACGCGGTCGCCGAAGATATGCTCGCGGAAGCGACCGGGGAAGCGCATGAGGTAGTCCCAGGCGATGGAACCGGTGACGATGACGGACATGGGGAATTGTGGATTGCGAAATGGGAATTGCGTATTGCGTAATAACCAATTACCAATAGCCAATTACTGCTGGCTATCGATAAACGCCAACAAACCGGTGAGATCGGGCAAAGTGAGGTGGGCGGCATGGGCCACGTCGGGGTGGCGGGGGCGGACGGCGACGGCGTGGCCGACTTCGTGGAAGGTGGGGATGTCGGCGGTGCTGTCGCCGGCGCTGAGGCAATCGGCGGGGTTCAGGCGCCAACGGGCGATGAGGTCGCGGACGATGGGGCCTTTGCCGCCCCAGGGCACGCGCACGGTCATGCCACCCAAGAGCCGCTCGCCATCATGGAGCAGGTCGTTGCAGAGGTATTCGGCGGCGCCCAGGTCGGCGGCCACGTCCTCGACGTGCAGATCGAAGCCGGAGCTGAGTAATATGATAGAAACGCCGCGGGCGCGCAATCCCGCGGCCAGGTCATGGGCGCCGGCGACGTAGGGGTTGCGTCGCAAAATGGTCTTTGTCTCAGCCACGGTGCGGCCTCGCCATTCGCCAGCATCGAGTTGGGCGAATTGTTCGTAGCTGATGCGCTTTGCCAGGAAGTCTGCCAGGTAGCGCGCCCCCGCCTCTGCGGTGCCAAAGTGCTGGTGAAGCAAGGTGTAGGGGTCGGGAGATTCTTTGACGACGCCGTCGACATCGAGGAGGACAAGGCGAATGGGCATGGGCCAGGAGGCGTGGGCCAGGGGGGCATGGGCCAGGAATAGAAATGCGCGCCGGGGTCGGCGCGCATTTTGAGTGAAATCTTTTACTTGCGAATGGCTGGCATTCGCCCTCATCTTTCAGGTGTTCGCGCCACCTGCCGGACTTGGCACCACTCCGGGCGGCTGAGCCGCCGGTCGGTTGCCGGGGGGTCGTCGGGCCGGTCCCTCACCCCCTCTGGATGAGAATCCAGTGAATGTGTAGTTGCAGTGTGGCAAATAACTTTATCACACCTCTCGCTGAGGTGTCAAAGTCGGATAGAACTCGTCCGCGCGCCTGATGCAGTGATCAGAGTCGCGTGACGTAAGCGCCGGTCTCGGTGTTCACCCGGATACGATCGCCAGCGCCGACGAACAGGGGCACGAGGACGCGCAGGCCGGTTTGGGTGATGCAGGCTTTGTAGGGATTGTTGGCGGTGTCGCCAGCGTAGCCAGGCTCGGCCTCGACCACTTCCAGATCGACCGTGGTGGGTAGATCGATATTGATGGGTTCGCCCTGATGGGTTTCTAATTCGATGGCCATGCCGTCGATCAGGTAAGGGACGGCATCGCCCAATTGTTCGCCCTTCAGCATGGTCTGCTCGAAGGTCTCGTTGTCCATGAAATAGTAGAATTGGTCGTCGTGATAGAGGTATTGGACGGTGGCATGGTCCAGGCGCACATCTTGCACGCGGTTGCCGCTGGGAAAGGTTTTCTCGACGGTGGAGCCGGAACGGAGGTTGCGAGATTTGACGCGCACCGTCGCATTGCCGCGTCCCATTTTGCGGTGCTCGTATTCAAGCACTTTGTAGATATCGCCATCCAATTCGAAGATGACGCCTTTGCGCAGTTCTTCAACGCCAATCATTTTTATGACAAGCTCCTTGCAGAAAATGAGCCGCGCCTGGGGCGGCACGGCCATGCCACATTGTAGGGGAATGAGGGAGAATGTCAAAACAACGCGACTGCAAAACAACTGCGCCGCGGGAAACTCCGCGGCGCAGGGTCGTTTCGTCATATAGAAACGGAAAGATCAGTCCTTCAATTCCCGCTTCAGGATTTTGCCCGTGGCCGTCATCGGCAGATCGGAGCGGAACTCGATGAAACGCGGGTATTTGTAGGCGGCCAGGCCGGTCTTGGCAAATTCCATGATCTCTTCGGCGGTGGCGCTCTGCCCGGCCTTGAGCACAATGTAGGCTTTCACTTCCTCGCCCAATTTGTCGTCGGGCACGCCCTTGACGGCCACCAACGAGACCTTGGGGTTCGTCATCAAGAATTCTTCGATCTCGCGCGGGTAGACGTTGAAGCCGCCGCGCAGGATCATTTCTTTTTTGCGATCAACGATGAAGAAGTAGCCGTCGCTGTCCATCTTGGCCAGGTCGCCGGTGTGGAACCAATCGTGGCGCATGGCCTCGGCGGTGGCTTCGGGTTTCTTGTAATACCCCTTCATGACGTTGTGTCCGCGCACGACGATCTCGCCGACGGCGCTGAATTCGTCGGCGGCGGTGGGCTTGGGGACGAAGTTGTCGTTCTCGTCCACCAGCGCCATCTGCACCCCCCAGATCGGGATGCCGATGGACCCCGGCTTGCGCGGCTTACGTCGCAGGTTGAAGCTGGCCACGGGCGATGTCTCGCTCAGACCGTAGCCCTCGAGTATGGGCACGTTGAAGCGCGCTTCGAAGTTGCGCAGCAATTCGACCGGCAGCGCCGAGCCGCCGGAGACGGCTGTGTGCAGGGTGCTGGCGATCTTGGGCATGTCGAATTGCTCTTCGGCACGAGGATAGCTGAAGAGCGCCCAGTACATCGTCGGCACGCCGGCGAAGATGGTGACGCCATCGCGTTGCATGATGCCGAAGGCTGCGTCAGGCGTGAAGCGAGGCAGCAAGGTGAGGGTGGCGCCGGCCATGAAGCAGCCGTTCATCAGCACCGACTGGCCGAAAGAATGGAAGAGGGGCAGGGTGACGAGCGCGACTTCGCCGGGTTTGGCATCGAGCAGATCGCGACAGATTTCGGCGTTCATCACCATGTTGCTGTGGGTGAGCTGGGCGCCTTTGGGATTGCCCGTGGTGCCAGAGGTGTAGAGGATGACGGCGGTGTCATCGGCGCTGGTCTGCACGGTGTCGAAAGCCGGGGAGCCGCCGAAGCCGAGGAAGCGGTTGAAATCCATCACCGCGGCGTCTTCGTGGGCGAAGGGCTGGGTGGGGTCGGCATTGGCGACGATGAGGTTGCGACAGGTCTCCACTTGTTTGAAACCAGCATAGGCAGGCTCGAAAAAGCCAGCGAAGCCGACCAGCGCCACCGAGTCGCTATCGCGCAGGTGATAGGCGACTTCGCGGGCGGTAAAAAGTACATTGAAAGGAACGACGGTGGCCCCGGCCTTGAGGATGCCAAAATAGGCAATGGGGAAGAAAGGCAAGTTGGGCATCATCAACGCCACCTTGTCGCCTTTTTGCACACCCAGTTTCACCAGGCCATTGGCGAACATGTTGGCGGCGGCGTTGAGCTGGGCGTAGGTGATTTTGCGGTCGTTGAAGATGACGGCGACTTGGTCGGGGTAGTCTTGGGTGCTGGATTCGACCAGCGTGGCCAGGTTGAGCATGAGCGGACTCCTTTGGCTGAGGTGGCGCGGGTGGAGGGTGGGGCGGGTCGAAGGTGAAGTAAGTGTAGGGGGGAGTTGGGGTGGTGTCAAACCGGATGGTGGCGCGCTTACAATGGCTGGGGTGGGCGCGGTGCGGGTTGGGTGAAGCTGACGATCTGAAATTTGTAGACGGTCGTGCGCGTATCCGCATAGATGCTGGCGTCGGCGTAAGCCTTGAGCGCGACGTGAGCCAGGAATTCGCGCGGGTTGGGGATATGCTCCCAGACCTGGGGAAGCAGCAATCCCCGCTGCCAACCTCGCTCCACCAGCACGCCGTCCTCGCCCGGTCGAATCTGCCGAATGAGATCGTCTTGGTCGGTGTAGGATAACGGTTGCATGGGCGTCAAGATCGAGATCTCGATTTCGGTGTCGTCCACTTCCTCCGGCTGCAAGGGGGGGAAGCGCGGATCGTTGAGAGTGGCGTTTTCGGCGTTCTTGACCACGTCCAGCGCCAGCGGGAGACGCGCCTCGATGCTGCCGATGCAGCCGTGCAGCTTGCCGTGTGTGTGCAGGGTGACGAAGCTGGCGCCAGGTTCGCTCAGGCGCGGGGGGAGGTCGCCGAGGTCGGGTCGCCAGTTACGCCAGTGCAGCGTGGCCGCCACCACGCTCTGGCGGGCGAGGTTCAAAAGCGTTTCGCTTTCAGCGGTGGTAAAGGCGGTGGCTTGCGTCGTCTCTGGTATTTTCTTCATCGCTATCCCTCCTGCACGTAGGGATCATAACGCCACGGTGTAGGCTACAGCGCCATAGCCGACGACGCGGGCGCGGTCGCCAGCGGTATCGCCGGAATTGCGGTAATCCAACAGGTGGGGCTGCCAGCCCAGGCGCGCGGCCAGCAGCATGAGGGTAAGGATGGGCATGAGGCCGCAAGCCTCGCCGAGCGCGGCGGCCGGCGCGTCCCCGCGGGCGACGGCGTCCAGAAAGGCCGCGTCCAGCCGACGAGCGACGTCATAGGGATGGTAATGGCTCAGATCCGAGCTGATGATCACAAGCGCCTTGTCGTCCGTGACGATGAGATCGTAGAGCGCCTGCGCCGCGCGTTCCGGATTCACCCGGCCGAACAGCAATGGTGCGATCTGGAAGTCATCGCCGCCGAGCACCTGGAGGAAGGGAAGCTCGACTTCGAGGCAATGTTCGGGTGCGTGCGCTTCGGCATCGACATACACGACTCCACCCGCCAGCAGACGTTCGATCACAGGCATTGCCACCGTGGCGCTGCCCAGCGGCGTCGTCATCGCCCGGTAGGGGCCAGCAGCCACGCCATCGACATGGACGAAGTGGGCGGGGCCGAGCAAATACAGGGTGCGACCAGCCAAAGGGGGCAAGGCGCGGAAGCTGTAGCCAGCAATCGAGCCGGAATAGATATAACCGGCGTGGGGTGCGATGACGGCTCGCACCTCTCCCGCCAAAGCCGGCAGGCGAGCGTCTCGCAGATAACCCTCCACCTCGCTGCGCAAACGCTGGGGGTGAGCCGGATAGAAGCTCCCCGCCACCGCGGCCCGGCGCGCCTCTCCCGGCGCCGCAAGGGTGGCAGGATGAGGCTGATGCCAGGGCATGGTTGTTTCTCCTTATTATGGAATCACCAGGATGGGGATGCGAGCAGCGTTGAGCACCTGCTGGCTGACACTGCCCAGAAGGAGATCGGTCACATCGGCGGGGTTGCGGCTGCCCAAAAGGATGAGGTCGGCGCCGATACGGGCGGCCTCGGCCAGGATGATGTCGGCCGGCGTCCCTTCGAAGACCTCCGCCGTCACTTCGACTTCGCTCTCCTCCTGCAAGAAAGAGCGCGCGTCCTGCGCCACATTCTGGGCCACGCGCCGGAAAGCGGCGGCGAGATCACTGTAACCCTCGCTGGCGGCATAGTGCGCTGGTAGTTGATAGACGTGCACGATGTGCAAGGCAGATGCTTCGGTTCTACCAAAATGCATCGCGTACAAGAGCAATCTCTCGGTGGCCGCCGAGCCGTCGATCGCACACAGGATAGTCTTGAACATAAGGCCGTCTTCACGTAGACTTGTCGAGAGCGCACACCCGTCCGGTGTAGCTTACTCAGCATAGCACTATCGATTCCCCTTTTCTATGATCTTGCTCATGCTGTACTCAAGTCAATTTGAAAATATCGGTTTTGCGTCCGCCTTGACAAGGGACTATAGACCATCGACGATGCCATTTTTGTCATCGGGCCAGGCTATATCGTCCCTCGTCTATCGTCTTCCCGTCTTCGACATGAACTCCACTGCCACTGTCCTCCTCATCCCCGGCGATGGCATCGGCGCCGAGGTGATTCCCGCCGCCGCGGGCGTCCTCGCTGCCCTCGCCCCTGACCTCAGCTTCCAACAAGCCGAAGCCGGCTGGGCCTGTTTCCAACGCAGCGGTATCGCCCTTCCTCCCGAAACGCTGGCCCTGGCTCAAGCCGCCGACGCCATCCTCTTCGGCGCCATCCAATCGCCCATGCAAGCCGTCCCCGGCTACAGCAGCCCCATCCTGGCCCTGCGTCGCGCCTTGGATCTGTGGGGCAATCTGCGCCCGGCCCGCAGCCTGCCTGGCGCACAGCCAATCTTCGATCTCTTGATCGTGCGCGAAAACAGCGAGGGCTTGTACAGCGGCCGCGAGTACGAGATCCCTGATGGCTTCATAGCCGAACGCGTCATCACTGGTGCGGCCAGTCGCCGCATCGCCGTCTTGGCCTGCGACGAAGCCTTTCGTCATGCCGCCCGCCTGGGACGACAGCCCCACCTCACCATCGTCCACAAAGCCAATGTCCTGAAAAAGACCGACGGCCTCTTCCGCGCCTGCGCTCTTGAAGTCGCCTCGGCGCACTCCAGCCTGCGCGTGGACGAGATGTTGGTGGATACGGCCGCCATGTGGTTGGCGCGCGACCCCAGTCGCTTCGATATCATCGTGACCACCAATCTCTTCGGCGACATCCTCTCCGATCTGGCCGCGGGCATGGCGGGAGGATTGGGTCTGGCGCCGTCGGCCAATATCGGTTCCAGCCGCGCCGCCGTCTTCGAGCCGGTGCACGGCTCGGCGCCCGACATCGCCGGACAAAGCATCGCCAACCCCCTGGCCACCTTGCGCACGACAGTGATGTTGCTCCAACATCTGGGCCGCGAAAAAACGGCGCAACGGTTGGATGCAGCGATCGAACGCGTGCTGGTGGCAGGGCCGCACACGCCTGACCTGGGCGGCCAGGCCACAACCCAAGAGACGGCGGAGGCGGTGCTACGCCTGGCGTTGGGTTAGAGACCAGCGCCGGCTCTCACCTACTGCGGGAACAACTCCCTCTCATACGCAAACAGCGCTGGCGCGCCGCCCGTGTGCCAGAACAGTACGCGCCCCATCAGCCTGCCCGACCGTGCCAGATCGATCAGCCCGGCCAGCGCCCGCCCCGTATAGACCGGATCCGTCAGGATGCCTTCGGTGCGGGCCAGCGCCAGCATGGCCGCGCGTTCTGACTCGCCCAGAATGCCGTAACCGGCGCCGAGGTAGTCATCGTGGGTGATGATCACGTGCGGATGTGCGACCTCCAGCAGGTCGGCGGTGGCGGTCGTCAGGTCGGCGGTGCGAGCCAGCAGGTCGGGGATTTTGTGATCTACAGAGATGCCGTGGATGAGACCCGGCCATCCCGTGGCCCCCGCGCCCACCGCCAACCCCGCTTGCGTTCCGCCCGAACTGGTGGCGAAAACGACGGCGTCGAACTCCACTCCTGCTTCCTGCGCCTGGGTCATCATTTCCAGCCAGGCATAGGCATAGCCCGCCGCGCCCACCGGCGTCGATCCGCCCAGCGGGATGGCATACGGCTTGCGCCCGGCAGCTTCCAGCGTCGCCAGCACCCTGCTCATTTCGGTGCTGGTGTCTGGCGAGTTCGCCCAATGTAGTTCGGCGCCCAATATGCGATCAAGCAGAATGTTGCCACCGGGTCGGTCGGCGGCCTGCCCGCGCAGGATGAGATGGCAGCCCAGCCCAGCGCGGGCGGCGGCGGCGGCGGTCTGGCGGCAATGGTTGGATTGCGCCGCGCCCGTCGTCACCAAGTCGGTGGCGCCCTGAGCCAGAGCGTCGGCGACGAGATAGGCCAGCTTACGTAGCTTGTTGCCTCCCAACGCCAATGGAGTCAGATCATCGCGCTTGGTCCAGACCTCGACGCCGGCATCCAGCCAGGCGGAGAAGCGGGGCAGAGGGTGCAAGGGGGTGGGAGCCAGAAGGAGGGGGAAGGAAGGAAGGTTCGTGCGCATGTTGATTTGTGAGCGAGGCGATCTACCAGAGCCGCATTTGCTCGGCGTGGCCAGAAGTGATGGGGTCCAGACCGAGGTGAACGAGCCAGCGTTCGGGTTCTTCATTGGCGTCGGCCAGCATCTCGCGCAAGTGGCGGAATTTCGTGAATGTCCAGCCGCCAGCGGCGACGGCGGCGGCCCACAACGGCTGCTGCTCGCTGCGCCATTGCACCAGCTCGGCCCGGCTACCTGGCAACACCAGGAAGCGCGCTAGCCCTGGCAACGACGCGCGACTGCGCCAGATGCGCGAGGTCAGGGCGGTGGTGGCGGTGAGCAGGAAGCTGGCGCGGCGTTTGCCCCCGTGTTGCCATACGACCGTCCACACACCGTCTTCCGGCCAACCGGCGATGTCGAAACCCATGCGCTGGCCGGTCGCCAAGAGCGCCTGCGCCAGCTCGGCCAGTTCCGCCTGGCGCAAGTCGCGCCGATCCTGGGGCAGGATGAGCAGGTCATCGGCAGTCATCTGGCAATAGGAGGCTGCCAGGGCTTCGATCCAGGGGCGGTCGGGCGTGGCGGCGGGGGGCAGCCGCAGGCTGATCTGCCAGGCGAGATGGTCGGTGGAAGGCAGCGGTCCGGCTTGTAGCACTTCCAGGGCCGCCAACTCGACCTGATCGCTGGTGGGGAGCCAATCAGTGGGGGGGTCTTGCAGCCACCAGAAGGCTGTCTCGCCAGGCTCCCAGGCGTCGCCGCTCCCCCCCAAGACTTGTACACCCACCGGCGGGGCCAGAGGGTCGAGGAGTATTTCCAGGTCGGGTTCGTAGACTTCGGGCGGGGGCAGGTCGCCCAGGCGTCGCCAGGCTGCCAGGATGTGAGGGCGCAGGCGCTGGGCGGTGACAGGTTCGCCGCGCGCGCTGAGCAGGGCGCGCATGGCTTCGGCGCCAGCCGCCAGAAGATCGGTGGGACCGCGAGCGGGCAGGGTTTCACCCTTGACGGCGACGGCCAGGGCCGCCCATTCGCTCTCGCCCGCCGCGGCCACGCTGATCGGGCCAGAGAGCAAGGGGAGGGAGGCCAGCACTGCCGCCGAAGGATCGTCATCGCCCCGCCAGCGCCATTGCACGGCCAGTTGGCCGCCAGGGGCCAGCCAGTCGGTGATGGTTTTGGCGGCGTCGCCCAGACGCCTGGCCAGTAGCTCCCACTCGCCAGGCCGCAGGGCCAGCAAGTCGATCATGGGCGCCACCGCCTGCCGCCCAAAGAGCCAGCCCGACCAGGCAAAACGCAGAAGCCAGTACAGCGGCAAGGAGGGAGGGACGGTCAGCAGAGCCAGGCCCACGCTTTCTGGCTCGACCCGCCGCTTTAGTTCCTCTGGCCAACGCTGCACGAGTTGGTAGGATGGTTGGCCGAGCGGGCGGGCGAGCGAGCCAGAGAGCTTTTGGACGCGGCTCAGCGCCTCGTGCAATACCACCCAGAGGTTGCGCTCGATGAAACGGCGCGGGCGGCGGGCCGTGGATTGCCAAAGGATTTCGGGCTGGCCTTCCAGACTGCTGCCGTGCCATAGGGCCTGCGCCAGCACCCATTGCAGCGCCCGACGCTGGTCTTGGCCCAGCCGCAGTTCCTGCAGGATGCGCAGGCTTTGCCACAGGCCCCAGAGGTTGCGCGGCGTGTAGAAGCCGGCGACTTGTTCCAGGCGGCTGCGCAGAGGATCGGCGGCCTCGGCGGCATGTTGCATCATCTCCCAATAGAGCGCCTTGCCCGCTTCGACTTCGGCGGCGCGCTGGCGATCTTCGGTTTCGACAGCGGCTTCGCCAGCGAAACCGCAGTGCTCGCAACGCACCTGTCGCGCCATCAGCGCCGGGGGCGAACCTTGCCAGCGATAAGCCAAGGCGATAGTTGGGCGTCCGCAGGCTGGGCAGGAGGTGAAATAGAGCCGTTGCAGGGTTTGCTCCCACGGCCGTCCACGGTAGGGCGCATCCAATAATTGTGTAAAAGCCTGGCCTATATCGGCGGCCGGAGGCCCCGCCAGCTGCACGGTCAGAGCCAGCAGGTTGAGGGGGTCGGGGTCGATGGCCGTGCCGAAACGGTCATTGTGGACAAAAAGGTTCTCGCTGGCGCCCAACGTCATCATGATCTGACCTTTTGGCGCCCCTTCGATCATCGCCTCCACTATCGGCGCGGCGAAGAATGGCATCACGCGCGCGCTCATGCCGCGCTCGGCGGTTGACGGCAACGAAAGGTGTGCACGGGAGGGGATTGTGTCGCTTGCGGACATAACTAAATCGTAGCACGAAAGCGCGCGAGTGTCACTTGCGGCGGTGGCGCTCGTCAACTTCGACCCTTTTTGTGCTACAATGCGCTTGTTTCTGCTATTCCCTCTGGTGTGAAGCGAATCATGAACTATCTGATCACAGGCGGCGCCGGTTTCATCGGCCACCACCTGGCCAACCGGCTTATCGCCCAGGGTCATCATGTGCGCGTGCTCGATGATCTGAGCGCCGGTGATCCCGGCGCCCTCGATGAGCGTGTGCTTTTCACGCGTGGCGATGTACGCGACGCTTCCAAGCTGTGGACGTTACTCCATGGCATCGATTGCGTCTACCATCTGGCCGCGAAGGTTTCGCTGCCCCAATCTGTTCTCTACCCGCGCGAGTACAACGACATCAACGTCGGGGGCGCCGTCACGTTGATGGAGGCGATGCGCGCCGTTGGCGTGGGCCGGGTCGTGCTGGCATCCTCCGCCACCATCTACGGTGATCAGAAACGCCAGCCGGTGGACGAAACGGTGGTTCCCCAACTACTCACGCCGTATGCCGTCAGCAAATTTGCCGCCGAGCACTATACGTTCACCCTGGGCGCCCATTATGGCATCGAGACGGTGGCGCTGCGCATTTTCAATGCCTACGGTTCTGGCCAAGCGCTGCCACCCGCCTACCCGCCCGTCGTGCCCCAGATCATCCATCAGGTGCTCAATGATGGCACGGTCGTACTCTTTGGCAGCGGCAAGCAAACCCGCGATTATGTCTATATCGACGATGTGGTAGATGCTCTCATCACCGCTGGCGCGTGCACAGGCATCGATCACCAAGTCATCAATGTTGGCAGCGGCGCCGAGACCAGCGTCGAGCAACTGGTTGCCTGCGTCGAGGCTGTCACAAACCACACCGCGCACATCTTGCGCAATGAACAGCAGAGTGGCGGCGTCTCTCGGCTGATGGCCGACCTGGAAAAAGCGCAAGCGTTGCTCGATTACCGGCCTCGGGTCTCCCTTGTCGAAGGGCTGCGCCGCACCGTGATGCTCGATCCCCGGTTCAGTCGCTCGTTACCGTAAGATCGAAAGCAGCGATGACCAGCAAGTCGCCGGTCATCGCTGCTCACCCATCGCCAATTAGCGGTGGACGATCACCTGTGTACCATTCGGCGCCCAATTGTACAGGAATCTGGCGTCGCGATTGGTCAAATTCACGCAGCCGTGGCTCATGGGACGGCCAAAGTTGTGGTGCCAGTAGGTGCCGTGGAGGGCGTAGGAAGCGAGGAAGTACTGCACCCACTGCACATTGGGCAGGCTATAGCCGGGACCGGTCATCGTTTGGCTGCGGACTTTAGTGCGAATGCGATAGGCGCCGACCGGCGTCGGTGTGCCAGGGAGTCCGGTGCTGACAGCCACACTGAGGACGACGCTATTGCCCTGATGTGCGATCAAGCGTTGGCGAGAGAGATCGATCTCGATCCATTTGGCGCCGCTCGCCACGCCGGCCGGGTTGGTTGCCGCTGGCGCGCTGCCAGCCGCGGGGATGATCAGCCTCTGGCCCACGCGCACGCGATTGATATTTTGGATGCCGTTGGCTGCGGCCAGCGCCCGCACCGAAACGCCACAACGGCGAGCGATCTTGGTTAGCGTGTCCCCGCGCTTAACGATGACGGCGCTGCCGCACTTCGCCGCTGCTGTCAGTTGTGGGGCTGGGGATGCAGCGAGCGCCGGCCTCGGTAGCCACAGCGCCACCGCTACGACGCCGAATACGAACAATACAAGCAACCATCTCAACTTCATCGTTGCCTCTCCTGTGAGTGTGAACAATGATACGCGACCAGAACTGCTTGTTTCAGATTGTGCGATTATTGTTCTGCTGCTTCATCTCGAATCCCGTCCTGAGCGTCCAATTCGGGAATCAAGCCAGGCATCAACTTTACCACTAATTTCTGATTTTGCAAATCAACTTCTTGGATTACCTGGGCGATGGCTGGCAACAAAATCTCCCCATAATCCCCCTCCACCACATAGACCTCGTTGGCCCCCGCCGTCCACCAGACATCCACCACCACCCCCAACTCCTTCCCGGTTTCGCTCACGACCGCCAAGCCCTTGATCTCGTCGCTATAATACTCATCGTTGGGCAAGGGATTGGCCAAATGGCGCGGCACCACCAACTGGCGGCCCTGCATCATTTCTGCATCACCGCGCGTGGGGATGCAATCCAGCAGGAGGAGAAGGAAGTCCCGGTGAGGGCGGACCGACAACACCCGGCAGGGTTCGTCTTCGCCCTCCAACCATAGCTCGGCGCCCGCAGCAAAACGCTCTGGGAAGTCGGTCAGAACTTCAACCTTGATCTCGCCGTGGACGCCGTGGGGACCGACGATCCGGCCCACCGCCATGAAAGCAGGGGAGGATGAGTCAGTCATTACTCGATATCGACCGTCACGCGTAATCCTTTGCGCGCAGCCGCTACGTTCGCCACGGTGCGAATGGCTTCGGCGGTGCGTCCGTGGCGGCCGATGAGCCTACCGAGATCGCTTTGGGTGGCAGTCACCCGCATGTGTAGATTAGATCCCGACCTTCGCGTGCTGACCTGAACCTGCTCAGGTTCGTTCACCAGCGCGCAAGCAAGGAATTCGAGCAATTCTTTCATCGCCAACCCCCTGAGATGAGAGAACGAAGGCCGTCTTTCTCGTAGGGGATGACCTTCGTTCTGCCCATGTCGAACTGTTGAAAAGGATGAGATAACGTCAGGCGGCGGCCTTTTGTTGCGCCCGCTCTGCTGACAGATCGATATTGCGTAGCATCTGCGCCACCGAGTCGCTGGGCTGGGCGCCATTTTCCAGCCAATAGGCCACTCGCTCGCGATTGATCTCGAACGTGGGGGGATTGGTGCGGGGGTTGTAGTGACCCACATTCTCGATGAAGTGACCATCGCGCGGCGAGTGCTGATCGGCGACAATGACGCGGTAGGATGCCTGTTTTGTGGATCCGGTGCGGCGAAGACGAATGCGTACCATGTTAGGTGAGAACTCCTGAAGGAAGAGATGAGTAGTATATGGAAAAAATGGGGTAAAAACCCACAAGGTTGCCGAAATAAGTTGAAAACGACTAAAGTCGTTACGACGAGTGGTGTAACAGTAAGACGGGAGGGCGCTCGCTCCTACAAACCGAATAGCCCCGTAAGGCCGCCGCGCCGCCCCGTCTGCAACTGCTTCATGAGCCGTTGCATATCGCGGAATTGGTGCAGCAATTGGTTGACTTCCTGGACGCTGGCGCCCGACCCTGAAGCCACGCGGCGCTTGCGGCTGCCGTTGAGAATGGTGGGATTGTGTCGCTCCTCGAGTGTCATCGAGCAGATGATCGCTTCGATGCGCTTGATTTGGTGCTCGGTGGCCTGCGGATCAAGCTCTTTGGCGATGCGGCCGACGCCGGGGATCATCTCCAACAGGCCAGTGAGCGGCCCCATTTTCTTGATCTGCCGCATCTGCTTGAGGAAATCATCCAGATCGAAGGAAGCCGTGCGCAGTTTTTTCTCCATGCGCTGGGCTTCCTCTTTGTCCATCGTGGCTTCGGCTTTCTCGATCATCGTGAGCATGTCGCCCATGCCCAAGATGCGGGAGGCCAGACGGTCAGGATGGAAGACCTCGATGCCATCGACCTTTTCGCTGACGCCCAGGAATTTGATGGGCACGCCCGTGACTTCGCGCATCGAGATGGCGG
This sequence comes from Chloroflexota bacterium, assembly GCA_041918515.1. Classification (GTDB taxonomy): domain Bacteria; phylum Chloroflexota; class Anaerolineae; order J102; family J102; genus SSF26. The sequence continues at coordinate 45,804 of JAYRVO010000089.1, read as the reverse complement.
CGCCGCCGCGCGTATCGCCATCGATCTTGGTCAACACCAGCCCACTGACGCCGACCCGTCCGTGGAAATCCTGGGCGATGCGCACGGCTTCCTGGCCGGTCATGGCATCGGCGACGAGCAAGACCTCGGCAGGCTGGGCAATCGTCTTGATCTGCACCAACTCGTTCATCATCTGTTCGTCGATGTTCAGACGACCAGCGGTGTCGATGATCACGACCGAACGCGCTTCCTCGCGCGCCTTCTTCAACCCGCGCCTGACAATCTCCGGCGGCGGTGGTTGGATGCCCTCGCTGTGGACGGGGATGTCGATCTGCTTGCCCAAGACTTCAAGTTGGGTGACGGCGGCGGGGCGGTAGGTGTCAGCGGCGATCATCAAGGGCCGTTGGCCCTGCGATCGCAGGCGGTTGGCCAGCTTGGCGGCCATCGTCGTCTTGCCAGAGCCTTGCAAACCCACCAGCATGATGATGTGCGGAGGTTGCCCGGCCAGATTCAGGCGGCCAGGATCGCCCAGGGTGCGAATCAACTCCTCGTGCACGATCTTGATGACCTGTTGTGCTGGCGTCAGGCTGCGCAGAACATCGGCGCCGATGGCGCGCTCGCGCACGCGGGCGATGAACTCTTTGACGACTTTGTAGTTTACATCCGCTTCCAACAGCGCCAGTCGCACCTCGCGCATGGCCGCGTCAACGTCCGCCTCGGTCAAACGACCGCGGCGTCCGAGACGGTCGAAGACGGCCTGGAGCTTGTCGGAGAGGTTATCGAACACGGGAGAGGATGGCGGTGGGGATAGTGATGGGTGGGGCGCTCAGGTGGTGGGCGCGGCGAACGAGTATTTTAGCGCAAGGACGAGGCGCATGCCAAAATATGGGACTTCTGTGGATGCGGTTAGGGGTCGCGCGGGATCGAGAGCTATTCTTTGCCGCGCGCGGGATCGATCGCCCTTCGTCAAAGAGCCGAAAACCTGCGCAAAAGCTCCACCAGGAACGAAATATGCCGGAAATAGTCATCTAGGCGGATGTTTTCGTTGGGCGCGTGCATATTCTGGTTGGCGTAGCCCACGCCGACCATGACGCCGTCCATGCCCAGGCCCTGCACCAGCGGGTGCATGGGGCCGCTGCCGCCGTGTGAGGGATAAATGATCGGCTCGTGGCCATAGACGACGGCGGCCGTGGCGGCCACGGCTTGGACGATGGGCGCGTCGGGCCGGCTGCGCACCGGCGTCATGGCGCTGCCAGGATGGATTTCGATGTCGGTGTAGCCACGACGATCGAGATGGGCGCGCAGTAGGTCGAGAACGAGCGAGGGCGTCAGGTCGGGGACCAGGCGAAAGTCGAGCTTGACCGAGGCCTCGGCTGGCAGTACTGTCTTCTGGCCTTCGTCGAGGAAGCCAGAGCGCAAGCCGCAGATGGTGCAGGTGGGGGCGTAGAGAAAGCGCCGGAGCGCGGCGCGGTCGTCCAAATCGCCGATGAAGGCGGGGATGCCCCAGCCGGCCTTCATTTTGTCGGCGGGGAAGGGGATGCGATCCAGATAGGCTTGTTCCTGCGGCGTGATCGGGCGGATATAGTCCTGATAGCCGTCGATAGTGATGGCGTCATCGGGCGCTTTGAGGGTGTTCAAGGCCCACACCAGGCGCCAGGCCGGGTTGGGGACGATGGGGCCATAGGCCGAGTGCAGGTCGGTGTTGGCCCCGCGCGCCTTCAGCTCGACATACTGGATGCCTTTCAAGCCCAGGTAGATGGTGTAGCGCTCGTTGTTATCATAGCCACCGGATTCCCACAGGCAGCCGTCTGCGGTCAGCGCGGGGGCGTGGGCGGCGGCAATGGGGGCCAGATGGGGGTTGCCGATTTCTTCTTCGCCTTCGATGAAGAATTTGAAGCGCAGGGGCAACTCGCCATAGACAGCGCGATAGACTTCGACGGCGTGGATGCGGGCCATGAAGTCGCCTTTGTCGTCGCAGACGCCGCGGGCGAACAACTTGCCTTCGCGCACGGTGGGCGTGAAGGGCGGGCTATGCCACAGATCGAGTGGGTCGGCGGGTTGGACGTCGTAGTGGCTGTAAGAGAGCAGGCTGCGCGCGCCGGCGCCGATCTGGCCAAAGACGAACGGCGGCGCGCCTTCGGCTTCCCAGTATTCCACCTGGCAGCCGGCGCGTTGCAAACGCGCTCCCACCCAGCGGGCCATGGCGGCCAACGGCTCGGCTCGTTGCGAGATGGAGGGGATGCAGCAGGCTGCGATCAAGTCGGCGAGTAGTTCGTCACGGTGGGCGGCGATGTAGCGTTCGGCTTGGCTGGTGGTCATATCCAGAAATCCCGGCGGAGGCGAAAAGGATGGTGATGGCCCGATTATACCGAGCGGGCAGAGATGTGTACAATATGCGGCACATTTTCACCTGTGAGGCGCCCATCATGTCCCAAATCACCGTCATTACCAATCCCTACGCCAATCGTGGGGACAGCAAACATCAGATCGACGCCGGCTTGCGGGCGTTGGCTACCAGCGGTTTGGATTTCACGATCAAGTTGACCGAATACCGCGGTCACGCCACTAAGTTGGCGGAGGAAGCGGCGCGGGCGGGGGCGCCGGTAGTGGTGGCGGCCGGCGGCGATGGCACGGTCAACGAGGTCATCAACGGCATTCTGAGGGCGGCGGAAGGCCAGTCGGGTGTGGCGCCCACGGCGTTGGGCATCCTGCCGGTAGGGAGTGGCAACGATTTTGCCTGGGGGCTTGGGCTGGACCAGGGGCTGGAAGATGCGATGGAGCGTTTGCGGCGCGGGCAGACGCGTATCATCGATGTCGCCTATGTCGAGGCCGACGCCGACTCCTCGCTTTATTTCGTCAACATCTTGGGCGGCGGTTTCGATTCTCAGGTCAATATCGAGGCGCACAAAATCAAGCGTCTGCGCGGATTCGCCATCTATATCGTCGCCGTTCTGAAGACGTTGGTCATCTATTACCGCACGCCACGCGTCAAAATTCGTTTCGATGACAAAGTCTTGGATTTCGAGATGCTGATGACGCTCGTGGGCAACGGCCCGCGCCTGGGCGGGGGGTTCATCGCCACGCCGAATGCGAGCCACGATGACGGCTTGCTCGATGTGTGCATGGTGCACAAAACCAGCCGTTTCGATATGTTGCAGATGATCCCCAAGTTCATGCAGGGCAAGCACCTGACGCATCCCAAAGTCGTCATGGCCCGCACCGCCAAGATCGAGATCGAAAGCCCCGATGGTTTCCCCTCCCAGGCCGATGGCGAGATCGTGGGCAATCATGTGCATCACCTGACGATCACGCTCATCCCGCAGCGGTTGCGGGTGATCGTTTGACGGTCGTCGGCGCCGTCTCAAACCCCACTTCTTTCCTTTTCCGCCCAGGCGGCGGCGGCCTCTTGCCACGGTCGTAGCTGGATGCCCAGGCGGGCGGCGGCGCGATTGGCCAAGATAGCGCGCAGGGGCGGTTGGCTGGGGCGTTGCCAGGCGGTGTGGGGGATGGGGGTGACGGGAATGTAGTCGCGGCCGCTCAGGCGCAGGATTTCGCAGGCGAATTCGTAGCGGCTGGCGACGCCAGCGTTGGTCAGATGGTAGATGCCGGGCGGCGCCGGGTGGGCGAGGAGGCCGAAAAGGGCGGGGGCCAGATCGGGTGCATAAGTGGGGTTGCCAAATTCGTCGTCCACGACCTGCAGGGCGCCCAGTTTGTCGGCGGCGGCCACGATCTTGGCCGGGAAATTGACGCCGCCAGGGGCAAAGAGCCAGGCAATGCGAACGATGAGCACCTGATCGTGATAGAAACGAGCGGCGTTTTCGCCGGCGAGTTTGGAGCGAGCGTAAGCGCTGAGAGCGCGGGGCTGCTCCCATTCGTCGTAGGGTTTGTCGGCTGCGCCGTCGAAGACTTCGTTGGTAGAGATGTGGAGCAGAGGGACGCCCAGGCGATGACAGGCGCGGGCGAGGTGGGCGACGGCGTGGGCGTTGGCGGTAAAGGCCAGGTCAGGGTTGGCCTCGGCGCCGTCGACGTTGGTGTAGGCGGCGACATTGATGACGGCGTCAGGGCGCAGATCGTCCATCGTCGCCAGCGCCATCGCTGCATCGGTCATGTCGAATTCGGGCAGATCCAGTCCGAGGTGTTCGTGACCGGTCGGGAGGTGGTATAACGTGCGGCCTAGTTGGCCTTTGTGCCCAACGATGAGGATTTTTGCCATTCAGTACCTCGGCTTATAAACAGAATTAGCATCTTCCTGGCCCAACTTCTTGCTCAGCAGACAAGAATTGGCAGCGGGGATTGGGGGATGAGGGGATTTTCTAAAGATTGGTTCTCCAAATCTCCCAATCCCCGCCTCTTCGGTTCCGGCTTGTCGGGATTAGTTCTACAGGTAGGCAACCATGGGAAGAAAGTCGTCTGCCTCGGCGCCTACTTCGTGGTGTGCTGAGGGGCTGACGAGAGGCACGAAACGCACGGGGCCGATGGCGCGCTTGAGCAAATTGCCTTCCAGTTTCGTCGCCTGCCACAGCCCCTGGTCCCACCCCGCCGGCCCCACCGGAATGACCAGGCGGCCGCCTTCGGCGAGCTGAGCGATGAGCGGCGCCGGCCAAGATGGCGCCGCGGCGGTGACGATGATGCCGTCGAAAGGAGCCGCTTCGGGCCAGCCACTCCAGCCGTCGCCCAGTCGTATGTGGATGTTCGTGTATCCCAGCTCGCGCAGGCGGTTTTCTGCACCCTGCGCCAATTCCGGGATCACCTCGACGCTGTAGACTTCTTTGGCCAGTTCGGCGAGGATGGCGGTTTGATAGCCGCAACCTGTGCCGATCTCCAGCACCTTCGCTGCTGGCGTCAGCTTCAGCAGTTGCGTCATCAGGGCCACGACAAAGGGTTGGGAGATGGTCTGGCCGTAGCCGATGGGCAGGGGATGATCTTCGTAGGCGAAGTCTTGTTGGTCGGGCGGCACGAAACGATGCCGGGGCACGCGCGCCACGGCTGCGCGTACGTCCGGGTCGGTGATCTCACTCCAGCGAGGGGGCCATTTCGGCATTCTTGGCGTCAAACTTCGTGAGTTTCAAGTCTTTGTGTTCGCTATGGTTGCCATTCTACAACAAAACTGAACGAGACGCACCTGCGGGCCGCATCGCCTTTCTCTTGACGCCATGCTATAATCCCTGCTCCGATGCCCGCCCAGCACCCATCGCCTCTCGCAGAGAGAGCAGAGTAGCTGGCGTTCGTCGTCGTCGTCATCCCGCGCACGATTCCTGCACAGAGGGGCAACACCTATGGCTACGAACGTTGTCATGCCCAGATTGGGCGAATCGGTTGTCGAGGGCGTCGTCAGTCGCTGGCTGGCGGCGGTGGGGGATCGCGTCGCCAAATTCACCCCCGTGGTGGAAATCTCCACCGACAAGGTGGACACCGAAATCCCCAGCCCTACCGATGGCGTCTTACTCCAGATCGTCGCCCCTGCCGGAACGACGGTGGCGGTCGGCTCCATCATCGCCGTGATCGGCGAGGCCGGCGAGATGCTGCCCACTGGCCCAGAGCGCGCCGTTGTTGCGCCCCCACCTCCAGTCGAATTGACGCCTGCCCTTGCCGCAACGCCTGTGCGCGCGCCTGATCTTGGCTTCATCAGCCCGGTAGTCGCACGCCTGGCCGCCGAACACGGCCTCGATTTGGGTCAGATCACGGGAACAGGAATGAGAGGCCGCATCCGCAAACAAGACGTTTTGGCTTTCCTGGCTGCTCAATCCACCCCGCCCCCCGCACCTCCCGCGCTCCCTCCCCCCTCTTCTCTCGCGCTGGCCGGTGGCGACGAAATCGTCCCCCTCAACCACATGCGCCGGCTCATTGCCGAGCACATGGTGCACTCCAAGCACACAGCGCCCCACGTCACCACCGTGTTCGATTGCGATCTGACGGCGGTGGTCAGACATCGCTATGCCCAGCAAGAGGCTTTCGCTCGCGCTGGCGCCGATCTCACCTTTACGCCTTATTTCGCGGCCGCCATTGTGGCCGCGCTCAAGCAACACCCCTACGCCAACGCCTCGTGGACAGAGGATGGCATCCTCTTGCGCCGCGCCATCAATCTGGGTGTGGCCGTTGCCATCGCCACTGGATTGGTTGTGCCCGTCATCGCCAACGCCGACTCGTACAATCTGCTCGGCCTGGCGCGTGCGGTCAACGATCTGGCGCACCGCGCTCGCGCCGGACAACTGCGGCCGGATGAAGTGCAGGGTGGCACCTTCACCCTGACCAATCATGGCGTGGGAGGCAGCCTTTTCGCCACACCCATCATCCACCAACCCCAGACCGGCATCCTGGGAGTGGGGCGCATCCACAAAGAGCCGGTCGTCATCAGCCCCAGCCATTCTCTGCTGCCCAACGCTGACGACGCCATCGCCATCCGCCCGATCGCTTATCTCAGCTTCACTTTCGACCACCGCGTCCTCGATGGGGCCACCGCCGACGCGTTCGTGCAGACAGTGCGAGAGACGCTGATGCAATGGTCCTAAGGTCCGGAGACCTCATGACGCACACAGACCACACTCCTTCCAACCGCCGCAACGTTATCATCCTATTCTTTACGATGGTGGTGGTGATGCTCGGCTTTGGCCTCATCATCCCCATCATGCCGTTCTACGTCGAAAGCTTCGGCGCGGGCGGGCGCGAATTGGGTGCGCTGATGGCGACCTTTTCTGTCATGCAGTTTCTCTTCGCACCGCTTTGGGGTCAGCTTTCCGACCGCTATGGCCGTAAGCCGATCTTGTTGATCGGCGTTTTGGGCAATGCTATCACCCAACTGATGTTCGGGTTGTCCAGTCAATTGTGGATGCTCTTCGCCGCGCGCACGCTCGCCGGCATCCTCTCCTCCGCCACCTTGCCGACAGCCATGGCTTTCATCGGCGACAGCACCTCGGAGCGGGATCGGGGCAGCGGCATGGGTATCATGGGTGCGGCGATGGGGGTGGGGATGGTGTTGGGGCCGGGATTGGGTGGCTGGCTGGCCACGCGCTCACTCTCCCTACCTTTTTTCCTGGCTGCCGGCCTTTCGGTGGTTGCCCTGGCGCTGATTCTGCTCATCCTGCCCGAATCGTTACCGCCCGCCGCGCGTGCACAAAAACACGCCGCCACCCGTCGCCCCTCGCAGACCCGCCTCTTGTGGCAGGCCCTTTCTGGCCCCAATGGTTTCCTGTTCTTTCTGGTCTTCCTCATGAATTTCGGACTGACGGCCTTCGAGGGCGTGTTCGGGTTGTATGCTCTTGAGCGCTACGGCTATGGCGCCCAGCAAGTGGGCACCGTGCTCATGATCATCGGTTTGGTGTCGGCGATTGCACAGGGCGCGCTAACCGGGCCGCTCACCTGGCGTTGGGGGGAGGTCAATGTCACCAAATTTGCTCTCTTCGGCAGCGCGGTGGGATTCTTGCTGATGCTCATGCCTACGCGCTTCGTTGGCATCCTGCTGACCTCGGGTGTGTTCATGCTCTTCAACTCCTTGCTGCGCCCCACCACTGCCTCTCTCATCTCGAAACGCAGCACCGCCGGCCAGGGCGTGGCCATGGGGCTGAACAATTCTTTCATGAGTTTAGGGCGGGTGGTGGGGCCGTTGTGGTCGGGCCTCCTGTTCGACTGGCATCTCAACTTTCCTTACATCAGCGGAGCCATCATCATGGCGGTTTCGCTGGCTGCCAGCCTGATGTGGCTGAATGATGAGCGCCGCCAAGCCGTGGGGGCGGAGCTGTGATGATCCCGTTCAGCATCGGTCTTTTCCTGCTTCTCGGCTTCATCTCGTTTGCTACATATCGCACAGCACAGTTGCTGGAGACGTGGAAACCAGCTAATGCCACCGAAAACCTCTTGTTGCTACCATTCGAGAACCTGGCGCGACTGGTGATGATCGGAGTGGCGGTGGGGCTGGGTTTGCTCAGCGGCAGGGGGCCGGAGGCGTTGGGCTGGCTCCCTCAGCAGCCGTGGACCGATGTGCTCATCGGTGTTGCCATTGGCGTCACCGTCTCGATCATCCTCCTGCCCCCCTCGCTGTGGGTCAAGCGCCGCCATCCGCAGTGGCAATCCGACGCCATATTGAACAGTATCCGCCCGCGCACCCGCCGCCAATGGCCCCTTGTCCTTCTCGCCCTCGTTCCGGTCGCCCTGTTGGAAGAGATGCTTTTTCGCTCGCTTTTGCTGGGCGGCTTTGCTCCTTATGTCGATGTGATGTGGTTCGCCGTCGCCGTCTCCATCTTCTTCGGCCTGCTGCATCGGCCGCAGGGGGAATGGGGAGTGTTGGCGGTGACGCTCGTCAGTTTAGTTTTCAGCGCCTTGTTCCTTTGGCGTCACAGCCTGTTGCTGGTAGTGACGGCACACTGGGCTGTGAATGTGGGGCAATTGTTGCTGGCAGAATGGATGGAGAAGCAGGACGCCAAATCACCCGCTGACTAGCAATGGCATGAAGCAATGATACCAACGAACCCTCGCTCCCTCCCCAAGCTCCTCCTCCATCTCGAAGGCGGCCTGATCCTGGCCCTGGCGCTGTTCTTCTACGCCCGCTCAGGCCAAAGCTGGCTGCTCTTCCTTATCTTGTTGCTCACGCCCGACCTTTCGGCGCTGGGCTACCTGGCCGGTCCGCGCCTGGGCAGCGTCGCCTACAACTGTTTTCACACCTATCTGGCGCCCGGCCTGTTGCTGACAATCGGCTATTTCGGCGCCTGGCCGTTTGGTCTCGCCCTGGCCCTGATCTGGTTTGCCCACATCGGCGGCGACCGCTTGCTCGGCTTCGGCCTGAAATATCCGACTCGCTTTCAGGATACGCATTTACAGCGTGTATGAAAACAGCTCGGGGCAGCCGTTGTGCTGATCACCAGCCCGCCACCTTGCCAAATTATAGAAGTACTTATATAATCTGTTTATGAAACCGCTGAGATTCGTTGGATCAAGTCTTGACGATCTGCGCGATTTCCCGGCAGAGGCCAGAAGACAGGCTGGTTTCGATCTGTACGCCATCCAACGAGGATTCGAACCGGATGATTGGAAATCATTGGGTGAAGTTGGCCCCGGCATTCGAGAAATCAGGATTCACGTTCTGGGCGAGTGGAGGGTTGTCTATGTTGCCAAGTTTATCGATGCAGTCTATGTCTTGCACGCTTTTCAAAAGAAAACCCAGAAAACCCGCCAAGAGGATATCGAACTCGCCCGTCAGCGTTATCGCCAAATAAAAGGTTGACTTATGGATGAGATAATCACGCCATCGAGTGGCAATATCTTCGCTGATCTTGGCTTCGACCCTGCTGAAGCAGCCATCCTGCAGATGCGGGCAAAACTGATGAATGATTTGCGCTCCTCACTTCAATTAAGTGGGATGACGCAAATGGAAGCTGCGCGCCAGCTGGGGATTGCACAGTCGCGCGTTTCCGATCTGATGCGGGGGAAGTGGGAGAAATTCAGCCTGGAAATGCTGATCACCCTGGAAGCTCGCATCGGGCGCCAGGTGACGCTCGAACTCGCCCCCGCCTGATGAACTAACCACTGAATTGGGCTATCTCACCTAACCTGGACGAGCCAGAGCCAAACCAATCATGAACCACGAAGACACCAAGCTGTTGCTTAGAAACTCCCGGCTTGGAGATGCTTCACTGGTGTCTCGCTGCAACAACCATGCGTGATCGACCCGTTCAGCATGACACATCAAAAGTTTCTCACACGGACGCATGCCGCCGCGTGGCATGGAACATTCAGTAAGACAGTGACCACCTGGCGATGCTGATCACGATGGCAACCCACGCTGCACAGCCAGCTTGGATTCGCGATCAATAAACATCTGGCCATCTCGTTAGTCTAATCGCAATTAGTCTAATCACGATTAGACTAATTCAAGATCATTTTTCAATGCGCTGCAAACGCCCCCTTATCCCATCCGCCCGCTTGAGCGCCCCCTACCCCACCTCCAAACACCCCTCCCCCAACACCCCCTGCAACTCGCCCGCCAGCGCCTCACAATAGCCCACCGTCTCGTTGGGGAAGCCGAATTCCATCTCATTGCTCACGCGGATCACGAAGCGATCCAGGCCGGGGTAGCGCCGGATGACTGAGATCGCCTGCAGCAGGCGGCGACTGTCATCTGGGCCATCGCCACTGCGCCGGAAGTTGACGCGCAGCAGGCGCGGGGGAAGCGGGATGGGCGGGCGTGATGCTTCGCTTCGCTCAGCAGGCGGCGAGGCATAGGGCTGGGTATGGCCGTTGCCGCGCGGGGGTTGGGCGGCGCCGCCATTGCCAGAAGAAACAAGTCGAGGCTGGGGCGTGGCAGACAAATAGATGGGCGGTGGCTCGGCCAGGCTGACGGGAGCGCCTATGATCATCTCTTCGTCGTCCTCGCCGGGCGGCTCCAGCATGGCGGCGGGGGGCAGACCATCGTCCTCCCAGGCATCGGCCGGCGGCGGCGCGGCAAACGAGGGCAGGGCCTCGCGTTCGCTGGCGGGCATGGCATAGGCAAAACTATCGCTGATGCCATCGGCGATGACACTGACGCGGTCGTTGCGCACATCCACCTTGCCACGCACCAGCACGATGCTCCCCTCCTCCAGCAACTGCGGCGGGGTGGCCTCCAGCGTGCGGGGGAAGACGGTAAGGTCGCACTTGCCTTGCAGGTCTTCCAGGGTCACGAAGGCCATGTAGTCGCCGTTTTTGGTCAACAACTTGCGCACAGCCGCCACCATCCCTGCCAGTGTCACGCCCCGGCCTTTCATCGCCGGCGTCACCTCGTTGCACAGGCAGGTGATCGCCCGCTGGTAATTGGCCGTCACCCGGCGCAGGGGATGCTCGGAAACATAGACGCCCAACAATTCCTTCTCCCACTCCAGCGCCTGCTTGGCCGGGACCGGCTCGATGGTCGGGGGCGGGTCGAAGAGCGAATCGACCGTGTTCGGCTCTGCCACGAACTCGAAGAGGTCGAACAGGCTGCCCTGGCCGACATCGCGCGCTTCCCAGGTCTTGGCCGAGAAAGTCAACATGCGGTCGAGGACGGCCAGCGCCTTCGCCCGCTCGACCAGGGTGTCGAAGGCCCCGACCTTGATCAGGCACTCGAGCACGCGCTTGTTGATCAGGCGCAGATCGACGCGGCGGCAGAAATCCTCCAGCGAAACGAAAGGCTCGCTGCCGCGGGCGCGCAGAATCTCGGCCACCGGCCCCTCGCCCACATTCTTGATCGCACCCAAGCCGTAACGGATGGCCGAGCGCGGGGGCACGGGGAACGGATAGCCCAGGCGCGGGTCGCGTTCGGGCGCTTTCATGCTCGCGGGCAGCGCCGCCAGCGTGAAATCCATCCCGCTCTGATTGATGTCGGGCGGCAGCACCTCGATCCCCATGCGCCGGCATTCGGTGATGGTGTTCACCACCTTTTCGGTCTTATCCCGCTCCACCAAGAGCATGGCGGCCATGTATTCCAGCGGGTAGCGGGCCTTCAAAAAGGCCGTCTGCACGGTGATGAGGGCGTAATCGGCCCCGTGCGCCTTGTTGAAGCCATAGCGGGCAAAATACTCGATGTCCGAGTAGATGTCCTCGGCCGTTTTCTGCGGGATGCCGTTCTGCACCGCTCCGGCCACGAACTTGGCCCGATGCGCGTCAATCTTCTCTTTGATCTTCTTGCCCACGGCCTTGCGCATCTCGTCGGCTTCGGGCAGCGAATAGCCGGCCAATTGCTTGGCCATGTCGATGATCTGTTCCTGATAGACGCAGATGGCGTAGGTTTCGGACAGAATCGGCTCCAGCGCCGGATGCCGGTAGATGACCTCCTCTTTGCCGTGCATGCGAGCGATGAAGTTGGGGATGTACTGCATCGGCCCCGGCCGGTAGAGTGAGACCACGGCCGTGATGTGTTGGAAGCGGTTGGGCTGCATCTCGGTCAGGATGCGCCTCATGCCGGGGCTTTCCACCTGGAAGATGCCGGTGACCTCGCCGCCCGATAGCAGCTTGTAGGCTTCGGGGTCGTGGGCGGGGATGTTTTGCAGCGTATATTCGACGCCGTGCCGCTCTTGGATTAGCCGCGACGCCTCGCGCATGATCGAGAGCGTGGCCAGGCCCAGGAAGTCCACCTTGAGCAGGCCGATCGACTCGCAGATGGGGAACTCGAATTGCGCCACCGTATCGGTGATGACGGCCTTTTGCGGGCGCATGACCGGGATGTATTCGGTCAAAGGCTGGTCGGCGATGATGACGGCGGCGGCGTGGGTGGAGGCATGACGGGCCACGCCTTCGAGCTGAATCGAGGCGTCGATCACCTTGCGGACGGTGGCATCGGTCTCGTAGGCCTGCTTGAGTTCCGCCGAATAGAACTCGTTGCCCTCTTCCAGGCAGCCTTGCAGGGTGATGTTCTTGCCGGGGACAGATGGCACCAGCCGGGCGATGCGATTGACATCGGTCGGGGTCAGCTCCAGCGCCCGGCCCACGTCGTGCACGGCGGCGCGGGCCTTCATGCGGCCAAAGGCGACGATCTGAGCGACATGTTCGGGGCCGTATTTTTCGATCGTGTACTGGATCATCTCCTCGCGGCTGTCATCGGGGATGTCCAGGTCGAAATCCGGCATGGAGATGCGGCCGGGGTTGAGAAAACGCTCGAAGATCAGGGTGTGCTCGAGCGGGTCGATCAAGGTGATGCCGGTGGCATAGGCCACGATCGACCCCGCGCCCGACCCGCGCACATTCCACCAGATGTTGCGCTGCATCATCGTCTGGCACAGATCCCAAACGATGATGAAATAGACATCGAAACCCATCTCGTGGATGATGCGCAGCTCTTTCTCCGCCCGCTCCACCACCTCGGGCGTGGTCGCTCGCTCGCCGTATTTCTCTTTCAGCCCCTCGAAGGTGAGATGCCGCAGGAAGGATTCGTAATTATGGCCGGCTGGCACTTCCAGGTTGGGCAGGTGGAAGCTCTTGTCCTCCACATCGACGCTGCACATCTCGGCGATGCGGATGGCGTTGGTGTAGGCTTCGTCGGGCAGGTCGAAGAGGGGGCGGAAGGTGGCCTCCATCTCGGCGCGCGATTTCAGAAAATAGCTGGGGTCAGGGTAGCGCAGGCGCTTCTCCGCGCTCTTCATGGCTCCGGTCTGCACGCAAAGCAGGGTGTCGTGGGCGTCGTAGTCGCTCTGGCGGGCGTAGTGCACGTCATTTGTGACGACGACGGGGACATCATGCTCTTTGGCCCAACGCAGCAGGGTGCGGTTGATGTCGCGCAGGGCGCCGATGTTGTGCTCCTGCATCTCGACGAAAAAGCGCTCTGGCCCGAACAGGTCGCGATAGCGCCGGAACCACTCCAACGCCCGTTTTTCGTCGCCCGGCCCGTTTTCGCTGTTCAGCAGGCTGGGCACGGTGGCGGCCATACAGCCGGTGGTGGTGATCAGCCCTTCGGCGTGGGCGGCCAGGTAGTCGAAGTCGATGCGGGGTTTGTAATAGTAGCCGCCGGTTTGCGAGGCCGAGGCGATCTTGACCAAGTTTTTATAGCCGGTTTGATTCGCCGCCAGCAGCAAGAGATGGTGGTTCTCCTTGTCCAGATCGACATCACGCCCGCTCATGGGCCGTCCCGGCACGGTGATATACGCCTCCATCCCCACCACTGGCCTGATCCCCGCCTTCTTGGCCGCCCGATGGAAGGGTACCACGCCGTGCATGACCCCATGATCGGTGATGGCGATAGCCGGCTGGCCCAATTCGACCGCGCGCTTGATCAGCCCTTCCACACTGGTCAGGCCATCGAGCAGCGAAAATTCGCTATGGACGTGCAGGTGCACGAAGTCTTCGGCGGGCATGCCCCGTATTATAGCCCGACCATCCGCCTGCCCCAAGATGCCGGATAGGTGGCCTCTCCGCAGGCCGCCACGATGGGAAATTTGAAGAGCGGGCGACGGGACTCGAACCCGTGATGAGAGCTTGGAAGGCTCGCGTGTTACCGCTACACCACGCCCGCAGATGCTCCTGGCAACCAAATTTGATCGAGCGGCTTCTTAATTCTGCATCTGATTGTACACGCGGCGTTGTGGCGCGGGCAAATCGAATGCAAGCTCAGACGCCGGCGACCAGCGCTTTGCTGAGGGCGTTGTGCCGCTCGACGAGCGGTGGCAGAGCGAGATCCACGAAATGCCCATCCTGGATGCGCACGCGGCCATCGATCACCGACAAATCGGCGCGGGCCGGGGTGCAGAACACGAGCGCTGCCAGAGGGTCGTGCAACGCGCCAGCGAAATCAATGCTATCCAGACGAAAGGCGACGAAATCCGCAGCCATGCCGGGAGCCAGATGCCCCACGTCGTCTCGGCCCAGATTCAGCGCACCCCCGCGCGTCGCCAGCCACAGCGCCTGCTCTGCGTTGAGACCGGCGGGGTCGCCTAGCACGCGCTGGAGCAACATCGCCTGGCGCGCTTCAGCCAGCAGATGACCACTATCATTGCTGGCGCTGCCATCCACTCCCAAGCTCACCTTCACGCCCGCACGCAACGACGCCTTTACGGGCGCGATGCCGCTGGCCAGGCGCATGTTCGAGCTGGGGCAATGACAGTAACCAGCGCCTGTGGCCGCGAACAACTCGACTTCCTGCGGATTGAGGTGAACGCAATGGGCGTGCCACACATCGTCGCCCAGCCAGTTCAAATCTTCGGCATACTCCACCGGACGGCGTCCGAACTGCGCCAGGCAAAATTCTTCTTCGTCCAACGTCTCGGCCAGATGTGTATGCAGCCGCACGCCATAGCTACGCGCCAGGGCCGCGCTCTCGCGCATCAGGTCGGGCGTGACCGAGAAGGGCGAGCAGGGCGCCACGACGATGCGGATCATGCCGTAGCGCTCGCGCTGGTGAAAGGTCTCGATGGCGCGACGGCAATCGGCCAGGATATCGTCTTCGTCCTCGACCACGCTGTCAGGCGGCAGCCCGCCCTGCGATTCGCCCAGGCTCATCGACCCGCGCGCGGCGTGGAAACGGACGCCCAACTCCACCGCTGCCCGGATCTCGTCATCGATGCGACTGCCGTTGGGGTACAGATAGAGGTGGTCGGATGAAGTCGTACAGCCTGAGAGCATCAACTCGGCCAGGCCCAATTTGGCCGAGACATAAACGGCTTCGGGCGTAAGCCGCGCCCAGATCGGGTAAAGCGTCTTCAACCAGTGAAAGAGGTTGGCATTCTGGGCGGCGGGGACCGCGCGCGTCAGGCTTTGATAGAGATGATGATGGGTGTTGATCAGACCGGGGAGGACGATGCGTCCGCGGCCATCGACCACGACATCGGCGGCCGTGGGCAGATCTGCTGTTGGGCCGACCTGAGTAATTACGCCATTGACGACGAAAAGAGCGCCATCAGCGATTTGGCGACGGTCGTCGTCCATCGTCACCAGCAAATCAGCATGTTTGAGCAGAAGGGTGGACATGGGTCGAGCAGCGCGGGAGTACGAGAGGGAGCAGGGGATAATACCCATGCGGGAATGTGAAACGTGAAGCGTGAGGCGTGAAGCCGGGCAGGCTTGCGCCCATGCTTCATGCCCGGTATGATGAAGCAACCTGGACCTCAGTAGTATAAGGGAACACAAAGCGGGACGCTACTTCACTGATTTCGCCGGTCATACGGTAGAATCACGCTTCCGCGTTCCTCCCGACCCTCGCCGTCCAGTTTCCCCCCATGGCTACATGTCCCTCAAATCGTCCTCCTACGTCTTGCTGCTCCTAACCGCGCTCGTTGTCGGCATTGCTGCCTTCGCTCTTCCCGTTGTAGGGGCCGATCCTGCTGCCGTTGTCCAGCTCAAAAACGACAGCGGCGTACCAGCCGGCAGCTACGATGACTTCGTGATCGGTAAATCCATCGCTGTGCGCCTCGATTTCAACGCCGCCGCCCGCCCCTTGCGCATCGACAGCATCGAGATCATGCTGGAGCCACAGCCCGATAGCTCGACCAACTTCCCTGTCACGGCGCGAGTCGAGTACATCATCAACAATGCGCCCTCCGGCAACCCTGATGCGCCCTTCTCGGTGGCTGGAACCCGGCTGCAAGTCACCGAACGAGGATGGTATACCATCCCCGTGGGCTACGTCGTGCAAGAATCAGGCAGCAGCCTCATCGTTTCGCTCCGTTCCGACGACTACCCCTGGGTCAAACCCCCGCGCGTCCTCCTGGACAACAGCACCAACGTGCCAACCAAGCGCAACTTCTACGGCCAGAGCTTCGGTAACTGGCGTGAGCACTATCAATTTTGGGCGCCTAACGGTGCCGCCATAGGTCATTTGATGCTGCGCGTCAACATCACCACCGGCCCCGATGCCTTGCTGACGCCGACCACCACCCCCACGACAACTCCCACTTCCACCCCCACCCCAACCGCCACGCGCACCCCAACGCCCACCGTCACCGCCACCCTCCCGCCCCCCGCCACCGCCACCCTCACCCCCACGCGCTCGCCCACCGCCACCCCTTCGGCCACCCGCACCGCCACTCCCACTCCCACCGCCACCGCCACCCCCACTCCTCTGCCTGAGGGCGTCATTGTGGAACTGGGCGCCAGCGCCGATGCCTTCGTGGCCGACGCTCAGCCAGACGCGAACTATGGCCGCGCCGCCATCCTCGAAGCTGGCTACCATCCCGGCTTGGGCCGGCGACGCATCCTGACAGGCGGCTTTCCCCTCGGCGGGCTGCCAGCCGGCGCCGAAATCCAACAAGCCCGACTCGCCTTGCACGTCCAGAACGCAGCCAATGCCACCGGTCTGCAACTACAGGCGCGGCGATTGCTGGCGCCCTGGTCAGAAGAAACCGCCACCGCGAACAACACAGCCGATCTCTGGGGCGAAACCTTCGCCGCCGCCAACGTTAGCCCCGACATAATTGCCGGCTCCTGGCTGACATTCGATGTCACCGAACTGGTGCGTGGCTGGCAACAGGGACGCTGGCCGCCTGATGGCATCGGCATCGACGTGGTTCCACCGGCAGTTCAGACCGCCCAGACCCTCTCGCTCGATTCGCACGAAACGCCCTACCTCGGCCCTCGCCTCTGGCTGGTCTACAAAACGAGCACGACCACTCCCACCCCCACCGCCACAGCGCCACCTACCGAAACTCCCACGCCGACCGCCACTCCAACCGAGACGGCGACCCCAACACCCACCCCCACCGCCCAGCTCGATTTCTTCTGGCTCTACCTCCCCCGCCAGACTCGCTGACGCCGCCGATCATGCCTGAAACCCTCGACCTCATCGCCCGCACCCCCTGGCCGCGCACCCGCGAATCCCTGGCCGCCGATCTGCGCCAACTTGGTGTAACCCCCGGCATGATCTTGCTCGTCCATTCCTCGCTCAGCAGCATCGGCTGGGTCGTGGGCGGCGAGATAGCCGTCATCCAGGCCCTGCTCGATGTCCTCGGCCCGGCCGGCACGCTGGCGATGCCCACACACTCCGGCGCCAACTCCGACCCAGCCCAATGGAGCCGCCCGCCCGTGCCCGAAGCCTGGTGGCCGGTGGTGCGCGAACACACACCCGCCTTCGATCCCCACCTGACCCCCACCCGACAGATGGGCCGTATCGCCGAGCTTTTCCGCACCTGGTCGGGCGTCGTGCGCAGCTACCATCCCGCGGTATCCTTCGCCGCGCTTGGCCCCCAGGCCGAATTCATCACCGCCAACCATTCGCTCGACGACAGCCTGGGCGAAGGCTCGCCGCTGGCCCGCATCTACGAACTGGATGGCTGGGTGTTGCTGCTGGGCGCGGGGCATGGGAACAACACCTCGCTCCACCTGGCTGAGTATCGCCAACCAAACCCTCCCAAACGGGTCGAAAATGCCAGCGCCGTTTTCGAGGAAGGGCGGCGGATCTGGCGCACCCTCATGGACATCGACCTGAACGACGAGGTGTTCCCCGTCCTGGGAGTCGAGTTCGATCAGACTGGCCAGGTGCGGATCGGCTACGTCGGCAGCGCCGAAGCCCGGCTGTTCCGCCAGCGCCCGGCCGTGGATTTTGCCGTCGAGTGGCTGGCGGCGCGGGCAGCCTAGCGCCCGCGCTCGCCGCGCACGTAGGGCGTGCCCAGGGCGGCCGGCGCGCCCAGGCGTTTCTTCATCGCCTCGCGCGAGCCAAGCACCAGGATGAAGATGGTCAGGGCGTAGGGGAACATCTGCAAGAAGAAGCCAAGCCGGGAGTTGTAGAAGAAGGGATTGGCAAAACCCAACAGCAGTTGCGGCCCCTGCAAGTCCAGGATCAACCGCCGCAAAGCGCCGAACATATAGCTCCCTGCCGCCGCTCGCCACGGATTCCACTGCGCAAAAATGACGATGCCGATGGCGATCCAGCCCTGACCGGCGGTGGTTAGCTCGCTGAACCAGCCCGGCGACACGGCCAGGCTGATGGTGGCTCCGGCCAGCCCGGCCAACAACCCGCCCACGAAGACATAGAAATAGCGCAAGCGGTAGATATTGATCCCCAAGGTGTCCGCCGCAGCCGGATATTCACCCACAGCCCGCAGGTGCAGCCCCGGACGCGTGCGGTTGATGTAGAACCAGGCTGCGGGCGTGAGCAGATAACCTACATAGACGAGGACATTGTGGTTGGTGAACAGGATCGGCCCCAGGAAGGGGATGGCCGACAAACCGGGGACGGTGAAGGAGGGGAGCAAGGAAATCGCCCCCGCCTTGCTCAGCCCCTCGCCCAGCACCATGCTCAGGCCAATGCCGACGAAATTGATAGCCAGCCCGCTCACCACCTGGTCGGCCTGCAAATTGATGACGACGAAGGCGTGCAGCAGGCTGAGCAGCCCGGCGAATAGCATCGCCAATGCCACGCCTAACCACGGATCGCCAAGCTGCACGGCCGTGCGATAGGCGGTCATGGCGCCGATGAGCATCATACCTTCGACGCCCAGATTGAGCACACCCGACCGCTCGGCGAAGATTTCACCGATAGAAGCGAAGAGCAAGACGGTGCCGGTGGCAATTCCAGCTTGGAGAATGACGATCCAGTCGAGCATGGGGGCCTCATCGATCCGCGAAGGACGCGAAGGAATGCGAATGAAGACGAAGAAAGGCTTTTTGGAGATCCGCGATGGAACGCGAAGAAATCTAGATGTGCTCGTATCCGCCAGATATGGGCGGTCTGACAGGTAGGGAGCGCCGCATCAACGATCTGATGTGCGGTTTCTGGAGCGGCGGCGCGGGTCGTGCATTTCTTCGGTCCAAACATGGCGACTCCATTCCAGCTTGAATAGAGCGCCAAAATTGATCAGAACGCCGACCTCGATGTTGGAGGCTTTCAGATAATTGAGTATCTGCGCCTCTTCCTTCGATGTTAGTTGATCGAGGGCTTTGATTTCGACGACGACGGAACCATAGACAAGAAAATCAGCAACATAGGTCTTCTTGAGCGGGCGGCCTTTGTACATGATCCGCATTTCCTTCTGCGCCTCGAAGGGGATGCCACGATCAGCAAATTCCATCTCAAGCGCCTCCTGATAAACCGCCTCCAGGAAGCCGGGGCCAAGTTCGCTGTGCACTTCCATCGCCGCGCCAACGATTGCATAGACCTCATCCTTTGCCAGCAGTTCCATCGTCGTGCCTTCTTTGTGGTGAAATGAAGAAAAACAACTTGAGCGATAAATTACCCTATTCGCCCCCTTCGCGGATCACACTCCACTAGGGAAATGGCATACGATTTTAATGATTTCTTCGTCTTCTTCGCGGATCATTATCCGCCAGGAAGAAGACATACGATTTTCTTGAATTCTTCGCCTCCTTCGCGTTCTTCGCGGATCAAAACCTATTCGCGTTCTTCGCGGATCATTATCCGCCAGGAAGAAGACATACGATTTTCTTGAATTCTTCGCCTCCTTCGCGTTCTTCGCGGATCAAAACCTATTCGCGTCCTTCGCGGATCATTATCCGCCAGGAAGAAGACATACGATTTTCTTGAATTCTTCGCCTCCTTCGCGTTCTTCGCGGATCAAAACCTATTCGCGTCCTTCGCGGATCACTATCCGCACGCGATAGCGAAGCAGGATGCTGCTGGCGATGACACAGAAGAGGATGATGCCCTGGAGCATACGAGGGATGCCGGAGGGCTGGATCTCGCGACCGGCCAGGATGAGGCCGCCGAAAAGGATGGAGACGGGGATGACAGCCAGCGGATTGAGATTCGCCAGCCAGGCGATGATGATGCCGGTGAAGCCGTAACCCGGCGAGATCGCCCCTTGCAGCCGATGGACGACGCCGGCGATCTCCGACATCCCCGCCAGCCCGGCCAGCCCGCCCGATAGCATCATCGCCAGCACCGTGTTGCGGACGAGATCGACGCCGGCATAATGGGCGGCGCGAGGGTTGTCGCCGATGAGCCGGATCTCGTAGCCCCAACGACTGCGGTTGAGCACGAACCAGACCAGGACGGCGGCAATCACGGCGATGATGAAACCCAGGTGCAAGGTCAGCCCGCCCAGGATGGGAAAACGGGCGGCGTAGTCGGTCAGGCGGGGCATCCAGGCCGTCTTGGGGAACATGGGCGACATCTGAAACCCGCCTTCGCTCCAGGCCCCAAAGACCCAATACAGCACCCATGAGAGGGCGATGTAGTTGAGCATCAGGGTTGTGATGATCTCATTCACATTCAGTCGGGCCTTCAGGATGCCGGGAATGAAGCCCCAGAGGGCGCCGCAGACGAAACCCGCCAGCATCATGGCCGGAAGCATCAGGATGCGCGGGGTTTCGGGCGGCAGAATGGGGACGAGGACGACGGCGCTGGCGCCCCAGGCGCCCATGTAGAATTGGCCCTCGGCGCCGATGTTCCACAGCCGCATACGGAAGGCCAGCGCACAGGCCACGCCGATGAGGATCAACGGCGTGGCCTTGACCAGGGTGTCGTTGATGACACCGAGGCTGCCAAAGGCTGCCTTGAGGATGTGCTCATACGAGCGCAGCGGCTCGCCCCCGGCCAGCCAGATGATGATGCCGCCGATCAGCAAGGCAAGGACAATGGCGCCGATGGAAAGCGCCGCCGGCAGCCAGCGCGGGGTCTCCATCCGCGGTTCGACGCGGATGGCAATCGGGAATCGACTTCTGCGAACGCTCGATGTGCTTGCCGTCATTGTCATCTCCTTGTCACCATGTCATGCCGATACTTTGTCGCCGATGTTCATCCCGCACATCATCAAGCCGATCTCGGCCATCGATGTCTCTTCGGGCTTGACCATGCCCATGATCTGGCCTTCGTACATGCCCAACACTCGGTCGGAGAGGGAGAGCAATTCCTCCAACTCTTCGGAAATGAGCAGAATGGACGTACCGCGAGCGCGCTCATCGAGCAGGACACGATGCACCGACTCGATGGCGCCGACATCCAGGCCGCGCGTGGGCTGGACAGCCACGATCATCTTGGGGTGAGCGGTCATCTCCCGCGCCAGGATGGCCTTTTGCAGATTGCCGCCCGAAAGCAGCCGCGCCTGCACATCCACCGTGGGGGCCGCAATATCGTAGGCTATCTTCAGTTCCTGCGCCTGTTGGCGAATGAGGGGCCGGTTGAGCACCCACCCGCGGGCGATGGGCGGCCGGCGGTAGCTCTTCATGATCAGGTTTTCGGCCAGGCTCAGGCCCGGCGAGCTACCGACATGGTTGCGGTCTTCGGGCACGTGCGACACCTCGCGCGTAATCGCCGTGCGGGGGGGATGGTTGCTGATCTCCTCGCCGTTGATCAGAACCTTGCCGGCAGTGCATTTGCGCAGCCCAGTAATCACCTGCGCCAGCTCGCTCTGGCCATTGCCTGCCACGGCCGCAATGCCGACGATCTCGCCGGCGCGCACCTGCAACGAAAAGTCTTTCAGGGCCGGTAGCCCGCGGTCATTCTGCGCGCTCACATGCTGCACATCCAGCACCACCTGGCCGATGGTGGACGCGGGCTTTTGGAGTGTGAAGACCACCTCACGGCCCACCATCAGCTGCGCCAGATCGCGCTTGGTCACACCCTCGGTCGAAACCCCCGCCGCCGTGACTTTGCCCTGTCGCAAGACCGTCACCCGGTTGGCGATGGCCCGCACTTCGTCCAGCTTGTGGCTGATGAACACGATCGAATGGCCGCTGGCCACCATCCCGCGCAGGGTGACGAACAACTCCTCCACCTCCTGCGGGATCAGCACCGCAGTCGGCTCATCCATGATCAACACACGGGCGCCGCGAAACAACATCTTCAGAATCTCCACCCGCTGCTGCTCGCCCACCGAAAGCTGCCAAATCTTGGCCTTGGGGTCTACTTTCAGGCCATATTTGTCCTGCAATTCCAGGATTTGTTCATCCAGCTTCGCCATGTTCATGTAGAAGCGCGGATTGTTCAGCCCCAACAGGATGTTCTCGGTCACAGTTTGCGAGGGCACCAACATGAAATGCTGATGCACCATCCCCAGCCCAGCGGCAATGGCGTCGCGGGGGGAATGAAAATCTTTTCGCTGCCCCTTGACAAAAATATCCCCCGAATCCTGCCGATACAACCCGGCCAGGATATTCATCAATGTGCTTTTCCCCGCCCCGTTCTCTCCCAAGAGGGCATGAACCTCGCCCTCGCGCAAGTCGAAATCGACACGATCATTGGCCAGCACACCCGGAAAGCGTTTGGTGATGTTGACCATGTCAACGGCGTTGACCGCCGGGCCGCGTTCGCTATCGGGCATGATTTCCTCGTCGGGAACAGTGCGATCGAAAAAGGAGCGGCGCTGCGCTGGCGTGCAGCCGGCGCAGCGTCGTCTGGTTATGAAGGCTTATTCGCTCAAAGCTATTCGCCTGATTCGCGTCCTTCGCGGATGACTGGCTTACTGGCTCAGGGCCGGTAGTTCGGCGGTGATGCCATCGGCCCACCAATACACGCCGGTCTTACAGCGAGGCGCATCGCCCACAGCGAAGCAATCGATGTCGGCCTGTTCCATTTTGGCGCCGGCCGGCAACACTTCGTTGCCCTTGTTGTCTTTGATCGGCCCGGCGAAGACATCGAAACGGGTGAACTCGCCTTTCTCCATCTTCGCCAGGGTGTCCTTGACCATCGTGATCACGTCTGGCGGCAGATCCTTCATCCCGGCTGTCAGGTCTTGGCCCTCCATCAAGCCGAAGAGACCCAGCGCGCCCGAATCCGAGTCGAAATACTCCCAGCCGGGCTTGTAGCTGCCATCGATCACCTTCTTGGCAATGTCGGCGTACACCGGCCCCCAGTTCCAATAGGGGGCGGTCAGGCAGCGTTCGACCTTGCAGGAGCCATACCAGTCATAGGTGATGCCCCATTTGCCCTTGGCTTGCGCCACATCGGCCACGGCGGGCGTGTCGGCGCCAGTGAAGACCACCTGAGCGCCGGCATCGAACAGCGAAGCGGCGGCCTCTTTCTCAATCACGGGGTCGTGCCAGGTATTGATCCAGCGTACATCCATCGTGCATTCGGGGCAGGTCTTCTTCATGCCCAGGGCGATAGCATTGCCCAGGCGCAGTTCTTCAGGGATGGGGAAGGTGGCCATATAGCCCAGCTTGGGGCTACCGTCGGCCTTGGCCCGGGCACCGGCGATCATACCGGCCAGGTATTTCATGTTTTCCATCGCCCCGAACAGATTGCCGAAATTCGTCTCGTTCGACTTGAAGCCGCTGATGTGAACGAAGGTCGTATTCGGGAATTCGTTGGCCACCGTCTCCATCGGGTCCATGAACCCGAACGAGGTGCCGAAGATCAGCTTGAAACCCTTGCGGGCCAGGCTGCGGAACACCTGCTCGGAGTCGGCGCCTTCGGGCACATTCTCGATGTAAGCGATGTGCGTATTGGGCACATTTTTCTCGATGAACTCCAACCCTTCGTAATGCGCCTGGCTCCAGCCGCCATCATCGTGCGGCCCGATCAGCACCATGGCCACATTGGTCTTGCCTTCCATCACATCCGGGATCTGCAAACCACCCTGTTCGGCAGCGGCGGGCGCTGCCGTTGGCTGTTCGGCGGCGGGCGCTGCTGTCGGCGCCGCGGGCGCGGGGGTGGCCGACTGACAGGCGCCGAGCAACATGACTGCTACTACTAACAGGGCTAACAAGCCCCACAACTTACTGCGAGACATGAGTTCTCCTCCTTTGAGAGATGGGGACTGAGAGAGTTATTGATCGCTAACCGATGCTGTGCGATCTACCACCTTGTAGGGCTGTGCCATGACGCTCGTCAATCAGAAAGCCTGGTTGTGAACAAGGCGCCCTGTCAGCAGCTTGATGGGCAACTTATCCAAAGAGTGGTACAATCGGATCGGTTCAGGAAATCCCATTATAGTGAGGAAAAGAGTCTATGCAACTTGGGTGTTTACGTTTGCGGTCATGCCGCTCCACCCAAAGCCCCGCTGCACCCATTTTGGGACAGGAAGCAATGAGATGAGTATGTCCACTCCCGCCAATTTTGGCTTCGCTGACACCGACCAAGTCGACGATAGCCGCACGCTGACCTATATTGCCGCCATCAGCGAGGCTCTGCGCACCGAGATGCGCCGCGATCCCAACGTCATGCTGCTGGGCGAGGATATCGCCGGCGAATTCGGCGGCGCCTTCAAGGTGACGAAGGGATTCGAAGCCGAATTCGGGCCTCGCCGCGTGCTCAACACCCCCTTGGCCGAATTGGGATTCACCGGCATGGCCACCGGCATGGCGCTGATGGGCCTGCGCCCTGTCATCGAGATGCAATTCGCCGACTTCATCAGCTCGGCCTTCGACAGCATCGTGCAGTTTGCTGCCACCGCTCATTACCGCTGGGGCGGGGCCGTGCCGTGGGTGATTCGCGCCCCGTGTGATGGCGGCCTCCGCTCTGGCCCTTTCCACAGCCAGAACCCCGAAGCCTGGTTCGTGCACACACCCGGCCTGAAGGTGGTTGCTCCGGCCACACCCGCCGACGCCAAAGGCTTACTGATCGCCGCCATCCGCGACGACAACCCCGTCATCTACTTCGAGAGCAAACCGCTGTACCGATCTCTCAAGGGCTACGTGGCCCCCGACGATTACGTCACGCCCATCGGCCGCGCCAACCTGGCGCGCGCTGGCAACGATCTCAGCATCATCACCTACAGCACACAGGTGCGCGAATCCCTGGTTGCCGCCGAGCGCCTGGCTGGCGAAGGCATCCAGGCTGACGTACTCGATCTGCGCAGCCTCAAGCCTTTGGACACCGAAGCCATTCTCAGCACAGCCCGCAAGACTGGCAAAGCCCTGGTGGTGCATTCTGCCAATCGCCTGGCTGGGGTGGGCGCCGAGGTGGCCGCGCTCATCGCTGAACAGGCCTTTGAATGGTTGGACGGACCGGTCATGCGTTTGGGCGGGCTGGACACCCCCGTCCCCTTCAGCCCACTGCTGGAGGATGCGTATCGACCTGACGCGGAGAAAATCTATCGAGCCGCGCGGGAACTGGCGGCCTTCTAATGACCAAACTTATCCCTCTCCTGCTTCTGGGCGTTGCTTTGGCCAGCCTGATTGCCTGCCAAGTTCGCCCGCCCGCGCCCACTCCCACCCCCTGCGCCACCCCCGCCGGCGCCGACGCCCCCCTGTCTTGCGGCTCCGCCGAATCGTCGAGCGCCCCCGCCATCTCGCAAACCCTCTCCGGCCAGCTGGCGCTGCCGACCCACAGCATCACCTATGCCATCACCGAGACGCTGCGGGTGGTGAACAACGGGCCGGGCGCGCCAGACAAGCAAAATCTGTGGATCGCCCTCGTTAGCGATGATGAACCCCACCAGCGGGTGGAGGCGATGACGATCACGCCGGGTGATTACGTGCTCGTGACCGACGAATACGGCAACCGCTACGCCGAATTCGACCTCTCGGCCCAACCACCCGACAGCGCCATCTCCATCACCATCGTCTACCAGGTGCAGGTGGAGGAGACGACCGCGGTTCTATCCCCGTGCGAAGGCCCACTCCCCACCGAATTCACCCAACCCGAGCTGCACATCGAATCCGACAACCCGCAGATAAAGGCCCTGGCGGCTGAACTGGCCCAGGGCAAAGCCACAGCCTGCGAAAAGGCGCGCGCCTTCTACGACTACATCGGCAACCACCTGGTCTATAGCTACAACGGCCGCAATTGGGGCGCGCAGGCGACCCTGGGCGAGATGGGCGCCGATTGCACCGAATACTCGGACCTGCTCATCGCCCTCAGCCGGGCCGCGGGCATCCCCGCCCGTTATGTCGAGGGCCTGGCCTACTTCCCCGACGCCGCCGACGCCCAGGCTCGCACCGAACACGCCTGGGTCGAGGTCTTTCTACCCGGCCCCGGCTGGACGCCTATCGACCCCACCCTGGGCCGCTCCTCGATCACCCGCGCGACCTACTTCGCCCACCTGCCGCCCGACCACATCCTGATCACACGTGGGCGCAATCCCTCGACCTTGCGCGGGGCCAGCTATTTCACCCATCTCTACTGGCCCGGCAAAAGTGCGAACATTCGCATCGAGAACTTTGGCTGGGAAGTCAAACCGGCTGGCCCGTAAGCGCGCCCGATAGAGCACCCAATCAGGCTTCCAATCAGGCTTCCAATTCCAGCGCCAGGACCAGGGCTTTGTTCAAGGTGCGAAGTTTGGCGGGCGAAAGCGCACCAACATAGTGCGTCAGTATTGTCTTGGGCAGGCTGATGAGGGCATCGGCATGGATGCAGCCATCGCCTGGTAAACCCTCGCTGATTCCCACAGCCACTTGTGTCGAAAGACCATCATGCACCGAGTATATGGGAGCACAGATCACTGTCGCAAACCGAGAGTCGATCAGCGCGCGGCGGCTGACGACCACAAAGTAACGCTGTTGTCGGGGATCATGGCCTAGTTGATTGGCCGTACCGTAAATATCGCCCCGTTTCATGGTAGCGACTGGTAGGCGAGCGCGCCCCGGACCTCGGCATTCAGATAGTCGGCGCGGCGGTTGAGGATTTCGACATCACTCGCCTCCAGCTCGGCTCGGCGTATCTGCGTCAAAAAGGCCCATGCCGCCGTCTCGAGGAACTGGGAGCGGTTGCCATACTGATCGACAAAGTCGTCGATCGTGCGCAAAAGCTCTTCCGAAAGTGTGATAGATGTTTTGACTTTCATATTACCATGGTAATACCGACTTTCGGACTTGTCAAACCAAACAGAAGAACAAAAAGAACGGCCAGCAGATAACGTTATCTGCTGGCCGTTTTCGTATCGCGAACCGACGCCTTAGCCCGCGCGCCGGCGCAGAATGGCGTGCATCGACACCGACAAGATGACGATGAGGCCGTAAATCAGCTCGGTCCAGAACCCGGTCAGGCCCATGGCCACGATAGCGGCCTGGATGGCACCGATGATATAGCTGCCCAAAAACGTCCCGAAGATGGTGCCCACGCCACCGAAAACGGAAGTGCCGCCGAGGAAGACAGAAGCAAGCGTTTGTAGCAGATAGCCCTCGCCCAGCGACGGGAAAAAGTTGGAGACCTGGAAACTGGCCAAAACACCGCCAAAGGCCGCGGCCGCGCCCACAATGATGAACGTCAGCATGCGCGTGCGATTGGCGTTCACACCCATCAGCTTGGCGCTGTCCTCGTTATCACCGATCAAATAGATGTGAGCGCCCAAGCGGGTGCGATTGAGGACAATCCAACAGGCGACGCCCACCAGTAGCATCCAGAAGAATTGGTTGGGGATGCCGCCGATGGTCTTGCCCACCAACACCTGGTACAACAAGGTATCGCGCAGCGCCAGCAACGGCTGGCCCTTGCCGTTGACGAGCACGATAGTGGCCCCGCGCCAGAAAAACTGCGTGCCAATGGTGGCCACCAGCGAGGGAATGCCCAACTTCACAACGATGGCGCCGTTGAGCGCGCCCACCAAAATGCCGACCAGGATAGCGGCGGCAAAGGCCAGCACCGCGATATGGGTGGTGTTCCAGACGAACAAAAAGCCCACGAAACTGACGGCCATGATCGAGGGGAAAGACAAGTCCATCTCGCCGGCGATGACCAACATCGTCAGGGGCAGGGCGATGACGCCAAAGAAAGGCACGGTCGTCATGAACGCCTGGTAGATGCGCGACGACAAGAAAGTTTCCGGGGCGCCAAAGATGAAAACGGCCCACAAAGCCAGGAAGACAGCCAGAATCCCCACCTGGGTGCCGTTTTTACTCAGAAAAGAGCGCAAAGTGAATTTGGGCTTGTATTGTGGCGTGGGGCGAAGCTTTTCAGCAGAACTTGAACCTGTTTCCATGATTTCATCCTCACTCCAGACTGCCGGTCTCGGCAACGCGATACATTTTTTCCATCAGATCGTCCAGGCTGATGGCGCCGGTGTGGAACTCGCCCGCCACATGACCACGATCCAGCACGACCACCCGATCGACGACCGAATGAACGTGCAAAATATTGTGGTCGATGAAGATCGCCGACTTGCCCGCCCGCTTGATCCCACGCACGAACTCGAGCAGCTTGCGGGTCTCGTGCAACGAGAGGCCCATGGTTGGCTCATCCAGGATGATGATGTCGGCATTGAAATACAGCGCCCGCACGATGGCCACCCCTTGCTTCTCGCCGCCCGAAAAACGACGGATGGGCGAGTCGGGAGTGACCGCGGTGGAGGTGAAGCCCATCGATTCGGTCATCAACCGATAGGTCTCCTGCCTCATCTTGGCCACATCCAGCAGGCCGTAGCGATTTTTCAACTCCCGCCCCAAGAAGATGTTACGCCAGAGAGTCTGCAATTCGGCCAGGGCGCGCTCCTGATACACCGTCTCGACCCCCAATTCGCGCGCTTTGGGCACGGTCAGATGGTCGATCTTCTGCCCGTTGAAGTAGATTTCGCCTTCACTCGGCTGGTGGTAGCCGGTGATGATCTTGATCAGCGTCGATTTACCAGCGCCGTTATCGCCCACCAAGCCCACGACTTCGTTGCGACCCAGACGAAAATTGATATCTTTGACGGATTGCACTTCACCAAAGGATTTGGATACACCGCGCAATTCCAGACGATAATCCGCAGTCATGCTTTCGGCCTCCAGGAGATTGGCTTGACGTGAGATGTGAGCGACGGATCAGGCGTGAGGACGAGGGCGGCGCGCCGGGGAACGAAGTGATGACGATGGGCGCGCCGCCCTCAGAGAAGGGGTCGAGAGATTAGCGGATTTGCTTGCCTACCAGGTCGGCCAACATCTCCACATTGTCCTTGTGCGCAAAGCCGGCGCCGGTGTCGATGTGCAGGCCCGTGAACAGGAACTTCTCGGTCAGACAGATCTGCAGGATGGACAGGTAGCCCTGGAGCCATTGCTGCTGGTCGATGACCAGGTCGGTGAACCCGGCCTTGATCGCTTCGACCGTGGAGGCCGACAGGTCGAAACCAGCGGTGTAGACAGCGGCCGGGTCGAGGTTGGCGGCTTCGAGCAGCGCCTGCTGCGAGCTGGTGAGGTTGCCGTGGTCGGTGATGATCAGCTTGACATCGGGATTGGCCGAGGCGTAGCCGACAAAGGTGGCGATGCCAGCGGCGGGGTCCTTGTTGGTGGCGTCATCGATTTCCAGATAGTCGACGGTCAAGCCGGCTTCTTTCAGGGCATCCACCACGCCCTTGGTGCGTTCGCCGCGGCCCGGTTGGGCCAACAGTCCCCAGACCATGGCCCGGTCGCCCTTCTTCAGGCCGCCGCGCGCCACGGCCTCCATGCCCAGGGCATGACCGGCGCTGTAAAGCTCGGCGCCCACATAGCCAAAGCCATTGCTCTTGTAAGCGGCTTCGAGTTTAGGTAGGGTGGTGTTCGAGCTGGTGACGATGATGCCAGCCTTCTCGGCTTCGTCCACCAGGGGGCCGTAGGCGTCATCGCCAGGATGGCCCATGATGCCGATGCCGTCCGGCTTGGTGGCGATGGCCTCGCCCAACTGCGTGACCATCTTGGCAGGATCCCAGTCCGACCAGACGTATTCCACATCCGCGCCGAGGTCAGCCGCAGCCGCCACCGCGCCGTTGTAGACGACCGTCTCGAAGGGGCCGCCGGGCGAGCCGCCGGGGAAGAAGATGATCTTGGCACCGCTGCACCACTTGCCATCGGACGCGGGCGCGGGGCCACTGGTTTCGGCGGGAGCGACGGTGGCGACTTCTTCGACCGGGGCGGCGGTGGGGGCTTCGGTCGCCTGAACGACGGCCGGGGCTTCGGTGGCTGCGGGCGCTTCTGTGGCTACGGGCGCCGGTGCGGGTTGGGCCGCGCAGGACGCCAGCATGCTCAAGACGAGAATGGCAATCACGATGCGAATCAGCGTGTTTTTCTTCACGATTTCCTCCAAGAAGTGACAGGATGGTGAAAGGGAATAGAATAGTGGGTTGGTCGATGGCTTGCGTGTTTTGATGGGCGGCGCCTCCTCTTAGATGATGAATTCTTTGCGGGGATTTGGGGATTTGGGGATTTGGGGATTCAACGTTAGAAGAATCCCCTCATCCCCCAATCCCCGCCAATATAGTTCCGGCTCGTCCGGGTTAGTATCTTACCAGCCAAATTCTTGCACGATGAGCAAGAAAACTTACCACCAAGGCACAAAGGCACGAAGGAGAAGAGACTGAACGGCTTGGTGTCTTGGTGTCTTCGTGGTTCACGATTAGTTTGGTTCCGGCTTGTGCGAGTTAGGAGCTTGATCGGGTCCACTTCTCGATGCGTTTCAACAAATCGAACTCTTCTTCTTCGTTTTCGGTCGCGATCCACAAAAAGATGCCTTCGGGCCGCATGGCTGCCATGAAATCATCCAATTCTTGCTTTGTCAAATCAACAATGACGGGCATACCGCGCGCCTGGAAATCTTTGAGATAGGAAAGCCACTGCATGATGGGTTGATCATCGCCCACGCCTTGCACCCACTGGATGGCATGGATTTGCGGCACGCTGAGGATGGCGTCGAGATGCCGGGCCACGCGCTTGCCGTCCACATGGAAGATATTGTGGGTCATCGGGACGACCTCGCGCTGGAGCAATGGCAGCCCGAATTCGCGGTACATCGCCGGTGAGATCAGATTCGAGAAATCGCTGCTGGGGATGTGCATACGCCCGAAGATGGGGATGCCCATCCACGTGACCGACGGTTGCCCGCCCGTTTTCAGCATGCGGTCGAAGTGGTCGTAGATGAAATGGAAGTCGGTGATGGCTTTTTCGGTCAGGACTTTGACCAATTCTGGCTCTTCGATCATGTCGAAGCAAAGTTGCTGGGGGTCGCGCCAGGCTGCGACGCAATCCAGGCTGGGGTGCAGGTCGGTGTAACCGACGAGTGACTTGCCCTTGCAGACTTCGAGCGCCGCGCGGGTCATTTCTTCGAGCTTGAGGAAGTACTCGCCCTGCAGGTTGAGCTGCACCCGATCGATCTCGTCCCACGTGCGCACGAGCGGGATCGACCACGATGTCACGTCGCCATAGATCAATTCGGCCCCGTAGAAGGCGGCGTACACGTCAGGGCCGAGGTTAGGCCAGAACACAGGGAAGGTTTCGCCATGAAAACGGCGATTGGCGATGGAAAGCAGGTAGTTTTCCAATTGAAGCTCGGTGTCGAACCACCAGTTCTTGCGCTGTTCTGGCGACATATCGCCCAGGTCGGCGCCACGATACAAGAAAGCATTATGAGCCTGAAAACGGACAGGCGGGCGGTCGATGATGGCGTTCTCGAACCAGGCGTAGACACGACGCAGCGATAGCTCGAAATCCGGCATACCTTCGATTTCAACATTCCACGAGGGAGAGAGAGAGGTATTCATAGGTTGTGGTTTGGATGGGATATTGGTTATTGCGTATTGCGTATTGCGTAAGCCTATGCATAAGGTGCTAAGCAATACGAAATACGAAATACACCCTATTTTCCTAAATCGTCGCGTAGGGAGTATTCACAATCGTATCCACCATCGCCCAGAAGTTTTCCAGGGGGGTGTCGAGTTGGACGTGGTGGGTGGGGGCCAGGATGAGGCCGCCGCTCTGGCCCAGGGTGCGCAGCCGTTCCAACACCTCGGCGCGGACGCTGGCGGGCGAGCCATACGGCAGGGTGAATTGCTCGTCGATGGAACCCCAAAAGCACAGCTTGTCCCCGAATTCCCGTTTGATGCGGGCGGGGTCCATGCTGGCGGGCTGGATGGGATTGAGCACGTCGATGCCGATCTCGATCAGTTCAGGGATGATGGGGGTGATGTCGCCGTCCGAATGGTAGGCGACCTTGGCTTGCGGGTTGATGGCTTTGACTTCGGCCACGAAAGCGGCCATGCGCGGTTTGAGATAGCGCCGCCACATCTCCGGCGAGATCAACATCGCTCGCTGCGACCCCACGTCGTCGCCCGTCCACACCATGTCTACGCCCAACTCGACCAGCTTCTTGGCCGCGGTCAGGTGGTAATGGTAGGGGATGTCGAGCAGCGCGTTCGCCAGGTCGGGATCGACCAGCATGTCCACCATCATCTGCTCTAGCCCGCGCAGCGCCCAGGCCGTCTCGAAGATGGTGGTGACGGTGACGCCGACGATCCAGTAATCGTCCTTGAACTCCCGGATCATCCACTCCGAGTCGGCATAAAGTTCGGGGCGGGTGGGGTCGGGCGGGCGATAGGAGGCGATGGCGCTCTCGTCGGCCAGGGGATGGTGGGCGATCTCGGTATAGTTGCCGGGGCCGAAGACGGTCTCATAGGGTTGCAACCGCCAGCGGATGCCCCACTCGTCCACATAGGGCTTGTCATCGGCGTAGTAGGAGTTGGCCCAACCCACCGAGGTCAGCAGCATGTCTTCGCCCAGGCTGCGCTCCAGCTCGTAGGTGTTGCCGCCACCGTGCGGGTTGTGAACTTTGGTCGCGGTTAGCGCCATGCCCTGACGCAGCCGATTGGCGAACTCCGGCGTGAAGCTGACCTGCATGGGGCAACGGTCGGGGGTTTCGTGGTTGAGCGCCAGGGCGATGCGGTCGCGTGGTTTGATAGGTAGGCTCATTGAGTCTTGTTTGTGGACGCGGATGGGGAAACACGGATGTTGAAGCCCGCCGCCCTCCGGCCTCTAATCTCTGGCTTTGTGGACGCGGATGGGGAAACACAGATGTTGAAGCTCGGCGCCACGATCGATGAGAACCGATGGTGGGTGGGGACCGGAAGATGAGCGGATTCGCTGGAGTGAATCCCCCCATCCCCGCTATTCTCACGATAGCAGGTGCATGACAGTGCTGGGCGACAGGTCGGCGAGGCTGGCGACGACGATGTCGGCCTGGGCCAGAGCCGCGGCGGGGTTGGTGGTGGTGACGGCGATGCACTTCATGCCGGCGTTCTTGGCCCCGGCCACGCCATTGATGGCGTCTTCGATGACCACGCAGCGTTCGGGGGGCGTGTCGATGGCCCGCGCCGCAGCAAGGAAGACATCGGGCGCGGGTTTGCCGGGCATGCCATCGCCCGAGACGATGGCGTCGAGGTAGGGGCGAACGCCAAGACCGTCGAGCAGGGCGTCGATGTTGGCCTGAGGCGCAGACGAGGCGATGCCCTGTCTGGCCCCGGACGCCTGCAAAGCCTCCAGCCAACTCTGCACACCGGGCAACGGGCGGGCCGCACCGCGCATCATCTCGCGCACCAGCGCCTCTTTGCTGTCGCTAATGGCTTGCACCAGGGCCGGAGTGCTACGCTCGCCTAGCAGCAGGGGCAAAAGATTGGCGTTGGTCATGCCAAAGGTCGAGCGGAAGAACTCCTCGCTCATGCCCAGCCCATACTCGGCCAGAGTTTGCTGCCAGGCCCGGTAATGGGTTGGGCCGGTGTCCACCAGCACGCCGTCCATGTCCCAGAGCACGCCAAAGCGCCGGTCACTGACCATAGATGTGCATGTAACGATAGTGGAGTTTGGCCACATCTTCGGCTGAGATTTCATCCGGTTGGCCGAGTTGGAGGGCTAACCAGGTGGTGCGGGCCACATCCTCGACCATGACCGCCGCCTTCAGCGCCGCCTCGGGATTGCGGCCCACGGTGAAGACGCCGTGGTTCTTAAGCAAGACCGCCGGAGAACTCCCGATGGCATCGATCACCACCCGGCCGATCTCCTCGCCGCCGATGAGGGCGAAGCCTCCACACGGGATCGGCCCGCCGAATTCGTCGGCCATGGCGGTCAGATAGCAGGGGATGGGCCGGCCCAGGGCGGCGAAGGCGGTGGCATAACTGGAGTGGGTATGGACGACGCCGAACACATCCGGGCGCTGGCGGTAGATATACAGGTGGCTGGCGGTGTCGGACGAGGGCTTGAGGTTGCCTTCGACACAGCGGCCCTGGAGATCGAGCACAACCATATGCTCCGGTCGCAGGTCTTCATACTTCACGCCCGACGGCTTGATCACCACCAGGCCGGTTTCCGGGTCGCGGCCGCTGACATTGCCGCTCGTCCAGGCGACGAGGTTATTCTTCGGCAGTTCCAGATGCAAACGCCAGAGTTCTTCACGCAGGGTTTCTAACAAGGGAATGACTCCAATAAAACATGTGCGGCGTGAAGCGTAAAACGTGATGGCCTGCGTAGGCTTTTCACGCCTCACGCCTCACGCCTCACGTTTCACGCCTCACTTCCTCATCTCCGCCTTCAACGTCTTCAACCGCTTCATCACATCGTTGGCCCCGCGGCCAAAGTAATCGTGCAGCGTGGCGTATTCGGCATAGAGGAGGTTGTAGATGGCATAATTGGCCGCGTTCGGCTCGTAATGCTCTTTGCGCAGCCGGGCCATCTTCTTTGTCGCTTCGGTAATGTCGTCGTAGCCGCCGGCCGCTTTTCCTGCCGCCACGGCCCCGTGCATCGCCGAGCCGAGGGCGCCGATCTGCTCGGCCTCAGCCACGTAGATGGGGATGCCGCAGACATCGGCGTAGATCTGCATCAGCAGGCGGTTGCGGTTGGGCAGGCCGCCGGTGGCGATGATCTCGTGCACGGGCACGCCGTTGGCCTTGAAGGTCTCGAGGATCATACGGGTGCCATAGGCGGTGGCCTCGATCAAAGCCCGGTAGATCTCTTCGGGCTTGGTCAGCAGGGTGGCGCCCAGCAGCAGGCCGGTGAGATCGACATCGACCAACACGCTGCGGTTGCCGTTCCACCAATCCAGGGCCAGCAGACCGCTCTCGCCCGGTTTCAATTTGGCGGCCTTTTCTTCCAACAGTTCGTGGACGTTGAGCTTGCTGTTCTCAGCCTCGCGTTCATACGCGGCCGGCACACAATTCTCCACGAACCAGGCGAAATGGTCGCCCACGCACGATTGCCCGGCCTCGAAGCCCGGCAGCCCGGCGATGATGCCATCCTGCACCACGCCACACATCCCCGGCACGGTCACTTCATTCTGGCCCAAGACCATGTGGCAGTTCGAGGTGCCCATGATGATGACCATCCGGCCCGGCTCGGTGACGGTGGCGGCGGGCACGGCCACATGCGCATCGACGTTGGCGACGGCGACGGCGGTTCCGGGCAGCAGATCCGTCCACCCAGCCGCTTCCTCGGTCAGGCCGCCTGCTTTGGCTCCCAGCGGCAGGATGTCCCGCGACATCTTCTCATCGACGATGTGCTCCAGCCCTGGATCGAGCGCCCTGAAAAAGGCGTTGGGTGGGAAGCCCTCGCTCTTCGACCACATGGCCTTGTAGCCGGCGGTGCAGGAGTTGCGCGTTTCCACGCCCGTCAGTTGCCACACCACCCAATCGGCGGCCTCGAGCAGCCGGTCGGCCGCGGCATAGACCTCCGGGGCCTCGTCCAGAATCTGCCAGGCTTTGGGGAAGAACCATTCCGAACTGATCTTGCCGCCGTAGCGATCCAGAATCTCATCGAAACCGGCCGCCCGCGCTCGCTCGTTCAGTTTGTTGGCCTCGGGCTGGGCGGCGTGATGTTTCCACAGCTTGACCCAGGCGTTGGGCTTGTTCCGAAATTCGGGCAGGAAGCAGAGGGGCGTGCCATCGGCTTTGGTGGGCAGCATCGTGCAGGCCGTGAAGTCGATGCCGATGCCGATCACGTCCTGAGGATCGACGCCGCTCTCTTTCAGCACGGCCGGGATGGCGCGTTTGAAGACTTCGAGATAGTCGTTGGGGTCTTGCAAGGCCCAGTCCGGCTCCAGGCGGATATCCGTGCCGGGCAGCTTCTCATCGATGACGCCATTGGCGTAGGGATGGACGGCGCTGGCCAACACCCAGCCGTCGGCCACATCCACCAGCGCCGCTCGTCCGGACTCGGTGCCAAAATCGACGCCAATCGCATATTTTGGTTTGCTCATGAGGACCTCCTGGGTTGTAGGAGTAGGTTGGTGTTATTGGAGATTGGAGATTGGGCAATCTCCAATCTCCAATCTCTAAAAAAATCGCTAATCGATCTCCAGGATCGCAGGGCGTTGCCAGGGCTGGCCGGCGACGGAGACGGTCAGCATCGGCCAGCTGGGGATGGTGGAGATGACCTCGTTGGCGCTCTCGCCCACCAGGATGGTGTCTTCCGATTTCGTTCCGGTGATGGATGGATTCCAGGCGTAAGCCTGGCCCACGGCCACGGTCTCGGTCGAGGCGGGCGTCGCCACCCAATCGCGCGGCTCGTAGCTGGCGGGGCCGCCCTGGTGGTGCAGTTGCCATTCGCCCGCAAAGCCTGTGGCGGCATAGGCTGCCTGGCCGCGGGCGAAGACTTCGCTCAGGCTGACGCCCGGCCGCGTGGCCGCGATGAAGGCCGCATCCACCGTCGCCGTCGCCTCGACCTTGCGGCGGATCTCACCGGGCAGCTGGCCAAAATAGACCAGCCGCGTGAGCGAGCACACCAGTCCCTGCCGCCGGCCACACAAGACCAGCATGGCGTAGCGGTCGAGCGGCTTGGCGGTGGGGATGGGGTGGCGGTAATTGAAAATGCGTTCGTCGGTGGCGATGAGGCTGACGATGGCCTGCACGCCCCGGCGCTCGCTTTCGGCCTTCAGCAGGGCGCTGATCTCATACTCGGTCAGGCCGGGGCGCACCTGGCCGATGGCGGCCGCCATCGCTTCGGCGCAGAGAGCGCCCACGCGACGAAATCGCTCGCCTTCTTCTGGCGTCAGCAACGAGCGCAGGCGGGCCAGGTCGGCGTCGAGATCGACCGCGCCGGGGTAGGGCCAATCGCTGCCCAAGCGGGCGCCAGGAGCCAGACGGGGGACGGGATCGCCCGCGTTCCACCACGGCTCCACCACGAATTCCCAGCCTTGCTCCTTCAGCTTTTCTTCCGTGTCCAGGCGCGGGGCCTCGATGGTATTCGTGATCAGATACCGCCCGTTGCGCGTAACCAGCAGGGTGGCGATGCCGGCGGTCGAGGCGGTGTTCACATAGGATGCACCGCCGCAGGTGGCCCAGGCGAAGTTGCTCACCCGGCTGAGGAGGACGGTGTCCAGCCCTCGCTGGTCGAGCAAGTCCTGCAGGCGGTTTTGTTTGAGGTCGAATTCGGTCATGGCTGTGTCTCCCAAAGCGAATCAGACCTGACAGGTTTTGCAAAACCTGTCAGGTCTTCGATCAGGTCTTCGATCAGGCGCGCAGGAAGCCAACCATCTTGTCGGCGAAGCTACGCTTGGCCCGGCCTGGCTCGTGATAATAGACATCCCAGTCCAGGTATTTGCTCATGGCCTCGTACAGCGAAGGCGCCGTCAGCGAGAGATTGATCGAGACGTGGTGCTCGAAACCGTACTCGCAAATGAAGGCGAGCAAATCCTGGAAGTTAGGCACCCAAACCACGCCGCGCCCGCCAAAAGTAGTCAGCGGGTCGTTGGTCAGCTCGCCCTCGCCCACATAGGCCAACATCTTGCCGGTGAAGTCATCGGTGGAGACGCGCAGATAGGTGAACGGCTCGGCCTTCACCCGGCCCACCACGGTGCCATAGGTGTTGTCTTTGCCCACCGAGCCGGCGATGATGTCCTGATAGTCCATCACCGGGATGTCGGTGGAAATGAGCGATTCCTCCATGAACACATCTTTGGGATAGTTCGAGCAGTGGAAGATAACGCCCTTGTCGGGGTCGTCGCCATAGTTGTTGTTCCAATCGACGATGGCGCTGGCCTTGCCCGAGGCCAGGGCCAACCCGTACATGGCCACCACCCCGGCGATGTCGGTCTCGCAGGCCGATGGCATCAGCTTGTTGCTCATCATGCTCATCAGCGTGCAAGGGACGATGCCATAGTATTTCTCCATCGAATCCCAGCACTGCACGGCCGTGGCGACCAATTCATTCTTCGCCATCCAGTCATCCACCACGACGCCGAACTTGGCCATCTTGTACAAGGATTCGGTGGGGATGCCTTTGGTGGGGACGTAACCCTGAATTTCCTCCAGCTTGGCCTTCACCGACGCCTGGTCATCGCTCATCTTGCCGATCACGGCGAAGACTTCGGAGAGGTCGAGCGTTTCGATGCTGATGCCGTTTCGCTCCAGCAGCTTCTCGCTGAAACGGACGGTGTTGAACGCCTGCGGCCGGGCGCCGATGACGCCCATGCGGGCGCGGCGCAGGCCCTTGGTCACGCGGCAGGTGGCGGCGAAGCGGCGCAAATCCTGGCGGAAGCTCTCGCTGGTGGGATCGACGGTGTGCAGCGAGGTCAGCGAATACTTGATGCCGTATTGCTTGAGGTTGTTGCAGGCCGACATCTTGCCGCAGAACGAATCGCGGCGGTGGGACAGGCCCATCAGGTCGGGGTCGTCGGGAAAAGCCTGGACGAGCACCGGCACATTGAGATCAGCCAGGCGCAGGGCGTTGGCGATAGCTTTCTCGTCGCCGAAGTTGGGCAACGTGATCAAGACGCCGTCGATCTCATCGCGGTGCTGGCGGAAGAGGTCGGCGCATTTGTGGGCGTCGGCCAGATTCTCGACGCTGCCGTAGAGTGTGTCCTCTGGCGAGAGGGCCACGGCGGCGATGCCTTCCTCTTCGAGCACCTTGAGCACAGCCGCGCGCCCGGTTTCGCAGAGATGGGCGGGGAAGAAGCCCCGGTTGCCAACGATGACGCCCAGGGTGAGTTGTTTTTGCAGCAGAGACATCGTAACCTCCATGTTCGATGAGATAGATTGTTAGGTTTGTTCGTTTATTGATCGCTAGGTTGATTTGTTATGAAGGTCATAAAACGTAAAGCGTGAAACGTGAGAAAATGTCAATAATTTTCACGCATCACGTTTCAGAGCTGAGCATAATTTCTTTGGCTAGTCATCTATAGCACGCAATACGTACTGCGTATTGCGTATTGCGTATTCACGGATATGGAGCATATGCTCAGATGGCTAGCGATTTGGTGGAACTCTGGCGGGCGACGAGTTTGGGCTGCAGAAGGACGTAGCGCGATGCGTCTTGCTCCTCGCCATTGCGTTCGGCCTCGATGCGTCGCACTATTTCTTGCACAGCCGCACACCCCAGTCTGTGTTGATCATGATGGATGGTGCTGAGCGGCGGGCAGAAATAGGCCGATTCGACAATGTCATCGAAGCCGACCACCGCCAACTCCTCTGGCACCTGAAGGCCGTGGCGATGGGCGTAGTGAAGGATGCCCAGCGCCATCTGATCGTTCGCGGCGAAGACCGCGCTCAGATCAGGGACGCGCTCACGCAGTTGCTCGATCCCTTCGATGCCGCTGACCGACGACCAATCGCCTTCGACGCACAACTCGGACGACCGATTGATCCCGGCGTTGGCCAATGCTTTTTCCCAGCCCGCCTTGCGCTCGCGAGCCTCCCACCAATCCAAAGGACCGGTGATATGGCCGATGCGACGGTGGCCTTGCGCCAACAAATGTTCAGTGGCCATACGACCGCCAGCCTCGTTGTCGATGGCGACGATGTGCCAGCCTTCGTGTCGTGACATCGTCAGGAAGACGATGGGCGCGGGGAAATCTGGCCATTGCGCGACGAATTCCTCGTGATTGGCGCCCACTTCGGCCACTGCCCAAATGATGCCATCCACCTGCCGAGCCAGCAGATCCTCCAGGATGGGCTGCATGGCAAAGCCGCCGAAATCGGGCAGCTCTTTCAACAACAGGTTGTAGCCCATACGCTCGGCCTGAGAGGTGATGCCGTTGAGAGTGCGCGAGGGACCGGTGTACATCAGGCCGGCTGTGACCGCGCCGAGCACATGGCTGCGCCCGCGAATGAGGCTGCGCGCCAGCACATTCGGACGGTAGCCTAGCCGATCGATGGTGTCGAGCACTCGCTCGCGCGTCTCCGGCGCCACATCGGGTCGCTCGTTGACAACACGGGAGACGGTTTGAGTGGAGACTCTTGCTTCCTTCGCCACTTGCTTGATCGTGATCGGCAATTTGCGTTCGCTAGCCATGAGATGAGGCTTTTGCTCAACGGTGAGTGGATGTTATCGTTCCCGTTATCGTTCACAGGTATGATAGCATACACAGCAGGCGGCGTCAAACACCAACACCTCTTTAGCCCGAACTGTTCGACGGGCGGGTGGAGCGGCCTCGCGGCGAACGACTTCACGCTTCTGAGTGAAGTAGCACCTCTTCGATCAGGGGCTTTGGCCGGACCTCATCTTTAGCAGAGGCGCGGTCGGAGTCAACCTTTGATGACAGCAATAGGTCGCAACCGCGCCACTTTGCGGGCGATGCCGGCGTTGTGGACCACCTCCACCACTCGACTCACGTCCTTGTAGGCGATGGGCGCTTCTTCAGCCAGACCGCTCAGGCTGCCCGCGCGTATGACCACGCCATCCTGCTCCAGATCGTGTTTGAGCTTGCCGCCCTGCACCTGTCTTTTGGCGGCGGCGCGGCTCATTTGGCGTCCGGCGCCGTGGCAGGTCGAGCCAAAGGTCTGGCGCATGGAGCCTTCGGTGCCAGCGAGGACGTAGGAGGCTGTGCCCATGCTGCCCGGCACCAAGACCGGCTGGCCGGCTTCACGATAATCGGGGGGGAGGACGGGGCTGCCGGGGCCGAAGGCGCGCGTGGCACCCTTGCGATGGACGCAAACCTTGAGGTGGCGGCCATCCACATCATGGGTCTCCAGCTTGGCCATGTTGTGGGCAATGTCATAGACCATGCGCAGGTCGTAGCCTCTCACCTTGCCAGCGAGCACGTCGGCGAAAGCCTGGCGAGATTGGTGGGTCAGCGCCTGGCGATTGGCCCAGGCGAAGTTGGCGGCGGCGGCCATGGCAGCAATGTAATCCTGGCCTTCGGGCGAATGCACGGGCGCGCAGACGAGTTGGCGATCGGGCAGGACGATGCCGTATTTCTTGATGGCGCCCTGAAATTCCTGGACGTAGTCGGTGCAGACCTGATGGCCGAGGCCGCGCGAGCCACAGTGGATTTGGAGCACCACTTGGCCGGGAAAAAGCCCGAATGTCTTCGCCAGGTCTTGGTCGAAGATTTCGTCGACGATGTCGATTTCGGCAAAATGGTTGCCCGCGCCCAGGGTGCCAAGTTGATCGCGTCCGCGCTTTTTGGCCTCGTTGCTCACCTTATCGGCGCGCGCGCCGGGCATGGCCCCTTCCTCCTCGGTGTGGATCAGGTCTTCTTTGCGGGCCATGCCGCGTTTCAGCGTCCAACGCGCGCCCGTCTCCAGAACTTCTTCCATCTCTTTGTCGGTCAAGCGGATGAAGCCCTCGACGCCGACGCCGCTGGGGATTTTTTGATAGAGGGCGGTGGCCAGGTCTTGTAGGTGGGGCTTGACATCGCCTTCCTTCATTTCCGAGGCGAGCAGACGAACGCCGCAGTTGATATCGTAGCCCACACCGCCCGGTGAGACGACGCCATCCGATTCGCGGGTGGCGACGACGCCGCCAATGGAAAAACCATAGCCTTGATGGATGTCGGGCATGGCCAGGGCATAGTTGACGAT
Organism: Chloroflexota bacterium; assembly: GCA_041918515.1. Lineage (GTDB taxonomy): Bacteria > Chloroflexota > Anaerolineae > J102 > J102 > SSF26. The sequence continues at coordinate 4,123 of JAYRVO010000089.1, read as the reverse complement.
GCCGGGCAGGGTGGTGGTGTTGATCAATTGGTCGATGGATTGATCGCTCAGCGCGGCCGTGAGGATGGCTTCGTCGGCGTAGATGCGGGCGGGGACGCGCATATCGCCGCGGAAGTTCTGGGCGATCTCGTACAGGTAGGGGTTGATTTGGTGCAGGTCTTTGCGAGTGATCATAGAGATCCTCTTTGTGGTGAAAGGGTTTTGTCTCTATTCTACCACTTTTCCGGTCATGTGTGGGCGCTGGTCCGCCTTTCTTTGTCTCCCAAAACAAAACCTGCCGGAGGGGCAGGTCTTGTCGAGAGTGAAGGGTGGGCGTCGCGAGAGCTTAGAAGTTCTTGCGGAACACCAGGGAGAAGGAGTTGTGGAAGAGGGTGTTGCCGCCGCCGCCGTCGGGGCAGTTGGCTTCGTCGCCGAAGTTGCTGTGCACGGGTTGGGCGATGTCGCCGACCGGGCTGACGCCGTCGTTGGAGACGAAGACCATGTATTCGGCGCCTTTCCACATGTCGAAGTTGTTACGACCGGGTTGTTGGCCCATCAACCAGGAGTCCTGATCGGTGGTTTGTTTCTTGTCCACGATGTTGCCGGGGCTGCCAGACGCCTGGATGATCCAAACACCGTTGATGCCGTTGCCGGCGGCGTCCACGATGCGCACGTAGATGTTGTGCTTACCACGGTTTTCACACGGGTCCAACCGCCGCATTTCGATCAGGCTGTAGGGCGAGCTGGGTGCGGGCGCAGCGGCGGGGGCGGCAGCAGCGGCTACAGCGGCAGGGGCAGCCGCAGGGGCGGCGGCCAGGCGCTGGCGCGGAGCGGGCGTGGGCGGGACGGGGGTGAAGGTGGGGGTGGGAAGCGGTGTGTCGGTGGGGGTGGCGGTGGGGACGGGGGTTTCCGTGGGCGTGGGGGTCAGGGTGGGGGTGTCGGTGGGGATGGGGGTGTCGGTCGGCTCGGGCGTGTAGGTGGGGGTGACGAGGATGTCGGTTTCCTCAGCCTGGGCGGGGGGGTTGGCCAGGGCGAGGGCGATGGGGGCCACACTGTTGCGCGTCGAGGCCAGGGCGATCTTGGGGATGGAGGAGCCTTCGGCCGGCATGGCCGCTGAGGTTTGCAGGGCGCCGACGATGGCTGCGGGCAGCGAGATGCCGAGGAGGAAGACGATGAGCAGAATGACCAGGATGAGCCGCAGTTTGGCGCCGGTGGAGAGTCCGCGATACCAGTAGACGATGGAGTCGAAGAAGCCGGGCTTGGCGGCGCGGGCTGGGGCAGGAGTGGGCGCAGGGGCAGGGCGGCTGGGGGTGGGGCGTGCGGCCGGGATGGGCGCGGGGGCAACTTCAGGCCGGGCGCGGGTGATGGGGGGGGGCGCGACGGCCGCTGCTGGCGCGGGTGCGGCGGCCATGCTGATTTCAGGAGCGGCAGGCCGGACGCGGCGGGTGAGCGAGCGGCTGAGGTTGAGCGCCAGCAGGGGGTGCTTGAGCGCCAGCGTCTCGAATTCGTCTCGACCCAAAGTCCAGATATCTACGTTGCTCTCGGCGACAGCCGTGACCCGGTGGGGTTCTCCTGTGAGGACGGCGTTTTCACCGAAGAATTCGCCGCTGCCCAACGTCGAAGATGCACTCCCTCTGGCGCCCAGTCGCACCGAACCGGTCTCGATCAGATAGAGGCGGTCGCCAGGTGCGCCTTCCTGGTAGATGACTTCGCCGGCGCGGTAGCGAGCGGGGAAGAGGCGTTCGGCGATGTCGGCGAGTTGCTCGCCGGGTAGTCCCTGGAAGAGGCCGATCTGGCGGAGGTGTTTTTCGCCAAAGGCGCCGCCAGCCTGGCCCAGGCGTTCGCTGAGGGTGCGGCTGAGGGCTTGGCCCAGAGCGGGGTAGCGGGCTACGAGATCGTCGAAATCGTTGCGATAGAGGACCCAGAGGTTGGTGGGTTCGACAGTGCGCACCCCGGTGGTGCGGCTTTTGCCCGTGAGGAGGGCCATCTCGCCAAAGAAGCCGCCGGCGCCCAGCCGGGCGAGGATTTCGCCGCGGCGGCTAACGCTGCTGACGACTTCGACCCGGCCGCTATCGACCAGGTAGAGGGCGTCGCCGGCGCTGCCCTCGGTGTAGACGACCTCGCGTGCGGGCACATGTTGCAGCATGAGGCGCTGGGCAATGGCTTTGAGGGTCGTGCGGTCGAGGGCGCTGAAGATGGGTAGGGCTTGCAGCCGTTCGATGGCCAGTTCCTCGTCATCCGGGCCGAGACGCGCCCGCAACCCTTCGCTCATGTGCGCGATCAGGTCGGGGTTTTGCGTCGCCAGGTCTTGAATGGCGGAACGGCTCAGCGACCAGGTCATGGCCTCTGTTTGCGCCTGGACGGTCTCGGCGTGTGGCTTGTCGGAAAGGATGGCCATCAAGCCGAGGACGTCGCCGGGGCCAGCATCGACGAGGAGTTCGTCGCGTTGGATGCGCAGGGCGCCGCTCTCGACGATGTAGAGTGCGGCGGCTTCTTCGCCTTCCTGGTAGAGGATGTGGCCGGGGTGGAATGTCTCCACGTCCAGGTTCGCAGCGATTTGACGGCGCTCATCTTCTGTCAGCGATTCCAGGCCAATGGCAGCTCGCAGGCGTTGGTTGACCAGGTATGGGTCCATCTGGACCAACCGGGCGCCGAAGCCGCGCGAGAGTTTGAGGCCAATGGCTGGGTTCGCGCTGACGATTCGTTCCAAATCGTGCGCGGAAAGCGTCCACACATCGGTCGCGCCTGTGGCCTGGGCGCTGATAGTGCGCCGCCGGCCCAGGAATACGTCCGCTTCGCCGAAGACAGCGCCTGCGCCCAGGGTGGCCAGGGTGACCGGGCCATAGCTGAGGCGGACGCCGCCGTGCTTGATCAGATAGAGGGCGTTGCTGGGTGCGTCTTCGCCAAAGACGATTTCACCCGCAGCGAAGTGCTGCAGGTGAAGTTGCCGCGTCAGCAGGTCGCGTTCTTCTGGGTTCAGGTCGGTGAATGGTGAGACACGTTCCAAAAGATTGATGCTCACGTAGGGTTCGACCTCCTTGGGGTCATGGCAGGGTGGGTGGGAACGAAATGGGGTGGTGCAGCGTCACCCTGTCAGAATGTCCCCGTGTCGCCGAGGCGATATGGGGAAAACAAAGTAAGGTTATACCAGGAGATGAAAATTTTGCAAACCTTTGGGCGCTTGCGACGATGCCGCGCGGGGCGGAAAGGCTGCTGCGAGAGTTGTTTCAGTGCGTTCGTTGGAAGATTACATCCCAGGAGTAGTGACCATAGCAGGCGTTGGTGTTGCGCAGGGCCTGGCAGCTGGCGGCGTCGAAGCAGTAGCCAGCCTGGATAAGTTGTTCATCGGGGATGTCCGAGACCTTTTTGGAAAGACCGGGCGTTGTCTCGCTCGTGACTTCTCTGCCGTCTACATCGCGCAGGACGCGAACGGTGTAGAACATGGACATGATCCATTCGGCCATGCCGGCGGGGCCTTTGTGTCCTGTGACTTGTTCGGCCTGTTCAGCACTGTTCCAGGCGAGCGCCGTGACGCCGTTGAGTGGCTGGCCGGCGGCGTCGTTGACGAAGGCCTGGAGCACCTGTTTTTCTCCACAGTGCAGCGAAGGGCCGTCGAAGAAGCCGCCATTTTCTTTGACGCCCCACAGTCGCACAGATTTGAGGACGTAATCTACGGCAGGGCGTGGGGTGGCGGGAGCGGGGGGCGCCGCGCGCGTGGGGGTGGCGGCGGGCTGGGCAGGGCGACGCGTGGCGGTGGGTGGGGGCGCTGCGGCCTGGACGATGGGCGCAGCGCTGGCATCGCCTTCGACGCTGACAAGGGAGCCGAGCACCCAGCCGGTGGAGCCGTCTTCGCGCTGGATTTGCCACCAGTCGCGAGCGGCGTTCTGGCCTATCAGCAAAGCGCTTTCGCCTGCGGTCAGGTTGCCCACGGAGGGATAGCTGAGATCGGGGCCGCGGCGCACGTTGACTTCGCCGTTGGCGATGATGACGGGGATGGCGGGCGCGGCGGGGGTGGCAGTGGGAGTGGGGGTGCTCGTTTCGACGACGGTGGTGGGGGTGGGCGGCTCTGGTGTGGGCGTGGGTGGCGGGGTGGGGGTGGGCGGCAGAGGGGTGGGGGAAGGCGGCGGGGTGGGTGAGGGGAGGT
>JAYRVO010000088.1:0-55751 GCA_041918515.1 Chloroflexota bacterium | reverse complement strand
TGGTGAAGGGCGTCCGTAGTTGTTCCCACCAGGGGGGGATCTGGGGTGGGTGTGGGGCGACGGGCGTGGGGGCGGGCGGGGGGAGGGGTGTGGGGAGGGAGGCAAGGATGCGCTGTCGTGCGCGGGCAAGGGCGGGGGCGGGGTCAGGCGGTGCGACGGCGACGGTCTGGAGTTTGTGGGTCAGGTTGAGCAGGTCAGCAAGGTCGGCAGGGGCTTCCGCAAAGCGCGCTAATACGACTGGCGGGGCGTCTCCGCCCTCCAGTCGTTCCAACATGAGTTGGAAGAGGTCGTGGTGCTGGCTGTCCTGGTTGTTCATATCAGATCGCCCACCAGGAGGCGGCGAAGGCTGGCGACGGCGCGGTATTGAAGGGCCTTGATGGCGCCCTCGGTTTTGTCCATGGTGAGGGCGACTTCGGCGATGCTCAGGCCCTCGAGGAAGCGGAGGGAGATGACCTGGGCCTGTTCTTCGGTCAGTTCGTTGACGGCGCGCAGAAGGGCGGCGTTGTCGAGGGTGGCGGCGGCGAGGGTGTAGGGGTCGTCGCCGTGGGCAGGAAGGTGGGGGGAATCGTCGATGTCGGTGAAGTTGGCCTGGCTGCGTTTGCGGTAGTAATCGATGATCAGGTTGTGGGCGATGCGGAAGATCCAACCGGAGAAGGAGGTGCGCCAGCCTTTGTCGGTCTGTAAGGCCTCGATCATGCGGAGGAAGACCTGCGCGGTGAGGTCTTCGGCGGCGATGGGATCGCTCAAGCGATGGTAAATATAGCTATAGATTTTAGGCGCGTATCTATCGTAGAGGGAGGCAATGGCGTCGGAGTCGCAACGCGCGGCCCGTTCGACCAATGCCACCTCGTCCGGGGGAAAGGGTGATAATGTCGCTTTAGGAGTCAAGACGAGGTAGCGCTGAAATAGCTACGGGGGTGAAGTTTTTTTAGCGTGTTTGCCGCCAGACGTCGTAGATGCGTTGGATAGTGGTGATGCCGGCAAGGAGGGCGATGATGGCAAGACCGATGATGGGGTAGCCCAGGACGAGGGCTGCCACCATGATTACGAAGCGTTCGACGCGGGTGCCGACGCCGACTTTGGTGTCGATGCCCAGGCCCTCAGCGCGGGCGCGGGTGTAGCTGACGAGATAGCTGGTGACGAGGGCTGCGAAAGCAACGGCCACACCGGTCAGATCGCCGTTTCTGGCCGCCCAAAGGCCGATGCTGGCGATGACGATGGCTTCGCCCATGCGGTCGAGGGTGCTATCCCAAAAGGCGCCAAAGCGGTTGCGGACGCTCAACATGCGCGCCAGGGTGCCGTCGATGGCGTCGGTGCCGGCGGCGATGATGTAGAGGATGCCTGCTACGCGTACGCGGTCGGTGATGATGAGGAGGGCGACGACGAGGTTGAGGAGCAGGCCGAAGAGGGTGACGGCGTTGGGGGTGATGTGAAGCGCGCCAAAGGCAGAGGCAATGGATTCGAAGAAGTCTTTGAGGTTGCGACGACCCCAATCTGTGAGCATGATAAAACGTCCTTGTACGTCTCGATGTTCAAGAATCAGGCGGGAGAGGGCTCCTGCGCGTTGGGCGCCCGAGGAGTTCGATTTGCATCTGCCGGCGCTGTTTGTTATCGGGCAGAGGGTGAAACTCCTGCAAGGGCGTAAAACAGTGTACAATAGCGCGAAGTAGGGTGTCAAAGCATTCTGGCTTTGACGCTCGTCTTTTCTTTTTTTGACTCAGGTTGGCCGACGTGTTACGACGTACTCGCATCGATCCCACCCAGTTGCAGCGAGCGATCAGGCTGATTCGCGAAGCCGAGCGCACGGTGATTTTGACGGGCGCAGGGATTTCGACTCCCTCCGGTATTCCCGATTTTCGTTCGCCGGAGACAGGGTTGTGGAGTCATTGGAATCCGCTCGAGATCGCGTCGATTTGGGGGTTTCGCGAGAAGCCGCAACGGTTCTATGATTGGATTCGCCCGCTGGCCAAGAGTATGATCGAGGCCCGGCCTAATCCCGCGCATCATGCTGTGGTCGAGCTGGAGCGCCTGGGTAGGGTGCAGGCCGTGATCACGCAGAATATCGATGCGCTGCATCAGAAGAGCGGTTCCCGACTCGTGATCGAGTTGCATGGCCATTTGCGCACGATGACGTGCCTGCGGTGCCGGCTTCAAGATGCCGCTGAGGTTTATTTGCACCGTTTCCTGAATGCAGGCGAGATGCCTGTTTGTCCACAGTGTGGTTCGGTGTTGAAGCCGGATGTGGTGTTGTTTGGCGAGCCTTTGCCGGATCGCGAGATTCTGACGGCGCAGGAGGAGGCTTTGCAATGCGATTTGATGGTGGTGGTGGGTTCGTCGCTGGAGGTGATGCCCGCCGCCGATTTGCCGGCGCTGGCCGTGCGGCGAGGGGCGCGGTTGATCATGATCAATCTGGGTGTGACGCCTTATGATCATTTGGCCGATGTGTGTTTGCAAGGGGATGTGGGGGTGGTGTTGCCCAAGATTGTGGAGGGAGTCAAGAAGGGGGAGTAAAGACAGCGCCCTGTGTGGGTGACAGGGCGCTGTGAGAAGGTGGAGGCGAGGGAGCGTTCAAACGGATGGTCGGTGTATCCGACTTCAGCGTTTGCGGATGAGGGGGAGCCAGGCGCCGCCCACATTGACGGAGACGCGGAGGTCGACGCCCTGGAAGCGGCTGGGTGTGCCGGGGCCGCCATCGATGAGGATGGTGACGCGGCTGTCGCCTTTGGGGGCCTGGTTCATGTCGAAGGTGATCTGGAGTATGCCGGGAGTGAGGCCGTTGTTGGGGGTGAGGATGACCCAGGGGAGGGTGTCAAGTTCGGATTCGACGCCGGTGGGTGAGGTGAGGACGAGTTTGCCATCTTTCGACGACAGGTTGGCGGGGCCTTGCGCTGCGTTTTGGAGGCCCCACCAGTCGCCGGAGGGGACGGCGTAGGCGTACCAGTGGATGGCGCCCTGGCCAGCGACGGATTGATCGATGTGGATTTGGCCGAGGGGCGAGCGTTGGCCGGTGTGGGCGACCATGATCAGGCTGGAGGGTGTGACGACCATGCCGGTGGCGGCGATGTTGAGGGTGATGGGTACGTTGGCGGGGCTGCCGCGAATGCTGCCTGCATCTACGCGGATGTTGCCGCTGTAGGCGCCGGGGCGGAGGTTGGTGGGATTGATGAAGACGGAGACGGTGTCATCGCTCTGGCCGCTGGTTTTGTTGGTCTGAAGCCAGGCGCCGCCGTCGGTGGTGGTTAGGGTGAGGTGATAGGATTGAGGTCCGCCGTCGCCGATGTTGCGGATGGCGAGGTTTTGCGGCGCCGGGGCATTGCCGCCAAAGTTGTGGGTGAAAGTGAGGCTGGACGGTTCGACTTTGAGCTCAGGGCCGGTGGCGGTGACGGTCAGGCGTACGTCGATTCGCTGCGGGCTGCCAGGGACGCCAGCTGTTTGGGCGGTGATGATGATGGTGTCTTGATAGACGTTGGCAGCGAGGCCGGCGCCGTTGATGCTCACTGTGTGGGTGCGCGGGGTGGCGCCGTCGAAGGGGTCTACCTGCAGCCAGGCGCTGCCGTTTTGTTTGGTGACGCTGTAGGCGATGGCGCCGCCGCCGCCAGCGTTCGTCACCTGGAAGGTCTGGTTGGGCGGGTTGGCTTGACCGCGCACCATATTGAATGATAGGGAGGTTTTGTCGACCGCCAGGCGCGGGGGTGTAGCGTTGATGCCGTTGCCATCGAAGTTGCCCAGTCGCATGGCAATGGGGTCGCGGAAGGCAGCAGTGATCCAGTCGGTCGAGCTGGTGAGGCTGCTAGCTGGTTCCAACCAGATGCGATAACTTCCCGGCTGAGCCACGACGACTTCGGCCCGGCCATCACCGTCGACATCGCCCATTTCGATGGCTTTCAGGTTGCGCCCTAGTTGCAGGCCGCGTTCCCAGTCGGCAGGGAAAGTATCGGTGCCGTAGTTGAGGCCGATCATGGAAATGCCCGATCCGCCTTCGAGGGGGTCGCGCACCAGGAAGACTTCATCATCGCCGCTGGCGTTGGTGTCGCCGACGGCGATGTCGGTGAAATGGGGAAAGGCGGTTTTTTGGCCGCCCGGTGCGTCGGCGAGGCGATTGCTGCCAGCGTTCTGCAGGATGACCATGGACGCACGTTCGGCGAGCGCGCCATCGCGGGTAAGCACCATTTCGGTCAGGTTGCCGTTGTTGGTGTGGGTGTTGCCGACGGCGACATCGACCCAGGGGCAGCAGTAGGCGTTGTTTTCGGTGAAGGTCTGGAAGCTGCCCAGATCGTAGCTCATGACCTTGATGCGATAGTCTTCGAGGCCGGGCAGCCCGCGGCGGATCATGATCATCTCTTCGCCCGCCAGGCCGGTGTATTCGCCGGTTTTGATGCGCAGCCAGGGAGCGCCGAAGGATTCGTCCAACGCCAACTGCCATTGTGTGCCGGCGGCGTTGTTGGCGCGGTAGACCTGGAGGCTGTAGCCGGCGCCGTTGCGGTTGTCGGTGCGTTGGACGATGATTTCGTCGCGACCGTTATCGTTCGGCATGACGTCGCCCGCCCATACCGAGATGTAGACGAAACCGGCGGGGATGGTGTTTTCCCAGGCGGGTGCGGTGGCGCCGGCAGGGGTGTAGGGCGCGAGGATGCGGGCGGTGTTGCCGCTAATGGCGACGATTTCGTCGATGCTGTCGCCATTGGCGTCGAGCGGGGCAAAGTCGCTGTATCCAGATGTCGTCGATGTCCAGGGGAAGGGCACGGTGCCAGGGGCCTGGAAGGGATCGACAATTTGGATGGCGGTATTGGCGTTGATGTAGGCGATTTCGGCGTCGGGAAGGTATTGTTGCTGGGCTGCGACGGGTGGTGTCGCCGAGCCAAAGCCGGCGCCCGTCAGAGTCAGGGCCAGGATCAGCAGAGCGAGAAGCGGCTGGTGTAGTTTACGCATGATGGGTCTTTTCTCCTTGGATGGGGGGTTGCGGCCAGATGAAGCCAGCAGATAGAGGACGTCGGCCTGACTTGGCTGGTTCCATCTGAGGGGGTGTGTTGTCTGGCTCCTGACGCCGGATGGCGATTATAGCATGGGGCCGGGAGGCGATAGAAGCACAGGGGGTTCGCCGGATTTTGAACGCACAAGACCGGGCGCGGAGGCCCGGTCTTGTGTCAATAGAAGTCGATGTGTGCTCAGGCGGCGGCGGGCGTCCGTTTATTATTGCTGCGCCAGCGACGCCAGAAGGCCAGTTCGCCTTTCTCCCATGAGACTACGAGGGGAGTGGCGTTGAAGATGGAGGAGTAGGTGCCGCTCAAGAGGCCAACCAGCAGGACGGCGATGAATTGACGAATGGTGACGCCTCCGAAGATGAGGAGAGCGATCATGACAAACATGGCGTTGAGCTGCGTGGCCAGTGACCGGTGGATGGTCTCGAGCAAAGAGCGGTTGACGATGGTTTCGAAGTCTTCGCCGCGGCGACGCCGAGAGTTTTCGCGGATGCGGTCGAAGACCACGATGGTGTCTTGCACCGAGAAGCCGATGATAGTCAGCAGGGCGGTGAGGGTAAGGGCGTCGGCCTCCCAGCCTCCCACCCAGCCCATGATGGAGATGAAGCCGAGTGTGACCAGGATGTCGTGGATCATGGCGATGATGGCGCTGGATCCGTATCGGATCGGATGCGGCACATTGCGAAAGGCCCAGACGATGAAGAGGAGGATGGCGAATGAGGCGAAGAAGATGGCGACGAAGGCTGCGCGTGTGACTTCCTGGCCGATGGTGGGGCCAACGAGGGCGTACTGCAATTCTGTCGGCGTCTCGCCGAATTGCTTGGTTATCGCATCGATGAGGGCCTGTTTTTGCTCCGGCGTCATGACGTCGGTGCGGATCTCCAGTGTGTTGGCGTCATTGATCGTGTTGACGCTGACATCGGTGAAGCCATTGCTCTGGAAAAGCCTGACCATGTCGCCCGGTTGAACAGGATGGCTGAAGCGCGTTTCCCATAAGGTGCCGCCTGTGAATTCGATTGAGAGGCGTACAGGTGAGCCAAAGATGATGAGGGAGGCGATCATTGAGATCACCCCGGGGATGATGACGAGGGCTGACAGGAGGTAGTACCAGCGCCGATATTTGATGATATTCATGGCAAGGCCGAAGGGCGGGGGTAGGGATCAGAGATCGGAGATCGGAGATCAGAGATCGGAGATCAGAGGGCGGAGGGCGGAATGTGTCAAGCGCCGAAGAGGGCAAGGCGATGTTGGATGCGGGCGCCGATGGCGGTGACGAGGACGCGCATAAAGGTGCGGGTGACGACGACAGCTGTGAACATGGAGATGAGGACGCCGATTCCCAGGGTGACGGCGAAGCCTTGCACGATCGAGGCGCCAAAGCTCGATCCGAAGTAATAGAGGATGACGCAGGTGATGAGTGTGGACAGGTTGGAATCCAGGATCGAGGTCCAAGCGCGGGCGAAACCAGCTTCGACGGCATTCTCCAGCGAGCGTCCGCTCCGCAGTTCTTCTTTCATGCGTTCGAAGATGAGGATGTTGGCGTCGACGGCCATGCCGGTGGATAAGAGAAAGCCGGCGATGCCGGGCAGGGTGAGTACGACCGGCATGAGTTTGTAGATGGCGAGGTTGAGAGTGGCGTAGAGCATGAGCGCGAGTGCAGCCAGGATTCCGGGCAAGCGGTAGTACACGATCATGAAGAGAAGGACGATAGCCAGGCCGATGATGCCGGCTGTGACGCTCGACCGCACGGAGTCTTGACCGAGGGTGGGGCCGACGGTGCGCACAGCGATGACTTCGAGGGGGACGGGTAGGGCGCCGTAACGCATCTGTACGGCCAGGTTTTGGGCTTCTTCCAGCGTGAAATCGCCTTCGATGACGCCTTCCTCGCCGATGGCCGCCCGCACGATGGGGGCGGAAAGCACTGTCTTGTCCAGGACGATGCCGAGGTATTTGTTGATGTTCTTGCTCGTGAAGTCCTCGAAGAGCTTGGCGCCTTCGGGCTTGAAGCGGAAGGGGATGAAGATTTGCTGGGTGGTGGTGTTGCGGCTGGCATCGACCGATTCCAAGAGGTTGCCGGTGACGATGGTCTTGTAGACGATGGTTTGGGTGGTAGCCTCAGTGGTGTCGAGCGATGTTACGATTTTTGTGCCTGCAGGCACGGGTGTATCGCCCATGTCTACAAATTCGAGCTGACCGGTGCCAGAGAGGGTGGCGATGGCGGCGTCGGGATTCTCGACGCCAGGCAGAGCGACGATGATGCGGTCGTCGCTGACCTGCACTTCCGGTTCGGCCACGCCCAGGCCGTTGACGCGACGTTCGATGATGGTGCGGGCGGTGTCGATGTCGTCAGCGCTCGGAGCCTGTCCGGCCACGGGCTGGGCCTGGAGGACGACTTGGGTGCCGCCTTTCAGATCGAGTCCCAAACGGATGGGGACGGTGGCGTCGCTTTCTTTGCCCCTGGAGATCAGGTTGACGGCAAAGGCCGGTTTGGGTACGGGTAGTGTGATGTAGACGACGAAAGCCGCGAGCAGGAGGATAAGCGCAAGGGCGATGAGGTTGCGAGTTGACGATGGCATGGAGAAATTCAACGAGTCCTGAACATAGAAGCGCGGCTAGAGGCCGTGAGGCTCAAGCCGCAGCAAGGTAGGATTGCCTGCATGCAAACTAGCGGATTATAGGGGGCGAGGGAAAGAGGTGTCAAAATGAGGATCGAGGCCGAGCGAGGTGAGGCAAGCGTAGATGCGGGCCAGCACTTCTTCGGGCTGGAGATCATCGGTGAGGAGGTAGCAGTCGGCGTGGGCGCGGGCATGGGCCAGGCGCTGTCGTTCTTCGTCCAGATAGGCGTCGTGGAGATTCAGGTGGGGGTAGCGTTGCCGGGCGACTGGGCCACTGACGTCGAGATAGATCAGGGCGTGGGCGGGGTGACGTCGTTGCCAGAGGTCAGGTACGCCGGAGTGTTCTTGCGAGATTTGTTGCGCTTCGTATCCCAATTGCTGCAAGCCCCGCGCCAGTGTGGTTTTGCCGCTGCCGCAGACGCCGACGATTTTGATGCGGGTCATCGGGAGGTGAAATGTGAAGGCGTGAAACGTGAAGGCGTGAAACGTGGCGTGATATTCACGTTTCACGTTTTACGAATGGTCCCAGGCGCCGTAGATGCGTGAGGGGACGGGTAGGCTCATGCTCAGACGGCGGACGTTGTCTATGTCTAAGCCGCTAACGCGCAGGACAGCTACGGTCAAGTCGTCGCCGGGGCGTCCTTGTTCGTGGCGCAGGGCGTGGGCCAGCAGGTCATCGGCGTAGGTTTTGGCGCCCAAGGTGTGGGGCAGGCTTTGGATGAGGTCCATCACGGCGATGGTGTCGCCCCGGCGTTCGCCAGCCGCCCACACACCGTCGCTACAAGCAATGGCGACGAGGCCAGGGCGAAGGGGAGTTTCGGTGATGTGGGGGCGGGTGCGGGGGTGGATGCCTACTGCTTCGGTGGGGGCATCCAGGAGTTGCCATTGGCCGTTTTGGTGGAGGAGGACAGGGGCGCGGCTGTTACGCGAGATGACGAGGGTGCCGGTTTCCAGGTCAGCGGAGAGGATGATGAGTTCAGCGCTGACTTTGCCGCGGCGGTGGGTGCGCAGATAGTCGTGGGCGGCGCGGGCGGCGGCGCCATCGCGCACGCCTTCGGCCAGGAGTGAGATGGCTTTGCGCGCCACCAGGTTGCTGATGACTTTGGCCGATTCACCGCTGCGCTGCCCATCCACCAGGACGATCGACAGGCCGCCGTGCGGCCGTTCGACGATTTCGACTGTGTCGCCCGATTCGCTTGTGGCGTATTTTTCGATTTTGGCAATGGCGATCTGGACTTCCATCGCTGTTAGGGGACCCTGACGGTGATGGGCCTTATGTCGATGGTGACCGAATAATCCGCGATAGAGCGTGCGTGGAGGGCGACAGTTCCAACGGCGCCTGGGGTTCCCGATGGATAGATGAAGCGGACCCTGATGGTTTCGCTGGCGCCGGGGTTCAGCGTGTCGGTGGTGATGGTGGTGTCGTTGCAGGTGTCAGAGGAGTTGCATATCTCGACCCGCCAGTCCGCCGGAACATTTTTTTCACTGAGGGCGAATAAAAGTCCATCTGCCACTGTGCTGCGATTGAAGAAGATGAAGGTGACGTCGGGGCCGGGGCCATCGTAAGAGTCCCGATCGACCTGCCATTGGACGAAGAAGGGGGTGGGGGTGAAGGTGGGCCGTGGGGTGGTGGTGGGGGTGAAGGTGGGGGTGTCGGTGGGGGTGGGGGTGGGAGTTTTGGTGGGAGCGGTGGTGGCGGTGGGGGTGGGGGTGGCAGTGGGCCAGGGGATGACGGTGAGGGTGACGGTGAGGGTGGGGGTGACGCTGGGTGTGCCGGTGGTGACGGTGACAGTGAGGGTGCGTTTGTTGACGTTGCCGTTGTAGTCGGTAACGTTGAGTTCGTAGGTGGTGGTCTTGGTGGGGCATTCCTGGCGGCTGCCTGAAAAAGCTACCACGGTGTCGCCGTAGCGTACTTCGCGCGCGTTTTGTACTTCCCAACTATTGGTGACGCATTGGCCGGTCAGGATGCTCGTTTTGGAGGTGATGAAGGAGATGACGAGGGTGGCTGGTGTGTAAGTGGGAATGGGGGTGAAGGTGGGGGTAAGGGCGTCAACGGGCGTTAGCGAGGGGGAGGGGCGGGGAGTGGGGGTGGGAGGGAAGGTGGGAGTGGGCACGATGTCCACCACGGGGGTGGGGGTGGAGAAGTCGAGGCTGGTCGTGGGGGTGGGGGAGGGCGCCAGTGGTGGTGTCTCAGACGTGGGCAAGGGCGGCGTTGCGGTGATGGGGAGGGTGGGCGTGATGGCGGGGATGGGGGTGAGGGGCGGGGCAGTAGTGGGGGTGGGGCTGGTGGGGAAGACAACGATGGCGACGGCTGTGGGCGTAGGCGGAAGGGCGGTTGTCACCAGGGCGCGGAGGCTGAAGTAGCCGGCAAGGGCGCCGGTGCAGAGGAAGAGGCCGAGGAGGATGCCGCCAAGGATGATGGCGAGGGATGGGTCGCGGCGGCGCGGGGCGATAGGGCCGGGATAGGGGGCGGCGGCGACAGGGGCTGGCGCCCAGGCAGGGGGTTCAGGTGAGGGCGCGGATGGAATATAGGGCGGGGGAAGGGGTGCGGCTGTGGAAGCCGTAGCTGCCGGCGCGCCGTGAAGGGCCATGTAGCGCGGGCAACTGGTGGATTTGCCGCCCAAGCAGAAGACCGCCTGCTCGGAGAGGGGGATGGATTCGCGGGCGACAGTGGCGTAGCAACGGTTCTCGAAGCTGGGATAGGTCAGGTTGGCTTCGGGGTCGTCGAGCAGGCCGAGATAGGGGCATGTGGAGGCGGTCATGGCAGAATTATAGGCCCAGCGGCGGAGGAGAACCAAGAAGTTTGGGTTGCCCGTTACCTATGAGTCGAGTATCCATTTCAGGGTTGGCGGCGATGGCGCTGGATGAAGGTGATGGCCTGGTTGTGATCGCTGATCTCGCCCGTCGCCTGGGCTTCGCGCAGTTGTTCGAGGAGGGTTCCCACTTGCGGGCCAGGCGGCAGGCTGGTGAGTTTCATGATGTCGTGGCCGTCGAGGAGGGGTTTGGGGATGATGGGGGCGTCGGGGTGGGTGGGGAAAGCCAATTGTAGGAGTGAAGCGACAAAGCTGAGGTGGCGGCGCAGGTGGCGGGGGTCGATGCCGGGGCCATAGGTGGCCAGATGGTCGGCCAGGTGCAGGAGGAGGAGGGCGGGTGTGGCGTCGCCGAGGTCGCGGAAGAGGCGGTAGAGGCTGCGGCGGCTGGGGGGGTGTGGCTCGCGCCCGAGGTGGAGGGGGCGCATGTGGCTGCGGCAGAGGTCGCTGGTGAAGGTGATCTCGGCGCCAGCGCAGCGCAGTTGCTCGAGCCAGGCGCTGGCAAGGTGGGCGCTGACGTCTTCGTGGCCCAAGAAGCTGGTGCGCTCAGCGGCGTCCTGACTGCGAGTGGCGGCTTTGCCCCAGTCGTGGGCCAGGGCGGCAATGCGTAGCCAGAGCCAGCGTGGGCGGCCGGCGCTGAGTTCGTGGCCGAGGTAGGTTTGCAGGTGGGTTTGGAAGGGGGTCAGGGCGGCGAGGATGGCGACTTCGATCTCGTCTGTGGGGGCCACAGTCTGGCGGATGAGGCGGTCGAGGCGGGCTTGCCAGCGGAGGGCGACGAGGGTGTGCTCGTATACATCATAGACGTGGGGAGGGGGCTGTTCGATATTGTGCAGGGCGGCGAGGTCGGGTATGAGGAGGGGGAGAATGTCCCAGGCGTCGAGTTGGGTGAGGGGGAGGTGGGGTTCGGCGAGGGCGAGGAGTTTGAAGAGTTCGTCGCGCTGGCGTTCGGGGCTGGCCGCGGTCAGGCCAGGGGCGGCGTCGCGCACCAGGGCGTCGAGATCGGGGGTGGGGTGGAGGCGAAAGGTGAAGAGGAAGCGGGCGGCGCGGAGGATGCGAATGGGGTCGGCGCGCAGGCTGTCGGCGCGACAGGGGCGCAGGCGGTGTGCGCTGAGGTCTTCGATGCCGCCCAGGGGGTCGTGGTAGGCGCCGGTGGGGGGGAGGGTGATGGCGTTGATCGTGAAATCGCGCGCGCGCAGGTCGTCCTTGATGGTCGCGCCGCGGAAGGTGGTGAGGTCGATGACGAGCGATTCGTCGCCTGTTTGCTTCCAGATCACCCGCCCCACCCCACGCTCGGCGTCGAGAGGGTAGTAAGCTGCGCCCAGACGATCAGCCAGTCTGCGGGCTACGTGCAGGGCGTCGGCGACGAGGATGTAGTCGAGGTCGTGGATGGCGACGCCCAAGAGCAGATCGCGCACGGCGCCGCCAACGAGAATGGCGTCGGGAGCGAGGGCAAGGAGGGCGGCGTGGGCCTGGGCCGCGGCGGGTTGACTGGCAAGGGGCGAGGGTGGCATGGGGGAGGAGATGTGTAGGATGGCGGCGGCGCGTTGGGGCCGGGCGATGCGGGCGCGGCTGGTCGCAGCGGCGGCAGTTTCGCCGATGGCAATGACGCGACCTTCGACCAGGGCGACGTACTGACCGGCGTAGGGGGCGAGGTCGAGGTCGAGGTAGCGCGGACCAGACATGGCGGCGTAGTGGTTAGGGGGCCAAAGAGCTTTGGATCGGCTACTACTTGCTTCTTACTACGTACTACGTACTTCCTATTTCCTGCTCCCTACTTCGTAAGCGCTGTGGTCAGTATGCACGCGAAAAGCGATGATTGCAATCATAACCTATTCCACAGTATGATGATAGTATGTTCCTCACTCTCGCTTTGATCTTGGCCGGACTCTTCACCCTGGCGCTTGGCGTTGTCCATTTCTTTTTTCCCAAGCTGTTGGATTTCGAGCACGCCATTCCCAAACAAGGGCCGCCGCTGCGACCTTTTCGACTTGGCTTCTTCCGTCATGCCACACAGCGTTCGGATGTGCACGGCATTGCCTGGGTCATGAATCATCATGCCAGTTTCGTGCTCGTCAGTATTGGGCTGGTGGACTTGCTGGCTGGCCAGTGGCTGCAATCACAGGCAGGGCGTTGGCTGGCGTTGTGGATGGCAGGGTGGTGGTTTCTGCGGGCGGGGACGCAGCTTTATCTGGGGCGACGGCGGGGCGATTGGCTGATCCTGGCAGGGTTCGGAGCGTTGGGTTTGCTGCATTTGGCGGTGGGAGCGACTCCGGCGTTCCGTTAAATCGCGTGCCTATTTTGACGCATCCGTATTGGCGCAGTATAATTGGCTTTTGCGCTCGGTGGGAGGCCCTGTCGCCTCCCACCTTTTTTGCCAAACCTCGGACGTTACGTCCGCCCTCGATATGTAAGGAATAACACCATGAAACGAACCTGGCAACCAAAAGTCCGCCGTCGCGCGCGCGTCCACGGCTTCCGCGAGCGCATGACCGCCCGCGCTGGCCGCAACGTCCTCAAACGTCGCGCCTTGCGTGGGCGCAAGCGCCTCACTGTCTAAGTCCGTCGCGACGACATTCGGTGCAGCGTCGTTTTCGCCTGCAAGCGCGCGATCGCTTCCAGCAGGTCCGCCGCCAGGGCCAGAGCCTTGAAGAACGCTTCGCCATTCTCGTTTGTCTGCCCAATGATCTTGCCTATAGCCGTTTTGGTTTCTCGGCCAGCCGGCGCGTGGGCAAGGCAGTGCAGCGTAACCGGGCGCGACGCTTGCTGCGCGAGTCAGTGCGCTTGCAATTACCTGTCATCGCGCCGGGCTGGGATATGGTTTTCATCGCCCGCGCCTCCATCACTCAGGCCACCTTTGCCCAGGTGGACGCCGATTGCCGTAAGCTCTTGAAACGAGCCGGACTCTTGCTGGCGCCTGCGACTTTCGCGTCCCCCTCGCAGCTTGAAACGCCCCCATGATCAAATCGCTGTTTTTGACTTTGATCCGAGGCTACCAGCGCTACCTTTCTCCGGCGTTGGGCGGCAATTGCATCTATCAGCCGAGCTGCTCGCACTACACTTATGAGGCCATCGAAAAATATGGCCCCTGGCGCGGGAGTTGGCTGGGCATCAAACGCATCGCTCGCTGTCATCCTTTTCACGCGGGCGGCTTCGACCCCGTTCCCTGATTCACATCCGCCGGTGCGCCGGCGCTGGAGCTCCTTTGGTGAAATCTCTTCGCAAATACTGGCCGCTTCTCGTCCTGCTCCTGCTCGCAACCTTGCTACTCAGCAGTTGTGGCGGCGTCAAAGTCGATCCCAACACTGGCGAGCAGGTATATCAGAAGGGCATCTTCGAGCCGATTGCTATCCCTCTGCGCGCGGCCATCGTTTTCTTCCATAACCTGTTGCATCCGTGGATCGGCGCCACCGCCTGGGGCTGGGCTATCATCCTGGTGGCCGTCATCATCCGTTTGCTGCTTCTGCCGCTTGGCATCCGCCAAATGCGCTCGATGCGCGTCGCCCAGGCCAAAATGCAGGCGCTACAACCAGAACTGGACGCCCTCAAGAAGAAGTACGCCAAAGAAAAACAGAAGCTGCAAGAAGAGCAGATGAAGCTTTATCAGAAGCACGGCATCACCCAAGCGCAGATGGCGGGCTGTCTGCCCACGCTCTTGCAGATGCCGATCTTGTTTGCCTTCTACTACGCCCTGCTTGGCCTCATCCTCCAAGATCAATTCAAGCCGGCGCCGTTCTATTTCATTCCTGATCTCGCCACTCCCAGTTATTCGGCTGGCCTAACCTGGTTGACCAAAGACTTCACATTACAAAAACTCCTCTCGCCTGGCGTCTGGCCCTACCTGGTGCTGCCTGCCATCTTGGCAGTCACGCAGTACATCATGACCAAGATGAGCCAGACCAATCAGCCCGCCCCCACTGACACCGACAATCCCGCCGCTGGCATGATGGGGCAGATGGCCATCCTGATGACCGGCATGTTCGTGTTCTTCTCCTTGCAAGTCCCGTCGGGCCTCAGCCTGTACTGGGTTGTCGGCAACCTGTTAGCCATGGCCCAGCAATGGTACGTCAACCAGCAGAAAGAACATTTGCCGGCGCCAGCCCTGGCTGCTGCTCCCGTTTCCGTCATGACTGGCAGCAAGCCAGCGCCACGCAATGGCGCTGGCGATGGCGCGGACGAGGACGAAGAAGACATCGAGGACCAGGCCGAGATGATGAGGGGCGGCCCCACGCCCACCCGTCGCAAACGTCGCCGCCGCCGCTGATCCCACCCACCCTCCCTTCTCATGGATTCCATTGATCTACCGATGACAGAATTCACCGGACGCACTCCCGCCGAAGCCATCGAGTCAGGCTTGCAAGAACTGGGTTTGACGCAAGACAACGTCGATATCGAAATCTTGGAAGAAGGCCGTGGCGGAGTATTCGGCCTGGGTTCCCGACCCGCCCGCGTGCGCCTGATCCCGCGCTCTCCTGATGCTCCCGTCGCCTCCGCCCCCGCGCTGGAGTTAGTGCCAGCGGTCGAGCCAACGCCTGTTGCCGCGCCTATCACCGAACCTGCCGCCCCATCGCCGGTCGCCTCGGACGAACAGCAGCACGCCCTCGACATCGCCCGTGATTTTCTCCAGAAACTGCTCGACCACATGGAGCTATCCACGCGCGTCGAAGCCTCCCTCGAACCGTCACTTGACGAAGACGAAGAGGAAATGCACTACCTCAACATCGCCGGCGATGATCTCAGCGTGCTCATCGGGCGCCGCGCCGAGACCCTCGAAGACCTCCAATACCTGGTGCGCCTAGTGGTCAATCAACACACGCACCGCTGGCCCCACATCGAGGTCGACGTCGAGCATTACAAACAACGTCGGCGTCGCGGCCTCCAACGCCTGGCCGAACAAATGGCCGCGCGCGCCGTGGCTGAGCATCGCACCATGACCCTGGAGGCGATGCCCCCGCGTGAAAGGCGCATCATCCACCTTGCCCTGCGCGAACGCACAGACGTTACCACGCAAAGCATCGGCGAAGGCGAAAACCGCAAGGTGACGATCATCCCCAGTTGAATACGTTGTAGCGACTTCAGTCACCCAGCAACCATACAAAACGACTGAAATCGTAGCAGCGATTTCAGTCGCTCGACTCTTGGCCTCCGCGCAAGCGGGGGCTTCTTTTTGCCCTGATCATCCGGCCCCGCTACACCTGGCAACGATTGGCTGTCCCCCTTCTCCTGGCATATAATCATCTCGTGTCCCCCACCGTTACTCCTCTTCGCCGCCCGCGCGTTGGCCTGATTGCCACCTTGCTCTCTACGGCGGCCAGCTATCGTGGGGCCGGCATCCACACCTACAGCCAGCAACTCTTGCACCATCTGCCGCAGCAAGCGCCCTCCTGCGACTACCTGGCCTTCGTCAACGATCCCGCCTACTCGCCGTCGCCACCCCTTCTTCTCCACCGCGCCCCTATCACCAGCCAACGCCCTGCGCGCCGCATCTTGTGGGAGCAGACTGCCCTGCCGCTCGCTGCCTATCGCCAGCACCTCGATCTTTGGCACAGCCTGGCCTATGCCTTGCCCCTGGCAACCACTCTCCCCAGCGTCGTCACCGTTCACGATCTCACCTTCCTGCTTTTCCCGCGCGCTTTCGCCCCCGCCAACCGCCTCTATCTGTCCAGCATCACCGCCCTGAGTTGCCGCCGGGCGCGGCGCGTGATCGCTGTCTCGCAAGCCACCGCTCGCGACCTTGAACGACGCCTCCACATCCCCGCCGACCGCATCGACGTTATCTACAACGGTGTAGACGACGCCCTCCACCCTCGCCCAGCCGCCGCTGTAGCCGCCCATCGCCAGCAAGCTGGTTGGCCCGAACACTTCATTCTCAGCATTGGCACACTGGAGCCGCGCAAAAACTACCCCGCACTCCTCACCGCCTATGCCCTCTATCGGCGCCTGACCCCCCATCCCCTGCCGCTGATCATTGGCGGCGGCAAAGGATGGCGCTACGAAACCGTCTTCGCGCATGTGGCCGAGCTAGACTTGCAAAACCACGTCTCTTTTCTCGGCTTCGTCCCCGCTGAAATCTTGCCCTGGCTCTATTGCGCTGCTGACTTGTTCGTGTACCCCTCACTTTACGAAGGCTTCGGGCTGCCTGTAGCCGAAGCCATGGCCTGCGGCGTCCCTGCCATCACCTCCACGGCCAGCAGCCTGCCCGAAGTAGCCGGTTCAGCAGCCCTCACCCTTCCGCCTGACGACATCGAAGCGTTGGCTCGGGCCATGATCACCATTTTGGACGACCCCGACCGCCAGACAGCCATGCGCACAGCCGGTTTTGCGCAGAGCAGGCGCTTTCGTTGGCAGCAAACCGCTGCTGACACCGCCGCCGTCTACCAGCGCGCGTTGAACAAGCAACATGGCTAAGACGTACCTTCGCTTCCGCAAGCCGTTGCTGGCCATCAGCGACGCCCTTCTGGTCGTATTGGCTTTTTACCTGGCCTGGTTCGCTCGCTACGACCTGGAATGGTACCGCAGCGTCGATCCCGCCTCCTATACAAGCTTCGAATTCTATCGCCGCGTCTCATTGCTGGCGGCGGGATTGATCCTGATAGCCTTCTATATCGAGGGCCTCTACAGACTGACCCCCGGTGCTGGCTTCCTGAACGAGATCTACCAGCTTTTCAACGGCACTGCCGCCGCCACCATCGTCTTGATGGTTGGCAACTACATGTTCCAACCGGCGTACCACTCCCGCCTGGTGTACGGCATCGCCGGCGTACTCATTTTCATCTTCACCACCATCAGCCGTAGCCTGGATCGACAACTGGTGGGATGGTTGTGGCGACGGGGGATCGGCACCAAACGCGTCATCCTCATTGGCGCCGGAGAGACCAGCCGCCGCATCATGCGCGTCCTCCTTGCCAACAAATCCCTCGGCTACGAAGTGGGCGGTTTCCTCGACGATGATCCCGAACGCGGCCAGCGCAACCTCGGCCCCTTTACAGGGCTGGGACCCATCGAAAATCTGCCTCAAATCCTCACCGACAACCATGTCGATGAAGTCATCATCACCTTGCCCTGGCAATATCACCGCCGCATCATCAGCGTCCTCACCCAATGCGAACGCCTGGAGGTGCGAGCGCGAGTAGTGCCCGATGTCTTGCAGATGAGCCTGGATCGGGTGGATGTCGAAGTGCTCGACGGCATCCCCCTGCTGGGCGTCAAATACGTCGCCATCGCCGGCCCTCAATTTGCGCTCAAACGCGCCATGGATCTGCTATTAGGCTTGATCATCGTCATCCTGCTGGCGCCGATCATGGCGCTGCTCGCCATACTGATCAAGCTCGATTCACCGGGACCTGTACTCTTCGCCCAAAAGCGCATCGGCAAAGACGGAGAACCCTTCACCGCCTTCAAATTTCGTTCGATGGTGGTCGAAGCCGAGGCCCTGCGGCCCCAACTGGCCGCCCTCAATGAAGCCGACGGCCCCCTCTTCAAAATCAAAGACGACCCTCGCGTCACCCACGTCGGTCGCTATTTACGACGCTTCAGCCTCGACGAACTGCCGCAGATCTTCAACGTACTGCGCGGCAACATGAGCCTGGTCGGGCCGCGGCCAGCTTTACCTGACGAAGTCGCCGCCTATGAACCCTGGCATCGCAAACGCCTGGAAGTAACGCCGGGCATCACCGGGCTGTGGCAAATTTCTGGGCGTTCCGACCTCAGTTTCGACGAAATGATGTTGCTGGACATCTACTATGTCGAGAATTGGTCGCCTCTCCTCGACATCAGCATTATGCTGCGCACCATCCCCAAAGTCCTGATGGGCCGCGGCGCCTACTAAATCCAGAGGAGTTGAGTCCATGGCCTTTTCGCTGATCGCCTCCCGTTCCAGCAGCCCCAGCCGCTTGATCCTCGATCCCGTTCGCAAAGACGCCTGCACCGATTTCCTCTGTCGCCTCGTGCGCACCCCCAGCCTGTCTGGCCAGGAAGCCTCTGTCGCCCGGCAGGTGGCCGCCGAAATGCTTGCTTGCGGCTTCGCCAGCGTGCAAACCGATCGCATCGGCAACGTCATTGGCCGTTACGGTCGGCCTGGCGGCCCCATACTTCTTCTCGACGCCCACATGGACACAGTGGGCGTGGGCGACCCGGAAGCCTGGACGCGCGACCCCTTTGGCGGCGAGATCGACGGCGACGACCTCTATGGGCGAGGCAGCGTCGACATGAAAGGCGCACTCGCGGCCATGGTGCACGGCGTGGGCCTGCTCGCTCGTCACGGCGTCGATCTGCCCGGCGAAGTCATCGTCGTCGCCATCGTGCAAGAAGAGCCAACCGAAGGCATGGCCCTTCGCGTCCTGATCAACGAAGAAGGCGTGCGGCCCGATTGGGTACTCCTGGGCGAACCCACCCATCTGCAAATCGCCCGCGGCCAGCGCGGGCGTATGGAAATACGCGCGCGCCTCTACGGACGTTCGGCCCACGCCTCGACGCCAGAAGCAGGCCAGAACGCGCTCACCGCCGCCGCCCGCTTCATCTTCGGCCTCGAACTATTGAACGCCGGCCTGATGACTGACCCAGTCCTGGGCAAAGCCACCCTCGCTGTCACCGACCTCACCGCCACCGCCAGCAGCCGCAACGCCCTCCCCGACCGCTGCGACCTCGTCATCGACCGACGTCTGACCCTGGGCGAGACCGCCACCCGCGCTGTGGCCGAGATCGAAGCCGTCCTGCAACGCGATGGCCTGCGCGGGCGCGTCGAAATCGGCTCCTATCGGGCGACGAGCTACACCGGCTACGAGACCGAAGGCCCTGAATTCTACCCCGCCTGGCTGCTACCCGAAGACCACCCTTTCCTACACCAAAGCCTGACCTCGCTCGAACGCTGTCTGGGGCGTCGTCCCCAGGTTGGCGTCTGGCCCTTCTCCACCGACGGCGTCTTCAGCATGGGCGAAGCTGGCATCCCCACCCTCGGCTTTGGCCCTGGCAACCCCCTCCTGGCTCACACCGCCAACGAACACATCCCCCTGGCCGATGTTCACACTGCCGCCGAAGCCTACGCCGCCCTCATCATCGACCTTAATCGCAACCTTCGCAGTCGTTAATGCGCACCAAGAACGACCGAAGCTTGCAGTGAGCTTGTCGAACTTGTCGTTACTACAAAACCCAACCGCCATTTCAACCCCTTTCTCATGCACTCCCTCCACCTCGTCCTTGCCCTGGCGCACCAAATCGCCGGACTCCTGCTCACCCTCTACGCCTGCTTTCTCTTCAGCGCCGCCATCTTCTACATCCTCTTCCGCCAGCGCCACGATTGGCCTCTTGCCGGACTCGACCCCGACCTGTCTCATTTCCCGCCCGTCACCGTCCAGATACCCATCTACAATGAGCCGCTCGTCGCACGCCGCGTCGTCGAAGCCGTCGCCGATCTCGACTACCCTGCCGAACGCTTGCAGATCCAGATCCTGGATGATTCCACCGACCGCACGTCAGCCTTGTTGCCGGGCCTGGTGGCTCGTCTGCGCCGCGAACGCAACCTAAACATCACTTACCACCATCGTCGCGACCGTCGCGGCTACAAAGCCGGCGCTTTGGCCGCGGCCTTGCCCCAAGCCACCGGCGAATTCATCGCCATCTTCGATGCCGACTACCTCCCCCCGCGCTCTTGGCTGCGCCGCACCCTGCCCGCCCTCCTTGCCCACCCCCACCTGGCATTCGTCCAGACCCGCTGGGGCCACCTCAACCGCTCGCAAAACCTCATCACCGCCGCCCAGGGCCTGGCCATGGATGGACATTTCGTCATCGAGCAGCAAGCGCGTTCGGCGGCGGGCCTCCTGCAAAACTTCAACGGCAGCGGCGGCCTGTGGCGGCGCGTCGCCATCGACGCCGCCGGCGGCTGGACGGCTGACACCGTCACCGAAGACCTGGACCTTTCCTACCGCGCCCAACTACAAGGATGGCGGGGCGCTTACCTGAACAGCATCGAAGCGCCAGCCGAGCTGCCACCCAACCTTTCCAGCTACAAACGCCAGCAACGTCGCTGGGCCAAAGGCTCGGCCCAGACCTTGCGCAAACTGGCTCCCCACCTCTGGCGCAGCCATCTGCCGCTTTGGCGACGAGTCTATGCCATCCTGCATCTGAGCGGCTATGCCACGCACTTGCCGTTATTGACCTTGCTGGCCCTCACCCTGCCATTGGCCTTGCTGCCCGACCGCCCCTTCCCCCTCCCTCTGCCCGGCGCGGCGACACTGGCGATCTCATTACTCCCCATGCTGCTCTACGCCCTGGCCCAACAGCAACTCGATGGCTGGGCCGCTCTGCGACGTTTGTGGGCTTTGCCCGCGCTGGCGTTGCTTTCGCTGGGCCTTTCGCCAAGCCTGGCGGCTGCCGTGCTATCAGGATGGCGCCAGCGCGGCGGCGTCTTCGATCGCACACCCAAGCAAGGTACAGAGACCGGGGGCCCCGCCTTGCCCGAAGATGTCCGTTGGAGCGAATTGGCGCCAGAGGCGATCACGCTGCTCGTGGCTGCCACGACCGCCTTGACAACGGCGGCCCACCAACGCTGGGCGCTCCTGCCCTTGCCCCTGCTTTTCAGCCTGGGATGCGGCTGGGTCTTATTGCAAGGAGCGAGCGAATATTTCCGGGCAGCCATGCGGACGCCAGGGCCGCGCGCGACCACCCTACAAACCCAAACCGATGCTCCCGAACTGACTTGAGTTTAGCATCTGACCATAAACAGCATACGTCGCCGCGGCGATGTGCGCTTGTGTGAACTGTCCCAACACCCGCTCCCGGCCTCGTTGCCCCATCTCGGTGCGCGCAGCCGGGTTCTGCTGCAAAGACTGGAGATGAGCAGCCAGGGCTGCGGCGTCGCTTTCGGGGAAGATCAGGCCGGCGTCAGCGATCACGTGGGGGATTTCGCCGCTATCCGAGCCAATGACTGTCACGGCGCAAGCCATCGCCTCGATCAGTACGCGCCCAAATTGCTCCTTCCAGTTGCTTTGGGTGCGCGACGGCAGGACGAGCGCATGCAGCGTATGATAAAAGGTGGGCATCTGCGTGGAAGACAATTTGGGTAGCCAGGTCACGCGATCGGCGATGCCCAACTGCCGCGCCAGAGTTTGCAGCACTCCCAGTTGCGCCCCGCTGCCGACCAGCCGAAGTTGCCAATCGCCGTGAAGTCGGGCGCAGGCATGGAGCAGGGCGTCGATGCCTTTTTCGGGGATGAAGCCACCGGCGTAGCCAATGGTGAAGGGTAAGGCGGGAGGCGGCGATGGCGGTGGGGCGAAGAGATCAGGGTCGATCCCGAATTGGGGGATGACGGTCAGGGAATTGCGATAGCCCTTCGCGCGCAACACTTCGGCGGCGGCGTGGTTGCCGGCGATGGCGTGGGCGGCATGGGCAAAGTTGTAACGTTCCCACCACGAGAACGGCGGCGGATAGCGACGCTGTAAATTCTGCCATGTGAAAAAACAGGCGGGAATGTTCATTTGCCGGGCCGACCCCATGGCAAGGCGAGTGGCTAGGTTATAAGGTTCTTCGTCGATGTGCAGCAGATCGGGCTGTAGCTGTTTCAGTTCGGCGCGCAGGCGCGGGTAGTGGTGGAGATGAAAGCGCCCATTGAGGACCAGCGGCGTCTCGCGTAGTTCATAACCGCTGACATAGACCCGTTCCAGCCTTTGCTCGCCCCGGCTGTCTCGCCAACTGGGCGGGGTCAGGACGGTCAGCTCCACCCCAGGCAGCCTGGCAAGCTCTTCCAACTTGCGCTGGTAGGCGCCGACGATACACGCTTTCGACAAGAAGGCAATACGCATGATTCTGATTCTAGCTGTGCACGCACAGTTGGGCAAACTTTCACGGATTCTTGCCAATTTTCGGCTCTGGTTTTATAATGCAGTATCCAATTTCCCCCATCCCCTTGTAGCGACCGAGGAAGAATGTCATGGACGAAAAGTTACAACACCGATCGACGCTGGATCTTTTCGATGGTTTATCGGATAAGGATCGTGAGGAGCTTGATCGCATCTCCACCACCAGCACCGTGCGTAAAGGCAAGGTATTCTACCGACCCGAAGAGGCAGGCGAAGTGTTGTTCATCTTGAAAGAAGGCAATGTGCAGCTCTACCGCATTTCGCCAGAGGGCAAAAAGTTGGTGATCACTTCGTTGGGCAAGGGAGCCTTGTTCGGCGAGATGGCCTTGCTGGGGCAACAAATGCACAACACCTTTGCCGAGGCGATCAGCGATTGTACGATCTGCGTGATCAGTCGGGCTGACTTGGAGCGTCTTACCTTACAGCGCCCGCAGGTGGCGTTGCGGATGCTCGAGATCACGGGGCGACGTTTGCGCGAAGCCGAGGCGCGCTTGGCAGACCTGGCGTTCAAGGGCATCCCCGCGCGGCTTTCATCCCTCCTCTTGCGCCTGGCAGGCGATAGCAGCCAGATCAGCGGCCAGACGCACCAGGATCTGGCAGAGATGGTGGGCACTTATCGTGAGACAGCCACCCAGGTGCTCAACGATCTCAAGTCACAAGGGCTGATCGAGATCGGACGTAAGCGCATCATGATCCGCGATCGCGCCGGCTTGATTGCAGTGGCAGAGAGTTAGTGGGGCGAGACAGGCTGCCGAACCAACTCCGCCTGTCTCGCACTGACTTCACGAGCGCGGTATCTCGCCCAGCACTGTAATTCCCAGCGCTTCCAATTGTTCCCGTCCTCTCACGCTGGCGTCGAAAAGTTCGACCAGAAAGGCCAGGACGACGCCAGCAACGAGTGCCAGCGCCAGGCGTAGAGGAAGGTCTAGCCGCTGGCGCAAACTGGGACCGAGCATCGCTGCTTGCCCGCGATTGACCAGGTAGGCGGCGCCTTGTCCGGCCAGGAGGCGGGGCATGAAGAGATGTGCAGCCTCGGTCATAGCGCCGGTTACGGCGTCGGCGATGACGCCGAGTTGGCCGGGGTCATTGCCATAAATGGTGATCTGGAGAATGCGGTGCAATTTGCCCGCTTGGGTGCTGCCCTGGATGGCGCCCGGGGCGACGGTGATGCCCTTGTCAGCCAGGCGGCGGGAGACCTCGGCGGCGAACTCTGAGCCTTTGACGATGGCGCTGAAATCGTCGATCAGGTATTCCGAAGCCAGAGCGGTGTAGTAGCCATCGTAGTTGTAGGCGTTGGGGGTTGTCTGCGGCTGCACGCCGACGCTAAAGTCCATGCCCAGGCTGTAGCTTGCTGGCTGGGGCTGCCAGGGCCGCGTGGTGATCAGGGTGAAAACCAGCGTCAGAAGGAGGAGGGTGGCGGGGATCCACCAGCGGCGGCGAAGGATGACGAAGTAGGAACGGATTTCTATGGGTATGGTTTGCATCGTTCAGCCCCGCAAAGCGGCGTCGATTTCATCCAAATGTTCGTTACGATGCGCGGCTCGCAGCACCCAGCGCGGATAGAAGTCATGGATGATTTCTATCCGCGCCGGGGGATAGCTCTCCAGCCGGGCGTCTAGCGCCTCGGCCGATGCGATGGCGATGTGGGCGGCCTGGCGCGGGGGGATGGCGGCCCACAGTGGCAGCGAGTAGTCGTTGACGACGATATCGATATCCGGCGCGACCAGCTCGCCCGCCTGCTGGGTGGCATCGAGCGCGTGCAACGCCCGCCTGTCCCAAAAGGCCAGATGGGCGAGGGCGATGGCGACCGTCCAGTGCTCGCCCACCGGGTGCAGAAGTTCTTCGTCGCTCAGCCGCGTGGCCAGGGCGCGGATACGGTCGGTGGAAGCGCGGTTACGCTCGACATAAGATGGATCGACAGCCATAAGGAATACTCCCGGAATGAAAAAAGCATGGTTCATTAATGCTGCCGCGCAAAGGTGCGACGCACATGCAGAGTGCGTCGCACCGCTAGCGCTTTACTTCAGAAAGTATACATCAGAACGTATACCTCACCGTATACTTCACCATCGCCTTCCCCTGCGCCGGAACAGGGATCTGCCATTCGATCGTACTGCTGTCCGTCTTCTCGAAGCTCTCCGGCGAGGCGTCCAGGATCTCCCAGTTCGTCCCCCGCGAGAGATGCTCGACCACACGGATGGTCACGGCCTCTTCTTCCTTCTGGTTGCGCAACTCGATCTGATAGCTTTCCTCGACCACGTTGTCGCCGATGCGCTTGAAATTCGTTTGCTTGCGTTCGCCCACCAGATCGAACGCCTGCCCGATGGTCAGGGTCACGTCCTCGCCCTTGGCCGTGTGGTCGATCTGGTCTTCGCCGATGAGCAGGGGTGAGCCATCCACGTCGGCCTGATACATCCGCACCACCCCGCGCGGCAGTTGGGCGTTCACGCCCTTTTCGCCGGTGTTGAAGGTGAGCGAGACAGCCACCTTGGTGTTGCCGGTATTGCCAAAGCCGGGGTCATAAATCGGGCCATAGCCGCCATAAGGGGTCGAGGCGTCGTAGGTATAGATCTTGTCCGACGGAACGTCGCTCGTGGTCAGAAACTGCACTTGTTTGGTCTGGTTGTCCTTGATCGTGACCGCGCGTCGAAGTTCGTAGAGATGATATTCGGCGAACTGGCGCTGCTCGACCTGCGGCGCTGCCGCCGCCTCCATTGCCATATCCTGGCGCGCGAAGGCGACCGGGAGGACCTTCTCCGCCCGGTTGATGTCGCCCGCCACCAGTTTCAACCTGGCGTTGCGATAGGTGGCGCCGCTATGGTTGTCCAGCGTGATCCACCCATCCAGGTCCAGGCTCTTGCTATCCTGAGCCAGGACCAGCACATAATTGGCTTCCCAGTTCAGGCCGTTGGTCAGATAAGCCAGTTCGGCATTGTGCTTCCCCGCCTTGGTCGCTTCCACTGTCCACACCAGCGTGGGCTTCGTGATCAGTCCTTCTGGCAGCGCCGGGAAACTGTATTGGCGGATCTGGTCGAACTTGAAGACCTCGACGCCGCCCTCCTCGTTCTGCAAGATGACGTCGCTGGCGCCGCTTAGCAGCTTGCCAGCATGAACGGAGCCATCCTGCGTTGTGATCTGGACGGGCTGATCGACGTACTTTTGCAACAGTTTCTCCGAACCGACGATGTCGTACTCGTAATTCTGCTCCAGCACCGAGGCATCGGGGTCGGTGAGCGAGCGGAAGTGCACGCTATCGGGGACGATGCCGCTGGGTACGTCGGTCACATCGACGGTATTGGCGCCTTTGTTCAACTCGAACTGCCGCGTTTCCTTGACCAGGGCGATGTTGCTATTGTAGACGGTGACATCGGGACCGCCGGCTTGAGCCCAAACTGCTTGGGGAGCGCCAGTTGCCAGGGCCAGAGCCAGCCCGGCTGCCAATGCCAGGCCCATGCTCAGCCCCCAAATGATTTTGTGCCGAAATAGAATGTGTCGCATGATCTCCTCCTTATCGAGTGATGCGATTGAATGGTTGTTAGAGATGGCTAGCCAAAGAAATGATGCTCAGCCCTGAAACGCGATACAGCCTGCCCTGAGTGCGTTGTACTCAACGCCGTCGAAGGGTGAGGCGTGAAATTTGTCGACGTTTTCTCACGTTTCACGCTTTACGACCTTCATAACAAATCAACCTGGCGATCAATATTTACAGACGTGCGTCTGCGACATTCAGTTCCCCGCCATTTTCTAGCAGCCAACAGCCAATGGCTAACTTTGCCACTTGCCTCTCTCTCACGCCTGCGCCGCCGCCAGCAGACGAGGACTTTCCGGCGTCCACGGGCTGAGATCATAATCGCCGTAGAAATCGGCGCGCCGATACCCGGCCAACTGTAAGAGCAGGCTCAGTTCGCGGCGGAAGAGGATGCGGGTGGGGAAGTGCGTCGCCCAGCGCCGGAGCAAGCCATCGGCCTCCACTTCGTCATAAAAGAGGTGGAGTTCGTGAATCTGGTCGGCAAACGAAACCTGGCTGGCATAGAGGGCATAGACAGTGTGCCCGGTTTCGTCATCGACCCACTGGCTGTCCAGTTCCAGGCTGCCATCGGCCGCAGCCAGTCGGGCCAGGCTGGGATTGTCCACATCGATGACCAACAAGCCGTTGCGGCGCAGATGCCGGCGCCAGCAATTCAGCGCCTGCAATTGGTCGGCTTCGTCGATGAGGTGTAGGAAGCTGTTGAAGCCGCAGTAAGCCAAAGCGAACTGTTGGCCGAGATCGAATTCCCGGAAATCGCCGTGCACGAGTGTGATGCGCTGGCCCAGCCTGGCCGCAGCGACTCGTTTACGGGCGATAGCGAGCATGTTGGGGGCCGATTCGATGCCTGTGACGTGGTGGCCCGCTTGGGCGAGCACCAACGCCAATCGTCCAGTGCCGACGCCTAAATCCAGCAGGGGGCCTCCGGTTTGCTGGACAAAGGCCAGATAGGCGGGGATGTCCTCTTCGATCTGGCCGTGGTGGGCGTCGTAGAAGCGAGCGATGGGGTTGAAGGGCATGGGAGTGGCAGGGGGCAGGTAGATGTTGACTGTTGACTGTTGACTGTTGACCGTTTTCTCTGCTGATCGTAGCACAGGGCGGATCGAGGTGCAATGCCTGGCGGCGCAGTTCGTTTGCACGAAGCGCGCCGCACCTGCCATAATTAGTGCTATGAAAGTGGAAGTGATCCGCAGCGACCGCCGCACGAAAACCATCAGCGCCCGCATGGAAGGGGACGAGATGGTTGTGCGAGCGCCGACCGGCATCCCCGAGCAGGAACTAAATGAGGCGATTGCTAAGTTGCAGGAGCGCATTTTGCGGCAACGAGATCGCCGCTCGCTCTCCGACGCTGACCTGGAACACCGGGCGCAGATACTCAACCGGCAGTACTTCGGTGGACGTTTGCGCTGGCACAGCATCCGCTGGGTGAGCAACCAGGACAAACGTTATGGATCGTGCACCACCCAGCAAGGAACGATTCGCATCTCCCATCGCATCGCCACCATGCCGCAGTGGGTGCAGGACTACGTCATTGTTCACGAGCTGGCGCACCTGGTGGAGGGCAATCACGGCCCCCATTTCTGGAAGCTGGTAAATCATTATCCCCGCACCGAACGAGCCAGAGGCTATCTGATGGCCTTGGGCCTGGAAGAGGCGGATGAGAACGCCGTTACCTCTTGAAGGAGGAAGACCATGTCTGACAATGATATTTTCAGCGCCTATGTGACTGGCCTGGACGCGCTATTGACCGCGCCCGGCGAACTGAAGGATGGCGAGCGCGCTGGCGAGGCCGCGCGGCCTCTCGCCCCTTACAGTGCTGCCGAAATCGCTGAAGCCGAGCGCTTCTTGTCGCAAAGCCAGGCCGTTCGCACCGAATTGTGGCAACGCTGGCAGGCCGCCGCGGATGGCTCGGCGCGCAGCCTGGCCGAGGTTCAGCTTCTGGGCGCGGCCGCGGCTGATCTGGCGATTGCCGAGCGCCTCCTTAGCGATATGGCGCCGCCCACAGCAAAGATGCGCGCACGCGGCCAATCGACGAGCGAGGACGCAGGACTGATCCAGATGGCGTTGACGAGGCCAGAGATACTACTTCGCCCAGCGCAACTGCCAGATATCTCGCGGGAGCCAGGACAGGAGGCGGAGCAACTGAAAACCGCGGTGTGGAACTGCCTGGAGGCCGTGAAAACGGGCGCGGCCAAAGCCAGCAAAGATTCTGTCGCCGGCTTGTTGGCGCCCAAATATCTCGCTGTACTCGAAGAGGCCGCTCAACTCCTGGGTGATCAGATAGCCGCGCGTCTACCCGATCTGGCGGAGAAGCTCAAACTCGCCATCGGCTACATCCTCGCCGCTAACGACAAACTTCGCCAACTGCTGGGGCCTGAAGCCGAAGAGCAGATCAAGAAGGCAGTCGTGGACTTGTTCGGCAAGGTGCAGGACGAAAAGGTCATTGCCGGCGTTGTCGGCAAGTTCCTCGACACCAAAGGCCGCTACGAAGAGAGCAAGGGTTGGATCGACGCTTACAAGGGCGACAAGACCGCACTGCCCACGACCACCGAGCACATCGCCGCCTTGCAGGGCAGCTTTGCTGGCCGCGTCAAAATCGTCGATGTCATTGTCAAGGGCCTGGCCGCGGCCAAATTGTTGTTGACCGTCAGCTCAGTTCCGCCGGTAGCCACCGTCATCGTCGCCGCCGCCTATCTCGGCGTCATCGGCTTCGTTCTCTACAGCGCCCACGACCACGTCGATTCCGACCGCTTCCCCTTCTTCGACCGCGTGGTCGGCGTTAGTGGCATCTTGAAAACAGAACTTGGCGTAGATGGATAGCGTATTCCACATTCTGTATAAGTACGCGACAGTACGCGCCGCAACAATTCGCAATTCGCAATTCGCAATCCGAAATCTGAACATCCCCCGGAGTCATTCATGGATCCAGTCGCCCTTCGTTTAGGCCCCCTTCAGGTTCATTGGTACGGCATTCTCATCGTTGGCGGCGCGGTTTTGGCCGCGTTCGTCGCCGCGCACCTGGCCAAACGCGATAGCCAGAACCCAGAGCATATCTGGAACATGCTCACCGTCATCCTCATCGCCGGCATCATCGGCGCTCGCCTCTATCACGTCTTCTCCCGACCCGCAGGCGGTTTCATCGGCTGGGATTACTATCGCGAGCATCCCATCGACATCATCGCCTTCTGGAATGGCGGTTTTCGGGGCCTGGGCATCTTTGGCGGCATCGCCGGCGGCATCTTGGGCCTCTTCCTTTATACCTACTTTGCCAAGCTCAAGTTTTTGCAATGGACGGACTACGCCACGCCTGGCCTTTTGCTGGCCCAGGCCATTGGTCGCTGGGGCAACTTCGTCAACCAGGAGCTTTACGGCCCGCCCACCACGCTACCGTGGGGCATCTCCATCGACTGCGCCCATCGCTACGGCGATTTCCTTTGCCCGCCTACCGGCGCCACACCCGCCATCACGCGCTTTCATCCCACCTTCCTCTACGAATCGCTCTGGAACTTCATCGGCTTCCTGCTTCTGTTTTGGATTTCGCGGCGCTTCCACGACCGCTTGCGCAACGGCGATATACTCTTCCTTTATCTCATCTACTACCCTCTCGGCCGCTTCTGGATCGAGCTTATGTTCCGGCCCGACGCCTGGACGCTGGGCCAACTCCCGACCGCCTCACTCATCTCGCTCATCTCCATCGCCTTCGGCATCATCGCCCTGGTGATCAACCATCGTTTGCGCGCCAAGCCCGCACCCGCGGCGGCGAAGCCAGCGCGCAAATAAAGCCTGGAAGTAACTACCCCTGCCACTCTTGCATCCAACTCCATATTGTTCTCGCTTTTTGGCCGAACGCTAACTTCGGAGATGACCCTATGACCCGACATTCGCGCTTGTTTCTCTTCCTCCTCCTGACCACCTTGACGTTGATCCTGGTTGCCTGTCGAGGAGGCGCCCAACCCAAAGCCGCCGTCGATCTCGCCAACCTGCCGGTCAACGTCACCGTGCAACAGGCGGCATCCCTCCTCGACAACCCCAACGTTGCCTTCATCGACGTGCGCGAACCAGATGAATACGCCGCCGGCCACATCCCCGGCGTCAAACTCATCCCTCTCGGCTCTGTTCCCAGCCGCCTGAGCGAGATCCCAAAGGACAAAACTGTCATCGCCGTCTGTCGTTCCGGGAATCGCAGCAGCCAGGCCACGAAATATCTGCGCGACCAGGGCTTCGACAACGTCCACAACATGACCGGCGGCATGAGCCAGTGGACGCAGGCCGGATACAAAGTAGAGCGCTGACTCGCCCCGCCCTGCGTTATGCTCGATGAGAACCGGCCTCCCAGGCCGGTTTTTCATTTTGCAGATTTGATCCCCATCGCTGTACAATACGCGCATCCCACCCCATAGGGGGAGGGGTG
The DNA here is from genome assembly GCA_041918515.1 of Chloroflexota bacterium. Lineage (GTDB taxonomy): Bacteria > Chloroflexota > Anaerolineae > J102 > J102 > SSF26. The sequence continues at coordinate 25,561 of JAYRVO010000088.1, read as the reverse complement.
TCACGATAAGGAATCAGCCATGCAGCCTGCAATCAAGAAAGATGTCGTCAACCGTCTGCGCAGCATCGAAGGCCATGTGCGCGGTATCGAGCGCATGGTCGAAGACGACGGCTATTGCATCGACGTGATGAAGCAGATCAAGGCCGTGCAAAGCGCGCTCGAACGCGTCAACAGCCTTGTCCTTTCCAACCACTTGCAAACCTGCGTCACCACCGCCATCCGTTCGGAAGACGCCGACGATCGCCAGCGCGTGATCGGCGAGATCATCGAAGTCTTCGACGCCACCGGCAAACTCACACGCTAACTTCTCTTCAATAACCAATCTCCAATCTCCAATAACCAATCTCCACCCATGAAAAAGACTCTCACCATCCCCACCATCTCCTGTGGCCACTGCCTGAAGACCATCGAGCGCGAGCTGAAATTCGTCGAAGGCATCGAGTACATCCAGGGCAGCATCGAAACCCACGCCGTCATGGTCGATTACGCCAATGAAGAGGCGCTGGTCAAGGCGCGCGAGGCCCTGAAAGAGGCCGGTTACGCACCGGCCAATTGAGCGTTTTTTGGTGTGAAGCGTAAAACGTGAAGCGTAGGCCCACGCGCATAGGACTTCACGCTTCACGGAACCCGGAACCAGGAACCCGACAGACCACATGACCTCCCCCCAGCACGCGAACACGCTGATCTTGCCCATCACCGGCATGACCTGCGCCAACTGCTCGGCCACCATCGAGCGGAATCTGAAGCGCACGCCGGGGGTGCAGGAGGCGTCGGTCAATCTGGCCACCGAGCGGGCGCGGGTGGTGTATGACCCCGCCGTGGTGCAGCCGCCCGCCATCCACGATCTGATCGAGGAGCTTGGCTATGGCGTGGCCACGGCGCGGGTCGAGTTGCCCATCGCCGGGATGACCTGTGCCAACTGCTCGACCACCATCGAACGCAACCTGAAACGGATGCCGGGGATCGAGCAGGCCAACGTCAACCTGGCCAGCGAAAAGGCGTCGGTGGTCTACAACCCGGCCATGATCGACATCCAGGCCATGAAAGAGCTGGTGGCCGAGCTAGGTTATCAGGTCATCGAGGCGGCGGGGGCGGACGAGGCCGAGATCGAGGATGCCGAGCGGCAGGCACGACAGGCCGAACTCGACCGGCAGCGACGATTGTTGATCATCGGCGTCGTCTTCACCCTGCCACTGTTCTTGTTCTCGATGACTCGCGACTTCGGTTTGCTGGGTCATTGGGCGCACGCGGCTTGGGTCAACTGGCTGATGTGGGCGCTGGCGACGCCCGTGCAGTTCTACGTTGGCCGTGATTACTACGTCAACGGCTACAAGGCGCTGAAAAACGGCGCCGCCAACATGGATGTCCTCATCGCTCTCGGCTCGTCCGCGGCTTATTTTTATAGTGTGGCCGTCATCTTGGGCGGGCTGGCCGGGGTGGGCTTGGGCGATCATGTCTATTTCGAGACCTCGGCCGTCATCATCACGCTCATCCGCCTGGGCAAATACCTGGAAGCCCGCGCCAAAGGCGCAACTTCCGCCGCCATCAAATCCCTGATGGGCCTGCGCCCCAAGACGGCCCGCGTCGAGCGCGACGGTAGCGAGAGCGAGATCCCCATGGCCCAGGTGCGGGTGGGCGACATCGTGGTGGTGCGGCCCGGCGAAAAGCTGCCCGTCGATGGCATCGTGCTCAGCGGCCAGAGCGCGGTCGATGAATCGATGCTGACCGGCGAACCGGTGCCCGTGGACAAAAAGCCCGGCGACCAGGTGATCGGCGCCACCCTGAACAAGCAGGGGATGCTGCGGGTGCAGGCCACGCGCGTGGGCAAAGAGACTGCCCTGGCCCAGATCATCCGCCTGGTGGAAGAAGCGCAAGGCTCGAAGGCCCCCATCCAACGCCTGGCCGACCGCGTCTCCGCCATCTTCGTGCCGGTGGTGATGGGCATTGCCTTGCTTACCTTCTTGGGCTGGTATTTCCTGGTTGACGCCGGGTTCACCAACAGCCTGATCAATGCCGTGGCTGTGTTGGTCATCGCCTGCCCCTGCGCGCTTGGCCTGGCCACACCGACGGCGATCATGGTCGGCACAGGCAAGGGCGCGCAAAATGGCATCCTCTTCAAGAACAGCGAGGCATTGGAGCAGGCCGAAGCGGTGAAGGTGGTGGTGCTGGACAAGACCGGCACGTTGACCGAAGGCAAACCCGCCCTGACCGATGTGGTGACCGCACCCAACTGGCTGCCGCCCGCAGCGGATGGCCTCTCGCCCGAATCCTATTTGCTGCGTCTGGCCGCCAGCGCCGAGCGTGGCTCCGAGCATCCGTTGGGCCAGGCTATTGTCGCCGCCGCCCAAGCGCAGTCGCTGGCCCTGTCCGCTCCCTCCGATTTCGAAGCCGTGACCGGAGCCGGGGTGCGGGCGCTGGTCGATGGCCGCCAGGTAGTGGTGGGGAGCACGCGGCTGGCATCGGCCTCCGCCCTGGCCGATGCCCTTGCCCGGCTGGAAAGCGAAGGCAAGACGGCGATGGTGGTCACGGTCGATGGCGAGACTGCCGGTGTGCTGGCCGTGGCCGATACGATCAAGCCCGGCTCAGCCGCGGCTGTGGCGGAGATGCGCAAGCAAGGGCTGCATGTGGTGATGATGACAGGCGACAATCGCCGCACCGCCGCCGCCATCGCCCGCCAGTCCGGCATCGACGATGTCTTCGCCGAAGTCCTCCCCCAAGACAAAGCCGCGCAGGTGAAGGAGCTGCAATTTCGGATTTCGAATTTTGGATTGCGAAACCAAACCGCGCCAAACTCCCTGGCCTCCGATCCGCAATCCGCAATCTCCAATCTCCAATCTCCAACCCCCAATTCGCAATCCGCAGTTCGCAATTCCCTTGTCGCCATGGTCGGCGATGGCATCAACGACGCCCCGGCTTTGGCGCAAGCCGACATCGGCATCGCCCTGGGCACAGGCACGGATGTGGCGATGGAGACCGCCGACATCACGCTGATGAGCGGTGACCTGGGCGGGGTGAGCCGGGCGCTGGCGCTCAGCCGGGGGACGATGCACACCATCCGCCAGAATCTGTTCTGGGCCTTCATCTATAATATCATCGGCATCCCCATCGCCGCCCTGGGGCTACTCAATCCCATCATCGCCGCCGGGGCGATGGCTTTTAGTAGTGTGTTCGTGGTGACGAATTCGTTGCGGTTGCGGGGATATCGGCTGCGATAGCCGGGGTTCGGCAAATCATCCTCAGGTTGCGATGGTCGGGAAAACCTGCTACCATGAGGCATCCGTTCCGCTTTTCGCATCCTTTGGAGGGCGTCATTATGACCGCAGCGATGGTCTCGAGTCAGATCCTAAATGTCATTGATAGATTAGAGTCGGGTGTCACCTTGGAAGCCAAGCTTGCACGTTTAGCCGAGCACGAGATTCGTCGCAGACTGGCCCGTTATCAATTAACAGATCGCATCTTTCGCCAGAAATATGGTATGACACTACTGGAGTTCGAAGCTGCCGACATAGTGCAGAAGCTTAACTTTTCCTTCGAGGTCGAAAGTGATCATCAAGACTGGGATATCGCGGTCGATGGCATTCATACACTTTTACAGCAGCTAGAGCAGGTGCGAGTCGATAGGTGACTACTGACGATCTCGAGAGAAAGACACGGCAGGTGGCTGCGGAGTGGGCATTCATTCGTAGAGTGCTGACATTGGATAAAACCGCTCATGCGCTGAAGATGCGGCTGTATGTCTTCGATGACCGCTTCATCCAAGTTTACGCTAATATCGAAAAACGCTTGTTAAGCTATACCTTGGTATTCGACCGCACCCACATATATGGACGTGATTCGGAAAGCGGACGTTGGCATCGTCATCCCTATGATAATCCTGAAACTCACGATTTTGGCATTGAAGGTTCTCAACCTGTTGATCTAGCGCAATTTTTGGGTGAAGTACAGCAAATACTAGAAGATGAGGCTCTTTTGTGATCACATGTTGACGGTTCAGTGCGCGCTCAAGCAATCCACTCTTGCCATTGCTCCGTCCTCGGCTTGTCCAGGGCTTTCAGATACACACTGGCCTTGCCGTAGAAGATCAGCAGCGCCTCCTTGTAGATCTCCAGTTGCATGCGCGGGGGGATGCGCCAGCCGCCGCGGTCGATCAGTTGGGTCTCGCATTCGTCGTCGCTCAGGGCGGCGATGGCGTCATGTAGGTTGGTATCGAGCTGCGCGTACCACTCGCGTAGGCGAGCCAGGTCGCGCTCCAGGTTTGGGTCATCGGCGCGATAGTTGAAGCTGAGGGAGAAAGTACGAAACGACTCGACATAACAATACTCGGTCTCGCCGATCTCCCGACAAAGCTCGCCCAGGGTGGGGTTGCCGGGCAGGGCAAAAGCCAGGTCGGCGTCGGTCAGGAGGTCGAGCAACTGGCTGCGCAGGGCCTGGTAGTGCTGGAAGAGGGGGTATTGGTCGCGGAGGATAGTGTTCATAGGATGCGTTCGAGGGGGAGCACATGCCAGCGCGTCGCGCTTTGCGGGAAGTCCTTCTCGCGCCAGCCAAAAGCTTTGTGTGGGCGCACGGCCCACATCGGTTCGGCGCTCGCAGGCGGGTTGGGCCGAAAGCCCTCGTATTTGGCGGCGTAGGCGTCGGCGATGCGTTCATACAGGGCGGGGTCAAGCTCGATCACTCGTTCGGCCGTGCCTTCCAGAATGATCACATCGTCGCCGCTTTCCAAATGCACGACGATGGCCGGATTCGTGGCCAGGTTGCGCGCCTTTTGTGAGTCTCTGCCGGCGCCGAAATAGAAAGCGTCCTCCAGCCATACACCCCAAACGGGCGTGGCATGGGGACGGCCATCGGGTCGGGTCGTGCTGATCCAGTAATTGCGCGCCGTTGCCATCTGTGCGCTGACGTGTTGCCAGGATAAAAGGCCATCAGGGTCGGTGGCGATGCCGTAGTCGGGCATGTGCGGGCGGGTGGCCACAGGTTCTTGCGATTGGATGCTCATTCGAGATCAAGTTCCTCTTCTTCCTCTTCGGTGGTATCGAATCCTGGCCGCACGAACGCCCGCGCCTCTGGGAAAAAGCGTTCGGTATCCTGGCGCAGGCGCTCCAAATGAGCCAGGATTTCCAGGGTCTCTGTCAGCCGTTGGGGCAAGGCGCGTAAGAGCACGCCCCAGGCGGCCAGGGAACGGTCCATGGCGATGAGTGTGATCTTGGCTTTGCCATCCGAGAAGGACGGGGACTCATCCGACGCGGCGCCAAACGTTTCCAGACGTCCGTGCAAGGCCCCGACGATCTCGCCAGCGATGAAAAAGTGATACCATTGAATCACCTCCACCGCTTCTTGAATTCTTGCAACCTCACCCTCCACATTGACGCTTGAGATGTTGAGACGCACGAACATCTCAAGTTCTTCGCCTTTGTCCCGAAAGGCTGGCTCGGAGGTCTCGAACCAATCATGGGCTAATTTGACATAAGCCTCTGCGGCTTTCGTGAGTGGATGATTGTCGATGAGGGACGCCAGGTGTTCTCTTTCTGCCATGATGGCGTCCGTATCGATGGCGTCGAGATCGATGCCATTTTCCTCCGCCATCTCGTGTAGCAAGTCGATGCTGTCTTGAAGTATTCCTTGAAGCTGTTCCCAAAAGGCTTCGCTGTCGAGATCGGGTGTTTCTTCACCCAGGGAGCCTTCGCGGCGCAGGGCATAGCTTTTACAACGAGCAGTGAAGGCGCAACGCTCACACCAGCGATCGCAGTAGTTGTAGATGTCGGGGATGAAATCTGGGTTTTCAGCCAGGCGCTTGGCTCTGGCTATGCGGGAGGCAGACATGGTAGCTGATTCCATGAGACAGAAAGGGATGGAGAATGTTTGCAACCCAAAATTTTCTCGCGCATTGGGGATGGAAATTACATGCAGAATGTTTCAGGGTCAATATAATACTAAAGTAGTAGTCGAATTGAGGCGGGTGAGCTTAGTTTTTCTGGCGGCGCTGGGCCTGGCGCAAGGCATAGCTCATTCGGCACAACACAACCGCTCGAAGAGAAAATTCATCCGCCAACGCGCAAGGGTGCGCACAAGTATCGATGTGGGCCGTGTAATCGCCTTGTCGATTTGCACAGCCAAAGAAGATGCGTGGCGAGTCTCTCATTGGAGATGCTGACAATGATACATCAACGTCGCAGTTGGCTGCGAGTTCTGTTCTTGGCGGCAAGCGGGCTGCTTGTCGTCATTATCTTGGCCGCGGGAAATGGGCAGGTTGGAGCGCTCCCTACCTCGGTGGTCGCTCCTGCAAATCCGGCCATCAGCGGGCCACTCTTACACTACCAGGCTCGTCTGCTGGACCCTGCCACCAGTCAACCCAAACCCGACGGCCCTTATCAGATGAGTTTCAAGCTCTATGCGTCCGAGGTAGGAGGACTTCCGCTGTGGATGGAGGCCAAAGAGGTGACAGTGAGCAATGGCGTCTTCAGCACGCTGTTGGGAGACGTAACGCCGCTGAATGTGGGCGTGTTCGATGGCCGTGCGTTGTGGCTGGGGATCACCGTGGGGGCTGATCCCGAGGCAACGCCGCGGCAGCCGATAGCCTATGTAGCGTATGCGATGTATGCCAACCGCGCGGGTAGCGCGAGTACGGCCACGGCCGCAGAGTTGGCCGCGAACTCGGATCGGCTCGGAGGCAATTTACCGAGCTTCTACACCAATGCCAGCAATCTCACATCGGGCACACTGGCCTGGGGTCTCTTTTCCGCATATGATAACCTGGCGAACAATGGTAAGATTGGCGCTGCCGCCGGAAAGGTGGCGGCTGGTATCCATGCGCACACAGGCGCTGATATCGCGGATGGTTCGCTGGGCGCCATTGACCTGGCGGATGGGAGCGTCACCTCGGTCAAGATCGCTGACGGCGGCGTCGCCAACGCTGACCTGGCCAACAGCAGCGTTGACAGCGCCAAGATCGCCGACCTCAGTGTGTTGGCCGCCGATCTGGCGGCCAACAGTGTCACCTCCGCCAAGATCGGCGATGGTGGCGTGGGCAACATCGACCTGGCGGATGGGAGCGTCAACTCGGCCAAGATCGCTGATAGCAGTGTAGCCAACGCCGATCTGGCGGCCAACAGTGTGGACAGCGCCAAGATCACTGACAGTAGTGTTGGTACGATCGATCTGACCAACAGGAGCGTCACAAGCGAGAAGATCGCCGATGGCGCGGTGACGACGGCCAAACTGGCCAGCGGTGTGGCGCCCAAATTTTTTGCCATCAACCTTTTCGGAGCTTTCGTGCGTGATGGCGTCACTTTCAGTACAGGATGGGGTCCGAACGCAGGCATGTGGCTGCCAGACAGCAGCACGCCGGACTTCACGTACAGTTTCGTCATTCCGCCTGATTACACCTCAGGCACAGACATGACGGTCCGGTTTATCTGGCATACACCTGCTACAAGTTGTGGCATCGAGCTGAGGCCAAATTTCATCAGTGTCGCTCGCGCGGGTAGTACACATATTGCCGGGCACTCAGTATCCGACGGCCTGACCTTGGTCGGTGGATCGACGCTGAGTGCTCCCTCCACAGCCAACCGGTCGAGCGCCAAGGAAATGACGATCAACACGCCAGTACCGGGAACACCCTTGATGGGAGGCGATTCGATCATCTTCGGCCTATTTCGTTCATCGACCGCCCCTACAGACACATGCGCGAACTCCCTTGTGATTCAAGGGGTGAGCGTTTCGTATCAGTAAATGGCGAGGCAGTGAAGCTGCTGAGGAAGTGGTTCCTCAGGAGGCACTTAAAATGAATTACCGACGTAGAGGTTGGTTGCAAGTTCTATTCGTAGCGGCGAGCGCGTTGCTTGTTGTCATGCTGTTGGCCGCGGGGAGTGGGCAGGCTGGAGCGCTTCCGGCAGGGGTGGTCGCGCCATCCGGCCCGGCTGTCGGTGGGCCGTTTCTGCATTATCAAGCTCGCCTGCTGGACCCGACTACCGGTCAGCCCAAGCCCGATGGCCCCTATCAGACGAGCTTCAAGCTCTATGGGTCCGAGACGGGAGGCTCTCCGCTGTGGACGGAGGCCAAAGACGTGACTGTGAGCAATGGCGTCTTCAGCACGCTGTTGGGAGACGTAACGCCGCTGAATCTAGGCGTGTTCGACGGGCGCGCACTGTGGCTGGGGATCACTGTGGGGGCCGATCCTGAAGCCACGCCGCGGCAACCGGTGGCTTACGCCGCCTACGCTCTCTATGCGCGCAATGCCGGGTTGCTCAATGGTCAGCAATCCAGCGCCTTCGCTGGCGCCAGCCATCAGCACACTGGCGCTGATATCACCACGGGTGTTGTGGCTGAGCCTCGCATCGATCCAACCCTGGCGCGCGACGCAGAAGTGATGTCACTGGTCTTGGGTCGGGACGGTGCGGGTTCGACCCTTGATGCCGACCTGTTCGACGGCCAGCAAGCTACAGCGTTTGCCGGCGCCAGCCATCAACACGCTGGCGTCGATATCAGCACAGGCGTGGTGGCTGAGCCACGCATCGATGCGGCCCTCGCGCGCGATGACGAAGTGTTACCGTTGGTCCTGGGTCGGGATGGCGCTGGCTCCGGCTTCGACGCCGACCTGCTCGACGGTCAGCAAGCCGCAGCGTTTGCTTCAACAAGCCACGACCATTTTGGTGCGGTTTGGAGTGGAAACAACGCGCAATTGGGTTTCTCTATTAGTAACTTAGGTGCTGGTGATGGAATGCGGGTCTATAGTAATACATCGCAAGGCAATTATGCAGCAATCTATGCGCGCAATACAGGCGCAAGTCCCGCAATTGACGCTGCAAGTAGCCAGGGCTATGCAATCAAGGCGCTGGGCGAGGATCATACTGGCGTTTACGGTGAGACCAATGGCGACTGGAGTTGGAAGTCTGGCGTTCATGGTGTGGCGAAGAAAGAACATGCCATGGGTGTGTTAGGAGAGAATACCGTAAATGGCGTAGGTGTACGTGGCAAGAGCGAGAGCGGCGCCGGGGTGGAAGGAACCAGCGTCACCGGGGTCGGGGTTAGAGCAGCGAGTAGAGACGGCACGCTCATCGAGGCGCGGGATCTAGATCCAGATGATCTGAGATTCTATGTGCGCAATGATGGTTGGGTTTTTGCTGATGGACCTTACATTACCCCGGCTGCAGATGTGGCCGAAATGCTTCCCGCAACTGCCGACTTGGAGCCTGGGGATGTGCTTGTTGTCAATTGGGACGGGAAACTGATCCGCAGCACAGCAGCCTACCAGCCGACAGTGGTAGGCGTCTATTCGACCAAACCAGGTTTCGTTGGTGGTCATGATGACGATGTGGAGTCGTCAGGAAGCATCCCCCTTGCAGTTGTCGGTGTGGTGCCAGTGAAAGTTACCACTGAAAATGGTGCGATTGTCCCAGGCGACTTGCTGGTGACTTCCTTCAAACCCGGACACGCCATGAAAGCGGGTGCAAATCCACCACAGGGTACTGTTATTGGCAAAGCGATCATGGGCCTGGATGCTTCTCAAGACGCGGGCGTGATCGATATGCTCGCGAATTTGCAGTGATCCGGAGAGATGATGATGAACGGCAAACGCTGGGCGCGACTGATAAGCCCCCTTCTGACTCTCTTGTTGACCGGCATCGTCCTGGCCCAGGCCTCGCCCGCCTTCGATTTGCGTTGGCACATCCTGGCCGGCGGCGGCGGCTCCCGCGCTTCCGCCCATTTCCGCATTGATGATACATCGGGCCAATGGGTCGATGGCGTCGCTACCAGCAGCCGTGTCCTCATCCGGGCGGGCTTCTGGCCTGGCGTTGTGTTGCCGACGCCGACGCCCACACCTACAAAGACACCTACGCCTACCAATACACCCACACCTACACCCAGCGATACGCCGACATCAACTCCTACCAAAACGCCGACACCCACACCCACCGATACACCGACGTCCACCCCGACGCCAACACCCACCCCCACCTCCACCCCGCGCGGCGATACTTACGAAAGCGACGACGCCTGCAACACCGCCCGCGTCATCACCGCCAACGGCCCCTTGCAGACTCACACTTTTCATGCGCCAGGCGATCAAGACTGGGTTAAGTTCACGGCGCCGGCCAAGCGGACTTATATCCTCGAAGTGTCCAATACTAGCGCGAATGCAGATCCGGTCGTTTTGCTCTATAACACATGCAGCGTCGCGCAACCGCCTCTGGGCGGCGAGGACAATCCTTTCGGACCGTCGCTCCGGTTCGAGTGGGATGGCACGGCGGGCACTACGTACTACATCAAACTGATGCAGCACGATCCGAGCGTGGCCGGGGTGGAAACGAACTATGATGTTGCTGTTTCGGGCGATGTGGCGCAGCCGGAGGCGCCGACATTCCCGCGTTGCGCCGCGAAGAATAACACCACCCTGACGCTGCAATGGGATCAGTCTCCTGACTGGGATGTGGTCGGCTACGAAACACACTATCAGCAACAGGGCGGGGGACTGAGTGGTGCACCGCCCGTCTCGGGCAAGGGCAATACCTACATCGAGATTCCCAATCTGAACACAGATTCCTGGTACGATCTGTGGGTGAAGGCGATTGATTACTCGAACAACAAGAGCGATGACTCGGCGACAGTTTCATGTCGGGTGCGGGCGCTTCCCGACGCCACCATCCCTTTGCTCGATCTGCAGGCGCCGGTCGCAAGCGGCACTTACAGTACTACCCTGAACGCCGTGACGTTCTCGGGCGCGGCGCAAGACACGGGCAGCAACCTGAGCCGCGTCAAGGTGTACAACACTACTAAGGGCGGCGATCCATACTGGGATTACAGCTTGAGTGGAGGCTCGCACGGCTTTCACATCGAAAACGTAGACCTAATCCCAGGTGACAACACGATGCAGGTCACGGCCTACGACAACGCCAACAACGCCAGTACAACGACCACGATCACGGTCAAGCGAGAGACGAACGTTCTGGGCGCTGTGATTATCGTTGCCGGACGTAACGAGGACTACTCCCTGCAGACTAACATCGACAACAGCGCCAACCGCGCCTACCGCATTTTCCGTGGCGCCGGGTTCACCGAAGACCAAATCCGCTATTTGGCCTCGTCGTCTCAAGATCCAGACGGCGATGGCGTGAGCGAGGTGGCTGCGCCTTCGACGACAGCCAACATCCAGGATGCTATCCAGAACTGGGCCGCCACCCGCGTGAATACGGATAAGCCGCTGTACCTGTACATGATGGATCACGGCTTGATCGAGAGTTTCTGCGCCGATGGTTGTGCCGGGGCAGGCGCCACGCCATCGAGCACGCTCGATGGCATGTTGACCCATCTGGAGACCGTAACCGGCGTAGACGAGGTGAACGTGGTGATCGAGGCCTGTCACTCGGGCAGCTTTGTGGACTATGCCTTGGGGCCTGCGATCCACGACAGCCTGAGCAAACTGGGCCGAGTGATCATTACCTCCACCGACCGCCAGCACAACGCCTATGCCTCGGCATCGGGCGCGTACTTCTCGGATGCCTTTTTCACCTGTATCGCCTCCAGCAAGAACTTGAAGACCTGTTTCGAACAGGCCAGGAACGCGGTGACGGTGAGCCCGAACGGGCAGTCGCCATGGATGGACGACAACGGCGACCACGTGTACAATGGTAGTGATGGCAGCGTGGCCGTGACGCGCTTTGTGGCGAAGTTCTTCGGCGCATCGCCGCCGCAGATCACCAACGCCACCGTGGAGGTGTCCGGCGTCAACGGCACACTGACCGCTCAGGTGCAGGAAGGCAGCGCCAAGATCGACACGGTGTGGGCGGCTGTGTATGCGCCCTCGTTCCAGGAGCCTTCCGGCACGACGCTAAGCCTGGGAGTGCCGGTGGTGCAACTGGCCGCCGATCTGGCTGTGGACGGGAAATATTCGACCCTGTATCCGAACGGTTTCTCTGAGCCAGGAGACTATCGGGTGGTGTTCTACGCCCGCGACAAATCCGATGACTACGCGACGCCGCGACTGGTGATAGTGGGCTCCGAGCTAACGGAGAAGATGTACTTGCCAATGGTTCTGCGACGAGGAGGACAATGATGACACCTCAACAGATTGAAAGAAATCGCTTGCTCTTATCGAAAGGACTACTGATTCTCGGACTACTCTTGATGGGGGCGCTCGCAAGCAGTGGCTGTGTATCGTCGCCCCGGACGGTCAATGTCAGTGAGCGAGCTGGCCTTGCTCAGGCAAGCCAGCTTGAGATCGCCGAGCTGGTCATCGAACCGCAGGCGCACTATGAGCATCGGCTGACCGTCACCGATCCTTCGGCCCTCAGGCAACTCAACGCCGCGCTCGACGCCGATCTCCGGCTCGGGCCGCTGGTTGATTGCCTGGCCAAATATCGTCTGAGCTTTGTGCTCGCTGGGGGCGAGGTGCAGACCCTGGACTACTACTGCGCGAGCGGAGAGTCGTTTCTGACCGGCGCCCAGGCTTTCTGGTCGGGGCAACTGGTGAAGCCGCCGGCCGAGTTCGATGCAGCCGTAAGCAGCCTGTTGCAAACGCTGTCGAATTAGTGCGGCCTATCCGAGATCACCCAGGCTCGTTTGAGTCCTGTCATTGTTAGAAAGGAGGTGATACGCGACCGAGACCTACGAATCGATGTTCGATTCCTATCAAATCAACCGAGTATCTTCACATTCCTGCGATGTGTTCAGTTCTAAGGAGGTTAGACATGAACGCGCACAAGTTATGGCTTCGATTAACGCACATAGGGCTGGCAATCGTGCTTGTCCTGGTGTTCTCTGTGGCGGCGTCGGCAAGTTGGCACTCGCCCGGCATGACCCTGGATCCCGTTTCACCGGCGGGCTTTGATGATGGGGTTTTGGATGTCGGCGCCGAGTACCCCAGCGCCGATGCACCCCCGTGGGGCGCCAGCCCCGAGGATCGGCCCGTCCATAGAGACTCAGCGATGAATTTCTACAACAAGATGCGGGCAGCCGGTTATACCGGAGCAGACTCCTTCATCTGGGGCAACAACCTGGCCGATGAAACGGACTGGAAACGGGCTGCCTTGGGTGGCTCTGAAGAGACCTGGGTAGACGACGTGGACATTATGTTCGTCCACTCACATGGCAACGTCGGCAGCATCTGGATTCCCTGGAATGACACTGATACGACAGTGGTGCCGAACGACTGCTTGATGTCCTATGGAACCAGAGACCTCGAATGGCTCGGCGTCAAGACCTGCTTGACACTTGGAGACGCCGTTGGCTGGGCGTCGTGCATGAACGGCCTGCATCTGATTACCGGATTCACCACCCTGTCGGCCAGCGTCGAATTCGGCGGCCGTTGGGCAGACGAGTTGCTAGGCTCGAAGGTGTATATCTGGCCGTTTGGCGATATCTGGCTGCGTGCGCCGAAAACCGTCACCCAGGCCTGGTTCACAACGTGTGACGCCAAAACAGCCGGCGCCACCGCCCGCGTGATCGCCGAAGAGCAAGGTCACTTCAATGACAAGGTCTGGGGACGCGGCGGCCCAGCCCTCGGCGATGTTGCTGGCGCCTGGCCGAGGTGGAAGATCGATCACAACTGCTACAAGCCAGCGCCCAACTCTGTGGATGTCTCCATCCTCGCCAGTGTGCCGGCCTACGAGGTGCTGAACCGGACAGTTGATCAGGGCTTCGCGGCCAGTCTGGCGGCCACGCTGAACGTGAGTGGCACACTGGGGTTGTCACCGGATGGGCAGGAGTATGCCCTCACCAGCACAGCGGGCGGCATGACGCGCACCCTCTCCATCCAAACGGCCACCGGCGGTTATACCTACCAGGATTTGGGCCAACTCTGGGTGCCGCCGACGCCAGGCCAACCTCTCAATCTGCCAGATCCCGAGGTCGCCAAGAATCTAGCTGATAACTTCTATCGGCTCAACGCCCAGGCTCTGCCGGGTGGCCAGAACTTCGACGCGACCAGCCAGCATATCGAGACAGATACGTTGGTTACCCTCGCTGGCCCCGCAGACGTCAATAGCGCAGCTGAGGAAGGTAGAGGCGTCGATGTGATGGTGGCCTACGGCCGGACATTGGACACAACAGCCTTGACGGCGGCAGGAGCCCCGGTCGCCTTGCGGCTTTCGGTGGCAGGCCCTGGATCGGCTACCAAGCTGTACCTCGGCGGTCGGGCGGGGCCTCCGGTCGGCCTCAGCGGCGGTTCGCGCGATGTGCAGGCCGGCAGCAATGTGACACTCAAGGACGTCAATGCGACGTGGGATGCCTTCGTCGCGGATCCTGGCTTGTCCGTTCTGGAGATTGGGATTGAGTATGATGCGATGGTTCGACACCCGGTTTCAGATACTTTTGCCTACTTCGAGCAGCCGCTCGATGTGAAGCAAAAGGAGCTGATCCCGACATGGGTGTACAACGTCGACTTCATGCAGAATGGGCAAGTGGCGGGGAACGGTTTGGTCTACGTACCAGCATCGTCAGATTACTACCCGCCGAATGTGGTGATTGACACCCCCTTGCAGGACGCCACCATCCTCGCCGGCGCCCAAGCGGCGCTGAATGCAACCGTTTCAGGTGGTAATGGGCCTTTCACCTATGAGTGGGCATCGAGCTCACAGGGTGTCTTGGGGACAACCGAAGACATCACTACCATGCTCATCAGCAGCGCGAAGGCCGGTGACCCGCCGACACCAGTCACGATCTCCCTGAAGGTAACCGACGTCAATGGGCTACTGCGGACGGCGCAGATCACAGTGAATGTGACCGGCCAGCCCCTCTGGCTACCGTTGCTTCGGAAGTAAGTGAGTAGCGGTCATACACACCGGCGCAACTTCCCCCTTGCGCCGGTGTGTATGTCGTAGCATAGAGCAATCGCAGCAGGTCGGTCTCGCCGCAGAGTGTATTCATCGCCAAGAGGTGATCTCATGAAAATAGGCGCTTATCTCCGCAATGTTCTCATCAGCGTGTTGGTGGGTGCAGGTTTATTGGTATTATGGCTGCACTTCACGGGGGCCGTCCGCGCAAGCCAGAGTCCGGTGCAGGTTGCGGCGCTATTGCTGGCGCCGCGTTCGGTTGAATTCACACCGCAGCCCCAGGATGGGCGCCAGGAGGTGAACGCAGCCGCGGCGCCATTGAACCCCGGTCCTGATTTGATCATCCAGAGTATCAAGATCACACCAGCTTATCCGAACCCCGGCCAAGACGTTGACATCGAGATTGTCACCAAGAATATCGGCGACGCGCCTGCTGTTCCGCCCTCCCAACTGTGCATCGTATCCCACCTGTACGTTGACCCGCCCGGAGAGCCTGCTCTGGACACACCGGATACGTACTATGCGGCCTATTGCTTTTCACTCGGGGCCGGCAAATCGTTCGTCCTCACGAAAAGAGGTTACAAGTTCACGACGCCAGGCTGCGATCATACGATCTGGGCGTGGGTTGATCGCGATCAGGTCATCATCGAGGACAACGAGCTTAATAACAAGATATCCATCCCTGTCTGTGTGGGCATGACGCCTACGCCAACACCCACATGGACCCCCACGCCAACCGCAACCGCGACGCCGACCAGGACGCCAACCCCGTGCGTGCCTGATGCCTATGAGGCTGGCGGCGACAACACTTGCGCCGGCGCAAGCCCAATCACGGTGGACAGCGTGCATCAGATGCACAACCTCTGCCCTGTGGGCGACGAGGACTGGGTGCGCTTCATCGCACAGCAAGGCATCACCTACACGCTCAGCACTGTGAACGTCGGGGCTGATGGCGACACTGCGCTGGAGCTTTACGGCCAGTGCGCACAACCGACCCCGGAGGCTGCCAGCGATCCGGCATTTGGCAATGGGGTAGACCTGGTCTTCGAGGCGCCTGAGTCGGGCACCTACTATCTCAAGGTTAAGCATCACAATGCTACCTATGGCGCCGCCGCGAATTATGAGCTTTTCGTCAATCCGTCCACCACTTGTCAGGGAGATGCGCAAGAAGCTGATGATTCCTGCGCCACCGCGCGCGACATCACGGTCGGCGCGACCCCAGTCGCGCGCCAGTTTTGTAAGCCGGCGGATGCCGACTGGGTGAAATTCACCGCAGCCAGCGGCGCCACCTATCGCGTCGAAGCGACCCCGGTCGGCGCGGACGCACGCCCGAATTTCCAGGTCTATAACCAGTGCGGATATGCCGCTGCCTTATCAGAGGGCCAGACGACGAGTTGGACCGCATCGTCCAACGGGACGTACTATGTCAAGATAACCAACCAGGATCCCAACGCCTTCGGCGCGACCACCCGATATAATGCAATGGTGCGAATGACAGCTTGCGGGCCGGACGCGTATGAGCAGAACAACGACAAGACGCACGCAACCACCATCACCCCCGGAGGTGCGGAGCAAATTCACGACATATGCCCCGCCGATGACCAGGACTGGGTGAAATTCACGGCCACAGCCGGCCAGCTTTACACCATCGAGACTTACGAGTTGGGCGCGGATGGCGATACCAAGATTTGTCTCTTCAATACAGATGGTACAACGCAGGTCGCCTGCGATGATGATTCGGGCGGCGGGCTGGCGTCACGCCTGCGCTGGACGGCCTCAAGCGCGGGTACTTACTACCTGCGAGTCAAACACACGGTTAACTCCGTTAGCGGCCCCACCACCTCGTATCATTTGGCGATCAGCCTGGGAGATCCCCTGGACAGCTTTGAGCCGGACAACTCGTCCGCGCAGGCTACCATCATTACTACCGATGGAACACCGCAGCCCCACAACTTCACGCCCAACGCGGACCAGGACTGGGTCAAGTTTGCGGTGGACTCGACGACGCTGCCGTACACGATCCAGACCGACAAGCTATCGGGCGACAGCGACACGATCCTTCGCCTGATCGATGCGAATGGCGTCACTGAGCTGACCAGCAACGACGATTACGGAGGCGGCGAGCGATCCCTGATCACCTACATCTTCCCGACTTCGGGCACTTATTACGCGAAAGTCCATCACTATCGGACAAATCGCTCTGGCTTGGGCACCAGGTACGAGCTTTCGGTGATCAAGAACTACCAGCCCCCGACGCCGACGCCGACGCCGACCGTCCCCGCGCCGCCCGGCGCCACAGCGACCCCACCGGCCTCCGGCATCAAAACTCTGATCGTCACCAACCGCGAGCGGCTGGCGGCGCTTTATGGAGAGACCAAGACCCAGAACGTGATGGACCGCTTGGCACTGCTGGCGAGCGATACCCGCGTGCGCGGCCTGATCCTTCAGGCCCAAAATGATGCTGCGGCGGCAACGGCCTATACACTGTGGAACAGCACGCCGATCAGCACAACCCTGGCCAACAACACCGCCAGCGCGGTGCGCAATATGATCCTTGCAGCCCTCAACACGAATCCTGGCGTAGAGTACATCGTCCTGGTGGGCAACGACCGGGTCGTGCCGTTCCGCCGCACCCCGGACCGCACGACATTCCCGGAAAACACGTATCAAGCGTCTGTCACGGGCAACACCTCGATCTGGGCGGCCTGCCGGGACAAGATGAGCCTGACCGACGACTACTATGCCGACCGCACGCCGTATATCGTGAGTGGGCAGGAGGTCTATGTTCCTGATTTTGCTATGGGGCGGTTGCCGGAGGGGGCCGACGAAATCGTAGCCTTCATCGATAACTATCTGGCGCAAGGTATCATTAACTTGCAGAGGGTGCTTGTCACAGGCGCCGATTTTGTGGTGGACACGGCACAGACGGTGTCTAACACGATTGCTTCCGATCTGGGGCCGGGGGGGACGATTGACGGTAGTCTTCAGGGGAACTGGTGGACAGCCATCGCCTTGCAGAATCTCCAACTCCAGACGAGTCCAGCGTTCAATGTGCAGTTTATCAATGGCCATGCCAGTCATCACCTGCAAATTGCGCCGAATGGCGGTGGAGTTAGTGATAGTGCGATCAGCAGCTCCGCTGTCAATGACCTGAACCGGGCGCTCGTCGTGACACTGGGCTGTCACTCAGGATTGAACGACATCACCCCCACCGGCGCTCCTGGCGGCGCGCTGGACCTTGCCCAGGCTTTCTTCAAACGTGGAGCCAACTACATCGCCAACACTGGCTACGGCTGGGGATCTGATCAGGGGTTGGGTTGGTCGGAGCGCCTGGTGAAAAACTATGTTGGAGCTTTGACTCAGGGCGGGTCCACCACCATTGGCAAGGCAATCTTAGCGGCCAAACAGAAGTACTGGAACGAGGCTCCTACCTTCGATGCGTTCGATGAGAAGATTCTGATGGAATCCACACTCTATGGCCTGCCGCACTTCCAGCTGATCAGCGGTGGGCTGTTAGGGCCGGATGACCCGTTCCCCAGCGTCGTGATCACGTCCAGCTTACCATTGGACGGTGGGCCGGTGAGGGTCGGTGGGCTAAACTTCAGCTTGCAAGGTGCTTTGGGCGCCCTTGACGAACACCAGACGACGGCTGGAACCTATTTCGGCATCAACGGCAACACCGATGTGGTTGCTGGGCAGCCGATGCAGCCTGGCTTCTATTCAGATGTCACCCGCCCCCTTGTTGGGCGGGTTCACGGTGTGATCCTGGACAGCGCGCACTATACTGACATGGATTCGGTGAATCCGGTGATCGCAAAGCCGTCCAATGAGTGGGAAAACGACTGGGTCGAGCCAACCTTTACCGATGAGGGCTGGTTCCCGGCGCGGCCGTTGAGCCTACAAAATATCACGGCCGGGCGAGACTTCACCGACATGGTGCGCGCGCAATTGGGGCAATATAATGGCCAGACTGGCGAACAGCGTCTGTACGATGGCATGACTCTGGCGACGTACTATTCCAATAGCCCCGACTGGACCCCTCCTGAGATCACCTATGTGGGCGAGCGCATGGAGCCGAGCGGACATCTGGCGACCGTCAAGGTGGAGGCCAGCGATCTATCCGGGCTGTTGGGCGGCAAAGTGACCTATACACAAGGCGATGGCCAGTGGCACAGCGTCGATCTGGCTTTCGATCCCGCCCGCGCCAAATGGCTGGCCCAGATTCCCGCTTCGCCCAGCACTCGTTACTTCGTGCAGATGGCCGATAACGCCGGCAATGTCACCGTGGCCGACAACAAAGGCCGCTACTACGACATCGCCTTGCCACCCAATCAGTTATATCTGCCTCTGCTCAGCAAGCGCTAGCACATGTGGGCATAACTGGTGGATGGTTTCGTAGTGACGACTTCAGTCGTTTGCTTGGCTACTAAGCGACTGAAGTCGCCACTACGAGTCATGTGGCGATTTCCGCTATCATGTCTTAGCTTGCCTCGCCCTTACTTGACACTCTCGAACCCCCTTTGCTATAATCTCAAGTGTTGAACGTTAACAACCCAAACGGCATTGTCCGATGCGAGCGGAGAACCGTCGCTGTCGATCAAGTATCGGCAGAGGAACTTCCCGACTCCCAAGTCCCTCGAGAGGGGGACAAGGTTGCCTCACGAAACCGCAAGTGAGGGCGTCTGTTTGGAGACGAGCAGGCGACTACAACCGCAACAGAAAGTATTCCCGCCCGCGGCCTGGGCCAAACCGGGTGCGGGTAAGGGCTGAAACGGTAGGGTAAGAGCCTACCAGCGATGGCAGTGATGCGGTCGGCTGGGCGAGCGTGCAACCGGGAGCAAGGCGAGTGGGCCGGGCGCTGGTCAATTCAGGCCGGGGTTCGGTCTCGTCGCAGCGACGCCGGTGAGGTCGGGTCACACCCGACAGGCCAGGCGGCGCCACACCTCAGGGTGTGAGACAGATGACGGTTGGAACAGAATCGGGGGTATTTCCGTTCGCAAGACCCGATTGGTGCGGTTGCCGATGCCGGGCCGACGTGGCGGAATTGGCAGACGCAACAGATTTAGGATCTGTTGACCCCAGGTCGTGGAGGTTCGAGTCCTCTCGTCGGCATCGACGCCTGATTTTAATCCACGGGCCCGTGGCCTAGTGGGAAGGCGCCTCCTTTGCACGGAGGAGATCGTCGGTTCGAATCCGACCGGGTCCATTTGCCAGGATGGCAGCACCGGGCGCGCGGATGCCGTCGTTTGTCAGCTCCGGCGCAAACGTAGTTATTTTTGCGGGCGTAGTTCAGCGGTAGAACGTCTCCTTGCCAAGGAGAAGGTCGTGAGTTCGAATCTCATCGCCCGCTCTCATCTGTGGAGGGCTGAGTGCACCCCATCTCAGCCCTCTTTCCTTGTCTTGCCGAGGTAGCTCAGTTGGTAGAGCACGCGACTGAAAATTGCGGTGTCCCCAGTTCAAGTCTGGGCCTCGGCACCTTATTCAACCATTGGGGGATTGTCTAATGGCAGGACGGGGGACTTTGGATCCTCTAGTTCAGGTTCGAGTCCTGATCCCCCAGCCACGGGTTGCCGGAGCGAAACAGCCGGCACTGGTCGCTCCGGTCATCCTTTTTTCATGATGATTTTGTTCCTGCGTGGTGACCATAGCTCAATTGGCAGAGTGCCTGGTTGTGGCCCAGGAGGTTCCGGGTTCAAGCCCCGGTGGTCACCCTTGATTTTGTTGCAAACGTGCTCAGTATCGCTGGATGACTGGGCGCGTTTCTGTTTTTTGAGTGCCATTGGCGTTGGCGTTGGTGATTGCATTGCCGCAGCATGAGGCCTGGCGCCGGGGTTGGTGCACACGGCCTGGGTGCAGTATCATATTGAAATTATCCCTTTAACCGAGGTCATCTCCGATGCCAGCAATCGATATTGTCGAGCTACAAGCCGTCGCCGCGCGCACGAACGGCGGCAACGGTAAAGCGAACCCCAATTACGCTTTCGGCGACCATTTCATGGTGCTGCCCGCGGAGCTGCCGGCAGGCCCGGCCACAGCTTGGGCCGAGGTGGATGAGCAGGGGCGCCTGGTGCTGCCGCCGGAGATAGCCGCCAAATTGGGTTTGACGCCCGGCGCGCAGGTGCGGCTGGAGGAAACGAAGAATGGTCTACGTCTGCATCGGCCGGTGACGCATTTGGACAAGGTGTATGTGGAGCCGACCGACAACTGCAACATCGCCTGCGCGACGTGCTTTCGCAATGCCTGGGATGAGCCGATGGGTCGTATGTCGGAGGCGACGTTTGCGGCGATCCTGGAGGGATTGCGCACACTCGCACAGACGCCGACCGTCTATTTCGGCGGTATTGGCGAACCTTTGTTTCACAAGCGCACGGAGGAGTGGATTGCGCAGGCGAAGGCGCTGGGTGCGCGCGTGGAGATGATCACGAATGGGACGATGTTGACGGAGAAGCGTAGCAAGGAGATCATCGACGCGGGATTGGATTTGCTTTGGGTGTCGATCGATGGAGCCTCGCCCGAAAGTTATGCCGATGTCCGGCTGGGTGCAGAGTTGCCGCAGGTGGTCGAGAATCTGCAGCGATTTAGCAGGATGCGCCGCGGGTGGCATCATCGTCTGCCCGAGATTGGTATCGCTTTCGTGGCGATGAAGCGCAATATCAATGATTTGCCGGCGGTGTTGAAGTTGGGGCGCAAGCTGGGCGCGCTGCATTTTTCGGTGAGTAATGTGTTGCCTGTCACGACGGAATTGCAAGAGGAGATGCTGTATACGCGCTCCCTGCGCTCCACCACCTATCTGCCCTCCAATCGCGTGCCTCACCTCAGCCTGCCCAAGATGGATTTCAATGGTCTCACGCGTGAGGCGTTGTTCCAGGCGTTCAACAGTGGCTACAATGTGAGCTACGCCGGCGCCAATTGGGGCGGCGTCAATGATGTGTGCAATTATATCGAGAACGGTTCGATGACGATCGCCTGGACGGGTGATGTCAGCCCGTGTTGGCCGCTCATGCATGCCCACACCAGCTATCTGCATGGTAAGCCGCGTCTGAATCAGAGGCATGTGGTGGGGAATGTACGAGAACGGAGTCTGGGCGATTTGTGGCTGGATCCCGATTATGTGGCTTATCGCCAGCGTGTGCAGGGTTTTGCGTTTCCGCCCTGCACGTATTGTGGGGGCTGCGAGATGTCGGTGACGAACGCGGAGGATTGTGTAGGCAATGAGTTCCCGGCCTGCGGCGGGTGTTTGTGGGCGCAGGGGGTGGTTCAGTGTCCGTAAGTGGGATGGGTTTTCTTGTCTATGCGCATACGCGCTCGTAGAGTTCGAGCAGGCGTTGGTGGCGGCAGGCGGGGTCGAAGATAGGGCGGGAGCGGAAGGCGGCGCCCAAGCCGGGGCCGCGCGGGAAGGTCGGATCGAGCACCTGGCGGATGGCGTCGGGCAGGGCCGAGGCGACGGAGGGGATGAGGAGGGCGTGAGGGGCGCCGGCGCAAAGTTGGGGTAAGCCGCCGACGCGCATGGCCACCAGGGGAACGCCCAGGCTCAGGGTCTCGAAGGCGCTCATGCCCCAGGCTTCCTGACGAGAGGGGGCGATGACAGCGTCGACGGCCTGGAGCCAGGGGCGGATGTCAGGTTGAAGCCCGATGTGGTGGATGCCGGGCTGGATGAGAAGGGGGGCGAGGCGATGGCGATAGCGAGAGGGGCGAGGTGAGGGGCCGAGAATCCAGAGGTGAAGGTTGGGGAAGAGGGCGCGAGCTGCGGGCCAGGCGCTGAGGAGGAGATCGATGCCTTTTTCGGGCGAAAGACGGCCGGCGTAAAGGAGATGACGGCCGGAGGGGAGGGTGACGGGGGAGGGCAGTGGTTCCGGGGGGAGGATGGCGGTGCTGTTGCCGATGATGTGCAGATGCTGGGCCGGGACGCCTGCCGCAGCCAGGGCGGTTTCCCAGGCGGTGGAGACGGCGACGATGGTTTGAGCGCGACGCAAGGCGCGGCGGTCGCAGGCGTTCCACAGGGTCATGAGGGTGCTTTCTTGGGTGTGGCCGTGCGATTCGGCCAGCCAGGGTGCGCCACGCCCCAACAGGGCGATGAATATATCGGTGCGATAGTCGCAGGTGTGGATGAGGTCGGGTTGGAGATGGTGCAGGTGCGACCGTAGGGCGCGGAGGGGTTCCAGGCGGCTGGGGCCGGGGTCGGGGAGGGTTGTGGCGGGGAGTCCGGCGCGACGAGCGGTCAGGGCGAGGGGGTGGTCGTCGGCAGGGCGTTCGTGGGGGCGCAGGAAACAGGCAAGGTGTGGCTCCCAGCCAGAGGCCGTCAGACGGAGGGTGTGGTCGAGGAGTTGGCGCTCGATGCCGCCGAGGTGGGCGCTGGAGCGTAGGAGGAGGATTCTCCTCACAGCCAGAAGAAGGGGTAGAGGACGAAGCCGAGGATGTAGATGTTGAAGAGGCAGAGGGCGCCGATGCCGACGGGCAGGGCGTAGCGACGCAGCGGTCGCGGTAGCCAGGGGCTGAGGCCGAGGAGGAGGAAGAAAAAGAGGGGGGCGGCGATGGGGTAGAAGTAGCGGATCTGGGGGATGGAGTCAGCGGCCCAGTCGGCATAGAGGATTTGTTTGCCGACTGCGAATATGATTTGGACGAGGATGCTGAGGCCAAAGAGGAGGAGCGCACGGCGCTGCCAGCCAAGCAGTTGCAGGCGAGGGAGAGAGCGCAGGCGCCAGATGCCGCCCAAGATGGCGAAGAGGACGAGCGCTCCGCCCAGCCAGTAGAGTGGCTGGGGGAGGGGGACGCGCATCCAGCCGAACCAACCGAGGAAGGTGCGGAAGAGGGCGTCGCTTTGTTTGAGCAGAGGGAAGGCAGCCAGGTTGCGCCAGTATTTGCCGCTGAGGATGTCAGCGAATAGGGTTTGCGGAATGCCCAGGCGCCCAGATCGGATGATGAGGGCGGTTGCAGCCACGGCAGCGGTGAGGAGGAGGAGCGCAGTCAGTAGGGAGATGAGGAGGCGGAAGCGGTTCCAGCGTCCCCAGTTGGCGCTGAGCACCCAGAGAAGAAGGGTAAAGGGGGTGATGAAGGCGGTGACGAGGGCTGTGCGCTTTGTGGTAAAGGCGAGGATGGTGAGGGAGAGGAGCCAGGCGAGGTTGGTCAGGCCGGGGCCGCGACGAAGAAGATGGACGGCGAAGTACAAGGTCCAGATGGTCAGGGTTTCGGCCAGGATGTCGCTGCTGACGGCGGCGTTGGCAGCGAGGTGGGAGGGCCAAAGGGCGGCGAAGCAGAGTACGGCCAGCGCCCAGCGCGGACGATCGGGGAGTAGTTCGCGGATGGTGCAATAGATGCCGAGTAAGCTAAGGCCCAGGAGGGAGAGGCCGAGCAGGCGTAGATGGAGAATGGCGGTGGGGAGGGGAAGTTTGTCGTCCCAAAGGGAGAGAAGGCCGCCAGCAAGGGTGTAGTAGAGTGGGGGCTGATAGAAGGCGGTGGAGTAGGCAGGGGACCAGATTTCATTGAAGGAGCGGGGCAGGTTGGCCGGATCCCAGCCCACCAGGGAGAAGCCATACCACCAGAAGCTGAGGTCTTCCATGGAGCGGATGATTTCTTGCTCCCACTCCGGCACTCGCTCGGCGCCATCGACAACTGGTTTGCCCAAGCGGGCGACGTGGAGGGCGACTTCGAAGTGGCGCGGCTCGTCCGGTTGCATCCAGGGGAGGATGATGATGGCGTAGAGACTGGCAAGGAGGAGGCCAATGGTGATGATGGCGGTGATTAACAGCCAGGAAGGGGCGGTGTTTTCGCTGGTGTTACGACGGAGTAGGTTGGCAAAGGCGATGGTTTTGCCCTGCTGTTGTCGATAGCTGTTGAGGGTTTGGGCCGCGGCGGCGAGGGCGAGGGCCAACCATAGCAGGCTTTGCCAAAGGTTGTCGCGAGTGGTGAAACAGAAACCGCCGGCAACAAGGGTTGCGCCAAGCCAGGCGCGCCAACGATAGGGGGGGTGGGCGATGACAACGCGAAAGGGACGGGCGCTGGTGGCAGACCGATAGGCGGCGTGGCTGAAAACGGCCAGAAGGAGAGCTAGTCCGACGATCCAGAGGGCGTCGATGAGGAGATCAGGCCAGTTGATCATGGACGGGATGTCGAAAGGGGGTGATAGCAGACGACCGGCGCTTTGAGAACGCCGGTCGCCTGTTGGAGTGGAAGAAGGAGGAGGTGGCGGCCGTCCAGATTAGCCGGCGGGCCGTTGTTGGCGCAGGAGGTAGAAGATCAGGCTGCCAGCTGCAGCCAAGGCCACGATGCCCATGCCCAGGAAGAGGAAGGGGCTGGGGCCAGATGATTCGTCAGCGGGGGTGGGTTCGATGGGCAACTGGCCGGCGAGTCCATTATTGCCGCCAGAGGGGGGTGTGGTAAGCGGCGGTGGCGGGGTGGGGGTTGCCGCCGCTGTGGGTTGGGAAGCGTTGGTTGTCGGCGCAGTCGTGGCTGTTCCTGCGTCAGGAGGCGTCGCCGGCGGCGGTGAGGTGGCGTCAACGGTGGTTGGTGGTGGTGGGGGAGGGCTGGTGGCGATGAGGGTGGGGGTGAAGGTGGCGCCAGGGATGGGGGTGTTGGTGGGTTGGGTAGGGGTGGGGAAGGGGGTTGGGGTGGCAGTAGCGCCGGGGATGGGGGTGTTGGTGGGTCGAGTGGGCGTGGGGGAGGGGGTGGGAGTGAAGGTGGCGCCGGGGATGGGGGTGTTGGTGGCGGGAACCGGTGTATTGGTGTTTGCTGGCGGGGTGTTAGTGGCGGGGGCTGTGGTGGGTGTGTTGGTGGGTTGGGCGGGGGCTGTGGTGGGTGTGTTG
>JAYRVO010000087.1:0-3320 GCA_041918515.1 Chloroflexota bacterium | reverse complement strand
CCCGCCACCAGCCGCCCGCTGAACTCAGGATGCGTGAGCGAGACCCCCGTGTCGATCACCGCCACCACCACGCTCGCCGATCCCGTCGTCACACCCCAGGCGGGCAGCACATTGATCAACTGTGGCGCATACACCAGGTTGGGGTTGTTGAAATCGGGATCATCAGGAAGCGCTGAGATCTTGACCAGGTAGTTCAACTCCGCCCAAGCCACCACCGGCTCGGCGTTCAACGCCTCTTCCAACGTTTCCGCTTGCCCAGGATAGGTCAGGAGGGTGTAGAGGTTCAGATTCTCGTTCTGACGCTTGATGCTGAGATCGTATCGCGCCAACAGGTCATCGATCGCCGCCGTCGTCGCCCCCGCCACGAACTTGACCAACAACTCGTCATCGCGCGCCGGCTGCTTGACGTGGCCAAAGTCGTTGCCAGCATCGCTCAGGCCGAAGCCGCCGAAGCTGGCAGACTGCACGTTGCTCGTGGTCAGGGCGTGGTGCTTGGGCAGGCTCGCCACCTCCACGTCCAGCAGAAACTCGCCCGCCGCCGCCAGAGTGAAGGTGTACAGCCCGCTGGCGCCGGTTTCCAGGCTGCCCAGCAACCGGTCGCCGGCGTCGGGCACGCCGTTGGACGCCGTCTCACGCCACAGACGCACGACCACGCCCCTGCTGCCGTTTTCACCGTCCTCTGGCTGGAATTGCTTGTCCGCATTCTTGTCGTCGAAGACCCGGCCGGTGATGGCGTTGACCGCCGGCGCCAGGCAGGAGAGGGCGCTGTAGTTGGCAGCGTTGTCGAGGGCCCGGGGATACAACGCCGCACCCGTGGCGACATCGACTTCGTAGAGAGCATGTTCGCCGACGGCGAAGATCTGGCCTTCAGCGAAGAAACTCAGCCCCGCCAAACCCCCGACGCCCGTCGGCCCGATGGCCGTGGTGGCGCCCGTCGTCTTGTTGATGCGCACCAGCAGCGAAACCTGATTCTTGACCGCCAGCCCCAACATCTGCCCATCCAACGGGCTGAGGGCGATGGCCATGATGTCAGCGCCATCGCCTACCGCCGGCAAGACGGCGTAACTGATGCCCGCACCGAAGGCGTTCGGAACCAGCGCGCCCGTGCTCGCGTCGATCTGGATCAGCACCGTGGCGCCCGTCACCCGTGCGCTGGCGTAGAGGACGCCCGACAGCGGGTCGAAGGCCAGGCTCTGCACTCCGTTGATCGTCTGGCTGCCCAAAGCGCCCTCCCCTCCCTCCAGACTCTGCGGGAGTAGCGTAATGGCCCCTGTCGTCGTCTCCAACAGACCCAGGCGATTTCTGACGACGACATAGGCCTGGTTGTCGCCCGGTCGCACGGCTAGGCCGGTGGCGGAGGGTGAGCTGTCCACATTCGCCAGCGTGGTCTCGTTGCTGGCAGGATCGAAATTCTGCACCGAAATGGATGTCAGCACCTGCGCGCCTGTACCTGCCAAAGCATAGCAAGTGATCGGCGTGGGTGTGGCAGCGGGCGAAAGCGCCGTCCATCCGCTCGTCAAGAGCAGGACGATGAGAAGGATGGCAAGACTACGCATAAGAGTAGTAAACATAGGATCACCTCGTGCAACGAAAAAAGCTTCCAGAGGAACGTGAAGCCTAAGGCTTTGGGGGGTAAGCCGTGAGTCCAACAAAGGCTCTCTGGCGGTCGTGCGACTCAGTAAGGAGGATTTGAAAATGCTGATCACTATTATACAAGACAATCAGCTGTGGTGATCGTTACGGTTACCTGCAAATGACAGTGGCGCGAGGGGAAAACAACAAACAAGCCCGTCGACAAAGTTAGCGGGCTTGCCTGGTAAGGAGCAGGAAGTAAGAGGTAAGGAACACGGAGTACGCAATACGCATCACGCATCACTGTTGGAGCACCTGGATGGCGTTGACGATAGGGTTGCGCGAGCCGCCTGCCTTGATGAAGACGATGTTGAGAACGCCGTCGCTGACCGTGGTCGTATAGACCTTGTCCAGCGCCGTTGCCGAGCGTACGAGCGCATAAATGTCCAGGTTGCTGGCGACGGCGACCCCCTCGAGTTTGATGTTCATGAGCCGGTTCCCGGTGCGGGTTGCCTCGAACTCAGCGAAGCGCAGGGTCACCTGGTAGGCGCCATTGGGCACGGTGAAGCGATATTCATTGGGGTTGTCGCGCCATTTCTGGAAGAGAGGATCGTCCACGGTGCCGCTGACCGCGGTCACGGTCGATTTGGCCGTGCTAGGCGAGGCCGGATTATCGAGATAACCTTGATCCGCACTCCATACCTTGCCCTGACTATCGGTGAAAGCCTGGCCGCCGGCGTTGATGCGAATGGGCGTGAAGGGAGGCAGCGTGGGGGTGGGCGTCGCGGTGGGGCAGGTGGCGCAAATGGTGGGGGTGGCGGTCGGCGTCCGCGTCGGGGTTGGCGTCGGGGTCGGCGTCGGTCCCGGAACCTGCTGCACCCGAATCGCCGAAACGACCGGAGGCTTGGCGCCGCCGTTCTGGGCGAATTGGATGTTGAGCGTGCCATCGCTGAGCAGAACATTGTTGTAGACCTTGTCCAGGGCCGTATAGCGTCCGGCAGCGCCGTAAATGCTCAAGGCACTTTCGACTACGACGCCCTCGATGGTGATGCGCATCTGCCGCGCAGTGGTGTTCGTCACCTCGAACTCGGCGAAGCGCAGCGTCACCTGGTAGTAGCCGTTGGGCGCCACGAACTTGTACTCGCCCGGCGCCTGAAGCCAGCGCTGGTAGAGACCATCGTCAGTGGTGTTGTTCACGGCCGTGGTCGAGACTTTGGCCACACCGCCGCTGGCGCCCCAGGAACCGTTGAAGAGCTGGTCGGCGTCCCAGGTGGCGCCCTGGCCATCGATGAAGAAGGAGCCGCCGCTGTTGACGCGCTGCTGGTAGTACACTGGCGTCGGCGTCGCCGTGGGCGTCTCGGTCGGCGTCGCCGTCGCCGTCGGCGTCGCCGTCGCCGTCGGGGTCGCCGTCGCCATCGGAGTCGCTGTCGGCGTCGGCGTGAGCGCCTGGCAGTTGTTGCGCGCCGCCATCGTCGCCCCCGCATCGATGCGCCCATACCCATAGACCGGATCCCAACCCACCGCACCCAGATCCACCCCATTCGCCTGGATCAGCCCCCGCAGGTCCGCCGCCGTGTACGCCGGGCAGACCGAGAGCAACAGCGCCGCCAGACCGCTCACATGCGGCGCCGCCATCGAGGTGCCATCGTTGAACCCATACGTGTTCGGGTTCCCCGCCGTCCACAGCGTGCTCCAGATATCCTCCCCAGGCGCCGCCACGTCGATGGTCGGCCCATAGTTCGAAAACT
>JAYRVO010000086.1:0-4309 GCA_041918515.1 Chloroflexota bacterium | reverse complement strand
CGTCACGAACGCATCCAGCCCCGTGTCCAGGAAACCATCGCCGTCTGCATCCCGGTACAGGGCCAGGGTCACGTTGGGAATCCCCGGCTCGCCCACATCCTCGATCCCATCCCCGTCCGTGTCGTACCACACGAAGTCGCCAATCGCACCGTGAGCGCGAATGGTGACGGCGTAGTCCTCCACTTCACCGTCGAGAGCCAGGCCGGTCGGGGTCAAATTCTGCTGGGTGCTGAAGCGGAAGCGTGCATAGGTCGCGCCCGGCTTGGCGCCCACCGGCACGGTGATCGGCAGCACCGAGGCGCCGCCTGCCAGATTGACATTCGTAGCAATCTGCTCGCCGGAGTCGTTCCAGTCGCCGTCGGCGTTGAAGTCGATCCAGGCATTCAAGAAGCCATTGCCATTGTTGGACAGGCCAATGAGCGCCTGGCGGCCAGGATCCAGGGCCGGCAATGACACGCCATTTTCATCGTCGCTACCATTGTTGTCATCGCCGGTGGCCGCAGCGTCGGGCTGACCGTCCGTCTCACCGTCCGGCGCACCCAGGTTCAGCGAAATCCCCGGCACGATGATGTGACGCGCACCGTTGCTGGCCAGTAAGGTGGGGTAGGTGGGGTCCGGTGCATCGCCGAAATCCAGGGCCTGCCCCAGGTAGTGTGCCGGGTCGGCATCGGTATAGGTTGTGCCATTGTACACGCCGCTGGTAGTGGCCGTGTCGACGTGCTGGCCCGCAACGGCGCTAACCGGGCCGTAAACGCAGGTGTAGCTCTGCCCGGCGGTCAGGGCGCCAGGTACAGCGCAACCGGTCAGCGGGTTGAAATCACTGTCTGAAAGGGTCACGCCGTTGAACGTGACATTGCCTGTGTTCACCACCACGAACCGGAAGTAAACCGGAGTGGATACGGGCGTGGTTGGCCCGCTGGGGCTATCCGCATCATTCCAGGTGACCTGATTGTCCACCGAGACGTATTTCTCAACCGTGATGGCAGGGACAACCGGTACATTGCAGTTGATATCGAGTTCGCGGTGGGTCAGGTTGAAGTCAGAGTGGAGGGTGATATTCTTGGCGATGATGGCGCCTTCGAAGATGGCGGGGTTGTGATACTCCACGTTGCTGGTGGGCGCCAGGATCGTCCCCCGCCAGATGCTCGCCGACTTATTGATCAGGAGATTGGAAGTATTCGAAAAATTAAAGACGACGCGCTCCGGCCTCACATTCGTGAGCCGGATCTCGCTCTGTGAGAAGTCGAGGTTGCCCAGGACATTGACGATGAAGGCATCATCCTGGCCGGCCTGCCCAACCAACGTCAGCACGTCGCTGTTGTAGGTCCAGGAGCCGATCTGCACCACCGTGACCGGGCCAACCCGATTGACCGTGCGGTTGTCGTTGTCGCCCAGGTTGCCCAGGTTGACATTCACCGGCTGGCTGGCGTAGCTGGCAGAGGCGGCCAGGGCGTCGAGGTTGGCCTGGTTAAGCTTCGCATTCACGGCGGGGCTGCCGACCGGATGGCCCTGGATGCCACCCGTGGGGTTGAAGGTGGCGGCGGTGTAGTTGAAGGTCGCCACCGAGCCGTGGACATAGACCGTGCCAACGAAGGTATCGACCTTCTGGTTGGTGGTGCTGGTCAGACCGGTGCTGTAGCCCACATCGCCAAGGATCGATGTGGAACTGTTGATAGAAATCGACCCGTTGTTGAGGCCGAGGATGCCAAACTTGGCTGCCTCGCCAAGGCACACCGGCGCTGGGGGTAGCGGCGGCGATACGTAAACGCCGCTCGTCCCAGAGGTCATGCTGAATTGCGTGTTGAGGCTGTACCAGCCGCCCACAAAGATGCCGTTGCTTAGCGAAGTTTGACCCCCATACCAGAGCCCTGTACCTGCATCAAAATTGTCAGGCTTGCCCGTCGTCAGCCAGTAGCCGGTAAAGAAGCCGCCGCCATTAAAATCAGCACAGCCAGTACACAGTGCACCCGTTCCATCGTTGAGCCGTGGTCCCTGCGGGTAGGGAGAGGCAGGTGTACTACCGCCACCCGAGGAAGCGATTTCACCGGCAACATTGATAAAGTTGGAGGGCTTCAATCCGCCAGCGGGGATAATTGCGTCGCCGCTCTGAAACTTGGCCTGACCCTGATAGCCGTTGGAGGGATTGGCGTCCGTGTCAAAACGCAGAACGAAAACATCGCAAGCATCACCAGTTATGGTCACCCTAGCACCGTCAACAGTGGTGATGTTGATCACTGTAGTCTGACATACCCCATCGGTAGTATTCGTTCCGTTCAGAGAAGCCACTGTCCTGCTTGTGTATCCGGGAGTCGCAGTCAGAGCATTGATTTGCTGAATGGCGCTAACCAGATCGGCGGTCAGACCGTTGATTCGCGTAGTTTGTCCTGTACTACCAGAAGCCTGTCCCGCGTTGGCATTGACGATATTCTGCCAAGCACTCAAGGCGCTATCGTTGGTGTAAATCGTCCCGGCAAAGGGAACACCGCCTGATGTGCGTTCGTCAGCCTGAATGCCATCGATCGCGACATCGCCAACGAAGCCCTTCGTAGCGCCCTGCCAGTTGGCGTCTGTCCTGGCATCGG
Source organism: Chloroflexota bacterium (assembly GCA_041918515.1). Classification (GTDB taxonomy): domain Bacteria; phylum Chloroflexota; class Anaerolineae; order J102; family J102; genus SSF26. Next base: position 1,727 of record JAYRVO010000086.1, on the reverse strand, counting down.
CAAAGAAGAACAGGTAATCGGTGAGGTTGCCGAGGTCAACGCCGCCGATGATCGTGGCCGGACTGGATCCGGAATGAGCGGACTCTCTCGTCGCGAAGGGTGACATTTCTGGCGCTGCCAGGGATACGCCGACCAACGTACTGACGATAATCACGACGATGAAGATAGTCAACAAGAGGGGTCGGGAAAGAAATTTCATAGTGAGCATTCCTCCATTAAGGTAAGATCAGGAAAACAGCCTTTGAGTGCGTCCGATCAGGGACCCTTACCCTTACAAGGGATACAGCCCTTCTGCTCCCTAGCGTATTTTCATTGTCGCGCCGCCCTTAAGCATCGATCAACGGTTTTGGCTTACAACTGGCTTACAGTTTGTTATCTTGCGCAACCGCGCGCGTAAGGTGAAACGATGCCTTGCTACACCAATGAAGACGTTCCCCTGCCGTCGAAGTCGCGCTCCTGCCAACGACTTCAGTCGTTCGATCGTGCGAAATAACAACTGAAGTCATTACTACAAAACGTTTGTAAGACATTTCGTAGTAACGACTTCAGTCGTTCAAAAAGGGGGGCGTGAGGATGCCCACGCCCCTTGGAAAAAATATAGCAGTCGTTACCGCAGCACGAAGGGTGTGAAGATGCGGCGCAGCGCCTGCTCCTCATTCACGCTCACAGGACCAAAGACCTGCCCGTCCGGCTTGCTCACCAGCTTGTACCAGTAGCTCTGCCCGGCCTCGGCGCTGCCATCCACCCATTCGTAGCTGGCACCCTCCGCCGCATTCGCCGCCGAGATCGCTCCCGACGCCGCCTGGTACTCGCCGTCCACAGCCTGCGCACGCCAGACCACGAAGCTCACCACATCCTGCTCGTAGCTCGTCGTCCAACGCACCACCACGCCTGCTTCCGTCCGCTCCGCCACGAAGCTCGCCAGCGTCGTCGCCGTCGGCGAGATGTAGCCGAAGTCCTGCAACAGGTCCGTCTGCCCGCTCGTCAACGTCACCTGCCTCGGCGACGCCGTCGTCCGCACCAGTCCCGGCTGCGTCCCTGGAGTCGATACCGCATACGTCCCCGGCGGCAGGTTCGTCACCAGATAGGCGCCGTTGTTCGACGATACCGTCGTCGTCGCATTCGTGCCCAGGTTCTTCACCGTCACCGGCACTCCGTTGATCCCCGTCGTCTCGTTCGCCTGCTGCGTCCCATTCCCGTTCGAGTCGAAGTAGATGAAGTCCCCAATCGTCACCGGCCGGTAGTAGCCAAAGTCCGCCGTCGTGTTCGACGCCCCCGTTCCCAACGGGTTGAAGTTCACCAGACAGTACGGCAGCGCCTGGCTGTTGTTGTCACTCCCAGGCGTCGGTCCCGTCCCCTTCGTGTACCCGCTCAGCACATTCCCCGTATCCGTCACCAACACCAGGTAGTTCCCCGTCGGAAACTCCCCGTCGAACTGGTAGTTCCCGCCCAGCACCACCACTCCGCTCGTCGTCTTGCTCATGATCGGAAAATCACCCGCATTCTGCGTGCAACTCTTGTCCGTGTCGTACCACAATTCCATCGTCACGTTCCCTATCCCTGGCTCCGTCCCCTGTCGCCGCCCATCCCCATTCAGGTCGTGCCACACCAGGTTCCCTATCGAACTGCTGCTCACAATGTCGCCCGGCTTCAGCTTGTAGCCAAAGTCCGCCGTCAGGTTGTAACCCCCCGGCCCCAGGTTCACGCTGTACGGCTGCAATTCGTTG
>JAYRVO010000085.1:0-26114 GCA_041918515.1 Chloroflexota bacterium | reverse complement strand
TCTCGCCCGGGTTATATGTGCCCCGTGAATTGGGCGATTCCTTCGCAATAGTCCTTGATCATGACGCGCGAGATGCTTCGCTGGTGTTGTTTTCATCATGTGGTTGACCGATTGACCCGCTGCTTAGAAACTCCCGGCTTGGAGACCCTTCACTAACTGATCGCTGCAACAATGTTGTGTGATCGACCCGTTCAGGGTGACACGATGAAAAGTTTCTTGCTCGGGCGCATGCCGCCGCGTGGCATCGAACATTCAGGGTGACACGATGAAAAGTTTCTTGCTCGGGCGCATGTCGCCGCGAGGCATGGATCACTCAGCATGACACACTATCGGCAGATCTTCCTTTATCAAATGAGAAACGGAAAGCCCTGGTGTTTGATAATTATGCGGAGGTATTGCTCATCACATCTCGCACTTTGCTCTATGGCGTCAAGCCCGATTGATCGGGCGTCGTTCAATAGCCCGGACATTCATGTCCGTGGCGATCCAACATGAGAAGTTAGTTGACATACAAGCCGAAAAACGCTCTTTTTGTGCTCTCGAAACCAGTCATTGGTCTAATACTACAACCGCACATCGCCTGAAGTGTCATTCTGAGCGACCAGCGGGAGCGAAGAATCTCCAACTTACACCAGCGAAAACCGCAGATTCTTCGTCGTTTCACTCCTCAGAATGACAAATGCGGTTGTAGTACTAAGATTCTCAAACAAGCCTCTTATTTTTGCTGCTCATCATGCCATCACCGGCGCCAGATCGCGCACATCAACCTGAACGCCGTCGCGCACTGCCTTCTCGGCCGCCTGTAGTAGCGAGGCGGCAACCGACTCGGCCACATAAGCCTCGCCGCAGTTGGTGCACACATCGGCCGAGACACGGCGGAAAACCAGCACAGCCCGGCCACGCTCCAGGGTCACGGTCGTGACGCCGGATGCGGTCTGGCCTCGTCTACAAACTGTGCATTTCATGGTTTTCGCATAGGGTGGCGCGCTAGGCCATAACTGTTTCTTGGGCCGGTGAGACACCTTCTGGCTCGAAGTACAGCGGCAACAATTGGCTGGGCCGCAGCCCCACCGATTCATACGTACGCCCGCTGCGGTCGCTGAACTCCACCTCCAAAGCTCTGCCGCTGGCCAGAATATCGACAACCGTGCCGACCTGTCCCCGACGCAGATGAAATTCGGGCAGATCGACGGTCAGCGCCACGACATCCAGTAAGCTGATTCGATTCGACATAGGCTGTCTCCATGGGTCTACAGGGGGTGGCAACTGGTCAAGCGCGGGGATTCCGACCCGTGTTCGCTGATCCAGGCGCTGCGCACCAGTGCTCGTTTGCCCCGCCATTCTATCACAAAACCCACTGCGCACATCGATAACCGCGCCTTCGTAAGTGTTCACTTTGCCCAGAAAATAGCTCACACAAAGCCGCAAAGGCGCCAAGAGAACGGCAGAGCCTTTGTGTCTTTGCGCCTTTGCGTGAACACAAACAGGGTGGGTGAACAGATACGCGCCTTCAGCGTTCGGCAATTGCATGTAGACCGCCCTTGCGACGGATGGCGTCGAGCAGGCCGCTCAGCGTTTCGGCTGCCGGCGCGGGATAGGGCTTGAACTTCTCCAGCCGGCCCATCTCCCATCCCTCGTCGCGAAACAGCGCCCGGCCGGCGTCCAGCCTGGCAGCGGCTTTGTCGCCCAGGAGGGCGTTGCTTTCGGCCTCGGGCAGGTGCAAGGCCACGCGCAAGTCGAAATAGCCCAGGCCCCCGCGCTTGAACACCGGCTCGATAACGGCCAGGGCGTCGGCCCACACCAGCAGGTGGATGCCCATTTCTGGCCCTTCGTCCGCCAGCCGCGCCAATTTATTGGCCGCATCGCTCTGCACATAGAGGTCGCTGCCCCGTAGCTCGCGCCATTGGCGCAGGCCGGCGATGAAGAAATAGACTTCTGCTTCCGCCGCGTCGACCCCGCTCTGCTGCTGATGGTCGTTCCATTTTTCCTCCGTTCCACTGCCAAGATACGGAACTGCTCCCGCCGCATCGACCCCGCTCTTCCGCTGATCGAGCAGCGCTGCAAGTTCGTCCAGGGCGACAGTTGCCTGGCGCGGGCCTGTCACTGCCATACGGTGAGGCAGCGCCTGCGCAAGCTGCAAGAAGAGTGAGGCCAGGGGCGATGTGGGGCGGGAGAAATCGATCACGACAAAGCGGGTCGCCTCGGGCCGGCGCTGGGCGGCCAGGCTCAGCAACGCCGCCGCCAGCAAGCCGTAGGCCTGCGCTTCGTCGCCGCCCGCCACGAGCAGGTTCGAGCGCATATAGCGTTCCATCGTCGCCGCCGTGGCCGCTTTGATCTCGATCGGCTCGCCCAGCCAGATCGCATCAGCGGGCTGGGGTAGGGGCCAGCCGGGCTGCGCCAGCAGCGCCTGCAGCTCGGTGTTTGCTTCCAGCCGGGCCGGCGCATGGGCGGCGAAAGTGATGGGAGCAGGATAGACGCGTTCGCCGGCCAGATGTTGAATCTCCTGCAGATAGGATCGGCGGGCGGGCGGCGGCAGCAGCGCCACCCGCATCAGCACGTTCTTGGCCTTGTGGCCCATCTCGTCGTTGTAGATGGCGTCGCCCGGCTGGCTGAGCTGGTTGGCGGCGTCGTTGCCTTCGCCCAGGATGGCCTGGGCGTCCTGCGTCTGGCTGCGCAGGGCGATGCGCAGCCCCATCTGGTTGTAGATGCGGGCGAGATGCATCCCCGCCACCGACGGCGACTGCGAGCTGAGCAGCAGGTGGATGCCAAAGCCGGCCCCGCGGCGGACGATGTCCTCCATCATGCGCGCCGACTCGCGCGCCAGGTAGTCATCCTCGCTGAACAGCACCTGGAACTCGTCCATGATCAGCAGCAGCCGGGGCAAGGATTGCCGGGTTTGCTGGCGATAGGAGACGTACTCTTCGGCAGGATGGGCGGGCGATTTGAACAGCTCGCCTCGCTCCTTGATCTCCTGTTGCAGCCGCCGCAGGATGCTGAACCCGAACTCGCGTTCGCTCTCCAATGCCACCACACGGGCGTGGGGCAGGTGCAGGTAGTCCTGGAAGCCCACACCTTCGCGAAAATCGACAAGGTACATCTGCAACTCGTCAGGTGAGTAGGCCAAAGCCAGTTGTGTGATCAAGACGTGCAGAAGATTGGTCTTGCCCGAGCGCGTGATGCCGCCAACCAGTCCGTGATGCACCACGCCCTCCTGCCCGATGGCGAAGCGGTGGATGCCGCCGGTGCTGTCGAGACCGATGGCCGCGCTCAACCCGTCGGTCGCATCGCCGCGCCAACGCTGTGCGGGTGGGATGGCGATGCGGCGGAAGTCCAGCCGGCTGACGCCTCCCTCGATCCCCTTGCGCACGGCATCCAGGCGGGCGTTGACCTGGGCCGGCGGCGGCAGACGGTCGGGGATCACCAGGTAGTGGCCGAAATCGGCGTCCGTCCAACTCAGAATCGATTCATCCGCGCTGCCTGCTTGCCGATCGTTCGCCAGACGCAACTGCGTTCCCAAGTCGGTTAGCGCACCCATTTTGAAGTTGCGCGGCTTCGGGTAGGCGCTGTTCAAACTGGCCAGCAAGTGCACCCCCGCCCGCGGGCCGTTCTGGGCAATGTGCAGCAGGCGCTCGGCCATGCGTTCATCGAAAGCGGCCGGGAAGTCGGCCAGGGCGAAGATGACGTAGGGCACGGCCATTTCCCCTTCTGCCTGATTGTAGTCCTCGATCGTGGCGTAGACGTTGCGCAAGCGATCCTGCAGCACCGACTCGATATGGCTCTCCAACGCCTCCAACTGCCGTCCGATTTCGTCAGGCCGCGAGCAGACCTTGTCGCCCCGCCAGTTTTCGGGCAGGCGCAGGAAGGCTGCCAGGTTGGCGCCCAGCCCGGCCGGATCGGCCAGGTGCAGGCGCAGGCCGCGGGGCGGAAAACTGACGACCAGCCGCAGGAGAAGGGTCTGCAAAAGCGTCCGCACCGCCGCAGGATCGTCGCCGGCCAGGAAGATGTGCCCCTGACCGGGCAGAGGAAGCAAGGCCGGGAGATCGCCGAAGGCTTGCTCGATGGCGAATCGGCCGATGCGAACGGCGGCAGGGATAGGCGCGCCGGCTTGTGGGTCGTAGTTCGACCAGGCTTCATCCTCCCACGGCAGCACCGCCCACGTCGCCGCAGGAGGCGCGCCATTATCCGAGTCCAGGAGCATGTCACCCGCTGCTCGCTCCTCTCCCCCGAACTCAAGCCCGGCCCAAAAAGCCAGGCCCAGGTCGCGCAGTTGTTGCCGGTAGCTCTGTTCCAGTTCCTGCAGATAGCGACTGTGCCAATGCCGGCCGTTGGCGACGGCCTGGCTCAGTTGTTGATACTGAGACTGGACTTCCCGTATAAGGACATCTGCTGCCATGGATTTTACCATCCTCCGCATTCCGTTTTAGAGATGGCTAACCAAAGAAATTATGCTCATATCTGAAACGTGATGCGTGATGCGTGAAAATTGCCGACGTTTTCTCACGTTTCACGCTTCACGAGCTTCATAACAAATCAACCTAGCGATCAATAGAGTTGGAGTGTTCGATTGCCATCAGCGGTACGAATCGCAAGCGATTGGCGTGCATTTTACTCGCTCTGCGCCCGGAAGTGAAGTTGCGCGCTGCCTGATTTTGCTTATTACCACAGCCGCACTTAACGAAAGGACCCCGCGTTATATCAAGCTGAGTTTGACATGCCGGGCCTGGCGCCACGGCGCATGATAAATCAATAGCCGTATCCGCGTTCCTCCGCGTCCTATTCTCAGGGCAGTTGTCCATGCTGGGCCTGGCGCCACGGCGCATGACACATCAATAGCCGTATCCGCGTTCCTCCGCGTTCATCCGCGTCCTCTTCTCAGGGCAAGAGTGAAGCGCCGAAGAATCCCGCGATTCACTCCGCGCGAGACTCTTCGGCTGCGCTGCACTCAGAGCGACCCATAGGCGAGCAGCACCCTCGATCTACAACCCCGCGTAAACGAAACGCTCGAAAGCGCCCTCGTTCAGATTGCTCCAGGCATGCACCCGGTCACGGAACGGCTTCCATTCGGCAAAGATGGCTTTGAAATCGGCGTCGCTGGCCGCGTATTCATCATAGAGGTCGAAAGCTATCGTCTGCGCTGCTTTCAGAATCTCGGCGCTATAGCTGCGCAGTTGCACCCCTGCGGCCAACAGACGATCGAGCGCCTCCATGTTGCGGGCATCGTAGCGGGCCAGCATCTGCATATTGGCTTGATACGACGCTGTCTTGAGAATCTCCTTGTAGATGTCAGGCAGTTTGTTCCACTGATCCAGATTGATCTGCACCTCGAGGGTTGGGCCTGGCTCCCACCAGCCGGGGGCATAGTAGAACTTGGCGACCTTGTGTAAGCCCAGTTTCTCATCGTCATACGGTCCCACCCATTCCGCCGAATCGATAGCGCCTGTTTCCAACGCTTGCAGAATCTCGCCGCCAGGGAGAGCCTGCACGGTCACGCCCATCTTGGCCATCACTTGTCCGCCCAGGCCGAGGATGCGCATCTTCAGCCCCTGCAGGTCGGCCACCGTGTTGATTTCTTTTTGGAACCAACCGCCCATCTGCGCACCCGTGCTGCCGGCCGGGAATTGAATGACATTGAACTTGCGCGCGTACAAGTCCTGCATGAGCGCCAGGCCGCCGCCTTCGTAGAGCCAGGCGTTCTGTTGCTGGGCTGTGAGCCCAAACGGCAGGGAGGTGCCAAAAGAGGTGGCCGGGCTTTTACTCACATAGTAGTAAGAAGACGTGTGGCCCATGGGCACGGCCCCTTGCGAGACCACATCCAGCACTTTCAAGCCCGGCGCTAACTCGCCCGCCGGGTGCGGCGTGATCTTGAACTTGCCGCCGGTCATGGCAGCGACGCGTTCGGCAAAAATTTGGGCGCCGCCAAAAATCGTGTCCAGACTCGCCGGCCAACTCGTCGCCATCTGCCAATCGATGCTGGGCAACGAGGCATCGGCAACCGGCGCCGCGGCCTGCTCAGGGATCGGGGGGGCGAAGAACTGACCGGGAGCGCAGCCGGCCAGACCGAGCGCAGCGGCCCCCAGCGTGCCCGTGGCAGCAAGACCCAAAAATTCTCGTCGATTCATGGTGTATCTCCTCCAGTTGGAATGAAACGGATGAAAAGTTGGTTAGTTGCCATCTCCCTGGCAACCACTACGGGCGGCATTGTAAGAACCACTGTTGGGCCTGTCAACCGCTCCTCCGAGCAGTTGTCCATGCCGGGCTTGTCGCCACGGCGCATGACAAATCAATAGCCGTATCCGCGTTCCGCCGCGTTCATCCGCGTCCTCTTCTCAGGGCAGAGCCGGATTGCACACACAGCGCCGGACGGCTAGAATGTGATCATTATGACCACGCGCATTCGCTCAGCATCGCTGCTGATCATCCTGCTGTGTTTCATCCTGGGGTTGCGGCTTTCCGTGGCGCGGGCACAGGCCGGCGCCCCACCGATTTCGGTCACGCGCACAGCCCTGCGCCCCGCCAGCGCCACTTGCTCCGGCGCCTTCGTGACGCACGAGCTGGAGCACACGACCACCGTCCCCGGCGATAGCGTCGATCACTTCGAGGCCAACGGCGCCGGCGTGGCGGTGGGCGATCTGGACAACGACGGGGATCAGGACATCGTGCTCGGCAACCACGCCGGGCCGAACACCATCCTCTGGAACGAAGGCAATCTTCAATTCCGTACGGAGCGAATGCCCCACGGCGACTCGCGCGCGGTGGATCTCGTGGATGTGGACGCCGACGGCTGGCTCGACATCGTGTTCACCCGGCGGACGGGCGCCATCACCTTCTGGCGCAACAACGGCGGCGGGCGTTTCGAGACGCAAATCCTGCCCGGCATCGCCCGGCCGGCCTATGCCCAGGCTTGGGGTGACCTCGATGGCGACGGCGACCTCGATCTGGTCACAGGCTCGTACGACGCCAGCCTGCTCGACGACCTCGGCAACGAATTTTTGACGGGCAGTGGGGCGGGCGTATTTTATTATGAAAACCAGAGCGGGCGCTTCATCCCGCAACTCTTGAAGAAACCGGCGCAGGCCATGGCCATCGCCTTCTTCGACATCGACGGCGACGGTCATGGCGACATCGTCGTCGGCAACGATTTCCTCGTGCCCGATTATGCCTGGCTGTGGACGGCGCTGGGTACAGCGCAAACCGGCTGGCGCGAAACCTCCTTCGAGACGGTCAGCCACAGCACCATGAGCCTCGACGCCGGCGACATCGACAACGACGGCGGCTTCGAGCTGTTCTCGACCGACATGATGCCGTACAACGAAGACCCGGCCACGATGGCGGCCTGGGACCCGCTCATGGCCGATATGCTCGACCCTCTGCCCGGCGACCCGCAGATCATGTCGAACGTCTTGCAGGTGCGGTCGGATGTGGCCGGATACCAGGACGTGGCCCGGCAGCGCGGCGTCGATGCCACCGGCTGGAGTTGGTCGGCCAAGTTCGGCGATCTCGACCAGGACGGCTTGCTCGATTTGTACGTGGTCAACGGCATGGCCGAATCGACCATGCTGGCTCATCTGCCCAACCACGAGTTGGTCGAAGAAAACCAGGCCCTGCGCAACATCGGCGCTGGCTACTTCCGCCCGGCCCCAGCCTGGCAACTCGGCTCGACAGCGGGTGGGCGGGGCATGAGCATGGACGATCTCGACGGCGACGGCGACCTCGACATCGTCGTCAACAATCTGCGCTCACCGGCGCAACTGTTCGAGAACCGGCTGTGCGGCGGGGCCAGCCTGCTGGTCGATTTGCTCTGGCCGGATAGCCAAAACACGCGCGCAATCGGGGCCACCGTCACGCTGCGCACCAACGCCGGCGCCTTCAGTCGCGACGTGCGTTCGGGCAGCGGCTATCTCTCCGGCGACTCGCCCCGCCTGCATTTCGGCATCCCCACCGTGGCCCGGCTGGAATCATTGGAAATCCACTGGCCCGACGGCGCCCTCTCGTCCGTGACAGACATCCGACCGAACTCAGTTGTGCAAGTCGTGCGCCAGAATCGGGCCGGGCCGACGCCAGCACCGCCCGCCACGACCCCGCTCGACGCCGACCTGCGGGCGCTCATCGCCGCAAACGGGCTGACCGGCGACCCCGCCGCCGGTCGCGACCTGCCCCAGATCAGCGACCCGCTGGCGCAACTGGGCATGAAACTGTTCTTCAGCAAAGCCCTGGGCGGCGACTTCGACTCGGCCTGCGTGAGTTGCCATCATCCCCTGCTCGCGGGTGGCGATGGCCTGCCGCTGTCGATCGGCGTGGGAGCGCCCGACCCGGATTTGCTCGGCCCTGGCCGCACGCACCCCAGCGGCTTGTTCAACGTGCCCCGCAACGCCCCCACCACCTTCAACATCGGCTTGTGGGATCAGGTGCTGTTCCACGATGGCCGCATCGAGAGCCTGGGCAAGACGCCCGGTCGCAATGGCGATGACGGTCTGGGAATTCGCACGCCCGACACGCCCTTCGGCGAACCCGACCCCGCCGCTGGCGACAACATGGCCGTAGCCCAGGCGCGCTTCCCAGTGACATCGGTCGAGGAGATGCGGGGGCGGGCGCTCGAGCGACATCGGCCCAACGAGTACGTGCGGGCGCATCTGATGGCGCGGCTGGGGAACTATGGGGTGGGCCGCGGCGAGATGGCAGACCCCGGCTGGCTGGCCGAAACCCAGAAGGCGTATGGCAACAGTTCGTCGGTCGAGGCGCTGGTCGCCTACGATAGCATTGCCGCCGCCATCGCCGCCTATGAACGCTCTCAGGTGTTCGTGAACACGCCGTGGAAGCGATATGTGCAGGGCGATGAGAGCGCCTTAAGCGAAGGCGCCAAGCGCGGGGCGCTGTTGTTCTTTCGCCCGGCAGCACAGGGCGGCGCCGGCTGCGCCGAATGTCACCGCGGCGATTTCTTCACCGACGAGCAATTCTATACGCTGGCGGTGCCGCAAGTAGGCAAAGGCAAGGGCGGCGATGGCCAGTTCAACGACGACGATTTCGGGCGCTTTCGCGAGACCGGCCGGCCCGAAGATTTGTACGCCTTCCGCACGCCCACGCTGCTGAACGTGGCAGTCATGGGGCCATTCGGTCACGATGGCGCCTACGCCACGCTGGAAGGCATCGTCCGCCACCACCTGAACCCGGCCGCCGCCGTGGCCGCGTATGACCCGGCCCAACTCGACCCGCAGGCCAAAACCGTGCACATGGCGCCGAACACCAGCCGGGCCCTGGCCAAGTTGGCCGCTGACCAGGCCGCTGGCCGCACGCCCCTGGCTGACCTCTCCCTCACCAAGCAGCAGGTATCCGACCTGCTTAGCTTCCTCCTGGCCTTGACCGACCCCTGCGTGAATGACCCTGTCTGCCTGGTCCCGTGGATACCGACCGCGGCGGATGATGTGGATGGGTTGCAGTTGCGGGCAAGGTTTTCAGCGGCGAAGCCGTAGTGGAGAGGTGATTTGGCCTATCGTGCATATTTGCAGTACAATTGCAAATATGCACGATAGGAGGAACTATGACGAAGAATTACATCCCCCGAAGTTTGGAACCGATCCTTGCCAGGGCGACCCGCGAGTTTCCTGTTGTGGCGCTGATCGGCCCCCGGCAATCGGGCAAGACGACGCTGCTGCAGCATATGTTCGGGACGAAACTGCCCCTGGTTTCTCTGGAGCCGCCCGACGTGCGCGTCGCGGCGATTCGCGATCCGCGCGGGTTCCTCGATTTGTATCCGCCGCCGGTGATTTTCGACGAAATCCAATACGCACCGAACTTGCTGCCCTACATCAAAGAACGGGTGGACGCCCGCCGGGATCACACCGGCCAGTTCATCCTCACCGGCTCGCAGAACCTGCTCCTGATGCAGTCGGTGACAGAGAGCCTGGCCGGCCGGGCTGCGGTGCTCAAGCTATTGCCTTTGACCCAGCGCGAGATCGCCAGCGCGCCTCAACGGCCGCTGCCCTGGGAGTTCGATCGGCCTCCTGCCAGCCAATCTAGAATGGGGGCCGCCGATGCTGCGACGTATGATCAGGTATGGGCCGGCGTCCTGCGTGGCAGCTACCCCGAACTGGTCAAAAATCCGCAACGCGACTTCCGCTTGTGGCAAGCCAGCTATGTGCAGACCTACTTGGAGCGGGACGTGCGCAACTTGCGCAATGTCGGCGACCTGACTTTATTTCAGACGTTTTTACGCAGCCTGGCCATACGCGCCGCCGGACTGCTCAACTTGAGCGATCTGGCTCGGGATGTCGGCGTCGCCGTCAACACGGCCAGGGATTGGCTTGCAATCCTAGAGGCCTCGTTTCAGATCTTTCTGCTGCGCCCCTACCACACAAACCTGGGCAAGCGGCTGGTGAAATCGCCCAAAGTCTACTTCACCGACACCGGGTTACTCTGCTACCTGGTGGGCCTGAGCGATCCCGAACACGCGGCTGCAGGGCCGATGGGTGGCGCGCTCATAGAGAACCTGGTTGTTGCCGAATTGTTCAAGACGAGCTTGCATCGCGGCGAAGAGCCAGCGTTCTACTTCTGGCGCACGGCTGCCGGCGCCGAGGTTGACTTGGTCGTCGAGACGCAGAGCGGGCTGATCCCTATCGAGATCAAGGCTGCTGCCACGGCTCGGCCCGACATGGCGCGCGAGATCGTGGCCTTTCGGCGTGACTTCGGCGAGCGCGTGACCAACGGCTACGTCATCCATCCCGGCCAGGCAATCTTGCCACTGAGCGGCGGGGTGCTGGCCTGGCCCCTCGCGGCGTTGTAGCCTACCTTCCTCCCATCCCCGACAGCGTAATCCCCTCGATGAATGTCTTCTGCGCCAGCAAATAGATGATCAACACCGGCAACAAGGCAATGACCGAGCCTGCCATCAACAGATTCCAGGCCGTGCTGTACTGGCCGACGAAATAGGATAGGCCGATGGGGATGGTGCGCATCTTGTCCGAGCCGGTGACGACCAACGGCCACAAGAAGTCGTTCCAGACGGCCTGGAAGCGGAAAACGGTCAGCGCCGCCAGCACCGGCCAGCTCAGCGGCATGATCACCCGCCACCAAATGCGCAGGCTGGAGGCGCCGTCCATGCGTGCGGCCTCGTCCAGGTCCAGCGGGATGCTGCGATAGTATTGGCGGAGAAGGAAGACGCTGAGGGCGGTGAAGAGGTTGGGGACGATCAGGGCCGAGAAGGAGTCATACCAGCCGAGTTCCTTGATGATGAGAAAGCGGGGGATCAGCGTCACTTGTTCGGGGATCATCAGCGTAGCCAGGAAGAGCAGGAAGATCGCCTCTCGCCCCCAAAAACGGAGACGGGCGAAGGCAAACGCCGCCAGCGACGAGATGAATAACTGGCCAACCGTGGCCGTGATTGCGACCACGAAGCTGTTGAAGATATAGCGGCCAAACGGCGCCACCCGGAACGTCTCGATGTAGTTGCTGAACGTAAGCTGATCGAACGAGAATTGCCGGCTCATGAATGCTTTCAGCGGCATCAGCGACACCAGCAGCATGAGCAAGAACGGCAGCAACATGAGCACGCTGCCCAAGATCAGCGCCGCGTAGAGTGCGTATCGGGTCACCCGTCCGCTCTCAATCCGAGAGCGACCTGCTTCACTCCTCACGTTTCACTCCTCACTCTGTCTCATAGTGCACCCACCGCCGCTGCATGATGTTCTGCGCCAGCGTGAAGCCGAAGATGAAGATGAACAAAAACCAGGCGATGGCCGAGGCCTTGCCCATACGCGTGAAATTGAAGGCGTTGTCGTAGATGTATTGCACCACCGGCATCGAAGATTGGGCCGGGCCGCCGCGCGTCATCACGAACGGCTCGGTGAAAAGCTGGAAGGCGCCGATGGTTTGCAAAACGAACAGGAAGAACGTGGTCGGGCTGATCAAGGGCACGGTGACATTGCGGAAACGCTGCCAGCCGCTGGCGCCATCGACATGGGCGGCATCGTACAATTCCTTTGGCACCCCTTGCAACGCCGCCAAATAGATGACCATGGTGAAACCGACGTTCTTCCACAGCGTCAGCAGCACCACCGACCATTTGGAGTAGGCCGTGCTGCCGAGCATATCGGGCAGGCGCACATGCAACCCGGTCATCTGGTCGAATCCGTTCACCAGGTCGGCCAACGGCCCGTTCTTGGCCAGCAGCAGCCGGAAGACGATGGCCCCAGCCACGATGGTGGTGACCACCGGCAGGAAGTAGATCAACCGGAAGGCTGCCCGCGCCCGGATGGCCTGATTCAAGCTCACGGCGATGGCCAGGCCCAGCGCCAGCTGCAGCGGGACGATGGTGACGATGTAGAAGCCCGTATTGGCGAAAACCCGCCAGAACACCGGGTCGCGTAGCAATTCCCGATAATTCCCCAGCCCGACGAAGCCCCTGGCCCCTTTCAGCCCCCAATCCAAAAAGCTGATTCCCAGCGACGCCGCCAGGGCCACGAACACAAAGACCAGAAACCCCAGCAGCGCCGGTAGGATGAAGACATACGCCTCCCACTGCTGGTCAGGCCGCCAGCGGAAGGGGGAGCGGTTGGCTGTGGGGGGCGTGGGTTGGTGCAAAGCCGCAGCTCGCGTGGGGGGATGACAAGGTGACGCCGCTGAGTACAGCGAGGTGACAAGGTGACAAGGTGATCGTCGGATCACCTTGTCACCCCTTCACCATGTCACCATGTCACTACTTCGGGAACCCCTTGTCTTTCAAGAACTGATCGATCTGCTCGCACAGTCCGGGCAGGGCCTCTTCGGGTGTGGCTTCGCCAGCCCAGATCTTGTCCATAGCCGGGCCGAGCACCGAACCGTCGAGTTCGCCCCATTCGGGGAAGTAGCCAAAGTTGCCCACGCCCGAAGCCGCCGCCTCGGCGATGATGCCTTTCTTGTTGGCCGGGGGCTGGTCGGTCATGAACACGGGCGAGTTGGCGGTGGATTGCAGGGCGGGGAAGATTTCGCCGCGCTCGGTGTAGATCTTCTCGCCGCCATTGGTGCTTTGCAGCCACTGCAGGAATGTCCAGGCGGCGTCCTTGTTGTCGCTGCCGCTGCTCATCACCCAGGCGGCGCCGCCAGCGCCGTTCCAGCGCTTGCCGCCTTTGGGAATGGGCACGACCGCCACATCGTAGTTCATGCCGGCTTTGTTGAAGGCCGACACGCGGCTGGTGTTCTGCAGGATCATGGCTGCCTGGCCGCTCTGGAACACAGCCGCATCGCCGCCGGCCTGGTTGAGGTCAGCAGGGCGCATGGCATAGCCATTGTTCATCATGTCGGCGAAGAACTTGACCCCCGCCACCGACGCTGGCTCGGCCAGCATACATTTGCTGGGATTGCGGTAGTCGTCGAACACGGCTCCGCCATTCTGGTTGAGCCATTTGTAGAACTTGCCGCCCTCGACTGCCAGCGCGTATTGTGTGACATTGCCGCTGGCATCCTTCACGGTCAGCTTTTCGGCGGCAGCCAACAGGTCATCCCACGTCCAACTCTCGTCGGGATATTTCACGCCGGCTTTGTCGAACAGGTCTTTGTTGAAGTAGAGGACGGTGACCTCGATGTCGCGCGGGAAGCCATAGACGGAGCCATTGTACTTGGCCGATTCGAGTAGGCCGGGCCAGTAATCGTTCAGGTCGTAGCTTGAAGCCTTGATGTACGAATCCAGGTTTTCGAGCACACCTTCAGCCGCAAACTTGGGCGTCGGCCACAAAAAGGCGATGTCGGGGATGGTCTTGGCGTCATTGCTGGCCCACAACGCCTGAATTTTGGTGAAATAGTCGTCCCAGGGCTGGTTCCATAGTTCGATCTTGATCTCAGGGTGTTCGGCCATAAAGGCGTCGGCGACGACCTTGTGGCTGACTGCCTCCTCCGGGCTGCCCCAGAAGGCCCAGGTGATCGTGACCGGTTCGGGCGCGACGGTTGGTTCGGCGGCGGGCTGCTCAGCCGGGGCTTGGGTGGCCGCGGCTTGGGGGGCTGCCGCCGGCGGGGCGCAGGCAGATAGCGCCAGTACGGCGATCAGCGCCAGGCCGATGAGCAGAAATAGGTGTTTGCTTCTCATGTTGGCTCCTTTGTAAGGTTGAAGAAAAAGGGGTGCGCACAAATCAGGCGCACTTTGGCGTAGAACTGAATTATACACTGATTCGAAATTACACAGGCCCACCGCCGGCATGGTCGTAGACCTCGTTCACATCGGCGGCGCGGGCGGCGGCGGGCTTGGCCGCCAAGAGATCATCGAATAGCGGCAGCTTGCCGGTGCGCACCGCGTGCTCGGCGTAGACGAACATCGCCGCCGACCACGCCTGCTGCGCGTATCCCATAGGATGCCCGCTGTCGCCGTGCAGCCACTCGCTGAACTCCCACGGCTGGTAGACGCCCTGGTGGTTGGCTTTGGCCAGCGAAATCAACAGCCGCTCGGCCTCGCTTCTCCAACCGTGCCGCACCAGCGCTGCCACATGGAAGCCGCCGATCATCGGCCAGATGCCGCCGTTGTGATACTGGTGCGGCAGGTTGAGCGTGCGACTGCGGTAGTATTCGCGCCAGTTCGGTTCGCCTGGATAGATGGGCGGGTGGATGGCTTTGGTGGGATACGGCTCCGCCATCCCCACCTGGTGCATATAGCGCAGGATGTGCTCGGCCCGATGCCGGTCGGCCACGCCGGTGAGGATGGCCAGGCAGTTGCCCAGGCTGTCGCACCAGTCGCCATATTCACGAAAAGCCACCCACGGCAGATAGAAGGGTCGGCTGGAGATGGTGCCCACGTTGTGATAGAGCATGAACCATTCCAGGCGGATGCGTTTCAGCTTTTCCAGATGCTCGGCGAAATGGTCGGCCACCCAGCAGCGGTCGATCCACATCAGCAGGTTGAGGCGCTCGTGGATGCCTTCGGCGCCGACTTCGGGATGATGGCAGGTCTTCTCCGGCGGCAACTGCCGCGCCAATTCCTCGTAGGCCAGCGTGGCCGCGTAGTACAGCACATTGTCGTAAAGTACGTTGTAGCGGACGGCCAGCAAATCCATCCAATCGCCCGCCTCCGGCACCTCCACCAACCCGCACTCGTTCATGTCCTGGTATTCCAGCCAGTACATCGCCCGCTCGATCGTCGGCCAGTGCCGCACCAGGAAATCGCAATCGCCCGTCAGCTTGAAGTGCAGATAGTTGCCCAACACATACCACAGGTTGCCGTCCACCGCCCCGGCATTCTCAGTGCTGATATAGCCCGTGTCCGGGTTGACATTGAGCTGAATCAATCCCCGCGGCGACTGGCGCTGCCCCATCGTTTCCAACGACGCTCTACCGGCGGCCACCAGATCGTGCTCCCCTGTGGCAGCCGCACCCAGGAAAACGATCATACTATCGCGCGCCCAGATTTGCGGGTAGCCTGCGGCCAGACCCGACGCCCGGAAGCCATGCGGCGTCATGCAACTGTGGAGGATGACCATGGCCCGTTCGCGGGCGTCATCGAGCAAGCGTTCGGTTTTCATCGTTCGGCTGATGGTCGTTTGGTGGTGGGTCGGTTCCGATTCGTCCGAGTAAGGTAATGATAGCACCAATCGGGGGGCGGAGCAAACGATTGTTTGGGCATCCAGCGCAAAATGGAACCACCGAGTCCCAATTTGCCGCTAACTACGCCGCCCCCTACAATTACTGTCTGCCGCCCCTACCCTGAGCGCCCTTGATCGGGGCCAGGTGTAGCCCCTTGCGATAGCGGCTATTTTCATCGGAATTGGCCATTGGGCGCCATTTCTGTAAAACCACACAGCCACACTGGAGAAAACAATGTCTCGGAAGCCCATGTTGCGACAGCGCCGCCTTCCGTGGATGGTCATCGCCATCCTCGTATCCTTTTGGTTTGCGAGCTTCGGGCCGATCCAGGGCGCGCACGCTGACACCGGCCCCGGCGCCTTCCTGAGCAACAGCGTGCTCATGCTCGGCGTCAACCCCACGGCCGATCTGAACGTCCCCGGCGGACCCCGCTCGACCGTCCTCGGCAGCCGCATCGTCGGCGTCCGCTACCTGCCGACCGGCAACGAAGGCATCGGCCATGACCGCCCGGCCGAAGGCTGGGGCGTGGCCGATGCCGCCACCGGCCTGGCAGGGTGGGCCAACCGCGACAAAGGCGTCGTCAATCTGGCGGTGGTCAACTTTACCGCCGACGCCACACAGGCGACCTCGACCGTGGAAATGACCCGCACCCTGCGCATCACCCATGCCTTCCACCCCGCTTTTGTCCCCAACCTCTACCAGATCGATGTCGCCATCACCAACATCTACCAGATCGATATCGCCATCACCAACATCTCCGCCCAAACCGTGTCATTGCGCTATCGCCGCGTGGTCGATTGGGATGTAGAACCCACCGCCTTCAGCGAATACGCCACCCTCCAGGCCGGCGACAGTCCCGCCCTCATCTTCACCAGCAACGACGGCCTCGCCTCCGCCAATCCCCTTGCCGGCCCCTCCGACCGCGGCAAGACCGGCTCCTTCATCGATTTCGGCCCCGCCGATCAAGGAGCGCTCTTCGACCTGAATTTCGGAGACCTGGCCCCCGGCGCCCAACGCACCTTCCGCATCTTCTACGGCGCCGCCGGCAGCGAGCGCGAAGCCTTCGACGCCCTCGGCTGGATCGGGGCCGAAGCCTACAGCCTGGGACAACCGAGCAAACCCGGTTCCGCCGCCAGCGGCCAACCCAACACCTTCATCCTGGCCCTGAGCGGCATCGGCGGCAGCCCCCTCGTTCCCGCCCCCACCCCCACACCCACCAACACCCCCACAGCCACCCCGACGTGGACGCCCACAGCCACGCCCACAGCCACGCCCACGGCGACGCCCACCCCCACGCGCACTCCCACCCCCACACCCACCAACACCCCCACTCCCACCCCCACGTGGACGCCCACAGCGACGCCTACAGCGACGCCCACCCCCACCGCCACCCCCACGCGCACTCCCACCCCCACTCCCACGCGCACCCCAACTCCCACCCCGACGCGGACGCCCACAGCCACCCCCACGCCAACCCCCACCTCCACCAACACCCCCACCCCCACCCCGACCTCAACCCCCACGGCCACCCCCACACCCACGCCGACAGCCACTCCCACGCCCACTCCGACGCCCACCCCCATCCACGACACCTGGACGGTGCTGGATCCCGGCCAAAGCGGCCACTTGACCGGCGTGGATGGCAACATCACCCTCGACTTCCCTCCTGGCTCGGTCAGCAGCCAGACCATCGTCACCTACACCAAACGCTTCGGCGCCCCGCCCTTCGACCTCGGCGACCTGGCCTATACCGGCCCCGGCTTTCTCATGCACGCCGCCAACAGCAGCGGCGAACCCGTCAGCCAGATGCTGATGCCCTACACCCTGTCCGTCAGCTACACCGACAGCAGTTGGCAGAATGCCGGCGTCTTCGACGAGCGCAGCCTCAACCTTTATGCCTGGGACGGCGCTGGCTGGAAAGGCTTGCTTCCTTGCGTGGGTTGCGTGCGCGATGTTCTGAGCAACAAACTCACCCTCCTTCTCAACCACCTCTACGAATTCGCCCTGGCTGGCTCGCGCGAACTGACCCTGCAACCTGGCCCCATCTTCACTGTCAACACCACCGATGACCTCAACGATGATCGCTGTACGACGCTGCATTGCTCTTTGCGCGAAGCCATCATCGCTGCCAACGCCCGCGCCAACGACGGCGCGCCTGATGCCATCCACTTTTTCATCCCCGGCGCTGGATTGCACACCATCCAACCGGCCTCTCCCCTGCCCCCCATCAGTGACCCAGTAATCATCGACGGCAGCACCGAGCCGGATGGGCAAATCGAGCTGAGCGGTTTGGAAGCTGGCGCGACCAACGGGCTAACAATCACGGCCGGCAACAGCACCGTGCGCGGGCTGATCATCAACCGCTTTGCTGCCAACGGCATTGGCATGTCTGGCGCTGGCGGCAATCGCATCGAAGGCAACGTGATCGGCGCTTCGCCGGATGGCGCCAGCGCCCGCCCGAATGCCAACGCCGGTGTGTTCATCGGCGATAGCGCCGGCAATATCGTTGGCGGTTCGGCGGCGGGCACCAGCAATCTCATCTCCGGCAATACTACCGGCGTGCTCATCTCTGGCGCCGCCGCTGTTGACAACAAGGTGCTCGGCAACTTCATCGGCGCCGACGCAACCGGCCTGCAAGCGTTGCCGAACGGCGTCGGCATTGCCATCCTCGGCGCAAGCAACAATGTCGTTGGCGGCCCCACCAGCGGCGAACGCAACCTCATCTCCGGCAACAGTGGCGCCGGCATCGCCATCCGCGGCGCTGGCGGCTCCGCAGCCAACAATATCATCCTCAGCAATTTCATCGGCGTGGACCTGAGCACGATCAAGACTTTGAGCAATCAGGTCGGGATCAGTCTTGTTGGCGCTGACAACAACACGGTCGGTGGAACCGACCTGGCCGCCGCCAACCTCATCGCCGGGAATCGCGAGCACGGAATTTACATCACGGATGGCTCGTCGGCGAACCGCATCCTGGGCAATTTCATCGGTGTGAATCTGTTCGGCATCGATTTGGGTCACGCTCAGGATGGCATCCTCATCGACCACGACGCGCACGGCAACAGCATCGGCGGGGCCGAGCACGGCGCCGGAAACACCATCGCCCACAACCGGCGCGACGGTGTGCGCGTGGACGGCGGGACGGAGAACCTGGTGTTCGGCAATGCCATCTACAAGAACGGCGGCCTCGCCATCCACACCCTCGCTGGCGGCAACCTCGATCTGGCGCCGCCGCAAGTGGCCGGAGCCAGCGGGAGCGAGGTTTCGGGCAAAGGCGCACCGGGCGCGACGATCCAGATCTTCGGCGATGATGCCAACCAGGCCCACTTCTATTTGGGCGCCACCACCGTGAACGCCAACGGCCACTTCGTCTTCCTCGGCTCGTTGCTGGGACGCAACGTCACCGCCGCCACAGTGGATGCCGCCGGGAATACATCGATGCTGAGCGGGCCGGTGAGTCGCGATGTCCAATTCACCGATACGTTCGAGACCAACGACGCCTGGACCGAGGCGCAGCTGGTGGGGCCGGGCGAGGTGCAATCCTACATCAGCAGCCCGGACGACATCGATTTCTTCAAATTGCCGATTCCTGCCCAGCGTGGCTCCACCGTCACTTTCCGCCTGACCAACCTGCCTGCTGACTACGACATCCTCCTCTTCCGCCCTACTGACATCCCCAACGACGCGCCGCCCAACGACCTCCCCTTGCAGAACGTGCCCATCCAGGATTTACCGCTGCAAAACGTACCTTTGCAGAACGTTCCCCTGCAAAACGTACCTTTGCAGAACGTTCCCCTGCAAAACGTGCCTTTGCAGAACGTTCCCCTGCAAAACGTGCCTTTGCAGAACGTTCCCCTGCAAAACGTGGGCTTGCAGAACATCCTATTAAACAACATTCCGTTGCAGAATGTGCCTATCGTTTCGCACTCGTTCCACCTGGGCACGGAAGATGAGCAGGTTTCGGATACATCCTTGTACGCCGCCGACCATTACTATGTCCTCGTGGTGGGCAACAATGGCGCTTACAGCGCCGATCCCTACAAGCTACAGATCGAGGTGCAGCCGCCCGCGCCTATCCCCGGCTGCACGCGGGCCTTGCCGTTCAGCGGTTTGCCGGGCATCACCTACGAACCCTGGCCATCTGCACAGACCCAAACCCTGATCCTGGTGAACAAGCTGCGCTTCGAGCAACTTTATGGCTCCGCGCCCACGGCTCGCCTGATCCAAAGCCTGTGGGATTTGGCAGCCCATGACTCGGTCAAGGGCAAGGTCGTGCCGGTGGAGTTGGACGACTCCGTATCTGCCGCCTTTGCTGCCTGGGATGGCAACGTCTGCGACCCCGAAGCAGCCAACACCGTCTCTGGCGCCATCAAAGACCTGGTGCTGCATGAGGCAGCCAACCTGCCCGGTCTCAAGTATCTGGTCATCGCTGGCAACGACGAGATCATCCCCTTCCGTCGCATCCAGGATGTGGTGCAGACCGCCAACGAGAAGGAATACGCCAGCCAGTCATTGCTGCGTGAGGACAGCGCCGTGGCTGCCAGCCTGCGCCTGGGCTACCTCCTGACCGATGATTTCTACGGCGACCTGCAACCCTCGCAACTCAAGGGGCGCCCGCTCTACGTGCCCGTCTATGCCACCGGGCGTCTGGTCGAAACCCCGGACGAGATTGCCGGTCAGATGGCCGCGTATCTCGCGCGCAACGGCCGCTTGCAGGCGCAAACCGGCCTGGTCTTTGGCTACAGCTTCTTGCAGGATAGCTCGACCGCCATGGCCGACGCCCTGACCGCGCGCGGGCTGAGCACGACCGCCGTCATCGACGACCAATGGACGGCGAACGACCTGCGCCAAACCTGGTTGAACCCCAGCGCCCGCTTCGACCTGACTTCGCTCAACGCTCACTTCTCGCACTACCTGCTCGCCCCGGCCCAGCGCACACCTGGCGATGCCAACGGCCTCGTCAGCGCCGCCGAGCTGATGCAGTCGCCCGCCAACCTTTCCGGCAGCCTCAACTTCTCGGTCGGCTGCCATTCCGGCCTCAACCAGTGCGACGCCTGTTCGGCCCAGCCCTTCGCCGCCCTCGATTGGGCGCAAGCCTTTGCCCAAAAGCAAGCTGTGTGGATCGGCAACACCGGCTTTGGCTACGGCGACGATGCCGGCATTGCCCTGAACGAGGAGATTATGACTGGTTTCGTGCAGAACCTGCGCTCGGAAGCAGCGGCAGAAGTAGCCGTGGGCGATGCCCTCCTGCGGGCCAAACAGGACTATGCCTTGACCAGCATCGGCACCTATGGCCCCTACAACGAAAAAGCCCTCTACGTTGTCACTCTCTACGGTTTGCCAATGTACCAGGTGGCCCTGCCCCCTTCGCCGACAACGCCGCAGGCAGATGCGGCTGAGGTGACGCAGGGGACGCTCGCAAGCGCGGGACGCACAACGCCGCTTTCTCCCCAACTCTTCTCCCAGACATTCAGCATCAACCCCACCCTGCGCGAAGTGACGACGCCAAACGGTAAATTCTTCACAGCCAATGGCGCCGCCCAGACCTTGCTCTACAACCCCATCCAGCCCCGGCTCGACCTCGACGTGACTTCGGCCAGCGCCTTGCCCCTGACGCTCATAGCCCACGGCGCCCTCTTCCACGGCGGCGCCTATCGGGACATCCCCGACTTCGATCCCGTCATCACCATGCCCGTCACCGAGACCAATCGCTACGAGCCGCAGTTCATCTACGAAGGCTGGCAACCTGCCGCGCTCTCGCTGCTCAACCGCTTTCAGACGGCGAGCGGCGCCCGCGAACGCCTGGTGCTGACCCTGGGCCAATTCCTCCATACCGACGTCGTCAACGATGGCGCCGGGAAAACTTATGTCAAGGGGATCGAGCGGCTCTACGACCGGGCCACCTACCTGGTGTACTACTCTGACGCCAACGAATATGTCCCACCCACCATCGCCTATGTCACAGCCGTGCCGGGCAACGCCCCTGACAGCGCCCACGTCACCGCCAAAGTGCAAGACGCCTCTGGGGTGGAGCGAGTCCTCATTACCTACACCACGGGCGCCAGCAATGCCGGCGGCGTGTGGAACTCGGTGGATCTGACACCCGACCCAGGCTCCGATTTCTGGAGCGGCGACATCACCGGCGTCAGCAATGACATGCTGTTCATGGCCCAGGCCGTCGATGCCGCTGGCAACGTCAGCCAAACGCGAGCAAAGGGCCTCTTCTTCTCGGTCATCCCGGTGCAGCTGGCCGCCAACCACACCACCGTGAACGAAGGCGATGAGGTCGCTTTCCAGGGCAACACGGCTGGAACCGGTCTGGGGTCAATCGCTCTCGCGCGCTGGAACTTCGGCGATGGTCTGAACCAGGTGGGCAACCTGGCAGCCAACCATCGCTACCGCGACAGTGGCGTCTTCGACGTCAACCTGGCGGCGATCGATATCGAAGGCCGCACCGGCGCCGGCAGCATCCGGATCACGGCCAACAACGTGGCCCCCGCGGTCGAAACCGGAAGCGGCAACGCCGGCGGCTACTCGATCCTCCCCGGCGACACAGTGACGCTGCCTCTCGGCCAGTTCCACGATCCCGGCACCCTCGACACCCACACCGCTTTCATCGATTGGGGCGATGGCGCGCCCATCCAGGACGCGGCCTTGACCGAGGGCATCGTGGGCGGCGATCCCGGCCTGGCCGCTGGCTCCGAAGGCGTCGTCACCTTTGGCAGTCACACCTACACCCGCCGCGGGAACTTCGTCATCGCCGCCTGCGTGCGCGACGACGAAGGCGCGGTCGGCTGCGACCGCATCCCGGTGATCATGCCATCGAGCGACACGACCAACGAAGGCGACCTCTATCGCCTGACCATCCCCTTCACCGATCCCACCGATACGCGACCCTACCAGGCCACCATCGTCTGGGGAGATGGCGCTCCGCCCGAAGCGGCCGGCATCCAGGGCGGGGCTGTAGTGGCCACGCACGTCTTCGCCCGCAGCGGGACCTATCTGATCGATCTTCGGGTGGCCAGCGCCAATGGCGACCTGGCGTATGCCGCTGTCTACAACATCACGGTCAACAACGTCGCCCCCACACTCGATCTGCGCCGACAAGACACGTTGCAGGGCAATGGCTACGCCCAGCTCGGGCCGGCTCGCTTCCACGATCAAGGCACGCTCGACACTCACACCGCCACGATCGATTGGGGCGATGGCATCGTCGAGGCGGGCCTCATCGAAGAAAACCCCTTTGGCCCACCCGGAAACGTCGCTGGCGCCGACGGCAAAATCCACGGTAGCCATTTCTACGCCAAGCTTGGCACTTACACCCTCAAAGTGTGCGTGCGCGACAGCCAGGGCGCCGAAGCGTGCGACACACAGACGGTCTACACCCAGCAAATCTGGCGCTTCCGCGGCTACACCTATCTCGGCCCCTTCGGCGACAGAACGCGCGGACTCGGCGGCGTCCGCCTACACCTCTATGGCCGCAACGCTGGTCAGTCGGCGCCGGGCGTGCACATCACGGCGCTGAACAGCGATGCTGCTGGCTTCTTCAATTTCTACATCATCGAGCCAGACCTCTACGAAACCTACCGGCTGGTGGCTGAAACCCCCGCCGGTTTGACCCCCGCCGGCATCCGCAGCATGACCGGCGTCGTGCTGAATCCGAACACCGTGGAATGGTTCCAACCAGAACCGCAGGTGCACTTCAACGAAATCTACTTCGACAAGTTGGCAGACGACCTGGTCGAGCCGCAGGATGCATCGGCACCGCAAAGGCTGTGGCTGCCCCGAATCGAACGCTGAGGATTGAAGTAGGGCTGGGCGATCAAGGGAGATCGTCCAGCCCCACGGTCCGAGATAGATAGGCGCGTAACTTCTTGTCATTTCCAGCGTCTCCTACTGTGAGGATTTCGTACACTCAGAGGAGAAATGACAATGCGCGCGCGTCAAAAGTCCCGACTTTTCGGGCAATTCACAAAACCAGCAATGGCGCTGCTGGTTGCTTTGAGTTTGTTGGCCGGTATGGTCCTGGTTGTGGGAGCGCTGCCGGAAGCCACCATCTCATTGTCGTTGGACCCGGGCACGGCCACGGCCATCCGGCCGGGCCAGACAGAACAAATTTCCTGGCAGATCACGCCCAGCCTGGGCAAAGACCCCATCAACGTCAACTTCACGCTTCGCAACCAGAGCGGTGTCTTGATCGAGAGCCAGAACTACTCCCTTGCCACAGGGCTGAATGTCAACCGACCCTATCTGTTGCCGCTGAACTACACCGTCCCTGTGGGCCTGCCCTTCGAACGCTACACGGTGCAGATCATCTACACCTCGGTGGTAGGCGAGGAGGCCAGGGCGCAGGCGATTTTCTTCGTTTCGCAAGATACGGGCGGGTTGCGCATCTTCAAGTTCGATGACCGCAACCTCGACGGCGTCTACAACGGCGTCGATGCCCCCCTGAGGGACGTGATATTCCAGACGCAGTTCCCATTCCCGTTCGAAGACACGATCTTCTTTGGCTTGACCAACGCCTCGGGCGAGATCAACTATCCGCAACTGGGCACAGGCGTCTACACCGTGACCGAGACCGTGCCGCCGGGCAAACAGGCGACGACGCCCCCGCAACGGCTGGTGACGGTGAGCAAAGATGTCACTACGACCGTGCAATTCGGCAACGCCACCATCCCCGGCGGCATCGATGTCTTCAAATTCGACGACCGCAACGGCAACGGCGTGCAGGATGGCGGCGAATTGCCCCTGGCCGGCGTCAGCGTCCAGGCTTCAGCGCCATGCGGCCAAGCGGCCAGCGGCGTGACGGGAGCCGATGGCCATGTGCGTTGGCCCAACCGTTGTGTGGGGCCGTGGACGGTGGCAGAGACGGTCCCGCCCAGCTACGAGGCGACGACGCCGACCTCGGTGACGATCCAGGTGTCTTCGGGAGTAACGACCACCGTGCGTTTCGGCAACCGCGGCCTGGGCGCTCTCGAGGCCTTTGTTTTCAACGACCGCAACGGCAACGGCGTGCAGGATGTCGGCGAGCCGCCTGTGACAAACGTCGGCATCCAGACGATAGCATCGTGCGGCCAGTCGGCCAGCGGCGCTACTGGCGTCGATGGCTATCTGCGCTGGTCCAACCGCTGTGTGGGGCCATGGACGGTGACAGAAACGGTGCCGCCGGGCTACGAGGCGACGACGCCGACCGTCGTATCGACCCAGGTGCTGGTGGGGTTGACGACCACCGTGCGTTTTGGCATCCGCAACCTGGGCGGCCTGGAGGTCTTCAAGTTCAATGACCGCAACGGCAACGGTGTGCAGGATGGCGGCGAGCCTCCGCTTAGCGGCGTTGCCATCCAGGCCAGCGCCGCCTGTAGCCCGGCCCTCAACGGCGTCACCGGCGCCGACGGCTATGTACGCTGGAGCAATCTCTGTGTGGGCAACTGGAACGTGTCGGAGACCGTGCCCAACGGCTATGTCGCCACCACGCCCGCCAGCGTCACGACGGCTGTGGGCACACAGATAACGACCACCGTACGTTTTGGCAACCAGGGCCGGGGCGGCCTGCGTGTGCTGAAATATGAAGACCGCGATGGCGACGGCGTCCGTGATGCGGGCGATCTGCCGTGGCCGGGCGTGCCCATCCAGTGGAGCAACCAGTTTAGCAGCAACGGCGCCTGCAACACCAACTCCCAGGGCTTCTGCGATTTCTCGAACCTGGCGGCCGGCGCCTATACCGTGACCGAAACGTTGCCCCCCAACAGCCTGGCCGTGCTGGGAACCACCTTCCAGCGCAACATCAGCGTGGGGGTGACGACGACGCTGGAGATTCCCAACCGGCGCCTGGGCAATCTCCTGGCCCATGTCTATTTCGACCGCGATGGCGATGCTGTACAGGACGGCGACGAACCGAACCTGCCCGGCGTCAACGCCCGCTACCAAAACGAATTCACCGAGACAGGTGCAGGGAACACTGACAATGGCGGCGACAAGCCCTGGAGCAACGTCGCCGTCGGGCAGTACAGCGTTTCGGCGACGCCGCAACCGGGCTGTGTGCTCACAACGCCGTCGCCAGTGAGCGCGGCTGTCAGCGCCGGCGCCACCACCCGCGTCAATTTTGGCATTCGGTGTCTGCTCTACTTCCCGATGATCCGGCGGCAATATCCGCCGCTGGGCTGCGTCGAGGGCAAGAAAATAGACGATCTCCACGTCGGTCTGCCGAATTGGGAGATTCACGCCCACTTCGAAGGCAGCGCCATGCCAGATCTGGTGCAATTCACGGATGGCGAGGGCGATTTCCGCTTCGACGACCTGGCGCCAGGGCGTTGGGTGTTCTCTGAGATCATGCAAACTGGTTGGGAGCCGGTCACCGCGCCCAGCTTCGTGGTGACGGTCGAAGAAGGCGCTGTCTGCAGCCAAATCCGTTTCAAGAACCGTCAGGCGCCAACGCAGACGCCCACGCGCACGTCGACCCCGACGCCGACGCGCACCCCCACCCCCACCTCAACCCCCACCTCGACGCCAACCCCCACCTCAACCCCCACGCCAACGCGCACCCCCCCCCCCACGCCAACGCCGACGCCAACGTTCACGTT